>CAZEXL010000035.1:0-1600 GCA_964516925.1 uncultured Lachnospiraceae bacterium | reverse complement strand
CCGCTGACGAACAGTTGGAGGCGAAAGGTTTGCGGTAACGAATTTTCTAAAATCGGAAGCAGATTGCAACTGCGTAATTACGACGGCGAACCTATTTATCGCAAAGTACATAGCGACGTTAAGCCCTTGCTTTGCCACTCGGAATTTTGGAAACAGCGTGGCGGATTAACGTCGTATTCCGATTTGCAAGAAAGATTTTATAACGAAATATCTTGCAAGTACGGCGCCGAGCGTGGCGAAAGCGTATCAAGGTTAAAGCATACGTCTAAAGAACAAATTAAACGCTTTAACCGTAAAGAAGGCGACGATTACGATATTATGCCTGAAATTCAGGACATTTGGATTTAGCCGAATCCGTTACATAATCGGCTATTAAAAATTAAGGAGGAAAATTGTGACTTATGGTCAAAGATTTACTGACAAACGCAACGCACTTTTTGAAGTGTAGTTTATTGGTGTTCTGCCATCGGGAAAGAGAACATTGTATCCGCACAAGTAAAAAATTAAGGAGATTTAAAACGACAAGAAACAAAATACAAAAATCGGGTTGATATCGATTTATCAACCCACGAAAAGCAAGAAGCGCCGCTTGAATTAGACGATAAAACTTTATCTAAAAGCGCAAGCGTGCTTGCAAATATATTGTTAGATTTTGTAAGAGAAAACGGCTCTTATGATAATCTAACGCCGAAAAACGTTTTTAGAAAGGAGAACAAACAATGAAGAAAGCGGTAATTTACGCAAGATTTAGTTCGCATAGCCAAACCGAGCAATCTATTGAAGGACAACTTAGAGAGTGCTACGACTTTGCCAAGCGTAGCGATATAACTATCGTTAGCGAATACATAGACAGAGCGTTGACGGGAACGTCGGATAAACGTCCGCAGTTTCTTAAAATGATAGAAGATAGCAAGAAAAAGAACTTCGAGTACGTTTTGGTTTATCAATTAGACCGCTTTGCCCGTAATCGTTACGACAGTGCGAACTATAAAGCGAAGTTAAAGAAGAACGACGTGAGGGTTTTATCTGCGAAAGAAAACATTACAGACGACGCAAGTGGAATACTCGTGGAAGGTATGCTTGAAAGTATGGCAGAGTATTACTCCGCCGAGCTTTCTCAAAAGGTAAAACGCGGTATTAAAGAAAGCCTTATAAAAGGCAATTTTATAGGCGGACACGGATTATTGGGTTATGACGTTATTGATAAAAAATGGACGATAAATCCGCTTGAATCGATAGTAGTTAAAGATATTTTTACAAGATACCGAAACGGCGAAAAAGCAAAAGAAATAGTAAATCGTTTAAACGCGTCGGGCATAAAAACCAAGTCTGGCAAAAAATTTACGGTAAGCCAACTTGCCCGTATTATACGCAACGAAAAATATATGGGCGTAATAAAAACGAACGGCAACGTTTATACGAACGTAATTCCGCCTATCGTGGACGAAAAATTATTCAGGGAGTGTAATATAATTATGGATTCGCACAAGCATAAACAAAGAAAGAATTACGACGAGCAACCTTACGTTTTAAGCGGTAAACTCTTTTGCGGATATTGTAATTCAGCGATTACCGCCGAAACGGGAACGAGCCACACGGG
>CAZEXL010000034.1:0-1973 GCA_964516925.1 uncultured Lachnospiraceae bacterium | reverse complement strand
GGCACGCGATGTTGCTTGCAGGGGCGCAAGCGGGGCTTGCGCAGTGATGTTGCCTACGGCAATGATGTTTTGTGACTCATAGTGATGTTTTCACTTCGCGAAAGTAAAAGGGAATGGCTATTTAAAAAGCAAAAAACACCCTTGACTATTTTATTTATATACTATATAATTAAATTACGAAAAATAGGGAACATTCCCCAAAATTCGAAATGGCGGTTCGCTTATGGAAATTAAAAGAGATTTTTATCTACAAAAACTTATCGATAGAGAGAATAACGGTTTAATAAAAATCGTTACAGGTATACGACGTTCGGGCAAGTCTTATCTGCTTAATGTGCTCTTTTGCAATTATCTTAACCAAAAGGGGATTGACGATGACCATATCATAAAAGTTGCACTCGATTCGGAAGAAAGTTTGCCACTTCTCTTGCCTATGGCGCTTACCGACTATGTAAAAGCACGTATCAAAGACGATAGTATCCACTATATAATCCTCGACGAAATTCAAAAAGTGCCTAACTTTGTTGCGATACTCAATGGCTTTTTGCGACTTTCCAATGTGGACATTTATATTACCGGAAGCAACTCAAAATTTTTATCTTCGGATATCGTAACCGAGTTTCGCGGGCGCGGGGACGAAATCAGAATGTATCCGCTATCGTTCTCGGAGTTCTGTTCGGCTTACGATGGAAGAATAGAAAAAGCCTGGAAAGATTATTACACTTTTGGCGGTTTACCGCTTGTTTTGCTCCAAAAAAGCGACGAGGCAAAGATGAACTACCTCACCGGTCAGCTCAACAATGTATATATTAATGACGTAATAGAGCGTAATGGTATTCACAATCAAACCGAACTCGGCATTTTGCTAGAGGTTATTTCTTCGTCGGTCGGCTCGTTGGTCAATCCGCTTAAACTTGCCAACACTTTTAAAAGCGTGACCGATTCATCCATTACCGATAGAACTATTTCGAAGTATCTTAAGTGCCTTGAAGAAGCCTTCATTATCGAAAAATCCAAGCGTTACGATGTAAAAGGCAAAAAATATATCGCTTCACCCGCAAAACACTATTTTACCGATTTGGGCATCCGAAATGCCGTCGTTAACTTCCGCCAAACCGAAGAAACGCATATCATGGAAAATATCATCTATATAGAACTGCGTATGCGCGGATTTAATGTTGACGTTGGTCTTGTCGAAACAAAAGAAAAGCAGGAAGACGGTAAATATATTAAAAAGAAGTTGGAAATCGACTTCATCGCAAACAAAGGCGACAACAAGTACTATATACAATCGGCATTTAACGCCTCTCTTCCCGAAAAAAGAGCCCAAGAAGAACGTTCGCTCTTGAAAGTAAGCGATTCTTTTAAAAAAATAATTGTTGTTCGCGACGATATTAAGCCGTATCGTGATAACAACGGGGTTTTAACAATTGGACTATTTGACTTTTTACTTACTCCTAATAGCCTTGATGTATAACAGCCACCAAATATGTTTTCAATGGTAAAAAATGACCTCGTTTCGAATTTTGGGGAAAATTCCCCGAAATTCGAAATTTAGATTTGCGACCATATATTTCGCGCGGTAAAAGTTTCACTCCGCGAAAGTTGAGGTCTTTAAGATTAGAAAATTTTACTTCTTCACCCTTACATATCACCTTGAGCGAAGCAAAATCCACGGTTATGGCACCCGATTTTGATAAAATTACAAAATCGGGTACCATAACTTGACTTTTACGGTTTGCATTCGACTCCACTGTTTTAGTTTTTTAATGCCGTGATTGGAACAACAAAAACGCCATCGGGTCTTTGGTAGGCAGCATTAGACATACCGCAAATTATACACATCACAGTAGGGGCTTTTCCGCCATTTCCCACAATTTTATCTTTTAACGCAATAAGATTTGTTGCTGCTTTGTCAATTTGATTTGCTCCAAGTTTTATCTCAAAAGCACACCAACGTCCATCTTTTAGCT
>CAZEXL010000033.1:0-4279 GCA_964516925.1 uncultured Lachnospiraceae bacterium | reverse complement strand
GAAACACACGCTTACGAATTTATTCACACCGATCATCCGGAGAAATTATTTAATATGAAATTTGACGTTATTATAGGCAATCCCCCGTATCAAATGAGTGACGGCGGCGCGCAAGCAAGTGCAAAACCTATATATCATTTGTTTGTACAGCAAGCAAAAAAACTAAATCCGCGTTATCTTTCTATGATTATTCCTGCGCGTTGGTACGCTGGCGGCAAGGGATTAGACAGTTTTAGAAGCGACATGCTTACTGATGATCACTTGCGAATTATTCATGATTTCGTGGATGCATCAGATTGTTTTAGTGGTGTTGAAATAAAAGGCGGAGTGTGTTATTTCCTTTGGGATAGAGAATATAAAGGGTTGTGTAAAATTTTCAGACACGAGAAGGGCGCGCTTGTATCTGAAGCAGAACGTCTGCTTTTGGAACATAATTCAGATATTTTTATACGTTATAGTGAAGCTATACCAATTATTCGTAAAGTACAACAAACAAATAATTCTTCTTTCAGTAAAATTGTAAGTCATAGAAAACCTTTTGGATTGGCTACAAATTTTGAAAAAATTGAAAAACAAGGACTTATAAAAATATACGCTAATAAGAAAATAGGCTACTTAAATCGCAACTTTATAATACCTCAAAATATTGATTGGGTTGACAAATGGAAATTATATATTCCCAAAGCTATTGGCTCTGGAGATATGAAAGAAGATTGGATAAAGCCTATTGTAGGAGAACCAAATTCTATATGTACTGAAACTTATATTGTAATTGGACCTTTTGAAAATGAAGAAACAGCCAAAAATGTTTTATCGTATACGCAAACAAAATTTTTTCATTTTATGACGGGATTAGCAAAAATAACGCAGGATGCCACAAATAAAGTTTATCAATTCGTTCCTATGCAGGATTTTTCCAAACCGTGGACTGATGAAGAATTATATGCAAAATACAATCTTTCTCAAGAAGAAATCGACTTTATCGAATCAATGATTAGACCCATGGAGTAGTTATTATGGAAATATTAGATAAAAATTTGGAAGACCTTCTTAAAAATATACTTGATAACAAAATAACAGATGTAACTGAAGAAGCATGTAATAAAACAAAAATAGACGCATTGATTGCTGACGGTTTTTTTGAAAAAACAGACTTTACAACGTTAAGCGGATGGCAATATATAATCAACCCGACGCATAAAGCAAACAACTATTTTCAAAACAAGGAAGAGTTTATTCGAATGCAAAAATCGGAAAAAAAGAAACGATTAATTCAAATTTCAATTCCGATTATTATTTCTTTTTGTTCGTTGATAGTTTCTATTATAGCATTGTTTAAGTAAAATAATCCTATGGAGTAAACGAAAATGACACAAGATTTTTTTATTCAACGCCCGGCGGTTACTCCGACCATTTACGCTTATGAACTCGACGGAGTAAATTCGCATAAGGGCTATATAAAGGTAGGGTATACCGACCGCGACGTAGAAACGCGCGTTAAAGAGCAGTTGCACACAAGCGGAGTAGCGTATAAGATATTGCTAAAAGAATCGGCAATGCGCTGTGACGGTACGTGCTTTACCGATTACGATATTCATGCTGTTTTACGCCGCAAAGGGTTTGTTCGACTTAACGAAAGCGAAGATAGAAACGAATGGTTTAGGTGTGAAGTAAAGGATGTTGTGGCTGCAATTAATTATGTTCGTGACGGAATAGCAACGGAAGAAAACCGCACGCTAACGTTCAAAATGCGACCCGAACAACAAATAGCAGTGCAAAAGACAATAGAATATTTTGACAAAACGAAAAAGGACGAACCGAGCAAGGCGCCTAAATTTTTATGGAATGCAAAAATGCGATTCGGTAAGACTTTTGCTTCTTACCAACTTGCACGAAAAATGAACTTTAGGCGCGTTTTGGTGCTTACCTTTAAGCCGGCAGTAGAATCGGCTTGGCGTGAAGATTTGTTAATGCATGTGGATTTTGAGGGTTGGCAATTTGTTTCCAACAAAGACGCACACGACAATAAAATTAATATAGATGTTCAATTTGGCATGGCGGACAAAAGCCGACCTATAGTTGTTTTCGGGTCCTTTCAAGATTTGCTGGGCACCAACGAAAGCGGAGGAATAAAAGCAAAAAACGAATTTATACATACTACCAATTGGGATTTGGTCGTTTTTGACGAGTATCACTTTGGGGCATGGCGTGAAAACGCAAAAAAGTTGTTTGAGAATTCGGACGAAGAAGAATTCGCCGATTTCGATTTGGAAAAATACAAGCAAACGGAAGCGGATAATGCATATAATGAAACTTTTTTGCCTATTACCACATCGTATTACCTGTTTTTGTCCGGCACGCCGTTTAGAGCGATTAACAGCGGCGAATTTATAGAGGATCAAATATACAATTGGACGTATAGTGACGAACAATCCGCAAAGGAAAAATGGATAGGTTCTAACAATCCGTATCTTGCGTTACCGCGTATGGTAATGCTTACTTATCGCATACCCGAATCTATTCGTCAAATAGCGATGCAGGGAGAATATGACGAATTCGATCTTAACGTGTTTTTCTCCGCAAAAGGAAAGGGAAAAGAGGCACGGTTTGTTTACGAAAGCGAAGTGCAAAAGTGGCTTGATCTAATTCGAGGCTCCTATTTGCCAAGCGGAGTGGATGACTTAAAGCTCGGGCAGGACAAACGGCCGCCCATGCCTTTTTCGGACGTAAGGCTTTTAAGCGTGTTGTCACATACGCTTTGGTTTTTGCCTAATGTGGCGTCGTGTCATGCCATGGCAAATCTTTTGAAGCAAAAACAAAACACATTCTACCACGATTACAAAATTAATATATGTGCCGGAACCGAGGCAGGCGTTGGACTTAATGCGCTTTTGCCTGTTCAAGCCTCTATGGCAAATCCGCTTAAAACAAAGACGATCACTCTTTCTTGCGGAAAACTTACGACGGGTGTAACGGTAAAACCGTGGACGGGCGTATTTATGCTTCGCAGCCTTAAATCGCCCGAAACGTATTTTCAAACGGCGTTTCGTGTGCAATCGCCATGGGAAATTGTTGACGATAACGGCATTAAACAAATCATGAAGCAAGAGTGTTATGTGTTTGATTTTGCGCTGGATCGCGCATTAAGGCAAATTTCCGATTATTCGTGTAGGCTAAACGTGGACGAGTCCAATCCCGAAAAAAAAGTTGCGGAATTTATTCATTTTTTACCCGTGCTTGCATATGACGGAAGCACGATGAAGCAGATAAATGCGCAAGATGTCTTAGACATAGCTATGGCAGGCACAAGCGCGACATTGCTTGCCAAACGTTGGGAATCTGCGCTTTTGGTTAACGTGGATAATGACACGTTAAGTAGATTGCTTAACAATAAAGACGCGTTAAACGCGCTTATGCACATAGAAGGGTTCCGTTCTTTAAATCAAGACATTACGGCTATAATAAACAAGTCCGAAGCTGTTAAAAAAGCGAAAAAAGAAGGCGAAGCAACGCTTACTTCCAAAGAGAAAAAAGAGTTGTCGGACGAAGAAAAAGAATACAAGTCCATGCGCAAGCAAATTCAAGAAAAACTTATAAAGTTTGCTACGCGAGTGCCGGTCTTTATGTATCTTACCGATTACCGTGAGCGTTCGCTTAAGGACGTTATAACACAATTAGAACCGGGACTTTTTAAAAAAGTTACGGGTTTGGACGTGAATGATTTTAATTTGTTGTGTTCTATCGGCGTGTTTAACGCCAGTCTTATGAACGATGCAATTTTTAAATTTAAGCGATATGAAGATTCATCGCTTTCTTATACCGGTATTGAAAAAAACATATCAATGGAAATAGGAGGGTTCGATACAGTAATTCGTCGAGAAGAATACCAAAAACTATTTTTCAATCAGCAGGTAACCATGGCTATTACAAGTGAAGATAAAGAAGTAGGACAAGTTGTGGCGACCAAGGTAAGCTCTAAACCGACGTTAAACGCTAAACCTAATTCGGTTGGCGCTGTTGCGCATAAACAGGAAGTCGTTGAAGAAAAAGTCGAAGCGGATTATTCAAAAATTGCAGTCGGTGTAACGGTTATTCACAAAAAGTTTGGTGAGGGCGTAATTATAAATATCGATAAGTCGCAAAAATACATAAAAGTCGAATTTTCTGCAGGAGAAAAGTCGTTCGTGCTTCCGTCATGCTTCGATATGGGTTTCCTTTCAATAAAATAAAACCTGCAAACCAAGTAAATTATACTTGCATAAAGCGTAAAATTGTTGTA
>CAZEXL010000032.1:0-6071 GCA_964516925.1 uncultured Lachnospiraceae bacterium | reverse complement strand
CTAGGCAAAAGAAGCTTGTTAGGAATGAGTTTGTGTGCAACGGTGCGTTTATTCAACCGACCTGCTTTTCTTGCCGATAGAAAGCTAGGCAAAAGAAGCTTGACAGAATTTGATTTGCATGCGGTTGTGAGTTTGATTGTGCCGAGAGGTAGGATTTTAACGGAGAGATTGCCGCGTCGCTTCGCTCCTCGTTGGTGACATATGGTTAAGAATGTTATAATAGTTTGTTTATACGAATAATTAACCTTACTGCAAGTACGTTTTGTAATAGTGATTGATAAAAAACATTGCAAAACAATACCACAAATAGCCTTATGCCATTGCAGCCGCAGGCGTAGCAATCTCCCCATGCTACTGCACGCTTTCGGTACAATCAAACGCTTTGACTTAATCCAAATTACTATCAAGCTCCTTTAGCACAACATTCTTTGGTGAAAAATGTGCGTTGGCTTGCCTTTCTATCGACACGAACGGTAAGCGCCGTTATAAAAAGTCAAAAATCGTTACATATTATATCGTTATTATTTCATACCTTTTTGTTTGCGCCTATATTGTTTTCTTTATTTCGTTTTTTTTAATTCTTTTGCGCCGCAATAAATTTAGCTTTTCGTAGATTAAATCCAAAAGGAATTCGTTAATATGCGTTAGCCGTCTGCTTGCGCATTTTTAATCTTTTTTCTTAAACGATACAAATGGATAATTTTTGCTTGTATATAAATTGCTTTTTCTTCGATTTTATGCTACAATACCTGTGGATGTAAGAAAGTTAAGGGGTTATTTTTCGTTTTATATTTTATAAGGGTTTAGTATGAAAAAACAAAACAAAGCGTTTAAAAGCAAAAAACAACCCGTTTTTAGATGCGTGAAAGCAATTTTGCGTATCTTTATGCGCAAGCCAAAACGGATAGTCAATCTTGCCGGCGAGCTAGAAAGTAAGTCGATTATCGTTGCCAATCACAGCGGCAAACTTGGCCCGGTTTTTTTAGAACTTTATTTTCCGCTGTTCCACTGCATGTGGGGAGCCGGCGAAATGCTAGGCAATTATTCGTCTAGATTTCACTATTTGCGCGACGTTTTTTATATGCAGAAAAAAGGCATCGGCAAGTTTAGAGCCACGCTTAAAGCCGCATTCGAATCGTTGTTTTCTATATACTTTTACCGCGGACTCAAAATTCTGCCAACCTTCACCAACGCAAAACTTTTGCCCACGATAAATAAAAGCGTTGAGGCTATCAATCAAGACGTTTCCGTTCTCGTTTTTCCGGAAAATTCTAACGACGGCTATCACGATGTGCTTAAAGAGTTTTTCCCCGGATTCGTGCTGCTTGCCGAGGCGTATTATCGTCGCGTCGGTGTTGACCTGCCAGTTTATCCAACTTACTACCATATTAAAAAGCGCATTTTGTGTATAGGTAAACCGCTTTACGTCCACGAAATGTCCGCAAACGGAATGAATCGCAACGAAATTGCCGAAGTCTACCGGCAAAAAGTTAACGAGCTTTTTTATAATTATTGTTCCTCCGATTCTGTTCAGAATTAATTTATCTAATTAACCTAAATATTATTTGCTTTTTACCGCCTGCGTTTGCATGCGGTTTTTTATTGCTTTAAAATTTTTATTTTTATCAGCGTTTTGTTAATCGCCATATTAATAAAAAACACGTATGCGCCGATAGATTTTTATGGTGCAAATTCGTTTTTGGCGCAAAAAATATAGTTTTATAATGTGCGCCGTTAATAAACAAGCGCATAAGTTATTATATCATAACCCTAATTTAGTGCTTAATTTTTATTGACATTATCAAAAATTTGTGATATAATGCGTGTATAAATTAATTAATGCGTTTGAAATGACGCAAATTTAATATTCTAATGAGGTGAAAATATGGCTTTAAAAGGATTAGGCAGAGGGCTTGGCGCGCTTTTAGGCGACATGGACTTCGAGGAAGAAGAAAATTCGAGCGCTCCCAATACTGCCGTAGAAATCGCAATAGACAAAATCGACCGCAACGAAGAGCAGCCGCGTAAAAACTTTGACGAAGTCGCAATGGGCGAACTCGTTAACAGCATTCGTATGCACGGCGTAATCACTCCTATTATCTTGGTTGAGCAAGGTCAGCGTTATATGATAATAGCCGGCGAGCGCCGTTGGAGAGCCGCTAAGCGCGCAGGCTTACGCACCATTCCGGCAATCGTGCGCAAGTATACCAAGGAACAAATACGCGAAATTTCTTTGATAGAAAATCTACAACGCGAAGATCTTAACCCTATCGAAACAGCTACCGCCATTAAGCAACTTATGGACGAATGCGACTATACGCAGGAAAAAGTAGCCGAACGTATAGGTAAAAGTAGAACGCTCGTTACAAACACGCTAGGCCTTCTTACGCTTCCTAAACAAGTTATCGATCTTATATCCGCAGGCAGGCTATCTGCAGGACACGCTAAAGTGCTAATTTCTTTAGACGACCCGGACGCACAAATCGCTCTTGCGCTTAAAGGCGTAGACGGTAAACTTAGCGTACGCAAATTCGAGGAACTCGTAAAAGCATACCGCAACCCGAAAGCAAAAGTAGCGCACGAACAGAGTATCGAACTTAAAGACCTTGTTGCCAGAATGCAAAGAACTTTTGCAACAAAAGTTTCGGTGCTCGGCAACGACAAAAAGGGGCGCATATATATCGATTATTATAATCGCGACGATCTTGACAGAATCGCAGACATTTTGGACTCGCTTGAACTTAAATAAACATTCCTAATATACAGCTAATCTTCATAACAAAACAGCCTTTACCACTCTTGGAAAAGGCTGTTTTTATGTTTCACATGGAACATTTTACAGAAATTGTACCATTTTTGATGTATTTTATGCAATTTTATTCTATTTTTTGCAAAAAATGTTTCACATGAAACATCAAAAAATCTTTTAAAACCGAGCTTTTCGCAAAAAAAGAAACGTAGAAAAATTATCCACTTTTGCGCACGGTTGTCCACAGACTTATCCACCGATATGTATAATTATATAGTACAATTGTGTAATTATGTAGACAAATGTATCAAGTCAAATTTCATTAAATGCTGGCTAAAACAAAGGTATGTTTAAATAACAATCGGTCTTTTTTTGATGATTTGGCTCGGGCAAAAAATTGTGATTCTGAGTTAAGTTATAAATTCATAATGCCAAAACGGGTATGTTTTTTGTTTATAAGGGATAAAATAACAATAAACGAAACTTGGAGGTTTTTATGAGTATAAATCCGTTTAATGAAAGCGCGCCAAAATTAGAAAGATGCTACGAGAATTGGCGTAAAATTAGCCAAAAACCGTACGATAAACGCGCTGTAGACCCCTACACTAAGGTACGTATCATTTTGGCGTGCGGTACAGAATTTGAAGCAGTATGGTTCGGACATCAATTCTCGCGCCATTGCGACAATAATGATTTGCGCCGTGAACTTGCCGCGGTGCGCAGAAGCGAACAACAGCAGCACAAAAAGCTTGCGTCGCTTAAGCCGAAGGACGAGAACCTTTTGGAAGTTACGATTTCTTACGAACAAGTCGCCGTAGATCTAACCGCAAACCTTGCAATGCTGGAAAACGACAAATACGTAAAGGCTGCGCTTGATTTTGCGCTGCTAGAAGACTTTGACCATTTGTATAGATTCTCGGACCTGTTGGAGATGGAGCAAGGCGTACAAGGCGAAACGCTTGTGGGTGGCTACACCGAGATAATGCCCGGCAGACCAACAATATCCGAGCACAGGCACCCGTTTGACGATATACGCCGCCATATCGATTCGAAGACAGCAACGCTAGCAACAAAGCTCAACACAATGATAATAACAGCCGCAGAGCAACAAACGATGAATTACTATATGAATCTTGGAAGCTTTTATGCATCCGATCTTGGCCGCAAATTGTTTACCGAAATTGCAATGATAGAAGAACAGCACGTTTCGCAGTACGGCTCGTTGCTTGACACTAACTGCACCTGGCTGGAATGCTTGCTTATGCACGAATACACCGAATGTTACCTTTATTACAGCTTAATGCAGGACGAAACCGACGAAAACGTACGAAACGTATTTGAACAAAACTTTATGCAGGAGCTTGCACACTTACAAAAAGCTGCTTCACTGCTTAAAAAGTACGAGCGTAAAGAATATCAACAAGTGGTAGGTGAAGGGACTTTCCCGGAGTTGCTTGCCTTTAATAAGCACGCAAAGCGAAATCGTGAGTACGTGCGAGATATTTTGGCAAAAACGATTAAAAACACCGCCGTGCTAGAAGAATATGCAAAGGTAGCTGACCTGCCAAGCGACTATGAATTCTTTAAATATAACTCTCTGGTAAACAAAATACCTAGTTACGTGGCAAGCCACAACGTAATTTCAAGCTATATAGGTGAGTTCGGTGAAGACTATCGCTTCGAGACTTCGCCACACCCGATTAAGGAATTACGCGACCGCCAAAACGACAATACCAATATAGGTAGATAAAAAACAAGCCTGCTTAGCGCAGGCTTTAAAAATGCCGTTAGTTATGTTTTAATAACATATTTAAACGCTTTGTTTTTTCCTCCGATTGTATTTTTCTTTGATTTGAATATGGTTATAATAATATAGCTATTTTAAAACGGGATTGATTTTTTGATGTTTTACCGCAACGACGCTTTTCATTCTTGCGTAACCTACTTTTCTTCCGTGAAGAAAAGTAGGCAAAAGAAGCTTGATATTAAAAATAAAAAATAGATTAAATTAAAATAGCCCCCTTGTATTCGGGCTATTTTTATTTTGACATATACATCGTATTTTGTTCCTTCTTTTGTAAGCATTGCTTTTTGTTGAGATTTTGCAATAATTATTTTCTTTTCAAGTTCTCGTTTTTCTTTTTCAAGTTCTTCAAGTCTTGCTTACGTTTGTTTTGCTTACGTTTCTTTTCGAAAGAAAAGTAAGCAAAACACCTTGACATTATGGGATTTGTGCGATATACTGTTAATATTATGTAGGGAGGATATTATGAATAATATTGACGAAACAATCTCCAAAAACTCTAAATGGTTTAAAGGATTTACGATTCTACCGCTGATAGTAACGATTGTTATCGCTAGCTTCTTTTTTGTTTTTGGTATAGTTATGGGTGCCACTATTCCAACGTACGATTACTATGGCAGTCCTGTTTTTAACGGTGGATCGATGCTCCTTTTTTGGGTAATCGGTGCAGTTGCAGCCGCAATTAGTTATTGCTTATTAAAAGTCGTTTGCTCGTTCTTTATTTTGAACATTACCTACTTAAGAAAACTTTGTGCTTCGACGAATATTAGTAACAATGACGAAGCCACCGACCAACCTAGACCTAACCAACAAAGAAACGAGTGCTTAGAAAACTCCGTCGATTTTACAAGACAACCGCAAGCAGATAACGAGCACACTACCGAGCTACCCGACGACATGCCTGCCGAAAGCAATTGCATAACGGTAACACATAAAAAATTCGGCGAAGGTAAAATTGTTAAACTCGACAAAACCAATCAACGTGTTGTCGTCGAATTTTCCAAAGGTACTGAAACGTTCGTATATCCGGATTGCTTTATACAAAATTATTTAATCATAAAAAGCAATTAATTCAATCTGAAATAAGCAGAAAAACCCCAACAACCGCTTTTTCTCTATACACAAGAATCAATTGTAAAAAACGACAAAAAAGGATGGTAATTTTACTTACTATCCTTTTTTATATTTACAGCTCTTTTTCAGTTTAGTGTTTAGTTTAAGTTTCTTTTTCTATTTTTCTTTTCCTAAAGAAAGGACGCTTCCGCGAGATTCTTCGCCTGCGCCTCAGAATGACAGAGGGTAATTTGAACGGTAGTGCGTTTGATTGTGCCGAGAGGTAAGAGTTTAACGGAGAGATTGCCGCGCATACTATGTATGCTCGCAATGACATAGGGTTGGAACGTTTTCTGCTGTTACTGCAGTACTAACAACCGTTTCGCTTCCGCGAGATCCTTCGTCTGCGACTCAGGATGACAGAAAAAGCGAAGTTTTTACGCTTGATTATGCCGACAGCTTGCA
>CAZEXL010000031.1:0-6873 GCA_964516925.1 uncultured Lachnospiraceae bacterium | reverse complement strand
TGTGTCCAAATCACTTGACCATTTTCGTAGGCGAAGAATCTCGCGGAAGCGAACCTTATGTCATTGCGAAGGACGTAGTCCTGTGGCAATCTCTCCGTTAAACTCCTCCCTCTTGACGCAATCAAGCTTACCACAGCCTGTAAACGCATTCTATCAAGCTTCTTTGGCACACCTTTCTTAACGGAAGAAAGGCGTGTTTTTTGGTTGACAATTTAATTTTAAACGGTTATAATACCAAAGTAATGAAAGGGGAGTAGTTTACGCACCGTATCGGTGCGTTCGGAAGCCGTCAGAACGGCGAGTCAATTCGCTCGGTTTTCCGAAAGCTTAAGCTTTAACAAGACTTTTTGTGTGAGCAAGAAGTCTTTTTTATTACCACCGCCTTTATTATAAAACAAAAGGAGAAGACTTATTTAATGGAAGAATTTTTATCTCTGTTCGACGGCGTAGTATCGTTTTTTCAGGGTGACAACTGGAAGATGATAATAATGTGGATAATAGGCGGCGTTCTTATTTTCCTTGCGATAAAGAAGAACATGGAACCTTCGTTGCTTTTGCCCATAGGTTTTGGCGCAATATTAATGAACTTTCCCAACGCCGGCATTACCGAACCGCTTCAAACATTGTACAACGCCGGCATAGCCAACGAGCTTTTTCCGCTGTTGTTGTTTGTGGGAATAGGCGCAATGATCGACTTCGGACCGCTACTTTCCAATCCTAAGCTTATGCTTTTCGGTGCGGCTGCTCAGTTCGGAATATTCTTTACGCTTTGCATGGCTTCGATGTTTTTCCCCGAAGCCAAGGACTTTGCGTCCATTGCGATAATAGGCGCGGCAGACGGCCCGACGTCCATAGTCGTAGCAAACACGTTGGGATCCGGCTACGTCGGAGCAATTACCGTTGCGGCATATTCGTATATGGCGTTGGTGCCGATAATTCAACCGCCTGTAATAAAGCTGCTTACCACTAAAGAAGAGCGAAAAATTCGCATGCCGTACAAACCCAATGCGGTATCCAAAACCACCAAAATACTGTTCCCGATAATCATTTCGGTCATCGCGTGTATTTTCGCTCCCGGCGCAGGTGCTCTTATAGGCTTTTTGATGTTCGGCAACCTTATTCGCGAATGCGGCGTTTTAGACTCGCTTTCCGAAACGGCTCAAAAGTCGCTTGCCAATCTTATTACGATATTCCTCGGAATAACGATAGCGTTTAATATGACGGCTGCGCAGTTCCTTAACTACCAAACGCTTATAATTCTCGGGCTCGGACTAGTGGCGTTCGTGGTGGATACGGCAGGCGGAGTGTTGTTTGCAAAGCTGTATAACGTGTTTGCAAAGATATTCAAAATGGCGCCCGTAAACCCGATGATAGGCGCGGCGGGTATATCGGCGTTTCCGATGTCGGGTAGAATAGTTCACAAAATGGCTTTAAAGGAAGACCCCGAAAACTTCCTGTTGATGCACTCTATCGGCGTTAACGTTTCCGGACAAATCGCTTCGGTTATTGCCGGCGCGTTGGTGCTCGGTTTCTTTGCTTAGTAAGGAGGAACGATTATGTATTTCGAACCGATTAATTTTGTAAACAATCTTAAGTATATGGGCATAGGCATGCTTGGCATATTCCTAATAGTCGGCGTTATTGCCGTTGCTACGTTCGTTATAAATCGTGTGGCAAACAAGTATTCAAAAAAGAAAAACGACCAAGACAAAAAAGAATAAACGTAAAAAGGGCAATCAAGAATTGCCCTTTTTACGTGTTTTGCATTTTTAGCCAAGCAAAGCGAGCGCTATGTTTGCGTAGATTATAAGTGAAAGCGCGTCTACGGCAGTCGTAATAAACGGACTTGCCACGACTGCAGGATCGAGCTTTATCGCTTTTGCAAGTAGCGGCAAGGTTGCGCCTATAAGCTTTGCGATTACTATCGTAATGGATAGAGTTATCGAAACGGTAAAGGCTATAAGCGGACTCATGGGGTTGTACAGCGAGTCTATAAGCATGAGCTTTGCAAAACACACCGCGCCCATCACAAGACCTAGCATAAGTGAAACGCGTAATTCTTTCCAAACGACCTTGCCTGCGTCTTTAAGCGTCGTTTCGCCAAGAGCGATGCTGCGTATAATCGTTACCGAAGCCTGACTTCCCGCGTTGCCGCCCGTGTCCATAAGCATGGGGACGCATGCGAACAACGTTACGCTTATGCCGAGCAATACGTCCTCGTATGCGCTTATAATAAGGCTGGTAAACGTTGCGCTTACCATAAGAATCAACAGCCAGGGCAGTCGGCTTAAAAAAAGCTCGATTACGTTTGTTTTAAAGTACGGTTTGTCGCTTGGCGTAACAGCCGCTATTTTAGAAAAGTCCTCGTCGTTTTCTTCACGCAATACGTCCATTGCGTCGTCTACGGTTACGATGCCGACCAGTCTGTTTTCGTTGTCTACTACCGGCATAGCCAAAAAGCCGTAGCGTTGAATTTCACGAGCTACGTACTCTTTGTCGGCGTGCGTGCTTACGCTTATTACACTCGTGTCCATAAGGTCGGAAACCTTTTCGTGCGGTTCGGCAAGCAAAAGCGTGCGTGCCGAAATAACGCCTATAAGCTTTCTGCTAAGGTCGGTTACGTAGCAAATATAAATCGTTTCTTTGTCTACGCCGGTGCGGCGAATTTTATCGAATGCGTCTTGCGCCGAGTACGTTTCTTTAAGACTTACGTATTCGGTCGTCATTATGCTTCCTGCGCTGTCTTGCGGGTAGGAAAGCAATGCATTAACGTCCTTTCTGGTTTTATCGTCGGCAATGGAGAGTATGCGTTTTACGATGGACGCCGGCATTTCTTCTATAATGTCTACCGTGTCGTCGATGTAAAGCTCGTCTAGCATTTGCTTGATTTCTTCGCCCGTAAGTCCTTTAAGCAAAACTTCTTGTTGATCGGAATCCATTTCTACGAACGTTTCCGCCGCAAGCTCTTTTGGCAGCAATCTGAATACTAGCGCAAGTTTGTCGTCGCTTAGCTTATAAAACGCTTCGGCAAGGTCTACCGCGTTTATTTTGCTAAGAACGTTTTTAATTTCTACATAGTTTTTCTTTTCGATAAGTTCGTTTACGATAGTTATAAGGTTTAGTAATTCGTTTTCGGTCATAATTTACCTCCTTGTTGTGATTTTGTCTTTTACTTAGCTACTTTTTATTATACTACCTTGGTCTATAATTTGTCAATACGTTGACGGAAAAGCATACGCCTTTATTCCGAGAGTGCAAAAGCCCGTCCGGTTGCTTTAAAACGAATAATTAGTTATTTTGTCGTTTTAAGTTCTTGACAGAGTTGCGTAAAATATAATATAATGAATTATCACATTGGTTGCGTATAAGGACGCAATAAGATAAAGGGTTATATGAAAACGATCAAACACCACGATTTTACTAAGCCGCCGCGCAAAGGAAGCGTGATACTGTATCCCGTTGCGTGGATGCTTAGTATTCCGTGCATGCGTGTGCACAAATTACATATCGAAAAAACCAATATGGAAGGGCTTAAGCCGCCGTATTTACTTTTAAGCAATCATCAATCTTTTTACGACTTAAAACTTTTGCAAACGGCAATATTCCCGCACAGGGCGAACTACGTTTCCGCAATCGACGCTTTTGCTTTACATAATCGTTTTATTATGCGGGGACTAGGGTGCATAGCCAAAAGAAAGTTTTTACCTATGGATCTTGCGCTTATGCGCAATATGAAGCATACGCTGCAAAAGAACAAGCAAATATGCGTGCTCTATCCCGAAGCTCGTTTTACGCTTGACGGCAAACGTTCGTTTATTCCGCAGTCGGTAGGCAAGCTTTGCAAAACGCTCGGAGTTCCCGTAGTTACGCTTAATATGCACGGCTGTTTTACCGCCAATCCGCAGTTCAGTCAAAAGAAGTATTCTTACGTTCCTTTAAAGGCTGAAATGAGGCAAATAGTTACCAAAGAGGAACTTGCTTCTATTTCGGCGGAAGAAATCAACGGGCGTATACTGGAAAATCTTACGTACGACGACTACGAGTACCAAAAGGAAAACGATATAAAAATAAAGGACGCTAATCGCGCTAAAGGGCTTAACAGCTTGTTGTATCAATGTCCGCATTGTTATACCGAGCACGCCATGATCGCAAACGGGACCACGCTGCGATGCAATCATTGCGGCAAGGCGTACGAATACACCGAGCTTGGCGAGTTGCGTGCGCTGGACGGCGAAACCAGATTTACCAAAATAGGCGATTGGTTCGATTGGCAGCGTGAAAACGTTCGTAAGGAAGTCGAATCGGGCAAGTACCGTTTCGAGGACGAAGTGGAAGTTTATACGCTTCCCAACGCTAAAAAGTTCTATCCTTGGGGTAAGGGCAAAATCGTTCATTCGCTTGACGGTTTCTCGCTTAAATGCAACGCTTACGGAAGCGAAGTAAACGAATATTGGAAGCCCGAGGACACGTACGGCTTGCATATCGAGTACAATTTCCGTAACAAAGCGGACGTAATCGATATAAGCAAAGTTAACGAAAGTTATTGGTTGTATCCGTCTAAAAAGGACGTTATAACCAAATTATCGCTTGCGGTAGAGGAGATATTTCGCTTTAAGACCAAGGGTGAATTGCTAAGGTAAGCAAAAAAATGCGTTTTGCGGCGCATTTTTTTGCTTTTTCGGTGAACGAAAAACGCGTGTTAAAATGCGCATATCTGCATACGTGCCGCGCGAAGGCTAACCGTGCGCCGAATTTACAAAAAAGAAGGGGTATTTCACGCAAATTTCATACCGATAAAGGCTTAAAACGGTTTACTAAAAAAATGTGAAGTGCTAAAATGATTTGGCTTAAATGAAGGGAGAAAGAGAAAATATGAATGAAAACGAAACGAAGCACGATACGAAATCGTCTAAAAAAGAAAAGGTATTTAAGTACATAAAAGAGTACACCATTGTGTTTATTGCGGCGTTTATGCAGGCAGTCGCGTTGCACTCGTTTATTCAGCCCAACAAGTTCTCGCCGGGCGGATTCTTCGGCTTAGCAACGTTCGTAAACGAAGTAACGGGCGGAGCGTTCGATACCGGTCTTGCGTTCTTTATCATCAATATTCCGCTTATTATCTGGGCGGCGTTCAAGTTTAAAGTCGACTTTTTGGCAAAGACTACCACAACCATAGTGCTTAACGCCGTGATTTTGGAAATTTTGGACACTACCAACTTTATTCCTATGCTCGTCGTAGATCCACTTAAGGGACAGGGTTACGTATTTATACTTTGCGCGGTAATCGGCGGTATTATGTGCGGTATTCCTTTGGGACTTTTGCTTATGGTAGACGGTTGCAACGGCGGAACCGAAATCGTAAGCGCGATTATACAAAAGAAGCATCCCGAAACCAACATATCATGGTTTATATTCGCAATGGACTCGTCTGCCGTAATTTTGTCGGCGTTCTTCTTTGACGCGACTATGTACAACGGATACGTTATCGTGCCCATGATACTTTCGATAATAAAGATGTTCTGCTCTAGCAAGGCGGCGGAAACGTTCGTACGTGGCATATCGTCGGCGATTAAGTTCGAGGTCGTTACCGTCCACGGCGAGGAGCTTGGCAAAGAACTTACCACCGAGCTTAAACGCGGCGTAACCATTATAAACGCAAAAGGCGCGTACACGGGCGCCGATAAGCAGGTGCTTATTTGCGTAGTGCGCAAAGGTCAAATGGCAAGGTTTAAGCGTATTTTAAGCCGCTATTCCGATACGTTTGCGTACGTAGTTCCGGCAAGCGAAGTTTACGGCAGAGGCTTTAGCTACAACGCTAAAGAGGGCGAAAAAGAAACCGTACTATAAAACGTTTTTAGACATCAAGCGATAAAACACGTCCTTTTCTAGTGACGTGTTTTTTATTATGCTAGCCAATATTTAAGAAAAAACGGAGTGAAAATTTTTAAAAGCGTTGCGTTTTGCGCATCGTTGCTTGCTTATTTTGTTGCGTTTGGCTACCGTTATTTAAGCAGCAATTTGCTCTTTTTTGTCTTAACGATAATCCCTGCAACGCCTTTAACACAAATGAAAAGGAACCATGGGTTCGACCGCGGTTCCTTGTGTGTACCACTACCGATTTTGATACAATTTGCGCACACCTTGTAAAAAGTGCGTACAGTTACTAAATTTTTGCGTTTATTGGATAAAAAGCGCGAACACCTGTAGGTTGGAATTTATCGAACGTATTACATGGGAGTTCCCACTTCAATCAGATTTCCGTCAGGGTCATAGAATCTGACAACTTTTTGCCCCCAACTGTGAGTTATCAAACGATTGACATATTCCGTTTCCGGGTAAAGCATTTCGAGTCGTTCCACGAATTTTTCTATATCGGACTCTTCAAAATACAGTTCGGACTGGTTACTGTTTGGAATTATTGTTCTTTTAGTGAATTGTTCCCAGTAACCTGATTGCTGTAAATACAAGTTATTTGTCAGTTCTATATTTCCGTCGTTGTCTTGAAGTAGTTGAACCCCAAACATATCACGATAAAATTGTAGAGCACGGTTGCAATCTTTTACAACGATAAGCGTTCCTTTGTATTTCATATGCGTTCTCCTTCGCAAATTCCGGTTTATCTTTATACTTTATACCACAAATGATTGCGTTTTTCAATATATAGTTCTTTGTCATATTCTGCAATCGGACGGATCACATTTTGATCTGGATTTTTTGTTCTTCATCTTTGGTCACCTCATCAATACTGCTATTTCAGAAAACGTTTTTTCCTTCACTGATTTATCTAAGGATATATTTACATAGAATCTCCCGTTGCAATACGAAGAATACTTCATGAAAAGATCCTGCGAATATAACGTTTCAAATTTGCGG
>CAZEXL010000030.1:0-8313 GCA_964516925.1 uncultured Lachnospiraceae bacterium | reverse complement strand
AATTATATATCAAGCTTCTTTGGCACACCTTTCTTCACTGAAGAAAGGTGTGTTTGCCTACTTTTCTTCACAGAAGAAAAGTAGGGCTTTCCAAAAGAAAAGTAATCAAAACTATTGACATTTTTTGACGAATGTGGCAAACTAATAAAGACTTGATAGGTCGACGTAGCGCGTGGCGCAAGGGGAATACATGAAAGAAATTATTAAAAAAATTATGCCGTACTTAATTACCGTTGCGGCAGCAATATTGCTTGCTTTTGACTATCAGCTGTTTATAGTAAAGAACGATTTTGCCCCCGCCGGACTTAACGGTGTGGCAACGATGATTCAATACAAGACCGGTTTTAGTATAGGTTATATGTCGTTGCTTATAAATTTACCGCTTTGCGTTTTTGCGGTATTTGCAGTCGATCGCAAGTTCGCATTGCGCTCGTTTACGTTTTGTTTAACGTACTCGGTTGCCTTTTTGATATTGCAAAAGCTCGGACTTGAAAATTTGCAATACGACGCAAAAGGTCAGGACACGATTTATCCCGTTATTTTAAGCGGAACGATAAGCGGCGTAGTGTACGGTATGTGTTTAAGGTGCAATTCTTCCACCGGCGGAACGGACGTTATATCCAAGTACATAAGCAACAAAAAGCCCGAACTGAATTTCTTTTGGGTAACGTTTATTATAAACGCCGTGGTTGCCGCCGCATCGTTCTTCGTGTACGCAAAACAAGGCGAGGACGGATCGCTCATATTCGATTACAAGCCCGTGTGTCTGTGTGTACTGTACAGCTTTATTTCGATGTTTGTCGGCAACGTAATAGTAAAAGGTACGAAGGCGGCGTGTAAGTTTACGGTTATCACGTCGCACCCCGACGAGATCACGCAAGAAGTGCAAAATACTCTTAAGCACGGCACTACGCAAATATCGTGCGTGGGCGGTTTTAGTCGCGACCAAAAACAAATATTGTTGTGCGTAGTAAACAAGCACCAGCTTGTCGATTTTAAGATGATACTTAATAAGTACGACGATACGTTTGCGTTTTCGGAAAACATAAACGAAACGTACGGCAACTTTAAAAGAATAAAGTAATTCGAAACGAAATAATAATTAAAAAAGCGGTTGCATTAAGCGGCCGCTTTTTGCTAGTAAACGATGTTTTTCGGCAAAATCAGAGCAATTCTAAAAATGAAATTGCGCTACAATTAAGCTATGAACTATTGTACTGCCGATTATACGCAATTGCACGGAAGCTACGATTGCGATTGCGGAAAAACTCACGATTTCACCGTAAAGTGTTTGCTTGTACGTAACGCATTTACGTGCGCATCGGCGTTTATAAGCAACTTTACGCCGTTTTTAAGCAGAATAGTAGTGCTTTACGACGACGAACGGCTTGCGCTTAAGTTTTATGACGGAACGAAAAAAGACTATCGCGTCGGCTTGGTAAAAATAAGCTACGAGAAAAAAGAGATCGAATCGATTTCGTTGCCCGAAGATTGCAAGCTTATAGTAGCGGTAGGCTCGTTTTTTGCCGTAAACGCCGCTAAATACGTCGCGGCTTTAAACGAGCTGCCCGTCGTGGTGGCGTCGCTACCGTATTTTGATTGCTTAAGCGACGTATGCGTAATAAACGAGGGCGGAGTGTACGTAAAGTACGTAGTTCCTAAGCCGCAAGGATACGTGTTCGAGCTTAACGCGCAGCTTAAGGATGAACAAAAAGCAGAGCTGTTCGGGCAAATCGTTTCCAGATTAAACTCCGCGTTCGACTACTATTGTTCGGCGCTCTTCGGCTCGGTCGATTACTGTCCGTTTATCGCCGGAGGGATTTCGGATATTGCGGCTCAAACGGCGCTTAGCGTAAAGAATCTACATAAAAACTCGCATATGTTAAGCGAAATATTGTTACAAAATTCGCTTAAGCTTGCGCTTATCGCATCGACTTCCAACCTGACTTTTGGCGGCGAAACGCAATGCGCTTTGTGTTATTCCATGCTTAACGGCAACGACTATTCGCAAGGCGAATTGCAATTCGTTTTTGCGGCTGTGCTTGCAAAATTATATAAAAATCACGCTCGTCGGCGCAGTCGCTTCACGCCTCCGCCCGATAACAATTATCGGCTAGAGCGCATATCCGAACTTTTGAATATAAGCGAATACAAAGCCTTGAATTTTTTGCGACCTCAGCTAAGCGGTTTCGAGGCGTCGCTTATAGAATACAAAATAAGGGAGTACGGCGACGACCTGATTGAAAAACTAAGCGCCGAAGCTAATATTTTTACGCTTGCATTCAGAGTTTTCAAACGCTTGTACGGCGACGACGGCTATTCGCTTTCGACACTAAAAAGCAACGACCTTTCGCTTAGCATCGCGCTTGCCGCCGATGTAGTAAAGGGGAACGGAATGCTTACCGTGCTGAAAAGATTGGGTGAGCTTGACCGCTATATCGTTTGACTAAAAGCGACTTTATGTGGTATTCTCTTTGTATGGAAAACGTATTGACCGTTCTTAAACAAAAAAGCTTCGTAACAAAAAAGAAATTCGGGCAGAACTTTATAACCGACGCCAACTTGCTTAACGCAATCGTTGCCGACGCAGACATAACTAGTGACGACGTCGTTGTCGAGATAGGTCCGGGCGCAGGTACGCTCACCGCCGCAATAGCTAAAAAGGCTAAGAATGTAATAGCTTTTGAAATCGACGAATCGCTTTCGCCCGTGCTTAAAGAAACGCTTAAGGACGTCGACAACGTAAAAGTGATATTTCGCGATATCCTAAAGGTCAAGCCCGACGAACTTAAAGAATTGGCGGGCGGACCGTTTAAGGTGGTTGCCAACTTACCGTATTACGTAACTTCGCCGGTGTTGTTCTACTTTTTAGAAAACGATTTTCCGCTCGTTTCGTTAAGCGTAATGGTGCAAAAGGAAGTGGCTTTGCGTATGATCGCTTTGCACGATACGCCCGATTACGGCGTGTTGTCGCTTGCCGTACAAAGCCGAGCGGATGCAACGATAACCAGACACGTAAGTCGTAATATGTTTTATCCGTCGCCAAACGTGGACAGCGCCGTAGTAAAGCTTACTCTTAATCAAGGAATACCTTACAGGCGAACGTTCGATAAGCTCGTAAAATGCGCGTTTTCGTGCCGTCGCAAAACGCTCGTTAACAATCTCATGCAGTCGACGGGTATGCAACGAGCGCAAGCGGAAGAGCTTTTAAAAAAGGCAGGACTGGATATAAAAGTCAGGGGCGAGGCGCTAAGCAAAGAACAGTTTTTGCGACTTGCCGCAATTATGGAAAACGACGAATAACCCGATTTATTGCGACTTTACGGCAAGTAAGGTCGCGATTTTTTTAAAACGTAAACTTGTGAAGCGCAAAAAAATACTTTACAACAAAAAAATAATAATGTATAATATGCAACAAACGGAGGCATTTATGAATTTGATAGAAAAGTACAACATAATCAACGTAAAAAACGTGTATCGTAACCTTAGCCCCGCAGTGCTCGTAGAGCACGCGCTTGCAACCGAGCCGTGTCGTCTTACCGATACCGGTGCTTTGCTTGTGGAAACGGGCAAATATACGGGACGATCGCCCAAAGATAGGTTTATAGTAGACGAAGAAGGCGTTTCGGACAAAATCGCCTGGGGTAAGGAAAACGTTAAAATAAGCGAACAATCATACAACGTCGTTTACAAAAAAATTGTCGAATATCTCAGCAATCGCGAAAGAGTTTACGTGTTCGACGGTTTTGCCGGCGCCGATCCAAAATATTCGCTTAGCGTAAGGGTAATCAACGAATACGCTTCGCAGAATCTGTTTATGAACAACATGCTTATTCGACCTACAAGCGAGCAACTAAATAATTTCAGCGAACAGTTCACCGTTATTTGCGCGCCGGGACTTAAGCTGGACGCTAAGGAATGCGGCATAAACAGCGAAGCGGCAATAGTAATCAGTTTTAAAAACAAGCTCGTTTTAATTGCCGGGTCTAAGTACGCAGGCGAAATGAAGAAGTCGGTGTTCAGCGTAATGAACTACGTTTTGCCGCTTAAAGGCGTTTTGGGTATGCACTGTTCTGCAAATATGGCGCTTGACGGCAGCGGAGATACGGCGCTCTTTTTCGGGCTTTCGGGCACGGGCAAAACGACATTGTCGGCATCGCCCGATCGCGGACTTATAGGCGACGACGAGCACGGGTGGTCGGATAACGGTATTTTTAATATCGAAGGGGGCTGCTACGCAAAGTGCATTAACCTTACTAAAGAAGGCGAGCCCGAAATATACGACGCTATTCGTCACGGCAGCGTAGTGGAAAACGTCGTGGTTGACGAGCAAACTCGCAAACCCGACTATACCGACAAAACGCTTACCGAAAACACTCGCGTTTCGTATCCGATAGATTTTATACCCAACAAGGTTGTTCCCGGAGTAGGCAAGCATCCCAAAGCGATAGTGTTCTTAAGCGCGGACGCATTCGGCGTTTTGCCGCCCGTAGCCAAG
Source organism: uncultured Lachnospiraceae bacterium (assembly GCA_964516925.1). Lineage (GTDB taxonomy): Bacteria > Bacillota > Clostridia > Christensenellales > Pumilibacteraceae > CAG-552. The sequence continues at coordinate 3,815 of CAZEXL010000030.1, read as the reverse complement.
CTTACCAAAGAGCAGGCAATGTACTATTTTGTTTCGGGTTATACGTCTAAAGTTGCAGGCACCGAGCGCGGAATAGTCGATCCCGTATGTACGTTTTCCACCTGTTTCGGATCGCCGTTCTTGCCGCTTCCTTCCGAAGTTTACGCCGAAATGCTTGGCAAAAAAATAGAACAGTTCGGATCCGACGTATACCTTATAAACACCGGATGGACGGGCGGACAGTACGGCGTTGGCAAGCGAATGAGCTTAAAAGCCACTCGTGCGATAGTATCGGCGGCAGTAAGCGGCAAACTTGCTTCGGCAAGGTACGAAACCGAGCCGTTCTTCGGACTTAGCATTCCCACGTCGTGCGAAGGAGTAGAACCTGAAATTTTAAATCCGCGTTTAGCCTGGGCAAACAAGTCCGAGTACGACGCAACGGCAAAAAAACTCGCAAAGTTGTTTGAAGAAAATTTTGCAAAGTATTCCGATATGCCGTCGGAAATCGTAAACGCCGGTCCTAAAAGCTCGAAATAACTCGGCGCTACGATAAACGAAAAAAACGAAAAGCCACGGCAATAAAACGCCGTGGTTTTTTATTGTCGCAACGAAACTTGTTAAATCGGTTACGGTACTCGTAAAGCGGATTGAAATGATTTATAAAAGAGCGGAAAAGCGCAATAAAAACGAATTTATATAAAATTTTTTACTTTTTCACGCAAAAACAGTTTACAACCAATGTCAAAATGAATATAATATGGGCACATAGTAATTTGTGGAGATAAAGATGAGCGACGAAAAAAGACCTGTATACGTGTTATGTCCCAGATGCGAACTTAACTACGTTAAATCTACCGAAAAGTATTGTGACGTTTGCAAAGCCGAAATGGGCTTAATCGAAAAATCGTTCCTTATTCAGGACGAGGATCTCGAAGCCGAAAACGGTAAACTTTGCCCGATTTGCCACGTTAACTATATCAACGACGACGAGGATATGTGTCCCGTTTGTTTAAAGGAAAAGGCAGCAAAAGATCAGTCGGACGAAATCGACGACGAGGACAGCTGGACTTACGTCGAAGAGGAAGAAGAGCTTCCGCCCGAAGAAATGGAAATTTCCCTCGAGCTTACCGCCGAGGAAGAGGAAGAAGAGGAAGAGGACGATATATACGACGAAAATGCGTATAAAGAACCGGACGACTTTAACTACGACGTCGATCCCAGAGACTTTGAAGATTACGACGAAGACGACGAAAAGGACGATGAAGATGGCGACGAATTGTAGTACGTTGTAAGCTCGGCATTTTTGCTGAGCTTTGTTTTTTACGCTTTTACGGAGATGAATTTTTAGTAAGATGATAGGATACGAAAACAGAAACGTAAATCCCAAGGGCAAAAAGACGGGCGATTGCGTAGTGCGTGCGCTTTCCGTTGCGCTTAAAAGAGACTATTTGGACGTGTATGCCGAGTTGTTCGATATTTCGGTAAACACCGGTTACATAGTAAACGACAAGCGAGTGGAAGAAAAATTTTTGGCAAGGCACGGCTTTGTAAAGCATAAACAGCCCAAAAAGCCGAGCGGCAAAAAGTATACGATTGCAGAATTGGACAAACTGTGCAAAAACGACGTAATAGTGGTAAGTTGTGCGCGACATCTTACCGTCGTGATCGACGGCGTTCTTATCGATAATTGGGATTGCCGGGGCAAGTGTATATCAAATTACTACACTTTAGAAAAATGATTTGAGGAAGATACGAAATGGCAAAAAGCTTTGAAATGAATATGAGCGAAGGCTCGCTTCTTAAAAAAATAATAATGTACGCTTTGCCGCTTATTGCTACCAACGTTTTACAGCTTTTGTTTAATGCTGCCGACGTTGCGGTGCTGGGCAAATTTATTCACGACGAAACGCTTGCCGAAGCGGCTGTTGCGGCGGTAGGCTCTACGGGCGCGCTTATAAATCTTATTACCGGGTTGTTTATAGGTCTGTCGGTGGGCGCAAACGTTTTAATCGCTCGTTACGCCGGTAAAGGAGATCCCGAAAAAGCTAAAAAAGTCGTAGGGACTTCTATGGTCGTAAGCGTTTCGGTGGGCATTGTATTGTTGTTTGTGGGATTGTTCTTTTCTAAGACTTTTCTTGGTTGGATGGGTTGTCCCGACGACGTAATAGACATGGCGACCAAGTATATGAAAATATACTTTATCGGTATGCCCATAATGATGGTGTACAACTTTGCGGCGGCTATACTAAGGGCGGTGGGCGATACGGTAAGACCGCTTGTATTCTTAGTTATCGGCGGTGTCGTGAATTTGGGACTTAATATAATGTTCGTGCTTGCGTTTAAAAAAGACGTGGAAGGCGTTGCCATAGCCACCGTAGTATCGCAAGCGATATCGGCGGTTCTTTGCGTGATTACGCTGTTAAGAAGCGAAGGATATGCAAAACTGGAAGTTAAGTATATTAGAGTTTATAAACAAGAACTTATCGACATGATAAAGATTGGACTTCCGGCAGGACTTCAAGGCTGCTTGTTTTCGCTTTCTAACGTTATGGTGCAGTCGTCGATCAACGAGTACGGCAAAATCGTTATGGCGGGCAATACGGTAGCAAGTCAAATCGAGGGCTTTATTTACAATGCTTGCGGCTCGGTTTCGCTTACCGCGCTTGCATTCGTAAGTCAAAATTACGGAGCAAAAAAGCCTAAACGCATGCGCAAAGTCGTACGCGAGTCGCTTGCAGTTACCGTTTGCCTGGCTATAATTCTTAGCGGAATAGTGATTATTTTTCCCGAGGCGATATGTAGATTGTTCAACGACAGTGCCGAAGCGATCGAAGTAGCCAAAACGCGATTGTTTTACGTGGGCGGAACGTACGTGTTGTGCGCCATAATGGACTGCATGGGCAACGTAATGCGCGGACTTAACAAGTCCACTACCGCAATGGTAGTAAGCTTAGTTGGCAGCTGCTTGTTCAGAATCGTATGGATATATACTTTCTATCGAATTAATCCGTCGCTGCCTATGCTTTACATCGTGTTCCCGATAAGCTGGATACTTACAAGCGCGATTCATTTTGCGATTTACTTCCCGACTATGAAAAAATTGGAAAAGAAGCTTAACGAAGAAGCCGAACGGGAACGCATAGAGGCGGAACAAAGGCGACAGCAGGAAGCGGCAAACAAATAACGGACAAATCGTATTTACGACTAAAATAAAAGGCAGGACGATTATGGTTTCGTTCTGCTTTTAAAAAACGGCGGATCGTTCGATTCGCCGTTTTAAGTTATTAACATAAAGTATATTATTCTTCGATTTTGTTTTCTTCCTTAGCTTTGTCGAGCTTAACGTTGCGGTAGTAAATAGCGATTCCGGTAGATACCATAGCAAGGTTTATCCAATAGAAGAAGAACGCTATCATCTTAGCGATGTCATTTCCCCACCAAATCGAGATTGTAAGGAACTTGCCTATAATCGCGCTTACGTAACCTATTGCAATAAGAAGAGTAAACAAAATACTCGTTCCTTTAGCGGTGCGTGCTTTGTATGAGCGAATAATGTTGAACGGCCAAGAAGCGCCGAAACAAATGGTCATACCTATTTCAAAAATCGTTGCCAATATTTCCATAAAAAACTCCTTAGTTTTTTGTAACGTGTTCTTTTCGAACACTACAGCTATTATAAAAAGAATTTGAATTAATGTCAACCAAAAGGCAACGAATTTTTAATGCTTAATAAAATTTCTTACTTTTCTTTGGGAAAAGAAAAGTAACCAAAAGAAACCTAAACCTTTTTGTCATTCTGAGCCGCAGAAAGTGGTACAATGTTTTTAGACAAAAAA
>CAZEXL010000029.1:0-10234 GCA_964516925.1 uncultured Lachnospiraceae bacterium | reverse complement strand
AATCAAAAAGCAAAAATTCAAATATCGATGAAGGGCAAAGCGAGAAACAAATGACTAAAAACAAACGCCGCAAAAGAAAATTCTTAACGACATTTACCTTGTTGCTAATATTATCGTTGGCGTTAAGCGCCTGCGGTGCGCCAAACGACGGGGAACTAACGGATAAAACGGACGTATCCGACCTAACGTTGATACTTCATGCGGGCGGCGGAGACAACGGGCTTAACTATATGAATGCGCAAGAAACCTTTTTGCCTTATTATAATATGGGTTATAGGTATTTTGAATACGATCTTAAACTTTCAAGCGACGGACGGCTTATCGGCACGCACGCAGGCGAAAATATCGACACGTCCGACATATCGAGTTTTTCGTCGCTTACCTACGAAGAATTTAAGAAAATAAGGCTTTTAAACGGATACACGCCCGTAAACGAGGAATGGCTTATGGATATCATAATGACCTATACGGACGTAAAAATCGTCGTAGATGCAAAGGGCGATACGCTGGAAGAGGACGCCTTAATCGTCGAGAGATTCGAAGCGCTTGAAAAAACGTACGGCTTCGACCTTTCGGCAAATATCATTCCCGAAGTTTTCAGCGTAGAAATGTGGAACGTGCTAAAGGAAACGACGACGTACGATAGGTATTTCTTTTCGCATTACAAGGTGTATTATACAATCGATACCATGCTTAAATATTTTTCGGACAGTCGAATATGGGGTGTTGCGCTTCCGATATGGTCCGATTCGGATATTCGAGCGGGGATTAGCAAGCTAAAGCAGGCGGGTAAGAAAATATTTGTTTTTACGGCGATTACTACGGACGACGTTCTTGATATAATCGATATGGGCGGGGACGGCTTTTATGCCGACGATCCGAGAGTTCTGAATATAAATTAATGTGCGCGTGCGGTTTTCGCCGTATACGATAGCGAAAAAAATCGACGAAAACGAAAAAAAGTTCGATACGAAAATATCGAAAACTTAATCAATGACACGAGCTTTTATCGTTTTTTTATTTTTCATAACGTTTAATGTGAGTTTCGATCCTAAGCAGGTGAATTTCTCAAAAGTCGAATTACCTAAAATGTTAATTTATTGCACTTTAGTAGTCCTTTAAGCCCAATAGGTAGTCGGACGAAACGTCTAGATATTTACACAAAGCAAAAAGCGTTTCCAGCGAAGGGACGCTTTTTCCCGTTTTATAATCGTTTATGCATTGTTTGGTTACGTTCAGCGCTTTAGCTATTTCTACTTGTGTTTTGCCGCATTCTTTAAGCACTTCATTAAAACGTTTTGTAAATTCCATGAAAAAATTATACAACAAACGGTCAGTTTTTACTTGACAGTCAGTTATAAACTGACTATAATTAAATTAGATTGAAAAATCTAGTTAAAACGATAGAGGTGCAAAAAATGAATAAGAACAAGAAAGTAGTATTGGTCGTTTTGTTGTCGTTAATGATGTGCGCAAGCGCATTGCTTGTGTGTTCATGCGAAAAAGAGTGCAAAGAACACAGTTATGGTGAGTGGACAACGGTAACCGAAGCGACATGTACTGTTGCAGGCGAAGAACGCAGAGAGTGCGAAAAATGTGGAAATATTGAAACGCGAACGATTGCCGCGCTTGGTCATAATACCGACGGGACAATAGACCACAAAGACACGGACTGCGAACATGACGGCGTAGTGGGCGGAACGTATTGTACTCGTTGCGACGAAGGTAAAGCGGCAGCCGAAGCAACAATACCTGCGCTTGGTCACGAGTATATTAATTATGTTTCGGACAATAACGCAACGTGTACAGCCGACGGAACAAAAACGGCAACGTGCGACCACGGTTGCGGACAAACGGACATCGTAACGGACGAAGGTTCAGCACTTGGACACAAATATACTAACTACATAAGCAACAACGACGCAACGTGCGAAGCGGACGGCACAAAAACGGCAACGTGCGACCACGGTTGCGGACAAACGGACATCGTAACCGACGTTGGTTCTGCACTCGGACACGACTACGGAGCATGGGTAAGTAACGGCGATGGAACGCACACAAAAACTTGCACTCACGACAATAATCACAAGGTAACTAGAAAATGCCATGGCGGAAGTGCAACTTGTACCGAAAAGGCAACTTGCGACGACTGCGGTTCAAAGTACGGCAAGCTTAATGTGCACAAATACTCTAACTACGTATCCAACAACGACGCAACGTGCGAAAATGACGGAACGAAAACTGCATATTGCGACCACGGTTGCGGACAAACGGACACTATAACCGACGTAGGTTCTGCGCTCGGACACAAATATATGAGCAAAGTTATTGAAGCAACTTGTCAGACACCCGGTTACACATTGACTTATTGTAAAAATTGTTCTTATACAAAATATGGATCGTTAGTAGAATCAAAAAAACATTCGGGTGTTGGCACTTGTACTTTATGCGAAGCAAATTATTTTGAACTTTTAGGAACGTATTTGATAAAAAATGGAACTTATAGCACAATTTCTAGTGGTATAAGATACGGTATAACTAAATGGCTTTCGTCAAAAATTTGTTTTATTGTGTATTATTATCCAAATACAAAAGAAATCCAAATGCTTAACCAGTCATTTGATGATGATGGCTCATTGGGAAGTAGCTTTTCATTAAGTATGACGGCTGATAATAATGGTTGTTACGATTGGTGGTTAGCTGCGTTTGCCAATTTAACGTATGATATGCGAGGGACATTTAAAGCGTCAGATATAACCATTAGCACTTCTAGGCTATCATATACTGAGGTAAGTGTATATCCGTCAATGAAAATTCCTAGCAACATAAAAGACACTTTAAGTGAACTTGCGGCAGTATCATTAGTAACTGGGATTTGGCAAATGGAATCAATATGCGAAGATTGCGCGGAAGAAGTAACGGTAAAGAGTTTTGGTTTTACGAGCTTTGCGGGTCACGAACATGTTTGGACGCAAATCGGCACATACACTAAATCAACATGTACCGCAAACGGTAGTATTAAGTACAAGTGCGCCGGATGTTCGGCAACAAAAACCGAGATAATTCCTGCACACGGACACATATATGCTCCCGGTATTAAAATTCAAGAAGAAAGCTGTGTTCAAGAGGGTATTATAGAAGAAAAGTGTTATTTTTGTTCTTATATTAATAAAACTAAAATAGAAAAACTTGAACATGATTATGAAGACGTTGTAACAGCACCTACTTGTACTGAAAAAGGTTATACCACGCATACATGTAAAGATTGTAATGATATAACAGTCGATAACTATAAAGACACTCTTGGACATAATCTTGCAACGCATTATACTTATAAAAAGCAATCTTGTACAGAAGCCGGTGTTGAACGTTACAGTTGTTCTCGTTGCAATTATTATGAAGACAGAGAAATACCTATTGATTCACATAATTATGAAAAAATCGATGGAGACATCGGCTATGTAACGGAAAAATGCATGACGTGTAATGGTATTATTATTACACCTATAACGTATACGCTTGATTACGCCCTTAATGGCGGTAGGGCAGACAATAAAGAGAGTTATACCGTTACAACGGAAACATTTGCTTTATCTGCGCCTACAAAAGAAGGTTATACTTTTATAGGATGGATGTACGAAGGACAAACTACGCCTGTTTTAAGCGTTACCATTCCTAAGGGAACGATAGGCGACAAAAAATTCACCGCAAATTGGTGGGCAAACACCTACACTATCACCTTTGACGCAAGCGGAGGAGAGTGCGCTATAACATCTCAAACTGTTACGTACGGTGAAGCTTATTCGCTTCCTACGCCTACGCGCACGGGTTACACCTTTACCGGTTGGTTTGCCGGCATGAATTACGCAGGCGGAATATGGGATACGGCAAGCGATGTTGATTTGCTGGCATACTGGACGGCAAACAGCTATACGGTAACGTATGGCGAAACGTCTATAAATACAAACGAAATAACGACGGCGCATTTTGTTTATGATCCGAACGACGCTTATATCGAAATCGTTTTCTTTGATTCAAACGTAACGTTGCTTGAGCCAGTTCGCGTAGGTTATACTTTTGACGGATGGTATTACAACGAGAGCAAGGTGGAATCGGGTATTTGGAGATTTGATACGGATGTTCCGCTTGAAGCTCACTATACGGCAAACACCTACACTATCACCTTTGACGCAAGCGGAGGAGAGTGCGCTATAACATCTCAAACTGTTACGTACGGTGAAGCTTATTCGCTTCCTACGCCTACGCGCACGGGTTACACCTTTACCGGTTGGTTTGCCGGCATGAATTACGCAGGCGGAATATGGGATACGGCAAGCGATGTCGATTTGCTGGCATGCTGGGCACCCAGAGGCGACATTCCCTATGTGGTTAATCATTATTTGCAGAATATTTACGATAATGAATATACCATAGATAGCTTGGCTACGCAGAATCTTACTGGAACTGCTAATGCATCTGTAAGGCCCGTAGTTAATTGTTATATCGGATTTACTTCGCCAAAAGAGGAAACCGCTATAATTGCTCCAGACGGAACGCTTGTGGTTGATTACTACTATACTAGAAACGTTTGTACAATTACGATGGTAGGCAATGGAGGGAATGCTATCGAAGGAATTACTCAAAAGTATCAATCTTCTGTGACGATTCCTGAATGCACAAGAGAAGGATATACCTTTGACGGGTGGTTTTCTGATATTGATTTTACAACGGCGTTTGTTGAAACAACGATGCCTGCAAGTAATATTTCAATTTATGCGCGATGGTTGGAAGAAAATTGTCCTAGTGACTTTACATATAGTGGATCTTTGCAATGGCGAGAGATTATCGGCTATAAAGGAACCGGTACTAGTGTTGTTATTCCTTCTTACATTGGGGGTATTCCCGTTACTACAATATCTGCGGGTGCATTTAAAGAAGGAGCGACTTCTTCGGTCCGTTTGATTAAAATAGTTATCCCTGACACGGTAACTATTATAGAGAGAGAAGCTTTTTATAATTGCAGTAGCTTAACAAGCGTGAGCATAGGTAACGGCGTGACAAGCATAGGAAGTAGCGCGTTCTCTAATTGCAGTAAGTTAACTGAAGTTACAATCCCCGACAGCGTAACAAGCATAGGATATAGTGCGTTTGCAAATTGTGAACGCTTAACAAGCATAATGATTCCGGATAACGTAACACGTATATGTGCGAACACATTCGATAATTGCAAAAAATTAACGTATATAATAATAGGTAGTGGAATAATAAGCATAGATAGCAATGCGATCAGAAGCGGTCTTCATAGCTTAACAAGAGTGTATTACAAAGGTAGTAAAAGCGAATGGGGCAAAATCGATATAGGCGATTATAACTACGCTCTTTCTACTGTATATTACTACAGTGAAAGCAATCCGTTCGAGGGAGAAAACGCAGTAGAAAGTGGCAACTATTGGCACTACGATACCGACGGCAAAACAATACTTGTGTGGACTTATTCGAAAGAACAATAACAAAAGAAATATAAAAATAAACATTTAGGAGAATATTGTTATGAAAGAGTTAAATGAAAAAGAAAAAGTAAAATTGCGCAATAAAGCAAAAGCTGAAATAGAACGCTTGGAACAGATTTTCACGGACGTCGAAACAACGCAAATGTTGGATTCTTTTAAAAACAAATTTAATATATGCGAAAGTGCATATAAAATTATTTTGGCAGAATACCAAAAAGAAAAGAAACATGGTAAGTTTAAGGAAAAATTAAAAATTAATATGAAACAAGTCCCTGCAGCGCTTAACTTTGCGGGATATACCTTTGGTTCAGAGCTGTTGAACGAACTGTTTGGTAGTAAATCAAAAGTTAGTGGCTGTAAAACCGTTAAAAAATTAAGAGATTCTATTACACACGGCATAAATGAAAAAAGTGTAACCGAAATAAGGAATCGAAATAAAGAGCTTTTTGGTTATATGGATTCCTTTTTAGATGTGATAAAAGAATTTGATAATGCAGATGACAAAATGGCATAGAGGATGTGCGATTTAAAAAATATTTTTGAAGAATTCAAGACTTATTTATAACATCTAAGCGGCAGAATAAAATCTGTCGCTTTTTATGCGCATAAAAGCAACTCCATGCAAGTTTTTGCTTGCATGATCCCAGCTAAAGCGCCGGTCAAAAGCCTTGCAAAAACGTATTGTGTGTTTGCAAGGCTTTTTTGGGTCTAACATTAAAAACGGCTACCGCTACCGTTTGACAAGTAAACAAAAAAGAGGGAAAAATATTGAAACAAAAGTTATCAAGCAACGCTAAGCGATATTAGCGGGCGTAATGTTTTGCAAAAATTACTTACTTATATTGACAAAAAACGTTTTGGCTAGTATAATGATAAAGAGGAAGAGGAGAATAGTCACAAGCGCAATTTTTTTGAGGGGGCAAGTATGAAACGGACAAAACTTGACGGAAAGATGCAAAAAGAATTCATAGGCAAAAAGCTTTTGCTATGTTATATACTTATCGTAATCGGCGGCTTGGGTACGCTCGCTTATCTAGTCGTAGACGTTGTTTTGGAAATCGAGGCGGGGTACTTGTTTGCCATGGTGCTTCCGCTTGGCGTAGGCATAGGGCTTGCGGCGGTGTTTAATTCTACAATTAAGGCGGTTGAAAAGTCGAACAAAGAGAACGAGTATTCGTTTAGCGAGCAATATATGGAGATAGTCACTTTTTATCACGGTGAAGAAGAGGGCAGACGAAAGCTGTACTACTGCGACGTTTTTAAGTTTGTAGAGACTAAGAATTATTTTTTCGTGTATGCCGACAACGTAAGCGCGTTCCCCGTGCTTAAGTCGACGCTTAATGACGCGGACAAAGCACGGTTACTTTTCTTTAGGAAAGAAAAGTAACCAAAAGAAACTTAAACTAGGGATATGTACTACAAAATCCTTACGTCATTGCGAGTTTACGAAGTAAACGTGGCAATCTCTACGTGATACTGTATGCTATCGGTAACATAAAACGCACTACCGCCCAAATCTAATTCCCATAAAGTTTTTTGGGTTACCGTTCTCACAAAAACAAGGTATCGCTTCCGCGAGATTCTTCGTTAAAACTCAGAATGACATTAAAATAGGGTTACGCACCTATAAACTACTCGGTTTGGCAACTAACAAACGCAAAATCCTATTTAATTATTTTTCACTTTGCCACATTGTCATCCTAAGCACCTTCTTTCTGTCATCCTGAGCCGCAAAGGCGAAGGATCTCGCGGAAGCGAAACGTATGTTAGTACTATAGTAGCAGCAGAAAACGTTTTAACCATACGTCACCAACGAGCCGCAAACGCGGCAATCTCGCCGTTAGGCTCTTAACTCTCGGCTTTGTTAAGCGTATTGACATAAACCAAAATACACTAAACAATTAAACATATAAAAATTACGGAGGAGTAAAAAATATGAAAAACGAAATACCGTATGAGTTATGCGGCGATCAAGCAAAGCCGCCCGTTAAGGACGAAGGCTTCGAGCAAGAGCTAAGAAAAGCGGTGGAAGACGCATTCGAGGGCAATGGCTTGCATATTAGAATAACAGACGTTGCGTTTAGCAACGCCGTCGTTTCCGTTCGAGCGATTTTGGAAGCAACGACGGCTTCGCCGAGAAAACTACATAGCTTATTGACCGAAATAAAAGACTATTTTAAGGCGAAGTTCGGTTCGGTACGTTTGACTTACGGCGTCGAGCGCAGTAAAGAACAACCGCGTGTCGAAGCGAACGATTCGCCCGACGGCTTGCCGTACGAAAAGAAGGACTCGGTTTTTTACGTGGAAGTTCCCAACGTTAATCGCACGAACGTAAGTTTAAGGGACGTTCTTGAAGCGAGTTCGGACGAAAGCGAGCGAGTTGGCAAATTGACGTTTGCGCTTGGAAAGGACGTGCAAAATAATAGCATCGTAAAAGATCTTACGGTTGAGCCTAACGTTGCCGTTCTAGGCGGTGCCGGTGCGGGCAAAACGACGTTTTTATGTTCGACAATAGTCGGATTGATTCACGATCGATCGCCGCGCGAGCTGAAATTGCTTTTAATCGATTCAAAAGAGCACTCGGCTTTTAATTTGTTCGACGGACTTCCGCATTTAATAGGCGGTCGGTTTGTAGCGGATGCTGACGATGCGTCAAACGCGCTTTCTTGGCTTAAAAGCGAGATAAATTCGCGTTACGAAAAGTTTGCTAAAGCAATGGTTAGGAACGTCGACGAGTTCAACGAGTACGTATCGGGGGCGGGCGCTTCCGTTATGCAAAAAATAGTCGTAGTCATAGACGACGCCGACGAGCTTTTTGGGAAAAACAAAGAAGCGCAAAACCAATTATTCGCTTGCATACAAAAAGCGCGAGCGGCAGGCGTACACTTTATCGTGTCGTTTAGCAATCCATCGCAGTTATTAAAATATTTCGATACGCGCGTCGTGTTTACGGTGGCAAGCGGCGAAGCGTCTAGAACGGCGCTCGGCTCGGACGGCGCAGAAGAACTAACGGGGCGCGGAGATTGCATTTATTGCAAAGATTATATCGAGGCTCGCATTCAGGCGCCGCAAATAAGCGAAGAAATTATTCGCGCCGTTACGGAGTACGCGCAACGAAAGTACGCGCAAATTCAATGCGACGGCTTTCACGTTGAGTTTAAAAGCAATGGAAACAAGTAGGGCTTACCAAGGCAAATATTTTTCGATTTTAGGCGATTCGATAAGCACGTTTCAAGGGTACAGCACGCCCGTCGAGGCGGCGTTTTACGACACGGCAAAAAAGCTCGAGTCAAAAGTGACTACCTTAGTCGACACGTGGTGGGGACGAGTTATCGACAGCCTAGGCGGCAAATTGCTTGCTAACGATTCACGATCGGGCAGTACCGTATGCAAGCATTGGTCGTGTGAAGTCGAATCGTACGGGTGTAGCGACGAAAGGACTTCCGCGCTCGGTACTAGCGAACGAAGCCCCGACGTTATTCTCGTGTTTATGGGAATGAACGATTGGGGGTTCGGGTTTTGCGTGCAGGGCAAAAAGGGCGAAACCGATAAGCCGAACTACGAATGCTTTGCGGACGCCTATAATGCGATGATAAAAAAGTTAAGAAAGAATTATCCGCAAGCCGACGTATGGTGTTTGACGTTGCCGTACGGAAGCAAGCTAGGCGAGCAAGAAACGGAGTTTGCGTTGCAAAAGCGCAAAGTTAACGTTACGGAGTATTGCAAGGCTATACGTTCGTGCGCCGAAAAAAACGGTTGCCGCATTATCGACCTGTACGCTAAGCGAGGCTATTACGACACGATTGACGGAGCGCACCCCGACTTAGACGGAATGCAAACGATTGCGGCGTGGGTGCTGAGCGACTTATAAGGCAAGGAGACGGTTTTAAATGGAAAGCTTTGTTGCAACGTCGGATAAAGCGGTGCTTATAATGACGGGAATAGGCGGCAGTGAAAACGGCTACGAAAACAAATACCCGGAAATAGCTAGAAATCTAAACGAAAAGCACGATGCAAACGTGTTTATTTTTGCAACGCCGCGCGAGGCTTGGCAAAAAGGCGAGAACTTGGTGGACGAAGCGATAAGCGAAGTCGATCGCATTATGTCGGAGCGCGTTACGGCTAGGTACGATTTGTATTGTTTCGGCACGTCGGCAGGAGCATCGTTTTTGGGCTCGTTTACCTACAAACATCCGCAGGTAAAAAAACTTATTTTGGTTAATCCCGTTATGCAAATAAACTACAACAAGCTTTTGCGCGGGTTGGACGATTCATGCGCCGAGGTAAAGATCGTTTTCGGCGAAGACGATCCGTCGCGCAAGTTTGCCGGACTGCTCGATTTGTTAAAAAACAAAAGCGTTCAAACGACGTTCGTGCCTAAAGCCGACCATTGTTTTTCGGGCGAAGAAAGCGAAAGAATTTTTAAAGCTTTGCCCGAGTCGTTTTTTTCTTAAGTAACGTCCTGATTTTTAAGCGTTGCGCGTTTGCGATTAATGCAATAACGAAACGAGTAACCTTTTTTAAATCGAATTAACGCAAACGACAAAATAATTATTTTAACTTTTATATTAGGGGCGATTTTTGGCGCTTTTTTGGCGGATACGGTGTTATACTGTAATAAAATTCAGCGCTTGAGGATCGTTGACGTATAAAAGCTCAAGTAGCAGATAAAGCGGAGGTAATTATGGCAAAAAGGAACAGAACGTTACTGGTAATTCTTTTAT
>CAZEXL010000028.1:0-12562 GCA_964516925.1 uncultured Lachnospiraceae bacterium | reverse complement strand
TTGATGGTAGTACGCTTGATTGCGCCAAGAGGGAGGAGTTTAACGGAGAGATTGCAACGTTTGCTACGCAAACTCGCAATGACATATGAATAAAGGGTAGTAAGTTTTTCTTACTACCCTCTTTGTAATTTAGAATTTGTTTAGGTTTCTTTGGCTTACCTTTCTTTACTAAAGAAAGGTAAGTTAATCTTTGTACTTACGACGAACGAATTCATTACCTTGCGCCGTGCGTCTATAATAATCCAACCTATCGCTATACTCGTAAACAAGCATATTGGGATCTTCGCGCAAACGGAAAATCCTTGGCTGTTCGTTTGCAACTTGTCGCTCGGAACCACCAAACGACGAACGACGCTCGTAAGATCGATTGTAACTACGTTCGTTATAGCGCGCCATATCGTCGCCCGACAATTGCGGATACGACTGACGTTCGTATCGTTCGTCGTAACCACGCGACGATTCCGTTTCGCGCGAAAAATCTCGTCGCTCTGTTTGTTCGCCAAAAACGTTTTGCGTAGAACGTACCGACTCGTTTTGCGATTGAGAATACCTGTCGAACGAATTGCGTTGCGGCGGCTCTTCGCGGTGCTCGGAATAATGCGGTGCCTCGTGTTGTTGCTGAGGTGCATACTGCGGCTGCTGCGGCTGATAATATTGCTGCGGCTGAGGCGCGTATTGCGGTTGTTGCGGCTGATAATATTGCTGCGGCTGAGACGCATACTGCGGTTGTTGCGGCTGATAATATTGCTGCGGCTGAGACGCATATTGCGGTTGTTGCGGCTGATAATATTGCTGCGGCTGAGGCGCGTATTGCGGCTGATAGTACTGCTGCGGTTGAGGCGCACTCTGCGACTGTTGTTGCGACTGTGATTCGGATTGAGACTCTGCGTCAGCCGAAACTTGGCTTTGTACTTTTGCAATAGTTGGTGGCGGATCTTCGTGGCGGCTTTCTGGTTCTTCCTTCTTTTTTACCTCTGATACGTTGTATCCTGCCGACTTTTTGCGCTTTCGTTGTTGCGCTTTTTTTGCGCTTCGAGCCATACTGTACCAAAGCGCGCCTATAAATGACAAAAATAAGCCGGTGAAGTATACCGCTCCGGTATTTGCAAGCGGAATATCCAAAAACAGTACCACGACTAGTAAGAAAATCAAGCTGTATAAAAGCGGCACCCACAGACCGAAAGCAAGCAAAAGCCACGCCACAACCTTTGCGATGGCGTCGATTACTGCTTTGAATGCTCTTATAATAGCGCTGATTATCATTATCTTATAACATCCGTCCCCATGTATGGTCTTAATGCTTCCGGAACGGTTACCGAGCCGTCGGCATTTTGATAGTTTTCCAGAATGGCGGCAGTCGTTCTGCCTACAGCTAGTCCGCTTCCGTTAAGCGTATGAACGAACGCCGAGCCGTTTTCGCCCTTGAACTTTATGTTCATACGGCGAGCCTGATAGTCGAAAAAGTCCGAACACGACGAGATTTCCACGTAACGATTATAGCTGGGCATCCAAACTTCGATATCGTACGTTTTACCCGACGAAAAGCCTATGTCGCCCGTGCAAAGCGAAACTACTCTGTACGGAAGTCCGAGCTTTTGCAGTATGCTTTCGGCATCGGCGGTAAGCTTTTCTAATTCGTCCAAGCTGGTTTCGGGACGAGTGAACTTGACGAGCTCGACTTTATTGAATTGATGCTGACGAATAAGCCCGCGAGTGTCGCGTCCTGCACTGCCCGCTTCGGCACGGAAGCACGCCGTATACGAACAATACTTTATCGGCAACGACTTTTCGTCCAACACTTCGCCACGGTGCATGTTGGTTACCGGCACTTCGGCAGTGGGAATAAGAAAATATCCGTTGTTTTTAAGGCTGAATGCGTCGTCTTCGAATTTAGGCAACTGCCCCGTGCCGTACATACTGTCGCGGTTTACCATAAACGGCGGAAGTATTTCGGTGTAGCCGTTTGCCGTGTGACAATCGAGCATAAAGTTGGTTATCGATCTTTCGAGCCTTGCTCCCAGGCCGCGATACACCGTAAACCTTGCTCCGGATATTTTTGCCGCCGTGGCGGGATCGAGAATACCGAGATCCGAACCTATGTCCCAATGCGGCTTAAGCGGAAAATCCGCCTTACGAGGCTGCCCGAAACGCCTTACTTCGACGTTGCAGCTTTCGTCCTTGCCTACGGGAGTGCTTTCGTGCGGCACGTTGGGAATGGACAAAACCGCTTCCCTTAAAGCCGGTTCGATTTCGGCAAGCTGAGCGTCGAACTGCTTAATTTCTTCGCCTAACGTTTTCATTTCGGCAATAAGCGCAGTTGCGTCGCCTTTGTTGCGCTTAATCTGCGCGATTTCGTCGCTTACCTTGTTACGCATTGCCTTGCGCTGCTCGGTTTCCACCAAAAGTTCCTTGCGTTTAAAATACAAATCTTTAACTTTGTCCACGTCGTAGCTGCCGCTGCGATTGGCAAGTTTTGCTTTTACTTCTTCTGCGTTTTCCGCAATATATCTTACGTCAAGCATAATTAATCCTCTTTGCTTCTTTAACTTACGAAACAATTATACTACAAAATATTTCTAAAATCAACACTTAGAGCAAGGAATTACGAAACAAATTTGATTTTGTTTTAACTAACAACGCAAAATACACCGTTGCCGCAGCAAAAGCAGCGATTATCAGCGCAATTACGTCACTCATAATCAGCCTTAGCGGAAGATATAACGCAAACGCAATTCCGAACGAACAGCCGTACAAAACGCCCTTTGCCTGTTTTTTGAACGAAAAGGCTTGCGCGTATCTATCGGCAAACAAGCAATCAAGCGTAGCCGTTACCGCGTAGAACGCAACGTTGGATATCGCCGCTCCGATTATTCCAAAAAACGGCACGAGCGTTACAGTTGCCGCTACCTTTATTACCGCCCCAAGGGCAAGATTGATCACGGGCGTTTTTACCTTACCTAAACTTTGCATCGTTGCGGAAGAAATTTGTATTATTCCCACCGACACGACGTTTACGCTTTCTAGTCGAAGCATGGTTGCGGCTAAAGTAAGTTCCGCTTCGCTTAATCCGCCAGAATACAGCACTTTAAGCACCGCTTCGGGCGCGATGGCGAACACCGAAAACGCCGGTATCATAAGCGCAAAACATGCCGCCACACTTTCGTTTATTTGCGTATCGCACTGCTTTCCGCCGGCTTTTAGATATGCGACTTTTGGAAGCGTACTTGCTGCGATTGCAACGGTAACGACGGTAGGCACGTTGATAAGCGAGCCTACCGGACCGTTGAAAATACCGTATAACGCCGTCGCGCTTACTGCCGTTTCGCCACGCGAAACAAGCAAATTTACTATCAGAAAACTATCGATAACCTGACTAAACGGCATAACGAGCGATCCTACGCTTATCGGCAAAGCTACCGACCAGATGTTTTTTAGAATTTCTTTCGGCAAAGTCTTAGGCTTTGCGATTACGTCAGCCGCCGCTTCGATATCGCTTGAAAAGTCGTTTCGTTTTTTGCAATTAACCGCAAGATAAAATAGCGCCGCAAGCTCGCTTAGAGTTATTCCGACTACCGCCCCTACCACGGCGTATCGAGTTCCGTACCTTGCGAATGCTAACGCAAGCGATATTCCCAAAACCACCTTTACGACCTGCTCGATTATCTGACTGACTCCGCTGTAAAACATATTGCGACGACCTTGAAAATACCCTCGGTAACAAGCGATTATCGACGAGAATACGACGGCGGGCGCAAGCGCGACGTATGCAGACGCTGCGTTTTCGTTCCCTTGCGCGCGAGCAATCGACTTGTTGAGCGTAAGTAATAAAAACGCAAACGTAGCGCTTACTATCGCAAGAGCTACGACGCTTACTTTAAGCACTCGTTTACCGTCGTTGCCTGATGCGTTAAGTTCGCTTACGTATTTGCTTATTGCCGTCGGTATTCCGCCTGCGCTTATCGCAAGCAACACAGAGTATATCGGGAATATCAATTGATACAGCCCCATTCCCTCCGCCCCCAGAATATTGGTAAGCGGAATACGATAAAATGCGCCTATTAATTTTGCTATTAAGCTTAGTAGCGCAAGTATGCCAGCGCCCGAAGCAAAGTCCTTGATTTTCATTACGATTAGTATGCCTTGCTTTAACTTAAAAAAACCGCCGCTTACGCATAAACCGCGACTACTACGAATATATAACTTGTATGAAAAAAACGTTTTCGCTTGCTATGCTTATCGTTGGAACGATCATAGGCGCAGGGTTTGCTACGGGAAAAGAAATAATTTCGTTTTTCGGACGAAACGTTTCGCCTTTCGTCGCGCCGCTAGTAGGCTTAGGAATCTTTTTTTTGTGCTTTTTGTTTTGCTCGATAGGAAGAATTTATAAAAGTTCCGATTTTAGTCAGGTAAATTCAAAATTGCTCGGAAAATCGCACGTCGTTACCGACTCTTTTTTACTATTAAACTCGCTTATAGTTTTGTCGGGCATGCTTTCGGGCATGGACAGTCTGTTTGATCCGATACTCCATATTGCTCCTGCGTATTCGATAGTAAGCGGCGTTTTGTGCGCATTAATCGTAAGCGGCGGACTTAACGGATTGCTTAAAGGTAACAGCATTATCGTCCCTTTTATCATAATTTTTATTGCTACGGTTTGCTGCTTTAACATAGGAGAAACTTCGCAAAGTCGTACGCTTTCTTTAAGTTCGATACCTAGCGCGATTATATACGTAAGCATGAACATAATGCTTGCTTGCACCGTTTTGATGACCGTAAACGAGAAGCCCAAAACTACGCTTTGGGCTTCCGTTATTGCCGCCGTAATTATGACGGTTTTGATGTTTATTATCATTCTTACGCTTAACGAAACGAATATCGACTCGGATATGCCGCTAGTTACCGTCGCTTTTAATACCAACAAAATTCTTTACGTTTTTGCCGTAACAGCCGTTGCTACCTCGATTTTTACCACGATGATGACGGCTTTAAGCGGGTTGTCGTCGTGGTTGGCTTCGCTTATAGGCAAAAAGTTTTCGGTAATAATAGCTCTTATTGCCGGTCTTATAGTAAGCAACTTGGGTTTTAACAACGTAGTTACGTACCTTTATCCGATTATAGGAATATTCGGCCTAGTGTACGTCGTTGCTTGCTTTATCGGTTTGCTTAAAAAGCACGGCAAAAACAAGCTATTTTCGCTTAAGAAGTTTTTCGGCAAGGGCAACGGCAAAATACATAACCGCCGCAAGAAAGCATAGTATTACGGTTGATGTCATAACGAGATCGAGCTTAAATACCTGACCGCCGTAAATTATGAGGTAGCCTAGTCCTGCGCCCGAAACGAGATATTCGCCCATAATAGTGCCTACCCATGCAAGTCCTACGTTGATCTTTAGCACCGACAAAAGCGTGGGCACGCTTCCGGGCAAAACAAGCTTGGTAAGAATTTGCAATTTGGTTGCGCCCATCGAACGCATAAGCAATATTTTACCTTCGTCGGTTGCCAAAAGCCCGTTTAACGCCGATATGACGGTTACTATTATACAGATAAGCACGGTCATCATTACGATCGCTTTTGCGCCCGCTCCTACCCATATTATAATTATCGGGCCTAATGCAATCTTCGGCAAGCTGTTAAGCACTACGATATAAGGTTCGAGCACTCGTCGCAAAAAGTCAGAGCACCATAGCAATACGGCTATCGAACAACCGAGCGTAGTGGAAATAACGAAGCCGATCACGCATTCGCTAAGCGTTGTAAAGACGTGCGTCCATAAATCTTGGCTACCAAGTTCGCCAAGCATTTTTGCTATTCTGGAAGGAGACGAAGTTATAAAACTGTCTATCCAATCGAGCCGTGCGGCAAGTTCCCACAACCCGACAAAACCGACGAGAATAGCTATTTGAATTGTCGCTATCTTAATTTTTCTTCGTTTGTTTGCAAGTATAAATAATTGATGTTCGTTCTTTTGCTTTTTCATACGCTGACTTCCTTCCAGATAGTGTCGAACCATTTGCTAAAATCGGGGCTTTCGCGACGAGCGAGCGGCGTTGAGGCGTTAAGATTAAGCGTAAATTCACTTTTAACTATTGCCGGACGCGCGCTTAAAACGATTATTCTGTCGGCTAAGCTTACCGCTTCGGATATATCGTGAGTTACGAGTAACGCCGTTTTCTTTTCGCTTTTGATAATCTTGTGCACGTCGTTGCATACGCTTAAACGCGTTTGAAAATCAAGTGCGGAAAACGGTTCGTCCAGCAGTAATAGCTTCGGACTTAATGCAAGCGTTCGTATCAGTGCTGCGCGTTGTCGCATTCCGCCGGAAAGCTGCGTCGGATAATGCTTTCTGAACTCCCACAATCCGTATTTTTTTAACAATTTTTCGATTTCTGTCTTTTTATCGTCGGTTAGCGTGCGTTGAATTTCGGGACCGAGCAATACGTTCTTTTCGATAGTTCGCCATTCGAACAGCATGTCGCGTTGGAGCATATACCCCGTTTGTGTACTAGGCTTATCGACTTGCTTACCCATAAGCGTTATTTTGCCGCCGCTTGGCCTAATCAGTCCCGACACGAGGGAAAGTATAGTCGTTTTTCCGCAACCGCTAGGCCCTACCAGCGCTATAAATTCGCCGTCGTTTATGCTTAGCGTAATGTCTTCGATTGCTTTCGTTTCCCGCTCTATCGTTTGGTAAGTCAAGCTCACGTTTTCCATTTTTAGTATTTCCATAGCTTTTCCTCTTCCTTTTGTAGTGTGCTTTTTATTAGCTAGGCAAGTTCGTTGGCTATAGTGTTGTCGACTGCTACGCTAAAATCTGCCCTGCCGCTTAAATTTCCCGAATTTTCCATAATTTCTTGCAAACGGTTGAACGCCGTTTCGCTCATAGCCGGCGTAGAACACCACGTATTTATGCTTAGATAGCGTTCAATCGAGGCTGCCATAAGCGTTTCGCTTTCGCCCGTAAACGACGGCGCAAGCGCCCTAGCAACCGTAATGGAATCGTTGCCCAAAATAAATTCGTAACCCTTTACTACACACGCGAGAAATTTTTTTACCGTTTCGCGATTGTTTTGAATATAACTTTTAGATGCCGAAAACGCAGTGTACGGAACATCGCCAGCCGCTTCGCCGACAGATGCAACGATATACCCCTTGCCTGCCGAAACGAAGTCGCTTGCGGTAGGCTCGAACATAGTGCAATAGTCAATGGTTTTGTCGCCTTCGAAAGCTCCTACCATCATATCGAACGCTACGTCGGTATCGAAATTCAACTCGCTAAGCTTTAGTCCGCCATTGTTTTCGACAACGTATTGAAGCGTCATAGCCGGTACGCCGCCCTTTCTGCCGGCAAGCACGTGTTTGCCTTTTAGGTCACTCCATTTAAAATCGGGCTGAGGCGAGCGCGCAACCAAAAACGAGCCGTCGCGCTGAGTAAGCTGTCCGAAAATGACAGGGTAATCTCTTTGGCCTTCCACGTGACAATATATGGTCGCTTCGGGTCCCATAAGCCCTATGTCGGCACTTTTGGATGCAATTGCCGTCATTACCTTATCCGCTCCGCCGGCGTTGCTTAACTCTATCGATATTCCTTCGTCCTTAAAGTAACCGTTGTTTATCGCCACGTACAGCGGCGCGTAAAAAATACTGTGAGTTACTTCGCTTAACCGAATAACGTTAGAGTCGTCGTTACACGCCGTTAGCGTAAACGGCATAAGACAAAAAACGACACACATAAACAAAACTGCAATTCTTTTCATACATTCCTCCGTTAACAATCGTATATTCCATGCTATGCGAATTTTATTTTGCTTGTTAATATTTGTTGCATTATTATTTTTTGTGTGATATAATGCTAGAGTATAATTGCAATCTATTTAAGGAACAGCTTATGAATAAAACGTACGAACCAAAAGATTTTGAACAACGGATTTACGACAAGTGGACTGAAAAAAAATATTTCAGCGCCAAGATAAACAAAGCAAAAAAACCGTTTACCATCGTTATGCCGCCCCCGAACATTACAGGGCAGCTGCATATCGGACACGCGCTTGACTGTACGCTTCAGGACGCCATTATAAGATACAAACGCATGCAAGGCTTCGAAGTTCTTTGGTTGCCCGGGACCGACCACGCTTCCATTGCCACCGAAGTTAAAATCGTGGAAAAAATGAAGGAAGAAGGACTTACCAAAGATTCCTTGGGACGAGACGGCTTTTTGAAACGCGCCTTTGAGTGGAAGGAAAAATTCGGAGGCAGAATCGTAGAACAACAAAAACGCCTTGGAATAAGCTGCGATTGGGACAGAAGCGCATTTACTATGGACGAAAAATGCAGTAAAGCCGTTAAAGAAGCTTTCGTAAAAATGTACGACGAAGGGCTTATTTATCAGGGCGACCGTATAATTAATTGGTGTCCGCATTGTCACACCGCTATTTCGGACGCAGAAGTAGAATACGAAGCCGCTCAATCTCATTTGTGGCATATCCGCTATCCTCTTGAAGACGGAAGCGGCGAAGTTATAATCGCCACTACTCGTCCCGAAACTTTATTGGGCGATACGGCCGTTGCCGTTCATCCGTCCGACGCGCGATACCAAAAGATAGTCGGCAAGAACCTCGTTTTACCGCTTGTAGGCAGGCTTATTCCCATCGTTGCGGATGCGTACGTCGAAAAAGATTTCGGCACGGGCGCAGTAAAAATTACTCCTGCGCACGATCCCAACGACTTCGAGGTGGGAAGACGTCATAATCTTCCGATTATAAATATCATGAACGACGACGCAACCATTGCCGAAAACGGCGGAAAATACGCCGGAATGGACAGATATGCAGCAAGAGACGCTATCGTTAAAGACCTTGACAGCCAAGGATATCTGGTTAAAATCGAAGACCACCTTAACAACGTTAGTCATTGTTATAGGTGCAATACGGTTATCGAGCCGCTGGTAAGCAAGCAATGGTTTGTAAAAATGAACGAACTTGCAAAGCCCGCTATAGAAGCCGTTAAAAATAAAGAAATTCGTTTTATTCCTAAACGATTTGAAAAATCGTACCTTCGTTGGATGGAAAACACTCAGGACTGGTGTATTTCGCGTCAGCTTTGGTGGGGACACAGAATACCCATCTTCTACTGCGACAAATGCGGCAAGACTTTCACGTCTAAAGAAAACGTTACCGTTTGTCCCGACTGCGGAGCGCCCGTAAGACAAGACGAGGACGTATTGGATACGTGGTTTTCTTCGGCGTTATGGCCGTTTTCAACGCTTGGCTGGCCGGATAAAACGGAAGACCTCGAGTACTTCTATCCCACCGACGCATTGGTTACGGCGTACGACATTATAGGCTTTTGGGTTTCCAGAATGATCTTTTCGGGACTGCATTATACCGGTAAACGTCCGTTTAAGGATATCGTTATTCACGGCATAGTGCGCGACGACAAAGGCCGAAAGATGAGTAAGTCGCTCGGCAACGGCGTGGATCCTTTGGAAGTTATAGACAACACCGGCGCAGACGCGCTTAGAATTTCGCTTGTTAGCGGCATTTCGGCAGGCGGTGACATTAAATATTCAGGCGAAAAGCTTGAAGGTTATCGCAACTTTATGAATAAGATTTGGAACGCTTCTCGTTTCGTACTAATGAACGCCGAAGGCTGCGAGATAAAAGAAATGGGATCGTTTAAACTGTCCATTGCCGACAAATGGATTTTGGATAAACTTAGCAGATGCGTAAATAAAGTCACTAAGCTTATGGACAGATACGAGATCGGTCTTGCTTCGTCCGAGCTGTACGACTTTGTGTGGAGCGATTTTTGCGATTGGTATATAGAGCTTAGTAAAACTTCGCTTTACAGCGACGACCTAGACAAACGAAACAACACCGTAAGCGTGCTTTTGTACGTTTTACGCGAAACGCTTAAACTAGCCCACCCCATTATTCCGTTTATTACGGCGGAAATTTACGACGCGCTACCAAACAAGGACGCCGAAGACATTATGATTTCGCCGTATCCGAGCATTGCGGGTATCGTAACGAGCGGCAAAATTATTCGCACTTCGTTCGCTTCGGCAAGAAGGCAAATGAGCAACGTTATGGAAATTATTAAAAACATTCGCACGATGCGCAGTACGATGAACGTTAGCCAATCTAAGCGCACGGCGTTGTTTATTAAACCGCTTAGCGACGTTTCGCTTATTAAAAAGTGCGCTCCGTTTATAGAAAAGCTTGCTTGCGGCAACGGAATTACAATCGTAAACGACGAGCCGCAAGGTAAAAACGTTACGGTTATATCGTCGATTGCCGAAGTTTACATTCCGATGAACGAACTTATCGACAAAGATAAAGAGCTTGCAAGACTGTCGCACGAGCTTGAAATAGTAGAAAGCGAAATTGCTCGAGCAAGCGGCAAGCTTAAAAACGAAGGCTTCGTAAAGAAAGCTCCGCCTGCGCTAATCGAAGCGGAAAGAGCTAAGGTCGTAAAATACGAAGAACAACGAATTACTCTTTTAAAAAGTATAGAAAATTTAAAGTAGGAGGTTTTTATGTCTAACACGAGATTTATGAGTCTACTGTCCAAAGAATATCCCGACGTTAAGTCGGCGGCGGTGGAAATTGTAAACCTTTCGGCTATCTTATCTTTACCCAAAGGAACTGAATACTTTTTCAGCGACTTGCACGGCGAACACGAGGCATTTATTTACATGCTTAAGGGCGCGTCCGGCGTACTTAAAGAAAAGATAGACTGGCTTTTTACCGACTTGTCGGAGGGCGAACGCAACGAGCTTGCCAAGCTTTTGTACTATCCCGACAAAGTAATGAACGAAAAGAAAAACGAGCCCGGCTACAAAGAATGGCTGAGTCGCGTAATTTACCTTTTGATTGCGCTTTGCAAAGATACTTCAAACAAATACACTCGTTCGAAGGTGCGCAAAAGATTGCCTAAGGGCTTTTCGTATATTATGGACGAACTTTTACATTCGGACGACGAAGCCAATAAGGAACACTACTACAAACAAATTTTAAATTCGCTTGTAGAAACCGGCATGGCTGAAGAATTCATTAAGGAATTAGTCCATACAATAAGCGTTTTGGCTATCGACAAGCTTCATATCGTGGGCGACGTGTTCGATCGTGGTCCTCACCCCGACTACATTATGGACTATCTTATCGGCTACGACAACGTGGACTTCCAATGGGGCAATCACGATATGTTGTGGATGGGTGCCGCTATGGGCAACTGGGCTAGCATAGCAAACGTTTTGCGCAATAACTTTGCGTACAACAACTTCGATATGCTTGAAATCGGATACGGTATTAACCTTAGACCTATCAGCGTTTTTGCTACCCAAACGTACGGCGACGACGACTGCGCTTGCTTTACACCTAAGACGTTCGACGAAAACAAGTTCGACCCCATAGACATCAAACTTGCGGCAAAGATGAATAAAGCGATAAGCATAATACAGTTTAAGGCAGAAGGTCAACTTATTATGCAGCACCCAGAATATCACGCTTCGGCAAGAGTACTTTTGGATAAAATCGACTTTGAAAAAGGCACCGTAAGAATCGGCGACGTGGATTATCCCATGAAGGACATTAACTTCCCCACCGTCGACCCTAAGCATCCGTTTGAATTTACACCCGACGAATACGACCTTATGGAACGCGTAGCTAAATCGTTTGTAAGCAGCGAAAAGCTTCAAAAGCACATTAGATTTTTGCTTACGCACGGTTCACTTTATAAAATCGCCAACAATAATTTGTTATACCACGGCTGTATCCCCATGACCGAGGACGGCGAATTCGAGAAAGTAGATATCGGCAGCGGCAAAGCGCTTAGCGGCAAAGAATATTTCGACTATCTCGACAGCGAAGTGCGCAGAATTTACTACGGCGGCGCTAAGGATAAGTACGACGGTCATTTGCTCTGGTATTTGTGGAGCGGCGGAAAATCTCCTTTGTTCGGCAAAGACACCATTACCACCTTCCAACGCTTCTTCGTTGCCGACAAAGCTACTCATAAGGAACATACCGACCAATACTATAAGCAAGTTGCCAACAAGGAAATTTGCCAAAAAATACTTAAGGAATTCGGCATTCACGAGGGCGGACACATAATCAACGGTCACGTGCCCGTAAAACACAAACTTGGCGAAAGTCCGGTTAAGGGCGGCGGGCTACTGTACGTTATTGACGGCGGCATGGCTAAGTCGTATCAAGGCACTACCGGAATTGCGGGCTATACGCTTATTTATAACTCACGCTACTATGCTCTTGCTCAGCACAACCAAAACGAATTGGCAGAGGACGCAGCGCCCACTATGCAGATAGTCGAGTACACCGACAAACGCGTTACCGTAGAAGACACCGACACGGGCGCAAGACTTAAAGAACAAATCGCCGAACTAAAAGAACTTATTAATTATTATAAGTCGCTAGAGTTTAAAGCGTAAATAATACTTAAACGTATTTTTCTTCACTTAAGAAAAACAACAAAAAGAGTAGTTAGTTTGTTGAAGTGAACCCCAAAGTTTAGACAAAAAAATATTAAATTTGCGAATGAGTTCTG
>CAZEXL010000027.1:0-13244 GCA_964516925.1 uncultured Lachnospiraceae bacterium | reverse complement strand
TTGCTTGCTTGCTTGCTTGCTTGCTTGCTTGCTTGCTTGCTTGCTTGCTTGCTGAAGATTGTCGCAAACATTGCCATACTTGTCAACTCCTTTTCCGTATTTTTCTGTTTTTCTTGCTTTTTTTGTTTTTTTGTTTTTTACTCGGTCGTTTCGGTTTTTTCCAAATACGCGAGCATGTCGTCGATCACCTTGTCGGCTAAGGCTTTAAAGTTAAATCCCGACACGAACTTTATACACTCTTTGATTTTTTCGTCGGACACGCGATACAGCAAAAGCGTTGCTTCCAAAAAGCCTTTTACCTTGCGATCCATGGTAAAGTAGATATCGCACGGCACCGACATGTAGTTTCGCATTATACCCGCCGAAGCGATTTCGCGTTCGTAAAAGTCCTTTGTAGTCCAATCGGGCAAAGACTCCTTAAAGATATATTCCAACTTTTCGGTTATCGTGTGATAAATGATTTCGGACGAATTGGGAAGCGAATACGCTACGTTGTAAAGTTTACGCACGTGCTCGTTGGATTCCGCCATATAAAGCTGCAATGTGGTTTCGGCGGCGTAAAACAGAATTTTATCGTTCGTTTTGCCGTTTAGCAACTTTTCGGTAAACTCGAACTGTCCGTTTAGCACGTACTTTACAAGCTCGCAAACGACCGCTTCCTTGGTCTTAAAGGCGTATACAACCGAACCCAAGTTAAGCCGAGTTTGATCGGAAATCTTCCTTATCGTCGCTGCCTCGTACCCTTCCGTAAGAAACATTTTTGCCGCCGAGTGCAATATTTTTGCTTTTACCGCTCCCAAATCGTAATCTTTTCTACCCATAATACACCGTACCTTCTCTACACAATCTATAACACGTTATACAACATATTCTTTATACCATATTTTTATGCGTTTGGCAACCGCTTTGCACGGGTAAAATAAAAAAATTTTTTATTTTTGTTTTCTTGCAATTTGCTATTGTTTGTCTAATTTCGCCGATTTTTATACGTCTATGGCGAATAAAATTATCGTTTTCACAATTTTTATACGGCTATAACGAACAAAATTATTATCGCAATTTACAAAAAAGCAGGACGGCTTGTTTTTAGCCGCTCTGCTTTTTTAATTAGGTGTTTTGTCTTTTACTTGTTGTCGCTTGTAAGTTTTTTCAAGTACGCCTGCGCCGACATTTTTCCGTTTACAATCAGAAAAAATTTGACATTAAACGCTTCAACCGTATTAATAGCCGTGCCGATAAGATAGTGCAATGTGCCATTACCGATGATCGAGTCTTCAAACGTCGCATTGATTCTATACGCAACGCTACCTGTTTCAAAATCATAGTCGATACAGCCGTTGATTATCATAAAGTTCAACTGATTGATGACACGCGCCATGTCCTCACGAAACTCTTGAGGAATTTTGAACTCGAGCGGAGAAAGAACTTTAACCATCTGATATTTCTCATCAATCCTAATATCCAAGGGAACTCTCATGTCATCGCCTCGCATTGCAAACCAAATATTCATTTCTTCATCGTTGCGATCATATTTGATATCTTGTTCATCCAAATAATTGCGAAGTTGTTTATACACGTTTTGTGCCGCTTGTTTTTTATCCATATTCCGTCCCTTCCTTATTTTATAAATTTAATGATTTCTTGCACCGACATCTCGTTTTCGACAATCTTTTGAAGTTCGCCATTGCGCCCATCGACTGCAGCGAGCGACAACATGATCATCTGTTTGAGTGCCTCTTTGCCGATAACGGCGTCTCTATAGGTCAATGCCGAACGGAATATAATGCGCGATTGGAACGTGTCATAAGCAAAGCAGCCATCTAAAAGATACGTATTTATTTCGTTAAGTGCGATAATTATGTTCTTTAGCATTTTTTCGTTTACATCTACGGGTATGACGGAAACAAAGCTGACAATCTGCTTTTCGTCACTCACGCGCATCATAAACGGCATTGGCATGTCCTTCCCCTTTACGCCACTTAAAATGACACCTTCATCTTCCTTCTTGTCATAGGAAAATTCAATGTCTTTCATAACTTCACAAAGTGAATTAAATATTTGTTTAGATTTGTTTTCCATAACGTATTCCTCCCGTAATATCGCCTTATCAAACAAGCGTCAATTAAGCTCGAACAAAAAATCTTTGTAGTCTTTTACGTAATATCGCTTTTTGGCGCGCCCTTTTTGTATAACGACATGCCCTTCTTCTTCCAAAAGCTTCTTTTGCGCCCCCGCTCCGCCCGGATATTTTTCGTTTAGTTCGCCGTCCGATTTAAGCGTTCGGTGGTACGGAGTTTTGTCGTCATCGCGCTGAAAGCTCGCCCACGCCGCGATATTAACGAATATCCCCGCCGTCATGGGATCGGTAAAGTCCGCTCCGTTTGCAAAAGCAAAGTACTCCCTTATTTTTCCGACGGTAATAATCTTGCCGTACGGAATTTTTTTCATTACTTCGTCGTAGTAAATAGGCGGCGCCAGAAGCATTTTGCTCCCACCGTGCTTTTTTATGCTTTTAGCGTCGGTTATTATTTGCACCTTGGGCATATCTTTTGCGTTACAAAGCATTGCGTTAAAATCTTTCTTTTCTTCGTTTGCCATACTTTTCTCCGCCACAATTATAACAAAAGAACTGTATTTTTGCAAGCAGAACGTACCTTGATTTATCGTTGTTATAAAATGTCGATATATTCTCCGGAAAGAGCTTTGTTCATGCTTCTGACCGCACAGAATTTTCCGCACATACTGCAGGTGTCGCTATGGTCTTGCTCGGGACTTCGGCTGTCCCGAATCGCCTTTGCCGTCTTAGGATCGATTGCGCAAGCATACTGTTCTTCCCAATCCAGCTTTTGGCGCGCTTTTGCCATACGGTCGTCGACGTCTCTTGCGTGAGGTACTTTCTTTGCGATATCCGCCGCATGAGCGGCAATCTTCGAGGCGATAATTCCTTGCTTTACGTCCTCGACGTTAGGCAGTGCCAGATGTTCTGCCGGCGTTACATAGCAAAGGAACGAAGCGCCGCTTGCTGCGGCGATTGCGCCGCCGATTGCAGATGTAATATGGTCGTAACCCGGAGCAATATCGGTAACGATAGGTCCGAGCACATAGAAAGGCGCGCCCATGCAGACGCTCTGCTGTATTTTCATATTCGCTTCTATCTGATCCATCGGCAGGTGCCCCGGACCCTCTACCATGACCTGTACGTCCTTTTCCCATGCGCGCTTCGTTAATTCTCCGAGGCGAACCAACTCCTCGATTTGACACACATCGCTTCCGTCCGCCAAACAGCCGGGGCGGCAAGCGTCTCCCAACGAAATAGTCACGTCATACTCGCGGCAAATATCGAGAATCTCGTCGAAATATTCATAGAACGGATTTTCCTCGCCGGTCATGCACATCCACGCAAACACAAGCGAGCCGCCGCGCGAGACGATATTCATTTTTCTCTTATGTTGACGAATTTGCTCGATTGTCTTGCGAGTAATGCCACAGTGAAGCGTCACAAAGTCAACGCCGTCCTCTGCGTGTAAGCGGATTACGTCAATAAAGTCCTTGGCACTAAGCGTTGCAAGGTCTCTTTGATAATGAATCACGCTGTCGTAAACGGGAACCGTGCCGATCATGGCAGGACATTCGCTTGTCAGCTTTCTGCGAAAAGGCTGCGTATTGCCGTGCGAGGACAAATCCATAATCGCCTCGGCACCCATATTCACAGCCGTCATTACCTTTTCCATCTCCACGTCGTAATCCTTGCAATCGCGAGAAACGCCGAGATTCACATTGATTTTTGTGCGAAGCATCGAGCCGATGCCGTTCGGGTCGATACAGGTGTGTAATTTGTTGGCGCAGATCACTACCTGACCTTTGGCAACAAGATCGCGAATCTCTTCTTCGGTGCGATATTCCTTTAATGCGACCGCCTTCATTTCGGGGGTAACGATGCCTTGTCTTGCGGCATCCATTTGTGTGGTATAGTTTCTCATTTTTTCTACTCCTTTATGTCGTTCTTTTCAGAAATCGTTGCGCTAAGCGCATAATTGTGCATAATAGGTCCGTTGCCTTTGCCCAAATCGAGCATGGCGGCAAGCGCGGCGGAAATATATTCTTTTGCTTTTTGAACGGAAGAAGCAAGCGAATATCCTTTTGCCAAAAAAGAAGCAATGGCGGAAGAAAGCGTACAACCCGTTCCGTGCGTGTTGGGATTGTCGATTCGCTTACCCCTAAACCAGCGCAAACCGTCGCCCGAACAAAGTAAATCGTTTGCGTCGTTTACGCTGTGTCCGCCCTTAACGAGCACCGAGCAACCGTAAGCCGCATAAATGCTTTTTGC
Organism: uncultured Lachnospiraceae bacterium; assembly: GCA_964516925.1. Lineage (GTDB taxonomy): Bacteria > Bacillota > Clostridia > Christensenellales > Pumilibacteraceae > CAG-552. Next base: position 8,917 of record CAZEXL010000027.1, on the reverse strand, counting down.
CGCCCTTTCCATATCCGCCTCGCTTTTGATGGTCGTTCCCGACAAAACCTCGGCTTCGGGAATGTTGGGCGTTACAAGCGTAGAAAGCGGAAAAAGCTTGGTTGCAAGCGCTTGTACGGCGTCGGTTTTTATAAGCGAACTGCCCGTCGTCGCCACCATAACCGGATCGACGACAATGTTCTTTGCCTTATAGTGCCTTAGCCTTTCCGCAATCACGTCGATAAGCTCCTTGGACGACACCATACCTATTTTGACGGCGTCGGGAACGATGTCCTCGAAAACCGCGTCGATTTGTTCTTTCAAAAACTCGGGCGTCGTTTGGCTAATCGCCCTAACGCCCGTCGTATTCTGCGCCGTAAGCGCGGTGATTACGCTCATTGCGTAAACGCCGCAAACGGTCATCGTCTTTATGTCCGCTTGAATGCCCGCGCCTCCGCTGCAGTCGCTGCCGGCAATCGTTAATGCTGTTTCTATTTTCATATAATTCTCCTTTTTGTTAATCGCCGTTTTTATACAAGCCGAGTTCTTTTGCTCGCGCTTTAAGTTCAGCCGCCGCACGACGCGAATCGTCCGCTTTCATAATGGCGGAAACGACGCAAATTCCGGCAACGGGAACGCCGCGCAAAATGTCTATATTATTTTTGTTTAGTCCGCCGATAGCGTTTACCGGAATAGGAACGGCATTGCAGATGTCGCGCAACGTATCCACCGAAGTGAGTACCGTTTTTACCTTTGTCGTAGTGGGATAAATCGCGCCCACCCCAAGATAGTCCGCTCCTTGATTATAAGCTTCTTTTGCCCAGGGCACGGTTTTGGCGGTTGCTCCCACTATTTTGCCGTCGCCCATAATTTTACGAGCAAGTTCTACCGGCATATCGTCCGCACCCACGTGAACGCCTTCGGCGTCCGTTGCAAGAGCAACGTCGACGCGGTCGTCGATAATCAACGGCACTCGGTAGCGTTTTGTAATGTCGTGCACCTTTTTTGCAAGTTCGATATATTCGCGAGTGGTGCGTTGTTTTTCGCGCAGTTGCAGCATGGTCGCTCCGCCTATAAGTGCCTGCTGCACTTTATAAAGAAATTCTTCTTCCGTAAAGTTCGTGCTGTCGGTTATAAAATACAAAGCCGAATTAAAATTCATATTTCCTCCTTATACATACAGATAATCGTTTAGCACCGGTTGCAAGCCTTCGTCCGTAATATCTCGATACATTTTATCCAAACTGCGATCGTCGTCGATTTCGAACTGCTCGTCGCCTTGCGGCGAAAGCGCTTCGTTTCCGTTGTACTTACTGTCGTGATCGCCCACGCCCGTAGATACGCCGGCGGAAACTTTGGTGGCGGCGATTTTTACGATACCGTTGCGAAAAGCGGCGCTTTCGCGCGAAGACACGGTAATCCCCGCGTACGGCAAAAAAATGCGATATGCGCAAATGATTTGGCAAAGCTGTTTTTCATGAACGTCCATGGGGCTTATTTTGTCGTTGTTGATTATCGGACGCAATCTCGGACACGATAGCGATATTTCCGCGTGCGGATACTTCCTTTGCAAATAATAGGCGTGAAGCGCGGTTGCAAAAGCGTCCTTTCTAAAATCGGACAACCCCAAAAGCGCGGAAAACGCCACGCCGCGCATTCCGCCAAGCAAAGCGCGTTCCTGTGCGTCGAAACGATACGGCCATACTCGCTTATGCCCGAGTAAGTGCAGTTGTTCGTACCTGTCCGTATCGTACGTTTCCTGAAACACCGTTACGTAGTCCGCTCCGCATTCGTGAAGATATTTGTATTCGTCGGTATTGACCGGATAAATCTCGATGCCTACCGTGCGAAAATATGTTCGCGCCAGCTTGCACGCTTCGCCTATGTACTCGACCGAGCTTTTAGCGCGACTTTCGCCGGTAAGAATAAGCACTTCTTCCATGCCCGAACGGGCGATTACCTGCATTTCTTTTTCGATTTGCTTAATATTCAGCTTGATTCGGTTGATACGATTGTAGCAGTTAAAGCCGCAATACACGCAATAGTTATCGCAATAATTGGCGATATACAAAGGCGTAAACAAGTACACCGTATTGCCGAAGCGTTTTACCGTTTCCGTTCTTGCACGGCACGCCATTTGCTCTAAAAACGGTTCCGCCGCAGGGGACAAAAGCGCTTTTAGGTCGTCAATGCCGCAGTTTTCGCGGCTAAGAGCTTCCTTAACGTCCTTTGCGGTATATACGGACGGGTCGTAATCCTTAACTTGCGACATAACTTTTTCGCACACATCCGACTTGATAATCTCCATACCCGGCATATATTCCATGTGATTCGTTCTAAACGACCGATCGGTTTCGAGCCGACGTTTCTTTTCCGCTACTTTTGGCGAAAGAAAATCGGAATCTATCAAAAATCTGTTTTCCATCGTTACCTCTTAATCGCGCAAAAACCCGGTTAACGGATCGGACGCGGACGCTCCGCGCGTCAAAACTCTGCCAAGTCCTGATAGATATGCCTTTCGTCCCGCCTCGATTGCGCTTTTGAACGCGGACGCCATTGTAGGAAGATCGCCCGCAGTCGCAATGGCGGTGTTTGCCATAATCGCGGCAGCGCCCATTTCCATTGCCTCGCAAGCCTGCGACGGTCTGCCGATTCCGGCGTCGACGATTATCGGCAAGTCTATTTCGTCGATAAGAATTTGAATAAACTCTTTTGTCGCAAGTCCTCGGTTTGAACCTATGGGCGAAGCCAACGGCATAATGCTTGCCGCGCCGGCTTCCTTTAAATCGCGCGCAACGTTTAAATCTGGATACATATACGGCATAACCACAAAGCCTTCGCCTGCAAGAATTTCGGTTGCCTTTATAGTCTCGTAATTATCGGGAAGCAGATATTTTGCGTCACGCATAATCTCGATTTTAATAAAATCGCTGTGGCAAAGCTCGCGCGCCAATCTGGCTATGCGTACCGCTTCGGTTGCGTTCCGCGCGCCGCTGGTATTCGGTAAAAGCGTAACGCCGCTCGGAATGTACTCCAAAATGCTTTCTTCGCGCTTCGTTTCGGCACGGCGTACCGCAAGAGTCAATATCTGCGCACCCGCGTACTTAACCGCAGCCTCGACGAGCCTTGTGGAATACTTGCCCGAACCGAGTATAAAGCGAGAATCGAATTCATGTCCGCCCAGCACTAATTTATCGTTGTTCATTTTCGTCTCCTTTTTTTAATAATATTTGCAATACTTTGTGCGCCTGATGAGCGGCGCAAATCATAACTCTGGTAGCAACCAAACCTATACCGTCCGCAACGTCGCTGGCGAAATCGCCGCATAAATAGATCCTGTCGGTAAGTTTTTTTGTTTGTATAGAGTTGGCGTCGTTAAAACCCGCCATGCCCGACGAAGCGACAAGATACTTTTGCGGCATTTGCTCGGCAAGCACATTAACAATCGTCGCTTTTGCTTCGGCACCGTCAAACGCCTCGCAAATTATGTCCGCTTCGCTAAGTATGCTTTTTGCGTTTTCCTCGGTTAGCTTAATCGTTTCGGTTTGCACTTTTACGTACGGATTTATGCGGCGCAGATTATCGGCAAGAGCTTCCGTTTTTAACATACCTATTTGCGCGACGTCATATTGCTGACGGTGCAAATTGGTAATATCTACGCGATCGAAGTCCGCTAAAATCAATTTTCCGATACCGACGCGAGCAAGCGCTACGGCAATGTTGGAACCAAGTCCCCCCAGTCCGCAAATCGCCACCGTAGCCGAAGCGAATAATTTTTGGTTTTTCGCTCCGTGCCGCCGTACAAGCGCCGCCGTCCATTCTTCTTTTGTAGGAATCATTAGCCGCCTCCTACAAAACCGACGATTTCCACTTCGTCGCCGTCTTTTAATACGGTTTCGTCGTATTTTGACCTAGTTACTATCTCGCCGTTGCATTCTACCGCTATGCGTCTAAGGTCGTAATTCGTCGTACTTAAATATTGCGCAACCGTCTTTCCTGCCGCGTCCTTAATTTCACCGTTTACTTTGACCAATTTTACACCTCCGAAAAATAAAAATCGCGAGATACGTTCCTTTTCGGATATTTCCCGCGAGCATGTTGTGACTTCCTACGTTGGCATTATCCAAATCAGGTTTTAGGGTCGAAGGGCTTCCTTCCTCTCAGCCTGCTTTGCAAGCTCCCCTGCTATTAAATTCAAACAAAAAACAAGAGACACCCTAAATGCCTCTTGTAAAAAATCTTATGCATGACTTCCTACGGCGGCATTATCCGCATCAGGTTTAGGGTCGAAGGGTTTCCTTCCTCTCAGCCTGCTTTGCAAGCTCCCCTGCGTTTTGTATATATATTATACGGCTAAACGCGCTAACGTGTCAAGGATTTTTACGTCGTTTTTTGCCGTAACGTTTACTTCCTATTTCGTTTATGCTAAAAAATCGCTTGTCCCTTGCGTAAAATCGCCTAAAGCTCTACTTCTACCAAAACGACTTTACTGTTCGAAAAGTTTTTTTGCGTGTAATCAAGCGAAGAAGGCGGAAAGCATTGCATCGGCGCCTCTTTTAGCATAAGCGTTATTAGGTCTTTTGCCATCTCGATAGCGTCCGCTTCGTCGGATCCGCAAGTTACGCCGCCGAAAATATCCGGAACGGTGACGTTTACTCCCCCGTCCGCTTCTTCTTCCAATACAACCGGATACGCATAGCGCATAATATTTTCTCCTTTTGGGTCTTTAGCCCATCTGCAATTGAGCATAGAAAGTTTCCTTTACCTCGCAATAACCGATTTTATCCGAACCGATACGAACGATATGTCCGTTTTCTTTACAATCTTTAACAACAATAAGCGTTTCTATGTATTTCAAGGTTATAATATGTGACGTTGTAATTTTTCCGTCAAAAGCATTAATAAAGCAATTAAGTCAATATTCTTATTGAGAATTTTTGTAGAAATTTACGGTTTTTATAAATATTTATTTTATTTCAAAAAGACAAGTGTTCGAACTTTCGAATTGAAAATCAATAGTTATATCAAAAAGTTTTTGTGGGAAAGACAAACCAACGTTTCGACATGGGTTGTTTGCGGAAACATATCGAACGCGGTAACTTTTTGCACCTCGTATTTTATAAGCAAAACTTTTAGGTCGCGGGCGAGCGTTGCCGGATTGCAGCTTACGTATACTATCTTTTTAGGTTCCAGTTCCAATGCGGCGTTAAGGGTGTTTTCGTCCACGCCCTTACGCGGAGGATCGAAAACAACGGTTACGTCGTCTGTTTTTTTGGACGCTATACGACTAAACTCCGTTTTGCAATCGCCGCAAATAAACGAAACGTTTTCTTTGTGCATGGCGTTTGCCTTTTGAATCGCTTCGTCCACCGCCTGTTTGCAAATTTCTATACCGTACACTTCGGTTGCTTTGTCCGCTATTTTAAGCGTAAGATTGCCTGCTCCGCAATATGCGTCTATAACCGTTTTGCCGTCGCACTCATTAAGAACGTGCGCGTACAACTGTTCTTCTATATCGTCGTTGACTTGATAGAACGAAGCGGGATGAAAGGCGGGAAATTTACCTTTACCGCCCACGAAATAATACTCGTCGCTTAGTATAACGTTGTTGTTTCCGTCGTTAACGTTTTGATATAACGCAAAATCGCTAAACGGAATATAATTTACAAAGTCGTCGATTTTAATTTGCTTAGTGGTAACCAGCGTAACGCACACGCTTCCGTCTTTTTCACGCGCAACGATATGACGCACGTCGCCCTTTTTTTCGTCGTAACCGCTTAGTCCGTAATCGCGCATAAACGCACGCAACGCCGCTATTAACTTAACATTCCATTCCTTTTGAAGCAGGCAGTCGTCTATGTCCACCACGTTGTGCGAATTCTCTTCGTACATTCCTATTTTGTCGTTGCGAACGGGGAAGCTTAGCTTGTTGCGGTAACGCAATTCGTTGCTTGACGACACGATTTTATCGACCTGCACGTCCGCTCCGCTTATTTTTTTTAGCGTTTCTTGCACCGTTTGCACTTTTAACCTAAGCTGAGCTTCGTAACTAAGATGCTGCAAAGCGCAACCGCCGCAAACGTTAAAATGCTTGCACTGCGGTTTTACGCGATCGGGGCTTACCGAAAGTATTTTTTTTAGCTCCGTCTTCGTAAAAGATTTTTTAACGAGAATCGGTTTTGCCAAAACCTCTTCGCCGCTTAGTGCGCCGGGAATAAAAACGGCTTTTCCGTCGTCGTGCGCAACTCCTTCGCCGAATGCGCCGAGTTTTTCGATTTTATATTTTTTTAACTCCATTTTTGCTCCGTTAACCGCTAGTATCTCTCTTTTATCTGACGTTCTACGCTGCGTTTAAGTTCTTTTTCTTTTATCGATGCGCGCTTATCGTAGTTATGTTTGCCCTTAGCAAGCGCGATTTCTACCTTGACTTTATTGTCCGAAAAATATATTTTGGTGGGAATCAGCGTATAACCTTTTTCGTTTACCTTGCCTATCAGCTTGTTTATTTCGTATTTATGAAGCAGAAGTTTTCTTGGTCTTTTCTCGTCTTTATTAAAGAAGCTGCCTTTTTCGTACGAGGTAATAAAGCAGTTTTTAAGGAATATTTCGCCGTTGTCGAATCCGCAATAACTGTCCTTAAGATTAACTTTGCCGAGTTTTATCGACTTTACTTCCGAGCCGACTAAAGATATTCCAGCTTCGAAGGTCTCTTCGATAAAATAATCGAAGTACGCTTTTTTATTTTGTTGTATCAGTTTTTGACTCATAATTATTTTCCTACGCAAAACGCCGAGAATATTTCGGCTATGATTTCGTCGCTGCCGATAACGCCCGTTACTTTTCCGAGCGCGTCGAACGCGCACGTTAGGTCGGAAGCAAAACAGTCGGCAGTGTTGTTGCTTTTCTGCGCTCGTATTAAATTTTCGTTCGCTTCTTTAAGTGCTTGATATTGTCTTAGGTTGTTTATTTTAAGTCCTTTCGGTTCGAAGTCCGTTTTGTCGAATATTATTTGCTTAAGTTTTTCGATATTTTCGCCTGTTTTTGCGCTTACGTTTAAGCCGACTCCTCTTTTAATTTCGCATTTATTGGTTACGACCAAAGTTTTTTCGCTTTGATTATATTCGTCGTCTGCCGTTCCTACGCCTATTATTATATCGGCTTCGGATAAAACGTTTTTTGCTAGTTTAATTCCCTCGGCTTCGGGCGCGCTTAAAGCCGTTCTTATTCCTGCCGTATCGCACAAAACGAATTTTCTTCCCTTATAAGTATATTCGCTTTCGATTACGTCGCGAGTCGTGCCCTCGACTTCGTTTACTATTGCGCGTTTATATCCGAGTATTGCGTTGAATAAACTGCTTTTGCCTACGTTCGGCTTGCCGGACAACACAACTTTTATACCGTTTTTAATTTTTCTTCCGTCGTCGTAACTGTTTATAAGTTCGTCGATTTCGTCGATTAGAATTTTTAACGTTTTTTTAGCGGAATTAATCGTTGCTTCTTCTATATTTTCTTCGGGATAATCTATAGCCACTTCTACTGCCGCAATAATTTTTTTCAGTTCGTTTTGCAACGCTTCTATTTGTTTTTTAAGTTCGCCGTCCGCATTTTTATACGCGCTTACAGCCTGCTCTATAGTTTCGGAATTGATAAGGTCGAGTATGCCTTCCGCTTCGGTAAGATCTATTTTTTTGTTTTCGTACGCGCGCATGGTAAATTCGCCGCGCTCTGCCAGCTTTGCACCGCTGCTAATAAAAAATTTTATTATTTCGTCCGCTACTATTTTCGAACCGTGACAGCTTAGCTCGGCGCTTTCTTCGCCGGTATACGATTTGCCTTTTTCGTACCAAACAGCCACACACTTATCTTTTATCGTGCCGGTATCGGCTACTACGTAATACGACTTGCGCGGTTCGTCAAGCTTCCTGTTGCATAACTTTTCTATTAATTTTTTGGATTCGTCGCCGCTTAATTTGATTATCGCTATCGCGCCTCCGATCGGCGTAGACGAAGCAACTATGGTACTGCTCATATTATCGGTTTTAACCTCGGTTTGTTGCCGCCGCGCGGATAGCCTTTTGGCGTATCTTTTACCTTTTTTATAATAACGAACGATCTGGTTATGTCGTCGCTTAGTATACGTTTTTCGACCTTTACATCGCCGCCGCCAAGAAACTCTATTGCTTTTATGGCTTGATTTAATTCTTCTTCTATTTCGCTCGATTTATACGCAAGCATAATGCCGCCTTTTTTTACGAACGGAAGACAATATTCTACCAATGTGCAAAGCGGAGCGACTGCACGCGACGTTACTATGTCGTACTCGCCTTTATGCTCTTCTATTCTTTTATGAAGCGCTTCGGCGTTTTTTAAGTCGAGCGCTTTTATAACTTCGTTTAAAAACGTAACTTTTTTGTTTATGCTGTCTATCATGGTAAAACAGAGATCGCTTCTTTTTATACATAACGGTATTGCCGGAAAGCCTGCGCCGCTACCTACGTCCAAACAAACGGCAGAACAAGGAATTAAGTCGCTCGGCAAAACACTGTCGGCAAAATGAAGCAACTCGACCTTTTGCCTGTCCGTTACGGCGGTTAGATTAAATTTTTCGTTCCATTCGACTAGTAAATTATAGTATAAGTCGAACTTTTCTTGATTTTCCATGGCTTAATTATACACAAATTAGATATTAGTGTCAAGACTTACCGTTGCTTTTATTTACAAAACCTACTTTTCTTTGAAAAAGAAAAGTAGGCAAAAGAAACTTAAACTAAATTCTGAATTTAATAAGTACGATAAAAAATTGTGTTTTTCTTTCGTAAAGAAAGGTAAATTAAATAAATATTATGTCTTTCATTAACACATTAAGCAAATTCATATCTTTATCTATAAATTGCATGCCGTACGCATTAAAACTATCTTCGTCCGGAACGTTTATGAC
>CAZEXL010000026.1:0-14586 GCA_964516925.1 uncultured Lachnospiraceae bacterium | reverse complement strand
CAGCTTGCATTTGCACGGAGAGATTGCCGCGTCGCTAACGCTCCTCGTTGGTGACATGTGGTTTCGCTTCCGCGAGATCCTTCGCCCGAGGCTCAGGATGACAGAAAAAGCGAAGTTTTTACGCTTGATTATGCCGACAGCTTGCATTTGCACGGAGAGATTGCCGCGTCGCTAACGCTCCTCGTTGGTGACGTAAGGTTTTTATAATACGTACCCTAAGTTTAAGTTTCTTTTGCCTACTTTTCTTTCCTAAAGAAAAGTACGGTTTAAGTTTCTTTTGGTTACTTTTCTTTTCCCAAAGAAAAGTAACCGCTTCCGCGAGATTCTTCGCCTGTTGCTTAGAATGACATAAGCTTAAGTTTCTTTTGCCTACTTTTCTTTTCCTAAAGAAAAGTAGGTACAAAAAGCGCAAGAAAAAAGCGGCTTTAAAATTCAAAGTCGCTTTTACTATCCGTTTATTAACTCGTCCACGCAAACGCCAAAAATAATTCCTAGTTTTCTTAGCATCTCTATATTAGGTTCGGTTCTGCCTTGCTCCCAATTCGCATAACAACTTTCAACCACGTCCAATTTTGCGGCAACCTGCTTTTGTGTTAAGCAGCACAGCTTCCTACATTCTTTTAAATTGTGACAAAACCGCTTATCCATAAAAAAATTTTATCATTTTACTACACAAAATGTCTTGACACTAGACATTTTATCTAGTATAATATACACATTATTTTATTCTTTTTTTGGAGGTCTTTTATGAAAGAATTTAAAGGTATAAGAAAGAATTGTCTTTTAACGGAATTCATTCTGTTGTTTATTTGCCTTGGCGGATGTATTGCCGTTTTGGCAATTGCCGGAGGAGCGGGCGATGGCGGCATTACTCCGCTTTTTGTAATAACCTTAATTTGCACCGTTGTCGCGTTAATTTCCATATTCACGCCTAACATCAAGGTATCGTTATGCGCTATAGCAGCTGCAGCAACGTTTGCTTTAATCGGCTTTATCGCTATTATAAGTAAATATGATTATCCTTATGCTTGCGCCATCTTTATTTTTCAAATTGTTGCGATGTTTTTTGATGCAACTAGAGTTGCCGATCTTTCGCTGGAATCCGAATTCTTAACGGCTTCCGCCGGGGTAATTGCGACTAGGATTCCTTTTGAAAAAATCGATTATTTATATAAAGGATTATGTAAAAGCATTAACTTCAAAACCGCTGCGGGCGGCATGTCCTTTGTTTTGACCACAAACCACGACGAACTTTACGACTTGGTTCTAAAGAAGAGAACCGAAAAATTCAAAGTCGGTCAACTCGCTTCGGCTAACGAAGTTCAGTACGTCGATCCCGAAGAACTGCCCGAAATTTAAAAATTCAATCGGCAAGGTGTAAATCGAACAACTACAACTTAGCAAAAGACTACATTGCACAACACAAATACACCGAAGCAATGGACTTGCTTGAAAATTTAAGCGGATACGAAGACGCCGACAAATTATACGATGAGGCGTACTACATGCAAAAAGGCAACTATAAGAAAGTTATCAAAATGAATAACCAAACCACGTTCGTAGTTCCCGACGGTGTAACAAGCATAAGAGAATATGCGTTCGAGAACTGTAGTAGCTTAACTGACGTTGTAATCCCCTCTAGCGTAACAAGCATAGGAGAATATGCGTTCTACGGTTGCAGTAGCTTAACAGCAGTGCACTACAAGGGTACGTTGGCGCAATGGAATAAAATTTCGATTGGTTCCTACAATTATGCTCTTACTAAAGCAACGCGTTACTACAACTAATAACGTACGATTAAAAGCTCGAAACATAAACCGACATAAAGCCTCGTGAAAGCCGTGAACTTGTTTTGCGGCTTTCACTCTATTTCGCACTCTTGCGACAAAAGACAAGACGTATCAAATAAAGTCGATAAAAAACATATTCGACCAAAAAGACGTTTAAAGGTTAACTTTAAGCGTTTTTTCTTTGATTTTGCACAAAAAATATGCTACAATAAATGCACGTTAAATACGCAAAAAGGAGCAGCAAAATGGAAGAATTAAAACTCGTCGGCTGGACTTACTTCGACAACGAATACCCCACGGAAAAGTCAAATACCGAACAAATGAATAAAATAGTCGACCTTATAAAAGAGGACATCGCTAAAAACAATTACGTGTTCTCGGGACAGGAACATCAATTCTCACCGTGCGGCGCGCCCGTGTTTTCTAACGGAACGTGTTTTAGGGCGAGTATGCGTTGTTGGGGCAGCATAATGGCGGACGTATACGAGCACCCGGACGGAACGCCGTTCTCGTATATGGATTTTTATATGCCGCTCGAAGAGTCTAACATGCCCGATTGCTCAGATTTCGACGTCGAACCGGCTGTGCTCGATGCCGAACATATTTCGCCCGGCTGTACGCTTAAGCAGGACCGACAGATTATACAGGAAGCGATTTCTATGGGCATGCCTTTTTTAACTACCGACAAGGTTCTTAAAGAAAAATACGAACTAATGAAAAACGAACAAAACAATAAATAACTTACCTTTCTTGTAAGAAAGGTAACCCAAAGAACTTTATGGGAATTGGGTTTGGGCGGTAGTGCATTGCCAAAACGAGTGGATTATAAGTAAGTAAACCCTTTTAATGTCATTCTGAGCTTTTGCGAAGAATCTCGCGGAAGCGTCCTTTCTTGTAAGAAAGGTAACCCAAAGAACTTTATGGGAATTGGGTTTGGGCGGTAGTGCATTGCCAAAACGAGTGGATTATAAGTAAGTAAACCCTTTTAATGTCATTCTGAGCTTTTGCGAAGAATCTCGCGGAAGCGGTTTCCTTTCTTGTAAGAAAGGTAACCCAAAGAACTTTATAGGAATTAGGTTTGACTGTTTTCTGCTGTTACTGCAGTACTATCAATCGTTTCGCTTCCGCGAGATCCTTCGCCTTTACGGCTCAGGATGACAGAAAAAGCGAAGTTTATACGCTTGATTATGCCGAGAGTGTGCAGTTACACGGAGAGATTGCCACAGGACTACGTCCTTCGCAATGACATATGGTTTCGCTTCCGCGAGATCCTTCGCCTTTACGGCTCAGGATGACAGAAAAAGCGAAGTTTTTACGCTTGATTATGCCGACAGCTTGCATTTGCACGGAGAGATTGCCGCGTCGCTAACGCTCCTCGTTGGTGACGTAAGGTTTTTATAATACGTACCCTAAGTTTAAGTTTCTTTTGCCTACTTTTCTTTCCTAAAGAAAAGTACGGTTTAAGTTTCTTTTGCCTACTTTTCTTTCCTAAAGAAAAGTACGGTTTAAGTTTCTTTTGCCTACTTTTCTTTCCCAAAGAAAAGTACGGTTTCTTTCGCTTAACTTTCTTTCCCAAAGAAAGTTAAGAAAGGAGCATTATCATGTGGTTATGGTCAGCAGTATTGTCGGCGGTGTTCGCAGCCGCAACGACAATACTATCAAAATGCGGAATAAAAAACATTAGTTCAAACATAGCAACTGCGATTCGAACGTCAGTCGTTCTTCTATTTTCGTGGCTTATCGTTTTTGTTACGGGCGCATACGCTACGCTAGGGGATATAAGCCTCAAGTCGTGGCTGTTTTTAATTTTATCCGGCATCGCTACCGGGGCAAGCTGGCTGTGCTACTTCAAGGCACTCTCGAAAGGCGAAGTTTCAAAAGTTGCGGCAGTGGATAAATCGAGCGTTGTTTTGTCGGTCTTGCTTGCCATAATTATTTTTCCTGCCGAGCGCTCGCTTTGGTGGCTCAAACTTATCTGTCTTGGTTTTATAGGCGCAGGAACGTTTTTAATGACCGACATAAAAAGTGGCGAAAGCAAAAGCAATTCTTGGTTTTTGTTCGCCTTGCTGTCGGCAGCGTTTGCAGCCGCAACGTCGCTTCTTGCCAAAATCGGAATAGAAAACGTGGATTCAAATGCCGCAACAGCGATCCGCACCTGCGTCGTGCTCGTTTTTGCCTGGATAATAGTTTTTGCCAAAAAAGAAACGCCGCTAATCAAGGACGTTACAAAAAAAGATTTGATTTTCCTCGTGCTGTCCGGCGTCGCTACCGGCGCGAGCTGGCTGTGCTACTACTTCGCAATACAAAACGGTCAAGTAAGCGTTGTTGTCCCCATCGACAAGCTGAGTATTTTGCTAACCGTCGTTTTTTCGGTCGTCTTTCTAAAAGAAAAACCGTCGCTAAAAGCATGGGTAGGACTGTCTTTACTCGTCGTCGGCACGGTGGTTATGGCTGTTTTTGCATAACTTACTTTTCTTCCCGATAGAAAAGTAAACAAAAGAAGCTTAAGGGAATTAAGTTTGAGCGGTAATGCCTCTACTGTTACCGAGATTTAGACTTTTAACGGAGAAATTGTCGCGTCGCTAACGCTCCTCGTTGGTGACATAGGTTTGGAACGTTTTCTGCTGTTACTGCAGTACTATCAATCGTTTCGCTTCCGCGAGATTCTTCGCCGCGACTCAGAATGACAGAAAAAAGCGGCTCAGAATGACATAAGGTTTAGGTTTCTTTCGCTTACCTTTCTTTTTTAAAGAAAATTACGGTTTTTTGCCGTACTTTTGCAATTTAGTATTCTGCTCAAGTTTCTTTTGCCTACTTTTCTTTCCCTAAAGAAAAGTAGGTTACGAACGCACCGCAATAAAATTCGCCACCCAAAACTTAGTGTAGTCGTACAAATCTTCTAACGTTTTGGTAGAATACCCCCTGCAACGTCTTACGTACTCGCAAAACAACCCTTCCAAAAAGGTCTCGATTTCAAGCTCCAAAAAATCACGATTTCTAATGCGTTTGTCGCTAAGGCACAGTTCAAGTAATTTGCCCGACGCAATCGCCGTTAACTTTTTAGCGGCAAACAAAAACTCGTTGGACTTGCAAATCAAATGATAATTTTCGTCATTTTTGCGTATGTACTCGAACACTGAATCTATAAACTGCATTATGTTTTGCGAATTTATAAGTCGCGCATTGTCGAAAAACGCATCGATAAGCTCATTTTCATAGTCTTCCGCCACGCCGTAAATATCATCGTAATGCGAATAAAACGTCCCGCGACTAATTTCGGCGCGCTGACATAACTCGCTAACCGACATATTGCAAAGCTCTTTTTTTTCGGATAGCATTTCGGCAAAAACTTTTTTTATTAGCCGCCTTGTCTTTTTAGACGAATTATTTAAGTTTCTTACCTTCATCTTTATTTAATACTCCTCACTTTCTACAATTTACTAAACGTTGTTAATATTTGCACAATGACTAAACCATTGTGCTTCTTTTTTTTATTTTCTTGTATTATACTACGACACGATTAAAATGTCAACACTGTTAAAAAGGAGGATAATAATGATCGACGTAAAATTCCCAAAAGAGGCTCTGCGCATAATAGACGTTGAAGGTCTTACCAAAGATTACGGGTTCGGCCGCGGCGTGTTTGACGTAAGTCTTCACGTAGACTACGGCGAAGTGTTCGGATTTTTGGGCCCTAACGGCGCGGGCAAGTCCACGACCATTCGCCACCTTATGGGTTTTTCTAAACCGGACAAGGGAAGAGTAAAAATTTTCGGTAACGACAGCTTTGAAAACTACGATAAAATTCTAAGTCGCGTCGGATACGTCCCCGGCGAAATCGCGCTTCCGTCCGGCCTTACCGGAAAAGAATTCATACAAATGATGCAATCCATGCAAAAAAAGCGCGACGACAAGCAACTAAAAAAAATGCTCGACTACTTCGAGCTTTCTTCCGCGGCGTTGTCGGGCGAAACGAAACGCATGAGCCTGGGCGTAAAGCGAAAACTGGCGATAGTAACCGCCTTTATGTCCGATCCGGACGTACTTATATTGGACGAACCGACTAGCGGCTTGGATCCCGTTATGCAAGAAAACTTTATATCGCTCGTTCACGACGAAAAGCGACGTGGCAAAACGATACTTCTTTCCAGCCATATTTTTTCGGAAATAGACTCGACGTGCGATCGTATAGCAATCATAAAGGACGGAAAAATCGTATCGGAATTCGTAGCAAACGATCTTAAGCATGCAACGCGAAAATATTATACGTTAACGTTCGAATCGGAAAAAGCAAAAAACAAGTTTTTGTTTTCAAGCGACAACCTGCCTTCGTTTAAAACTTTACAAAACGACGGAAACAGCGTTTACGTTTCGGTGGAGGACGATGACCTTAATGCGCTAATCGCGCTTTCGTCGTCACTTAACGTACAATCTTTCAGCAATCGAAAAGAAACGCTCGAAGATTATTTTATGAAGTTCTACAAAGAAGACAAGGATTTCGGAGGTGCGCTATGACGAACGTTATCGAAATACAAAAGCTGACCAAGGATTACGGCTTTAATCGCGGTGTATTCGACCTTGACCTTACGGTAAAACAAGGCGAAATGATAGGATACGTAGGCACTAACGGAAGCGGAAAGACTACTACTATAAGGCACATAATGGGCTTTATAAAACCTTCTGGCGGCAAAGTTTTGGTAAACGGACTTTCGGCTTGGGAACATTCGAGCGAAATAGTAAAAAACGTCGGTTACGTTCCGGGCGAAATCGCCTTTCCCGACCTAAAAAGCGGCACGGAATTTCTTTTTTGCCAGGCGGAATTTTTAGGATTAAAAAACATGTCGTACGCAAACGAGCTTATCGAACGACTTCAACTAGATCCGCGCGCCAACCTTAAACGAATGAGCAAAGGCATGAAGCAAAAAACAGCATTGGTTGCCGCGTTGATGGCGAACGCTCCTACGATTATTCTGGACGAGCCGACAACAGGGCTCGATCCGCTTATGCGCGCTACGTTCCTTGACATCATAAAGGAAGAACACGCTAAGGGCAAAACGATTTTTATGAGCAGTCATAGTTTTGACGAGCTTGAAAAAACTTGCGACAAAGTCGCGCTTATAAGCGACGGCAGAATAGTAGACGTTTGCAATATGAACGACATAAAAAATCCGAAAACCAAAGATTTTAAAATAGAATTTCATAATCATTCCGATTATCTAAGATTTTTACAAGAAAATTACGAAAAGATACGATTGCAACCGGATTATTCGCAAGTAACCGTACGAATTAAATCGACCGATACGGCTCGGCTTCTGGGCGTATTAAAAAACTATAACCTAAAATTCATTTCCGAGCTGCCGTACACGCTCGAAATGCACTTCAAAAAAACGCTTTTCAATCTAAAAAACACACAAAAGGAGAACGAGAATGTTTAGCAAAGCTTTATTCAAACAATCATGCAAGGCAAACGGAACAATGTGGGCAATAATCACTTTCGCCGTCTGCTTTATGCTCGCTTGCGTCATGCTTATTTCGGGCAACGGAAACATCGGCGAAGTAAAAAATTCCATACAAGACACCATAATAACGCAAGAAGTCGACGCGCAAATGCAAAAACGCGCTCTTTCGTACTACGCATACTCAACAGACGGCTTAGAAAAATTCGACGAGCTGTTTGCTCAAAAGGCGACCGACACAGTTACGTACCTTGGCTGGCTTTCGAATAAACCGAACCAAAGCGAATACCAAAACGAAACGGACTACCTTGCCGAGTTAAACGCTTGGCAAGCTCGTATGCCGACCTTAAACACTACGACCGGCAAAACTTTTGTTGACGCAGTTACAAAGTGGCTTCAATCGACGCCAAACGAAATCGACTTCGATTCGCCTCAAGACTACATGTCCGCGTTACAAAGCTGGCAAGCCGTTTCGCCCGCAACCGTAAACAACGCGGTGGCTTTGGCTTATGCCGACTCGTGTGAAGATTTGCAACTGTATTTGCTTTCTAAAGCCGTCGACGAAGGATATGAAATAGACTCCACTCAAGCTCAAGAAATAGTCGGCAGCGTAATGTACGTTCTTAATCCCAACGGAACGTTTAACGATTTTTATATCGAAAACGGCGAAGAAGCGCCCGATGAATACGACGTTACGTCGATTGTAGAACACGTCGCGGCAGCCGACGTAACCGACTTTATAAGCGGTGAAACCAGAGAGGAATATCGTAGCGATCGTTGCGTTAGCGGTTCTGCGATTTTCATAGCCGGCAATATGACCAAAGAAGAAAACGTTAAAGTCCTAACCGAAGCGCTTTCGTCGTACGGCGTAACAAAAGAAAAGTACGATTCTTTCGGCTACGACTACGCTTCGATTAAAAAAATGGCGACAACGGCAATCGTTACGTACGAGGGCAGAGTTTCTTACGAATTGGACCTTATAAAACAAGAATACGATAACGGCAACTTTCTAACCGAAAACGACTATCTAAGCGCGATAGAAACTAAAAAGCAAGAACTCGCCTCGGATATTTCTTCGAGCTTTTTGTCCACGCTTCCGTCTACCGTATCCGACGCTTTGGAAGAAATAGGCAAGACGGACTTATATACTCTTATAGTCGGTTCTATTTTCTATAAACTTGCAGGCTTGCTTTTGCCGATAATTTATATGATTATGGCGTCTAACAACCTTATTTCCGGTCAAGTGGACAGCGGCTCGATGGCGTACGTTCTTTCTACTTCCACAAAGCGCAGTTCGGTCGTATTCACTCAGGCGGTATACCTTGTAGGTTCGCTTTTGGCAATGTTTGCATGCACCACGATTACAGGATGCGTTTGCCTTGCCATAATCACCGAAGAAGTAGGGCTAACTTTCGGCAATTTGATTTTGCTTAACGTCGGTGCGTTCTTGGTTTTATTCGCTCTTTCGGGACTTTGCTTCTTTACTTCGTGCTATTTCGACCGAAGCAAACGTTCGATGGCAATAGGCGGCGGACTTAGTATATTCGCTTTGGTTGCGGCAATGCTCGGGCTATTCGGTTCGCCCGTTATTCCCTCAGTAGTGCGATTGGAAGCTCTTAACTATTTCAACTATACCACGATTATTTCGCTGTTCGACGTCATTTCGATTATGGACGGCAGTATAACGTTTGTATGGAAGTTCGTAATTCTTGCCGTTGCAGGAATTATCGGATACGTTATCGGCTCGATAAAATTCGTCAAAAAAGATTTGCCGCTGTAAAAAACAATAATAGGAGAGGATTATTATGTTTGAGTTTAAAAAAACATGCGACACATACGAAAAACTAAGTCCCGTCGAAAGAGGAATTATCCTCACCGAAAAATCGATTAAAATATTGGATTCACTAAAACTTGCTCGATTACCGAACGTAGATCCTATCGATACGCTCGTCAGTTTTATAATTGGTTCAGTCGCTTCAGACGGCAAAATAGACGAACGAGAATATTTGCTTATTTTGCCGTCGTTAGTGCGAGTTTTTGGCAACGATTATAATTACAAATCTGTAAAAAAAATTTTTAGCAAAGGTGACTGCAAAAAAGTCGTTGCCGCTATTACGGATGATTTGCTGGATATAATGAGACAATTCGACGAAGAATTTTGCAACGACGTTATTACGCTGTGTTTATGTATCGTTTCGGTTGACGGTAAAATTTCGTTAAAGGAAAAAAGGTACCTAAAACGGCTTTGTAAAATATAAATTTTTACAAAATCGCTGTTTGTATCTATTTTTACTTAACTAAAATTTAACAATCTTAATTTTATCAAATATTACTAAAAGGCTTGACAAATATATAATTATGCGGTAAACTTACCGTACTAAATTTCAATAAAGGAGATTAAAAAAATGAAGAAAATAATGGTTACACTTTTATCCGTTTGTCTTTGCGTCGTATCGATGTCGTTCGTTGCGTGCAGTTCGACAAAAGAATCTAAAGTAATGAACGTATCGTTAAACCCCGAAGTTGAATTTATTTTGGATGAAAACGACAAAGTCGTTTCGGTAAACGCGCTTAACGAGGAAGGCAACCTTGTTATAAACGGTCAGATTTTCGTCGGAAAAAGCTCGGAAGAAGCGCTTAAACTTTACGTTAGCGTATGCAAAGAGACCGGTTTTTTGGTTACGGGTAACGTAAAAAGCGGTGAAAACGAAATTTCAATTTCTTTCTCGGGTGAAGACGCGCAAAAGTATTACAACGATATAAAAAAGAAAGCCGAAGAAATTTTTTCCGAGGAAAATATCACGGCTACGGTTAAGCAAGGCGTTGCGATTACTGAAGCGTACATAAACGACCTTCTAGAACAATGTGCGCCGTACGTAGACGCCGCTAAGATAGAAGCGCTTTCGTATATGGAAAAGGTCGAGATGCTGGCTTCTTCCCGAAAGGAAACGGCGGAAATGTATTCGCAACAACTTAAGGACGCTTACTACCAAGCTAAGGCGGACGCATTCAACCACGCCAAATTCGAAGCGGTAAAGGCAAACGTTAATAGTATCGTTTCTCTTAGTATAAGCGCTTTAACTTCCGTTTACGACGTAGCATGCCAGTCGTTGGAAGCTACTCGCAAGACGCTGCTCGTTGACGCTAACAGTCCGTATCAACTTGCGCTCGTTGCGTTCCGCGAAGCTAAAACCGCTTATCTTAATTTCCGCAACTACGTGGCTCAAAACAGCGAAAATTCCGAAGCCGATCTAAATAGACTCGAAAGTCTTAAGTCTGCTTTAGATAATGCCGAACAACAATTAATTAGTGCCGGCGTTACCGCTAACGAAACTATCGACGCGCTTAAAACAGATTTAACGGCAAAGTACGATGCGGTCGTTTCGACTATTACTTCTGCAGGTGTTAATATTAACGAGATCGTAGATAATGCGGAAACGGAAATTAACAACGCGCTTACCAGCTTCGAAACTAATTTCGCCGCTAGTTACGAATCGGCTATATCCGGCGCAAAAACAGCTTGGAATAACATGAAAGCAAACCTTTCGCAAAGCAATCAAGCGCAAGCTTAATAAAACTTACGCATTTCAAACTCAAAAAAGTACGATCTTATCGGTCGTGCTTTTTTATTTATATAAGTTTATAAGCAGCATTTATAACGAGTTTTATAATAATAAAAAATAAACATTTATACAAAAAACAAAACTCACAATTGTGTATAATTATGTGGATAAGTATATAACTTATGGTTTTTTGTTATTTTTGTTTTTTGCGTTTTTTTGCCGATTTTTTTATCAACATCGGGCAAAAAAAACTGACATTTTTTAAAGATTTTTTACACTTTTTAAAATGTTTGTTTACGACTGTTTTTTAATGTTTTTTACCTAAAAACAAGTACTTTTTGTAATAAAAATCGGAAAAAAATTAAATTACACATTTGCACACGACATACTATATCTTTTACTATCTATTACTTAAAATATATTATATACAAACCGAAAAGTTTTAATTAGTTTAGTTTAAAAATTTTACACCGTTATTTTTCTTTCCAGAAAGAAAGGTAAGTTTAAAAAACATCTTGACAATGCGAAAACTATGTGTTATAATTATAAAAAAATAAAAACAATCAATAGGAGTAAATTAATGAAGAAGAATATAATACTTCCCATAGTGTCGGCAATACTTGTAGCAATAGTTGCAACTAGTATCGGATTTGCGTGGAAAAGCAGTGAAAAGCACGTAGCCTTTAATGTGAGCAATTCATACGGCAGAATGGGAGATGGTAATCATGAAGAGTGTTGCGAAGAACAAATTGCAATAGTTCGCAGTCAAAAAGAGTTGGATGAAGCGTTAGCGTTGAACAATACAAAATATCAGGCGGGGTTTATAAAAGAGGCGACAGAATACGAACCATTGAATTTTTCAACGAATGCATTAATATTTATTGAAATAACGCAACCGGCATATGAGTGGTTGACAGTATATGATATAGTTAAAGAAGCCGGTACGTTAAAAATAATTTTCAGTATCGAAAAAAAATTATTTTCGTTCGGGTTTCCATATTATTGGATGTTTTGGCTAGAGGTGTCAAAGGTTGACGTAATGGGCGTAAAAGAGATAGTAAAAGAAGTAGTGGATATAAACGAATAGCCACAGTAAAGTAAGCTGAAAAATAAAATACAATAAAAACAAGGAGGCGCAAAATGAAGAAGAATATAATACTTCCCATAGTGTCGGCAATACTCGTAGGGGTGCTTGCGGTAGGAATAGCGGCAGTGATAAAAAGCGTGCAATATACCATTATTGATTTCGATTGGCGAGCACGGTCTACTTGGAAAGACCAGATATCTTTTTGGGATACTGATGGTGAACACATAAGAACAGAAGAGTTTATAGAAGTAATAAGCAACAAAGAAGAAATGTACCAAAAAGTTATCGTGGCGGAGGTATACGATATAAGGTTTGGCGAAACGCTTTTTGAAGATGATGTGCTAGTAGCGGTACAACAAATGGGAACAAACACATTTTATAACCCGTGTTACATTATAAAAAAAGGGGAAGAATTAACGATTGTGTTTGCACAATTTTACGAAGAAGCTGGAATAAGCAAGCAAGTGCGCCAGGGCTTTTTGGTAAGGATAAATAAATCGCTTATGGAAGGAATAAATAAAATATCGGTAGCAATGGTACCAACAGATAGTGCGTACATTTGGTATTAATAATATATTATAAATATTGTAAAACTGAGAGATTGACAAAAATGTTAGGAATAGATATTTTAAGGTGAACGAAGAATAATGAACAAAAAGAAACAAATAAGTATAGAATTAATGTTAATAATAATATGTGCAATAATGTTTTGCCATATAAAAAATGGCGTGATTTTAGCAGAAATAAATGCAAAACCTGAATACGAAGAAAAGAGTTATTGTACGGCAACGATCGACGACGGTTTTGACGGAAACAGCGTAATAGTAATACTGGATAAAAACATAAGCGAAGTAAACAAAGTGCATAGTAAAGAATTTTTCGGAGATATAGAAATAGATTATATCGAAGATTTATTTACAATGCCGAAAGGAGCGGAATATATAATAGAAAGGGAAGATTTTAGACAAATATTGCAATTGCATTTACCGCAAGACGATAAAGAAATAGTTTTGCAAACGATAAAAAAGCTTGAGCAAATAGACGGAATTAAATACGCAGGGACAAATGCGTATTTGGAAAGCATGCGCATACCTTTCGATCCGCTCTATGAAGAAAGTTACGACAATAGATGGGGTTTGGAAGAAATAAACGCGCCTGCCGCATGGGATATAACAACAGGCAGCAAAGACGTGTTAGTAGGTGTAATAGATACCGGGTTCGGAGCAGAAGACGATGCAGGAAATGTGCATGTCGAATTGTCAAGTAACATGGTTTATCGTGTTGGTGGAATCGATTGCGGAGGGGATTATGTAAATTTACCGTCGGATGATTTTCCGCCGCTGTCCTTAAGGAAAGACCTTTTGGGGCACGGTACGCACGTGGCAGGTATTATCGGGGCAAGAGGGAATAACGGAGTTGGCGTTTGTGGAGTAAATTGGCAGGTTGGAATTGTCCCAATGCAAGTGATAGCTGGAAATTCGGAATGGGTTGATAGTTCCGCTACAATAAGAGCAATAAATCATGCAACTTGGACATGGGCAACGAATGAAAAGATAAGAATTTTAAATTTTAGTGCAAGAGTAGCAGGAAGTGAAGGTTTGTATGAAGCTATAAAAAACTATCCGGGCTTGTTTGTATGTGCGGCATGTAATGATGGAAAAAACATAGATAAGAGTGAAAATTACACGTATCCTGTGCATTATGGTTCGGAGTTATATTCGGATAAACTTAGCAACATGTTAGTAGTAGGTAATCTAGATAAAAACAACGTAAAAGCCGAAACGTCCAACTACGGTGAAAAAACAGTAGACATATATGCTCCCGGGACAAGTATAATGAGTACTTATCCCACGCATTTAAATAGCTCCGGCTATACAAAATTATCCGGGACGTCTATGGCAACGCCGTTTGTAAGCGGAGTTGCGGCACTTGTTTTGTCTGTATACCCTGAATTGACGACTGCTCAACTAAAAACGGCAATACTAGACGGAGCGGACGACATAACGATAACCGTTAATGACGGAACCACGCAAAACGTTAAAAAGCTCAATGCCGAAAAGGCGGTGTATCATGCGATAGTAAATCATAAATATTTGCAAGCAAGGATAGAAAATGAACAAGCGATAATAACGGGGATAAAATCTCAATTCGAGGAAGATATATCCGAAAACAACGGATGGTTATATATACCAAACGAGATAGAAATTAAAAAAGCCGATGCAAGTGGACAAATGTGGACGGAAGCATATCCTGTTGTTGGAATAGAAAAAGATGCGTTTAAAGATTGTGTAGGCATTACTAACGTGAGTTTACCTGTAAGCTTAATAAATATAGGGAGCGGAGCGTTCAAGAATTGTGAAAATTTAACGTACGTATATTGTGGTGAAAGTCTTGAAACGATAGGCAGTGAGGCATTTTATGGTTGCTCTAAATTAAATGATATATATTTGCCCGATTCACTAACAAGTATAGGAAGCGGAGCATTTTACGGCTGTGTAAAACTTGCAAGCATAGATATACCCGATTCACTAACAAGTATAGGAAGCAGGGCATTTAGCGGTTGCGCGAAGTTAGCGAGCATAAATTTATCGAGTTCTTTAACAATAATAGAAAGTGAAACGTTTAAGAATTGCTCGTCATTACAAAGTATAACATTGCCAAGCGAATTAAGACAAATAGGTTCGCGTGCG
>CAZEXL010000025.1:0-15259 GCA_964516925.1 uncultured Lachnospiraceae bacterium | reverse complement strand
AATAAAACCTGCAAACCAAGTAAATTATACTTGCATAAAGCGTAAAATTGTTGTATAATACTACCAAACAACCACAGTGGAGGTAATTTTTTTATGTATGCAAAAAATATCTGGAAAGATATAACCGACGAAAAAAGAAAGGCTATTTTTGACTTCGGCAAAGACTACATCGAGTATTTGTCCAACGGCAAAACCGAACGCCTTGCTGCAAGAGAAACCGAAGCTATTGCTAAAAAGCACGGCTACAAGAATATCGAAGACGTAAAGTCGATTAAAGCAGGCGACAAAGTGTACTTCCTTAACAAGGACAAGAACATTGCGTTGTACGTTATCGGCAAAAAGCCGCTTACCGAAGGAATTCGCGTTCTCGGCGCGCACATCGACTCGCCCAGACTCGACCTTAAACAAAATCCGCTTTACGAAGCAAGCGACTTCGCTCTTGCCGATACGCACTACTACGGCGGCGTAAAGAAGTATCAGTGGGTAACCATTCCTCTCGCACTTATCGGCGTTGTTTGCAAAAAGGACGGAACGGTAGTCGACGTTAATATCGGTGACGATCCCGCCGATCCGGTTGTAGGTATAAGCGACTTGCTCATCCACCTTTCGGGTGATCAAATGAAGAAGACGGGCGACAAGGTTGTAGAAGGCGAAGCTTTGGACGTAACCGTTGGTTCTATTCCGCTTGACGGCGAAGAAAAGGACGCAGTTAAGGCTAATATCCTTAAGCTCCTTAAAGAAAAGTACGATATCGAAGAAGAAGACTTCCTTTCGGCAGAAATCGAAGTTGTTCCCGCAGGTCCGGCTCGTGACTACGGTCTCGATCGCAGCATGGTTGCAGGTTACGGCC
Organism: uncultured Lachnospiraceae bacterium; assembly: GCA_964516925.1. Classification (GTDB taxonomy): domain Bacteria; phylum Bacillota; class Clostridia; order Christensenellales; family Pumilibacteraceae; genus CAG-552. Next base: position 14,409 of record CAZEXL010000025.1, on the reverse strand, counting down.
ACGACGACAGAGTGTGCGCATACACCTCGTTCCGCGCTATTTTGGACGTAGAAGCACCCGAATATACTTCTTGCTGCATTTTAGTGGACAAGGAAGAAATCGGTAGCGTGGGCGCAACGGGCGCGCAAAGCAAGTTCTTCGAGAACACTATTGCGTATTTGCTCGAAAAGGCAGGCGAAACGTCGTATCTTGCGCTTAGAAGAGCTATGGAACACACCTATATGCTCAGTAGCGACGTTAGCGCAGGCGTAGATCCGTTGTTCCCCGAAGTAAATGACAACAAGAACGCTTCGTACCTTAACAGAGGTATCGTGTTCAACAAGTATACCGGAAGTCGCGGCAAGGGCGGTTCTAACGACGCTCAGCCCGAATATTTTGCTTGGGTACGCAAGGTTATGGACGAAAACGGTATCTACTTCCAGACCGCAGAACTCGGCAAGGTTGACCAAGGCGGCGGAGGAACGATTGCCGGTATTTTGGGCAACTACAATATGAATGTTATCGACGCAGGTATCTCCGTTCTTAACATGCACGCGCCCATGGAAATCGTGGCTAAAGCCGATTTGTACGAGGCGTATATTGCTTACAGAGCATTCTTGCTCGGTTAACTTACTTTTCTTTCGAAAAGAAAAGTAAGCAAAAGAAACCTACTTTTCTTTAGCGAAAGAAAAGTAGGCAAAAGAAACTTAAATTAAATATAAATTACAAAAAGGGTAGTAAGAATTAACTTACTATCTTTTTTTCATACGTCACCAACGAGCGGAGTGGCAATCCCTAACCACTTGTCATTGCGAATTTGCGCTAGCAAACGTGGCAATCTCTCCGTTAAACTCTTAACTCTCGGCACAATCAAACGTACTAATCTAAACCTTTTTGCCATTCTGAGCCGCTTTTTATGTCATTCTGAGCCGTAGGCGAAGAATCTCGCGGAAGCGAAACGTATGTTAGCACTATCGTAACAGCAGAAAACATTCCAACCCTATGTCATTGCGAGGAGCGTTAGCGACGCGGCAATCTCTCCGTTAAACTACTACCACTCGTCAATATTAAGCGTACAAACTATGCGTCGCACCTACAATATGAAAATGCAGTGAAAAACTCTAAGAAACTCTTGACGTAAAACCCATAATATGGTAAAATGTGGTTAATTACACAAATAAATAATTACTCGGAGGTAAAAACATGAAAAGATTAATATGCTTATTACTAACTATAATAGCAATGTTGTCACTGCTAGGGTGCAACAACGAAACGGAAGACAGAATTGCCGAATTGGAAGCAAAACTTCAGGCGCAGTCCGAAAGTCTTTTGGCATTGCAACAAAGCAACGATGGATTGCAAGAAAAGGTGAATTCGTTATTGCAAAAAAACAACGACTTGCAAAGCAAACTGGACGATAATGACATTGAAAAAGAAGAGTTAAACGAACAAATCGAGCTTATGGATGCGCAGATATGGAATTTAACTGGCAATGAAATAAATTATACTGCTCAAATGCCGGTATTTGAACAGATGCCGGATACGCCTAGTGGTCAATATGAAGGGTATGAACTATATAAAGAATTCGATAGATCCGATTATTATAATGAAATTATTTGGGAAGCTGAAGAACAAGGTATATATGTGCCGGATCCAACGTTTGAGAAATATTACGAATATTGCGTAGAACAATTTGGCGATGAATTCGACTTTTTGCTTTTGGCTCCGATGTTAACAATTTATGATTATAACTTTGTAAGTATGGCAAGGAACTATGAAGTATACGTAAAGCGAGACGAAGACAAAGAAATAATCGATGTTTTATTTGTTGAGTTTTTTCGCTTTTATTCGTATGTGCTTGGTGACGGAGAGTGGCATTCCGGATTTGTGGATGGGCAAGACCACACAAGTATGACGATAAAGATGGTTTCACGTGGACATAAATTAACTTTTTGGGGACCGACCGGTTATGCGTATAAATATGGAAAAGAAAGTGATAAATACCCTTCAAACTATGTAAATATTTACGAATCCCCGGAGGAATTGATAGGAGGTCTATGTGTTGCAACGTGTTATTTTGAGAGCTCCGCATATATGTCAGAGCGTTGGTTTGAGGGAGAATATTTATACAATTATTTAAGGCAGGGCTAGATATGAAAAAGCACACTAAATTTATTATAGCATTTGTCATATGCTTGTCTGTAATGATTTTTATTGTAAAAAATGAAGCAGCTACCGAAATTTGTTATGCAAAATCGAGCGAGCAGATTGTAGAACATTCTTTAGTAACTAGCGGCATAAGCGAACAAAACGAAGTTGAAAGCGAAGACATATCTGTAGCAAGAGCATATATGAAAGAATACTTTAGCGGCTTAACAACGAATTTGGGCGAGAATTATAAATATTCTTGCGGATATGTTGCACTGGGAATGTTACTGTCATACTACGATAATTATTTAAGCGACGATATTATACCGGAAGCTTATGACGTTGTGTCTTCGGGCGAAGATACGAATATGGTAGCAAGGAAAAATTCACCCGGCATATATAACGATTACATTGTAAATGCGAAGAACAAAACAATGATTGAATATTTACAGATAGTCGAATCTACGCAAGGTTATTCATTGCATAGTAAATTAATTATGATAGGTAGAGGAATAGAGACGGTATTATTTGACGAAAATAACAAATGTAGGACGACTTTAAATAATAGAATAAAAATTTTAGAAGAATATTTAGATTGGATAGGTATAGATAAAAACAATTATTCAATATTAAGCAGAAAAACACAAATGAATGATGATGCGACAACAAGAACATTTATAAAAAACAACATCGATCAAGGATATCCTGTATTAATTGCCGCAAACTACAAGTTTGATGGGGATAGTCATGCGATGATTTGTTATGACTATAAAGAAGAAGACGGCGAAATAATTTTTTATGGTCACAGGGGCTATGCGTCGCAAGAAAAGTATACATATTTTGCAATAAATAGTGCATATGATATATTCACGTCTGCAATGGTGTTAAAGTTTAATGGTATCGAACATAAGTGTACGGATAATTATGAAGTTGTAAAGGACGGAGTGGCAAAACGATATTGTTATTGCAACAGTAATATATATACATACACAAGCGAATGGACAAAGTTCGACGAGCCGGAAGATTTTGACGGAACATTAATAGTGCCGAATTGGGTAACAAAGATAGGCGCAGACGTGTTTAGCAACAACAAAAAAATAAAGAATGTTAAGTTTGAAGGAGATAATAATTTAACTCATATTGGAGATAGATGTTTTTATTCATGTAGCAATTTACGTAAAGTAACGCTAGAGTATTGCGATAATTTGGAAGAGATAGGGACAAATGCGTTTTCGAAGACGGCTCTAACAGCTATAACAATTCCAAAAAAGGTTTCAAACATAGGAGAAGCTTTTTGGAATTGCAACAGCTTGTCATTAATAAGACTAATGCGGGCAGAAAACGACAAAATAACTAATATCGTATGGAACGACGAAAGTATATTGTTAAGCGATGTGTATCCCAAATTAACAAAAATATATGTGCCCGAAGCCGGTTATGAAAGGTATAAAGCGCATGCGGCGCTAGTAGAAGGGCTGTCTGAACTTATAACGGTTAATGAGGATTTTACATATAAATTATTGAATGACGGAACGTATTCAATAGATAACGGAAAACAAAGAATAAAAGGAAAGTTAATCATCCCCGAGTATTACAACGGAAAGCCTGTAACGGAAGTAGCGATGAACGCATTCAGCGGTTGTGACGAAATAACTGAGGTAGAGTTATCTAAAAATATAAAAACGTTAGGCATAAACGCATTCAAAAATTGCAAAAAGATTAAAAAAGTAATTATGTACGGTGTGGTAGATCTAGACTACGCGTTTAATGGTTGCGAAAATATAAGCATGGTAGAAATTTGTTACGAAGACGAATCGAAATTCGCAACGCCGTTATTATCTTGGGGGAATGAAATGCCGCATTATACAACGGTTTATAGTCTAAAGGGAGTAGAAAAGCGAGTAGAAAAAAGTTATAGACTTGGGTATGGCGAAAAAGGGTTAATTCAAGCAGCGGAACTGGAGTTTACGTACTTAACGAACAGCAACGCGTATGCCGTAAGCGCGAAAAACGACGAAATAGGAAAGACGTTGGTTATACCGTCATATTTCGAAGGAAAGCCTGTGGTTGCTATAAGCGATGATGGTTTTGCAAACAAAGAAAATATAGAAAATCTTATATTTTTACCGGATAGTCAATTAAATTATATAGGCAACAATGCTTTTGCCGGATGTAGTTCGCTTAAATACTTCACGTTACCAAGCAGCTTGAAAACGATACAAGCAGAAGCTTTTAAGGGCTGCAATAACTTGGTAACGGTATACACGATGTCATCTGCGGTTAGCAATGAAAATTTCTCGGGTGCGCAGTCGCTTGACTGCATAGTTTTGTTGAACGGAGAAGCGGAAGGCAAGGAGTATTTTGCAGATATAACCGGATTAAAGTTTGAAGAAATAATGTCAAAATACTCTACGCCGGCGGTGCCTATAACAACGGGTACGTATCGTGTTTCGTATATCGGAACAAACAAAGGAGCAAGAATAGTAGTGCCGTCGTTTTATAAAGGTAAGCCGGTGGTGGAAATTGCGGAGAACGCATATGAAGGGATGACCGGGAGTAAAGTGGTAAGTTTGCCGTATACGATAAAAAAAGTAGGGGCAAATGCATTTAAGGACTGTACCAGTCTTGAAACGGTGTATATACCTTCGGGTGTAACAAGTATAGGGGCGGGCGCATTTAGCGGTTGCACAAGTTTGACTAGTATAAATTTGTCTAACGGACTAACAAGTATATCGGCAAACGCATTCAGTGATTGCACGAGTTTGACTAGCATAGAAATACCGTCTAGCGTAACGGTAATCGAAAGCAATGCGTTCGCATGGTGTAGTGAATTGCACACGGTAACGTTTACAAGGACTGCGGCGCAGGGAATAACGCAGGTAGGCGAGGACGCATTTAAGTATTGTGAAATATTGGCTACGGTAAATCTGCCTGAAGACGACGAAAGCGGCGAAGCGTATTACAATTCGTTTAGCGAAAACAACGTAAACTTGGCAAACGCAATGATGGGTATTATGCTGATTTAACTTACCTTTCTTTCGGAAAGAAAGGTAAGCAAAAGAAACCTACTTTTCTTTAGCGAAAGAAAAGTAGGCAAAAGAAACTTAAATTAAATATAAATTACAAAAAGGGTAGTAAGAATTAACTTACTATCTTTTTTTCATACGTCACCAACGAGCGGAGTGGCAATCCCTAACCACTTGTCATTGCGAGGAGCTTTAGCGACGTGGCAATCTCTCCGTGATACTGTACGCTCTCGGCACAATCAAATGTAAAAACTTCGCTTTTTCTGTCATCCTGAACCGCAGGTGAAGGATCTCGCGGAAGCGAAACGGTTGTTAGTACTGCAGTAACAGCAGAAAGCAATCTTTAACCACGTCACCAACGAGCATACGCAGTATGCGCGGCAATCTCTCCGTTAAACTTCTAACTCTCGGCTTCGGCTTTGGTAGATGCACTACTGCCAAACATACAACAATAAGGTATCGCTTCCGCGAGATTCTTCGCAAAAGCTCAGAATGACATAATAAAGGGGCACCTATAAACTATTCGTTATGGCAATGAGCAATACGAAATCTAATTTCCATAAAGTTCTTTGGGTTACCTTTTTTACAAGAAAGGACGCTTCCGCGGGATTTTGCGTTATGTTTAGAATGACGTTAAAATAGGAAGCGCGTATCTTAAATCCATTCATTTTGGCAACGAACTACGCCCAAACCTAATTTACATAAAGTTATTCGGCATGCCTTTTTTGGGAAAAGCGAATAAGCAAAATATAGCTAAAAAGGGCGAACGCCTAAAAGCGAATTTATTCCATTTACGACAATTCGTCGATTTTAACCCCGTTTTAGCGCGTTATACGACGACGCGCGATTTTTTATTTCCATTTTTACCGTAAAATACTTGAAAAATTTTACAGACTGTGATATAATAAAAGTCGAACAAAACAAGGAGAAATTTATGTCTATTAAAGTTGAAGAAAATTACGACTCCAGCAAAATTCAAGTACTTGAAGGCTTGGAGCCGGTTCGCAAACGTCCGGGTATGTATATAGGTACAACCGACGAAAAGGGCTTGCATCATCTTATTATCGAGCTTGTGGACAACAGCGTGGACGAAGCGCTTGCCGGATACTGCGACACCATTTGGATAGAAATATCTCGTGACGGTGCCGTTACCGTTATGGATAACGGTCGAGGCATTCCCACCGGCATTCACGAAAAGGAGGGTATATCTGCGGTAGAACTGGTGCTTACAAAGCTTCACGCAGGCGGTAAATTCGGCGGAGGAGGATACAAGGTAAGCGGCGGTTTGCACGGCGTGGGACTTTCGGTAGTAAACGCGTTAAGCGAATGGCTCGAAGTCGAAATTTATCAAAACGGCAAAATTCACAAACAGACGTACAATCGCGGTATTCCTCAACGTCCGCTTGCCGTTGTAGGCGACACCGACAAGACGGGCACCAAAGTAACGTTCTATCCCGACGACGAAATCTTCGATACCATAGTGTTCAATTACGACTATTTGCGTACGAGACTACGAGAAGTAGCCTTCCTTAACAAGGGCATAACCATTCGCCTAAAGGACAACCGCGTGGGTATGGAAAAAGAAGACACGTTCCATTTTGCAGGCGGCATACTCGATTTTGTAGAATATCTTAACAAGGCAAAAACGTCGATACTTTCCAAAACCTTGTATATCGAAAAGACGTACGGCGAGTATATCGTCGAAATCGCTATGCAGTACAACGACAGCTACAACGAAGTCATTTACGCGTACGCAAACAACATCAACAACGAAGAGGGCGGCATGCACGTAGACGGCTTTAAGAACGCCCTTACAAAGATAATAAACGACTATGCTCATTCGCACAAAATTATAAAGGACGAGGAGAAGCTTTCGGGCGACGACGTGCGCGAAGGTCTTACGGCAATCATAAGCGTAAAACTTCCCGAGCCGCAGTTTGAAGGTCAGACCAAAACCAAGCTTGGCAACGCCGAAATGCGCGGATACGTGGCAAAGGCGCTTACCGACGGATTTAATACGTACTTGGAGGAAAACCCCAAAGAGGCGCGCGAACTCGTTGCAAAGTGCGTAACGGCTCAACGTGCGCGCGACGCTGCCAGAAATGCGCGTGAACTAACCAGACGCAAGGGCGTGTTCGAATCCACGTCGCTTCCCGGCAAGCTTGCCGACTGTACCGACAAAGACGCTTCGCATTGCGAGATTTACATCGTAGAGGGCGACAGCGCAGGCGGTACGGCAAAGCAAGGACGTGACAGAAGATTCCAGGCTATTTTGCCGCTTCGAGGTAAAATTCTTAACGTAGAAAAAACGCGTCTTGCAAAAGTGTTGGAAAACGAAGAAATCAAAAACATGATTACGGCTTTCGGTTGCGGCGTAGGCGACGAGTACGACGAAAGCAAACTTCGCTACGACAAGATAATAATAATGACCGATGCCGACGTAGACGGCAGCCACATACGTATATTGCTTTTAACGTTCTTCTTCAGATACATGAAGCCGCTTATCGAGAATGGTCACGTGTATATAGCACAGCCGCCGCTTTACAAGGTGAGCAAAAATCACAAAGACATATACTGTTATTCGGACGAGGAACTCAACGCAACGCTTGACGAAATGGGTCGCAAGGGTTACGAAATTCAGCGTTACAAGGGCTTGGGCGAAATGAACGCCGATCAGCTGTGGCACACCACTATGAGCCCCGAGAGCAGAACGCTCCTTAAGGTTAATATGGAAGACGAAGTTTCGCTTGACGAAATTTTCACCATACTTATGGGCGATATGCCCGAGCTTAGAAGAAAGTTTATCGAAGACAACGCTAAGCTCGTTGCCGATCTGGACGTATAAAGGAGGACGTTATGGAAAGAAAAAGAAAGCTCTCCGACGAGGAGATAAAGCACGAAGACAATACCAAACTCGTTCCCGTTCAAGTGTCCGACCAAATGAAAACGTCATTTATCGCATACGCAATGGCGGTAAACGTTTCTCGTGCGATACCCGACGTTCGAGACGGATTAAAGCCCGTACATCGTCGTATCTTGTACGCAATGGGCGAACTCAATTTGTTCTCCGACAAGCCGTATCGTAAATGCGCGCGTATCGTCGGCGACGTTTTGGGTAAATTCCACCCGCACGGCGACTCTGCCGTATACGGAGCGTTAGTTCGACTTGCTCAGGACTTTTCCATTCGTCATCCGCTTGTTGACGGTCACGGCAACTTCGGATCGGTGGACGGCGATCCTCCGGCGGCTCAACGTTATACCGAGGCAAGATTAAGCAAAATCGCAGGCGAAATGCTACGCGACATCGACAAAGAAACTATCGATTGGTACCCCAACTTCGACGATACGATTATGCAACCCACGGTGTTGCCGGCAAGATTTCCCAACTTGCTCGTAAACGGCAGCGACGGTATTGCGGTAGGTATGGCGACCAACATTCCGCCGCACAACCTTGGCGAAGTAATAAACGGCGTTATCGCGCTTATCGACAATCCCGAAATTTCGTCCGAAGAACTTATGGAATACGTGCCTGCGCCCGACTATCCTACGGGCGGCTTGCTTATGGGCAGGTCGGGACTTAGACGCGCGTACCTTACCGGTAAGGGCAGCTATATAGCGCGCGCAAAGACCGAAATAGAAGAATTTACTTCAAACGGTCAAACTCGTTATCGTATAGCGGTAACCGAGCTTCCGTATCAGGTAAACAAAGCGGAGCTTATTAAACGTATCGCCGACCTTGTAAAAGAAAAGCGTATCGAAGGCATATCGGACGTAAAGGAAGAATCGGACAGATTCGGTATGCGCGTGGTAATAGACATTAAGCGCGACGCTCAGGCGCAAGTGGTGCTTAACACGCTGTTTAAGCTTACCGACTTGCAGGTAACGGGCGGAATAACTTTCCTTGCGCTCGTTGACGGCGAACCCAAGATTCTTAATCTTAAAGAAATGCTGTTCTATTACCTCGAACATCAAAAGGAAGTAATAGTACGCCGAACGAAGTTCGACCTCGAACGCGCTCAAAAACGCGCTCACATAGTGGAAGGACTTGTTATCGCGCAAAGCAACATCGACAGAGTGGTTGAAATAATCAAGACCAGCAAGGACAAGGTCGAAGCGGCTGAAAGATTAAAGCAAGAGTTCTTGCTAAGCGACGAGCAAACCAACGCTATTTTGGAAATGAAGCTCGGCAGACTTACCGCTTTGGAAGTAGACAGCTTGCGTAGAGAACTTACCGAACTTAAACTTAAAATCGAAGACCTTACCGATATTTTGGCTAAGCCGCACCGTGTGCTTGAAATTATCAAAACAGAGCTTATCGAAATTAAGGACGCATACGACAGTCCGCGTCGAACCGAGCTTTGCCCGATATTCGACGAAATCGACATCGAGGACCTTATCGAAAAAGAAGACGTCGTTATATCCATGACTCATTCGGGATACATTAAGCGTCTTCCTGTAGACGAATACAAGAGTCAGCACCGAGGCGGAAAGGGCGTTACCGCTCACAAGCCAAAAGAAGACGACTTTGTCGAAAACATGTTCGTTACCAACACGCACGACCGCGTGCTTATGTTCAGCAACTTCGGCAAGGTGTACGCAATAAAGGCGTACGAAGTGCCCGAAGCCGAAAAGACCTCGCGCGGCAGAGCGATAGTAAATTTGTTGCAGCTTAGCGACGGCGAAAAAATCAACGCCGTAATTCCGTGCAAAGAGGAATCAGGCGAAGGCTTCCTTATGATGGCAACCAAGCGCGGCAACGTTAAAAAGACAGCCGTTTCGGAATTCGAGTCCATTCGCAAGAGCGGCAAAATCGCGATTAATTTGCTCGAAGGCGACGAGCTTATATCCGTTCAATACACTACCGGGGGCGACGAGCTTTTGCTTGCGGCGTCGTCGGGCAAGTGCATAAGGTTCAGCGAGCAGGACGTTAGACCTATGAGTCGCGACACGCAAGGCGTGCGTTCGATAAAAATCGACGAGTCGGACGAAGTAGTGGATATGATCGTGCTCGATCACAGCAAAAAGATTCTTACCGTTTCTTCGGGCGGATACGGCAAACGTTCCGAAATCGAGGACTATCGTTTGCAGTCGCGTGCGGGCAAGGGAATAAAAGCCGGCAAGTTCTCGGAGACAACCGGCAAGCTCGTAAATCTTAAGCAAGTGGGCGAAAACGACGACGTTATGATTATTTCCGATACCGGCATTATCATTCGTATGTATTCGCAGGAAATCAGCTTGCTCGGACGTGATACGCAGGGCGTAAGAATGATGCGCCTTAAGGGCGACGGCAACGTCGTTTGCGTTGCGGTAGTCGAGCATCAGGACGAAGCGGAAGAATCGGTACAGCAGCCCGAACAAACCGAACAGACTGCTCAGTCCGAAACCCCGACTCAGCCCGAAAACGAACAGTAAGGCGTGTAACTAAAAATAAGAAACCGTCACGGTACTCCGCGGCGGTTTTTGCTTGTTGGACGAACGGGCGCCTACTTTTCTTTAGGGAAGAAAAGTAGGCATAGGAAGGCTTGGTAATTTTTTAATATTTCATATCTTTCTTTGTAATCTATATTTTCGTCTTTTCTTTTACCAGAAGATAAAGGTCTGTGGTCTACGCAGACATTTTTACCATGTTGAGTTTTATTTATCCAATTACTTATTGTTTTGTGAGAAATATTGTACTCTTTGCCTAGAGAAATACTACTTCCTTTACCAGAAAAATACTTGTCTAAAATTTCTTGTTTTAATTTTGGTGAGTAAGATTTAAACTTTTGTCCTTTGCTAGCCATAAAAAATACCTCCTATGATAATTTTACCATAGGAGGTATTTTTAGTAAAGCGTCCTTTTTTTTTGCGGTAGCAAAAATGGGGTTCACTTCAAAGGACATTACCCTTTTTTCCTACTTAACCATAACGAGGAGCAAAGCGACGCGGCAATCTCGTTACCTTTCTTTAGGGAAAGAAAGGTAACCCAAAGAAACCTAAACCTTACGTCACCAACGAAGGGACCTCTGTGGCAATCTCTTCGTGTAACTGTACACTCTCGGCGCAATCAAACGTACTAATCTAAACCTTCTGTCATCCTGAGCCGCAAAGGCGAAGGATCTCGCGGAAGCGAAACGGTTGTTAGTACTGCAGTAAAAGCAGAAAGCAACCTAATCCCTACGTCATTGCGAGCCGCAGGCGCGGCAATCTCTCCGTTAAGCTCCTAACTCTCGGTAACATTAAACGCACTACCGCTTGCAAACAATAATTATTCATATCATATGTCATCCTAAGTCGCTTTCTCTGTCATTCTGAGCCGCAGGCGAAGAATCCCGCGGAAGCGGAACGTATGATAGTATTACAGTGAAAATTTTCAAGAAATTCTTGACACAAAGCTCATAATATGGTAAAATGTAGTTAATAACGCAAAAATAATTACTCAGAGGTAAAACATGAAAAGAATAATATGCTTATTACTAACTATAATAGCAATGTTGTCGCTAGTAGGATGTAACGACGATTTAGAAAAGAAGATAGAGGAGCTTGAATATAAAATAGACGATTACGATCGCATAACAAGCAATATGATAGACGACGATAAGTGGTTGCTCGGCATGATACAAGACTTGCAAGCGGATAAAGTGCTGTTAAATATAAAGATAGCGGAATTGGAAGAAGAAATAGCAAAGAACGAACAAGATATATCAAAGTCGGAAGAAGAAAACGACTCGTTAAATGCGCAACTAGCGGAGTCGCAGACGGAAATAGAACGTTTAAAAGCGCAACTTGCCGAAAGCGAAAAAGAATTAAATAGTGTATTAGATGTTTTGTGTGATGGCGACATAAATCCTAGATCAATCAAAGAGAATGAAGAAGAATCGTATAATGTGTCAATGTTAAGTCAGCCACGCTCGGAAATAGTTTGCGGGTATAGGTATATAAAAATATTGTATGATGCGGATAATGTCAAAGTACGCATATATTTTACTAATGGCGATATAGACGGACAAATGACCGCATATTATGGAGATAAACAAAACTGCGCAGAAATCGTTGTAGAATATTATCAAAACGAAGACGGAAAATATGTTTTGTCAGAACAAATCATAGGTATATACGATAATGTTTTAACAGAAGAAAATTGCATACGAGACGTATATGATTTTTCTGATTTTAAGGCATACAAAGACGTTGTTATACCGCAAACCTTCTTTGATAAGGAAACGGGAAGAATAAGCATAGGGGTTAGGGTGAAATATTTTAACGAAGACGAATGGGAATATATTTATAAAGACGGCTATGTGGCTTTTTATTATAAAAAAATAGACAAATATGTTATTTTATCCAAAGAGCAATTTAATGAAACGGAGGAATAACATGAAGAGAAAAGGTATTTGGCTCATTTTTTTGCTTTGTTTATTTTGTATTGTTACGATTTGCGTGAATATTAATATTCCGAAAAGTATTTTTGCGGAAGAAAACGAATTTATTTACGAGGCAAACAGTGACGAATCGGAGAAAAGCGAACTATATGGAGTTGTGAAATGGAAAAGTTTTGATGTGACTGAAAGGGCATTGAAACTCACAAAAATCACAATCAACGATCATGAGTCAGATGAACTATTAAGCTCAACATATACGGATTCACAAGGGTCCTATACTTTGACATATGAAAATACAGATAGAAAAGATCTTGTATTGAGGCTATATGCGCAAAGTGAACTCGTTGCTGTACATTCAAAAGAGAATGTAGAATATGTATATGAAGTTGTATTATTGGCAGTTGATAAAGGGAAATGCGAGTATAGTTTAATTGGCGAAAATGCCATTGATACCGATAACGAAAACAACAAAGCGTTTCAAATTTTGCAAGCGGCAATATATGCATCAAAATATGCTTTAGAGATGAGTAATGAGTATAATATTACATATTTAGATGGGAGTTCAAGCAGTCGCATAGTTCCTGTAAAAATCGTGTATCCGAGTGCAGACACTTGTTATGATTCTAGAGTTAAAACTATTTATGTTGCGAAAGAAAAAAACGGAGTGGTACTATATAAATCTTGGGACACCATAATGCATGAATATGGACATCATGTACAATGTTGCATGGGACTAGAATCGATAGGCGGTGATCATACATTAACAGAAGATTTATGGTATAAAAAAGCTAATAAGCCAGATGGGTTAAAATTAGCTTGGAGAGAAGGTTGGGCAACGTTTTTTTCCGCTGCGGCGCAACAATTTTTTTCGCAAGAATTAAACGATTTACCGCAGGTGTGTGACGGATTATATAGATCAACAAGTTATGTAGATGTTCTGTCAAAAAATATTAGAGGAGAAGTAAATGAAATAAGCACGATAGGCGTTTTATGGGCGCTGCTTACGGACACAAACGAAGATTATGATACGATAAATCTAACGCACCAAGATATGTGGGACTTGGTTTTTAGTGCACAAAAAGAGCAAAGTGAAAGTGATGCAACAAAAACATATAAAAAAGTATTGTTGTTTTCTACATTTGCTAAGAATTTTTATGAAAACTTTTCGGAGAAACAAAACGAATTCGGTAAAATATTACAACATTTTGGTTTTGCGGCGTCGATAACTAATATAGAATGGAACGAAAATTTTTTAATTTATTTAAATGAGGAAAATAAAACTCTGACTAAGGCCCATCGGGCAAACGAATTTGAATTTGAGTTTTATAGCGATAATATAATTTTATATAAAACACAACGATATACGCGCAACGATTTATTGGCTTTTCAAATAGAGAATGAAGCGTGGGAAAACATTAAAGAATATGACGTGATTAACGTTTGTGTAGTATCATACAATACGGAAGACCCGATTACGGGCGGTTATTATTCCGAATTTTATGAATTAGTTATGCCGCAAAAATATATAATGGAAATTATTAATTCGAACGAGTGCTTAATTAAAGGGTTTGAAGAAGGTAAATCATATGCAAACGTAGAAATAATGGAATATTATGGTGGTAAACGAGTAACGGCGATATCCGCAAGTGCATTTAAAGGTTGCATAGATATAGAAAGTATAGACATAAGCGCAACACAAATAACCGAAATAGGAGCAGAAGCATTTTATGGTTGTACAAAATTAAACAATGTTCGACTTTCGGCGACACTAACAAACATTGCTGAAAATGCGTTTTGTTGTACAAAAATTTATGACCAATTCGGAGAAAAAGAAATTGTGTATATCGGGAATTGGTGTATCGGTTATAATGGGACCATTAAAAATGCGATAATAA
>CAZEXL010000024.1:0-15446 GCA_964516925.1 uncultured Lachnospiraceae bacterium | reverse complement strand
CCTTTTTTAAATTTTTTTACGCCGTTTCAAAAAAAATTTTGCGCATTCCTTATTATTTTCGTTACTTCTTTATTAAAAGACGCTCGGTTGCCCGAACGCCTTCTTTGCTCCTTCCTCTTCGCCTCCGCTTTGTTATTCGGTGGCGTTGCTTTCTATAAAAATCTTATTTATAGAAAGTTCGTAAGCGGTACGAATTTCCTGTTCGCCGTTTTCAAGACGCTTGTTGTACTCGCGTGATTGTATTCTGCCGCTTATGGAAATTTTTTGTCCTACTTCGACGTCACGCACGAACCGAGCGTTTCGCCCCCATGCTATGCACGGTATGTAATCGGACTTATCGTACGCACGATTTACGGCAAGCAGTACGTCGCAAATCTCTCGATTAAACGGCGTGGTGCGATATACGGGCGGCTTGCAAACGTATCCCGTTAGTTCCGCCACGTTGGGGTTATCGCATTTTTCGACTTCGGTAAAATCGCGCACGAACACGGTAAGTAGCAACTTGCTTTTGTCGCAAACAATCTTGTTAAAACTTCTAAATTGTCCGTAAAAAGCAATCTGCTGACCTTTAGTCGGCTTTGCGCTTCCCATTAATCGCTCGGATATAGTTATCGGCACGTAATCTTTTTGCTCGCTTAATCTGGGGACTTCCAAAATAAATTCGTAAAAGCCCTCGCCGAAAAGTTCGTGGCTGAAGGTAGGCTCGGTAAAAACTTTGCCCGAAAGAAAGACTTTGTTCGTTGTTTTAATTTCCGTATTCATAAGTACTTTAGCTCCTTATCTGCGTACCGTCGTGAGCAACGGTAAAATTATCTTTGTATATCATTTCGCCTATCGTCTTAAAGGTATAACCTTTGTTCTTTAGTCCCTCTATAATAAGCGGCAACGCTTCCAACGTATGTTCTCCGTCGTTGTGCATAAGCACTATGCTCCCGCTTTTTGCCTTTTGCAAAACGCGAACGGCGATATCGTTTGCGCCGAGCCCCTTCCAATCGAGACTGTCGACGTCCCATTGAATTGTGTAAAGTCCCAGCTCTTCGGCGACGGTTAGAAGCGAATCGTTGTAGTCGCCGTACGGCGCCCTGAACAATTCCGTCTTTACGCCCGTCGTCTGTTCGATTAGTTCGCTTGACGTTTGTAGTTCCAACCGCATACTGTCCTTGCTTAATTTGGTCATATACGGATGAGTGTTGCTGTGCGTACCTATTTCGATTCTTCCGCTGCTAGAAAGCGCTTTTAATACGTCGCCGTATCGCTCTGCCCAAAACCCCACGACGAAAAAGTTCGCCTTTACGTCGTACTCGGTAAGCACGTCCAAAATGCCTAGCGTCTTATCCGCTCCCCACGCCGCATCGAACGAAAGAGCAATCGTTTTTTCTTCCGTTCCTACGCAGTAAATGGGTATTTTTCGCGTAGTTTTGTTTTGCCATACGACGGCGCTGCCCGTAAAGAAACAAACGACGGTAAGTGCGGCAATCAACAAATTTACCAACAGACATTTTATAAGAAAAGACTTTTTGACAACGAAGAACTTCACTCGGTTGCGCTCCTATAATAACAAAAAATAGTTTGATTTTTATTGAGTTTTAAGTCGAATTTTGAGTATTTATGTGTTTTTTTACTCACTAGGAAATATAAAACAAGCCCGTACTCAATGTAGAGTATGAGCTTGCCGCAAAAAATAGAACGTCGTTTTTTTATTCGACCGCTTTATCGTACGCTTTTTTTAACGCGCCTACGTAATCGTGAAAATTAGGCAGGTTAACTAACGTGTCGTACTTGCCTATTTTGTACGTCCCGTCTTTGCCGCTAGGACGTTCAAGCCCCGTGTATTCGTAAAAACCGTGGTTTTTTACGTGCGTAAGCAATTTGTACACGTTATCTTTGTAGCTATATTCGTACTCTTTGCCGTCGTGATAACCGTTTTTAAGTTTGTCGCCCCATTCTTTTTTGCTTAGCCTATAACCGTCGTAACGGTCAAACGGGATATTAAGCGGTTCGCCTTGCGCGGTTAGAATATCGAAGTTTCCGCTTGTAAGTTCGTTTATATACCACTCCGCACCGCCGGACGCGGATATAAGCTCGTTAAAGCTAGTCGTTCCGTTTTTGTACACGCCGTCGTCCAAAACAAAAACTTTTTCGCCTACGCCGACAAACTTAGCGTATCCGCTTTGAGCATCGATAACTTCCGTACCAAACGAACGTCCGTATTCTAGCTTGCCTATATCGTACATCGAAACGTATTCGCTAAGCTTTGCTTCGACGATTTTGCCGTCGCCGTCCACCTTAACCGTTGCTTTTATCGGACAATCTTCGCTGACTGCGTAAGCTACGCCCGTTTTTTCTTTTGCCTCGGCGTTATCGCAGCCGCAAACTACGCAGCAAAACGTTGCCGCCAAAATAATCGCAAACACTTTTTTTATCAATTTTTATCTTCCCCCTTTTTGTTTTGACTTTCGTCGTTTTTCGCCTTTACGGCGTTTATTATCGCGACGACAAGTTGATAAACGCCCAACACTATAAGAAAATAACCGAAACTTCGAGACAAAATTTTGCCGTCTATGCCGCCTATTATAAGCGACGCTACTACCCCGACTATCGTTGCCGGCACCGCGATCCACCAAAAGTATTCGCCTTTTATAAGTTTGTTTTTGGCGTGAATTATTACTGCCACTACGGACATGGGAACGAACGCTATAAGATTAACCGATTGCGCGATATGCTGAGACACGTTGCAAAAAATAGTCAACAGCGGTATAAGCAGCGTTCCGCCGCCCATTCCCATTCCGCCTATTATTCCGCCCACTACGCCGACTATAATATATATTATCGTCATACTAGAAGAACGCAAGCTTTACGCCGGCAGCAATCATAAGCAACGCAAAAGCGACGGCAACTATCGAGGAATTAAGCTTTTTCAGTAGCAACGCCCCTATTATTCCGCCTGCGATAACGCCGCCTCCGACAAAAAGCGTAAGCTTAAAATCAAAACAACCGCCGGCTACGTACGTTATCGCGCTGGCTACGCTTATGGGCAGAATTATAAGCATTGCCGTAGCGTGGGCTATTTTCGTTTTTTCTAAAAGAAGCTTGTCTAAAAGCGGAACGCACAACATTCCGCCTCCGCCGCCGAAAAAACCGTTGGCAAATCCGACGCCCAGTCCTCCTAAAATCATCACTAATCTCTTAATTGGCTTTTTCATCGTAAATAGTTTTTCCGCATTTGAAGCAAAATAATTACAAAAGCCGCATATTAACTGTAAAGAAAATTTAATTTAAGCCGTTATTTGATTGCAAATTTATGGCAAATATTATATAATATAGTTTGTATGCGTATATAACACGCTAGAATTTTACACTAATACTTTTTTGCAAGGTGAACGATGAAAAACATGAGTAAAATTAAAAAAGGACTAAACTTATTAACTTGCGCCCTCGTTGCGCTGGTTATCGCCTTGTCGTGCATGAGTTTTACCACCGCTTACGCCGCTACCGCGACGACTCCGACGGATTACTCCACGATAACGGTTACCGACGGCCAGTTCCCGTCGACAAGCTCTTCGGTCGTTAAACTCGCTTCCAACTGGGATTCCGGTTATAAGGGTGACTTTGGCGGCGATGTTATTTCGGGTATTGTTAATCTTAGCGCAAGCGCCGATATCGACGAAGATTTTATGGAAAAAACCAAGCTTGACAGCTATTCCGAATATGCAAACGCAAGACCCGAAACGCCCTTCGGACGAAACACCGACAACAAAAACGGCAAATGGTACTTCCCCGGCACGAACAGCAACGTGCTTATGATAAATACCAATTCGTCGTCGGCAATCGGCACGGCGTACGGATATTCTTCGCAAGCTATCGAATTGTCGGCTTACAGCTTCTATAAATTTTCGGCGTGGGTTAAAACCGGCGTGTTCGTTCAGGATCGAGGCGCAGTTATCAAATTAAGCGGCTTCGATTACGACATCGGTTTTTGGAATATCGACAACCATACCGAAATAGATAACGGCATGTTCGGATTTACCGAATACGTTATTTACGTCGCCACTGCCGACAATACCGTTTCGACCACCGTAAATCTTCAGGTGGGCGATTGCTACACGTACGGCGAAATAGGCGAAGAAGGCTACATCGAGCATATCACTCCGTCCAACGGATACGCGTTTTTCGACAACGTAACTTGCGTTAAGCTTTCGGCTAACGCCTTTTACGAGGAAACGGACGGAATCGGCAGTAGCGAAAACGTTATAGTAAAGGACTTTAACTCCGACGTAGGCGTAAAAAGTTCGCAGGTTCTTAAAGCCAACGGCTCTTCGGACGAAATCGGAAGCTTTGCTTCGGGATTAAACGGCTGGACCAAAATCTTTAAAAGCGACGTTGACTCCGGTCACGCTCTTTACGTAGGCACTTACGACGCAGGCAAATCCTTTGACGAGAACAACGACTACGGTCTTACCGACAATCCGTACACTCCGTACGGCAACCTTGATTTGCTTTCCGATCGCAATATATTGGTTATGTCGGCGACTTCCGACGCTAACGTAGGCGTTGAATCCGGAGAATTCACTATCGAACGCAACAAGTTCTATCGCGTAAGCGTTTGGGCTAATTCGCAAAACTTCAACGACGACAGCAACGCTTCGCTAGTTATAACCGGCGAAAGCAACATCGCTTCGGATGAATATGTGCTTAACCCCGTGGATATCGACTCCGTTGCAGGCAGCGGCGATATCGACGCAAGATACGGCTGGAAGAAATACTACTTCTACGTTCGCGGGTCGGTAGTAAAAGACTGCAACGTAAAACTTCAGCTTTGGCTCGGCTATGACGGCAACTGCACGGGAACCGTTCTTTTCGACGACGTTCGCTTGGAAGAAGTTTCGTACTCTTTCTTTAATAATAACAGCACAGCGGGCACGGTCGTTTCGTTCGACTCCACCCCCTCTACCACCGTTGACAACGGCAGATTCTTCGAAGCCGAAAATTACGGCGACGAGTATCCGCTAGTTCCCGTACAATGGACGGAAATCGGCAATCGCACCGAAAATTCCGTTTCGGGCGTGATTCTTACCGACGCCGAACATTACAGCGCAAACTTCGTTAAGTACCTTAACGTACCCAACCCCGTATCGCAAGCAACCAACGAATACTATAACTCCACCAGATATCCCAGCATGCTTTTGCTCGCTTCGAACGAGCTTTCGTACTTCGGATATACGTCCTCTTCGATAACGCTTGCAAGCGACGACGACTATAAGTTGTCCGTTACCTTGCGCGCAATCGGCATGGAAGGCTCGGGAGCAAACCTTTGGATAGACGTAAACGGAGTTGCGGTTGCATCCGTTAAAAACATTAAATCGACCTCCGGTTTTAAAACGTACGAGTTCTATTTGCAAGGCGACAAAGCGTTCGAGGATGGCACCGGCATAGATTATACCGCAACCGTTAACATTGCTTTGGGCAACAAGTCGCAAAAAGCTTCCGGCAGCATTTACGTTGCCGAAGTTGCTCTTGAAACTTTGTCGGACGGCGACTTCGACACCAAATACGCTCAGTTTAAGACCGAACGCAATACCGATCTTTCTTACGATATGTATTCGTTCTCGTCGTTTGACTTCTTCGCTTACGACGCAACCGACTCAAACGCAATCAAAAAGTCCAACAACTGGAGCTTAATCGAATCGGCAGAACAAGCCGAAGGCAACTTCGAATACGGCGTATTCGATCCCAACGCAAAGCTTAACAACGTAGGCAATTCTTATATTCCTGCCGAAATCACCAAGGCATATAACAATCTAGAAAACAAGTTCGACAGCGTTTATACGATTCAAACTCGCAACACCGCTGCGGTTACTCAGCTTATTAATCCTGTTAAGCTCGAAGCAAATTCGTATTATATGCTTTCGGTTTCCATGGCAGTAATAATCAACGACACCGAAAATCAATCAGCCGATCCTTACGGCGCGGCTTTGTATCTGTCGGGCGACGACAACTACTCGAAGGTTAAGTTCGAAAAAGTTCTTACCACCGACAGCCTTACAAACAAATACGAATTCCGCACCTATCAATTCTATATCGCTTCGGGCGAAACCGCTTCTACCCTTTACTTAAGAGCGGCTTTAGGCGACATTGCTTATCCCAACAGATACGTTAGCGGTCAGCTTTACATCGCTTACGTAGGTCTTGTGGATCTTGGCAGCAGCGACGAAGAGATTGAAGAAACGGCGACCTTGAAAATTATCGACAATCACGTTGACGCAGAGGAAAGCGACGAAACGGAGGACGAAGTTACCGATACTACCGAATCCGATACCGAAAAGTGGTGGCTTATCCCCTCTATCTTATTCGGCGTAGCAATCATTCTTGCAATCGTAGGTTCTATAATCCGTTCCGCAATAGAAAAAGCGTCTCGCCGCAAGGTTAAGGCTCAGCTCAGTTCGTACGACCGCAGATACGGATATCCCGAATCGATGAGCAACGAGAATTCGTTCGACGACGACAAGGAAAGCTCGAACGTCGTTATAGAACAAGAGCCCGAACAAGTTAACCCGACGTCGGAAATAGATAAATTCAACGACGACGATGCTCCTGCAACCAAAAAGGCAGAAGTTAAAAACGAAGAAGTTATAACGCCCGAACCGATCGCACAAAGCGAACCCAAGCAACGCAACGACTTCGACGACTAATCGAGTAAACGATAAAAACTCCGATTGATTACAATCGGAGTTTTTTTATTGCCTTTTTAGTTGAGCGCGTTTACGCTTTTTTATTTTATTACGAATCCGCCGGAACAATTTATAATTTCACCGGTAACGAACGAAGCTTGCCTAGAAGCCAGATATTCCACGGCGCTAGCTACGTCTTGCGGACTGCCTATTCTGCCTACGGGCGTTTCGTCTTTTAGCGCGGTTATCGTTTCGTTTGAAACGTTTGCGAGCATATCGGTGTTTATTACGCCGGGCGCAACCGCATTTACCGTTATTCCCGACGGACCAAGCTCTTTTGCAAGCGCAACGGTAAATCCTATTACGCCTGCCTTAGATGCAGAATAAACCGCTTCGCAAGACGCCCCCACGAGCCCCCACATAGACGAAACGTTGATTATTCTTCCGAACCTATTACTTATCATATCGGGAGCAAAGGCACGGCATACGTTGAATACGCCTCGCAAATTGACGTTCATTACGGCATCGTAACCGTCGTCCGTTTCGTCGGTAAAAAGCGCATAACGACATACGCCGGCGTTGTTTACTACGGTATCTACAAAACCGAACGTTTTAGCCGCGTAGTCGTACATGGCTTTTACTTCGTTCGGCTTAGAAACGTCGGCTTTAAACACGTCCGCCCTACCGCCGTTTTTACAAATCTCGTCGGCGGTTTGCTTTGCGAGATCGACGTTTTTTACACAATTTACAAGCACGTTATAACCGTCTTTGCCCAAAGTCAAAGCAATCGCCTTGCCTATTCCTCGGGAAGCTCCGGTAACGAGCGCAACTCGTTTATCCATAATCGCTCCTTAGTAATTATCAGGTAAATCGTTTTCGAACAATACAGCCAGCGGCGGCGCAATTCCGCTTAGCGCCTCCATTGCCTTAGGCAAACTTTCCACGATGCGCGCGTTTTTATAGTCGCCCATGCCTTCTTTAATTTCATTTGCGTATGGGCCGAGCAAAAAGGCGTAGTCGCAAACTTCGGCAATGCTCTTGCCTAGCTGCCGCGCGCATTTTAAAGAATCCTTGCCTAGCTCGACAAAGCCGGGTGTAACGATTACTTTAGTGCCCTTATACGTACTTAATATCCTAAGCGCGTTTTCCGCGCCTACGGGATTGCTGTTGTACGAATCGTCAAAAATGACCATATCTCCGCTTCGCATAACTTCCAGCCTGTGATCGACAAACGGAAGTTTTTCGGATATTTCTTTTATTTGTTTAAGGCTTACGCCAAACTTAACTGCCATTAGCGCGCACATGGTTATTACCGAAGGAATATGATCGCCCACTAATCTAGTATAGATCTCAACGTTTTCGCCGTTTATCGTAAGCGTAAACCTAGTGCCGGTGATATCGGTAGTTACGTTAGAATACGAAGCCATGCCTTCGTCGCCGATAACGTCTGCCTTTTCTTTGGCTAAGGGCGCGATTTTTGCTACGTCCGACGAGGTAACCGCGTACTTTACTCCGTCCAAAACGGAAAGCTTTTCTTTTACGATATTTTCTTTGCTGCCGAACGTTTCGAGATGCTGATTGCCTATTGCGGTAAGCATTGCGTATTGAGGTTTGAAAATCTTTTTAAGATATTTTACGTCACCTACGCGACGCGCTCCGAATTCCGCAACGAAAATCTGTTCGTCGCCGTATTCTTCGTTTATACACTTACTAAGCCCCATAGGCGTATTGTAGCTGTTGGGCGAAGCGAACACGGTGTACTTAGCGTGCAAAAAGGAAGCCAGCACCTTTTTTGCGGTGGTTTTTCCGTAGCTACCGGTTATGCCGATAACTATCGGATTTGTTAAAGCAAGCTTTTGCGTCGCCTTGTTTATATACGTTCTGCCGATAAGGCGTTCTAGCGGCAACAGAATAATATGAGACAGCCAAAGCGTGACGAAAACGATTAGCGGCGTTACTCCGACCAAACTATACGATATAATCGTATCTTTAAAAAACCACATGGACGCAAAGCAAAGCAAAGCGTTTAAAACGAAATCGACTATAGCCAGTCTGATTATTCTGCAAGTAAATTTAAGCGGCGTCTTCCCTTTTTGCTTATTAGTAGCGTAAACAAAGCAACAGCAAAAGACTACAAAAAAAACAAATCCGAATTGCGACCATAGCCCCAAAGGCGAAAAGCACATTACGACCACGAACATTGCTACGAAACTGAAAAACGAAAGCGCAAAATACCTTACGAAATAATCGAATTTCGTTCTTTTAAGCCATTTGCAAACGCCGTCAAATCGATAGGACGAAAGCTGTAATATTTGCATGAGCTTAAAACTTATTAAGGTAAGCATTACGCCGCCAAGCGCACTTAACGCAGCTATTACTCCAAAACGCATTCTTTGTCCCCCTTTGTAAACTCCGCCAAAATAAGATTGAATTTTAAGCTTTGTTCGGCGTACGCGAAGTGTCCTCCGTCCAAAAGGACGAGAGTGCTGTCCTTTATTTTACGTTTAAAACGCATCGCCATATACAGCGGCGTTTCTTTATCTCGTCTGCCCCATACTATAAGCGTAGGGCAGGTTATATTTTTTAGTCGATCGTCAAGATGCGTGTTTACGATTCGCACGAACACGTGCCTCATGATTTGCGGCAACGCAAGATAATCTACAGATCCGAATTCGCTTACGTCGCGACCGAGTCGCTTTGCTCGCTTGTATCGCCATTCGTTGAAAGATTTTCGCACGCTTTTTATCGGTTTAAGTCCTGCACTGTCCACCAAAACCAATCTTTCGACAAACTCTTTGTCGGAAAGACATAACGCCACTCTACCGCCAAAGCTGTGCCCCACCAAAACGACTTTACGGAGCTTTAGCGCCGTTATAAGTTCGTTTACGACGAGAGCGTAATCTTCTATGCCCCACTCTACCGTCGGCATGTCGCTGCTGCCAAAGCCCGGAAAATCTAACGCAATTACGTCGCGATTGAGCGAACACAGATATTCGTACGCGCCCGAAAACGAAACGTTGCTTCCGCCCCATCCGTGCATCAAAATTATAGACGTACCTACCCCGATATGCCTTTTGTAAAATATGCTAACGCCGTTATAAGAGAAAAACATTTTCCCTCCTTACTAAACAAGTTTTACAAGCGTCAACGCGCTTTTTTCTCCGTAATATCTTTTTCGTTCGTATAAAAATTCGAAGCCTAGCTTGTAATAGAGATTTTTTGCCGCTTCGTTATCCGTTGCAACCTCTAGATATATCTTCTTCACTCCGCTATGTTTGCAGCGGCTTACTACTTCGTTTATAAGCGCCTCGGCGTAACCTTTACGCCGATACGGCTCGTCTACCACTACGTTGTTTATTTCGAATTCGTCCACTATGAATTTGCCGCTGATATACGCAACGACCTTTTCGCCGTCCGACACCTTAAGCGCAAGAGCGGCGGAATCGTTTATTATGTCCGATAAAATCGCTTCGGAATACGGATAGAAAATATATTTACTTTCTAGTAACGCAACTTGTTTAACGTCGCTTAACCGTAACGGCAATATCGTCATATGTCGCTTTCCTTTCGATCGGGCTGAGGCTTACGAATGTACAACGGCTCGGAGTCCAACTTGTTTTTTATTGCGTACTTTGCCGCCTTTATTATTGCGTCGCTGCCAAAAACGTAGCGTTTTGCATTGGGCAAATCGTAATCGGCAACTCTTTCGAATCCGTCGTAACTAGCTAAAAACGCCTCGATATCCTTTTTGTATATACACGTCGGCTGAAGAATTTCGGCTTCGCCGTCGTAAGCCGCTACGTAACAAACGTTTGCGCCTCCGTCGATAACTACCGCCGTTTTTCCTCCGCCGATACTATTGTATGACATAATTTTGCAATAAGTTACGCCGTAAGCGTTTTTGTTAAGCGCGTACGCAAGCGTCCGAACGGTGTTAATTCCTATACGAATACCGGTAAACGAACCGGGCCCTACCGTGCATACGAATTGATCGAAGTCGCCTATACTAAGATTTTGTTCATTGAGCATTTCGTCGATATTCGGCAAAAGTTGCTCGGCAGCCATAACCTTTTGAAGCGTACGCACGTTCACTTTTTCGCCCATGACCGTCGCTATTTCTATTACGGGAGCGGCAGTATTTATTACTAGAAATTTCATAGCTCTATATGCTTAACCGTTTTATCGTCACTTCGACGATAAACGATGATTTTGTTGCCGATAGCGGCTACGGGCTGAGCGTCCAGAGCCTGCGCAATATCGCCGATAAGTTCGTCGGCGGTATAATCGCACCCTTTAAGCACCGATATTTTAATTAATTCGCGCTTATTAAGCGCTGCGGCAAGTTCGCTTATTTGTGTATCGCTAAGGTTTCCTTTGCCGATTTGAAAAATCGGATCTAAGTTGCTTGCCAAAGCTCTGAGCTTTGCCCTTTGCTTGCTAGTTAACATATAATAATCTCCCTTTCGTTTTCGTTGATATAATTTATGGTTACCTTCGTCACGTCGCCTTGAATGGCGTCGGCTATTCGTTGCGGCCATTCTATTATGCAAACGCCGTCCTTAGCCCCGAAAAATTCCGTTAAGCCACGCTCTTCCGCTTCGTCCGAATTTTCAAGTCGATACGCATCGTAATGATACAGCTTGAGCCTGCCGTCGTAGCAATTAAGAAGAGTAAACGTAGGGCTTACGACGTCGTCGGTTACTTCCAGTGCGCGAGCAAGTCCCTTTGTGAACACCGTTTTGCCGGCGCCCAAGTCGCCTTCGAGCAGAATAATTTCGCCGCCTACGAGCGTTTTGCCTAGATTATACCCGATTCGTTCGGTTTCTTTTGCGGATTTTGTAATCATAAGTTAAAGTATACACTTTTTAGCCGATATAATCAAGTGTTTTTTTCTTGCGGCTCGAAAATTCTATCGAACAATCTTTCTAGCCGCTTATAAATCAAAAACGTTATTACGCCGCTTAGCGCCGCACGCAGTAAATTGAACGGTATTACCGACAACGGAAGATAGTATGCCATAAGCGTTTCGGACGTTATGGACGGGAAAATCACAGCAAGCATACCTATTACCGCATCCATTCCGTACACCTTAACAAAAAACGGAATAAGTATAAAAGCGTTAACGACTACCGAAACGGCAGTACACGCAATCGCTCCGACTACCAAACTTACCACAGCGCCTTTCTTCGTTCGATGCTTGCGATAAATAAGCGATGAAACGAGTACGAACGTTATTCCTAGCAAAAAGTCGGCAAGCTCGCCCACCCCCGCCGTAGATGTAAACGGTAACTTAAGAAGACATTTAATCAAAATTACGATACAACCGGCAACGGGCCCCATCATATAGCCCGCAAGCAACGCCGGAAGTTCGGAAATTTGAAAATCCAGAAAAGCCGGGAACAACGTAGGAAGCGGAAATTTAACCCACATATACAAAACGAAGGCAAGCGCGCTGAAAATCGCAAGTCTGGTTACGTTTTTGGTCGTAAAATATTTAGACATAAAAAAAACTCCCTTTAGGAGCGCAAAAAAATATTTGTCGCTTATTTCATCCAGACTATACTGTCGGTTTGGGAATTTCACCCAATCGGGCCGTTTCGGCTTCACGGACTTTACCGTCGGTAAGGAATTGCACCTCGCCCCTAAGCTCGTATATTCTACCACTACTTAATTGCCGTTGTCAACGATTTTACTTGCATTATTAATTAATAAAGACAACTTAAAAGAGCGACTTTTAAGTCGCTCTTTAGTGGTTTTGTTTATCTTACAAGGTTTTGGTCACGAGACGGTCCGACGCCTACGAACACGACCTTTACGCCAAGCGTCTTTTCGATAAAGTCGACGTACGCCTTTGCGTTGGCAGGAAGCTCCTCGTAGTTGCGTATCGACGAAATATCCTCGTCCCAGCCGTCGAACTCCTCGTAGATTGGTTCGCAATCGCTAAGCTCCGAGATGTCTACCGGGAAGTCACGAAGAATTTCGTCCCCCTTACGATAACCTACGCACACCTTAAGTTTTTTGATGCCCGAAAGCGTGTCGAGCTTGTTTACCGCAAGCGAAGTAAGTCCGTTTACGCGAACGGCAAATCTTAAAATTACTAGGTCGAGCCAACCGCATCTGCGCGCTCTGCCCGTAGTGGTGCCGTATTCGCCGCCGCGGTCGCGTATAGCCGCGCCTACTTCGTCGTTAAGTTCGGTGGGGAACGGTCCTTTGCCTACGCGCGTGGTGTACGATTTGCACACGCCCAAACAGCTGTCGATAAGCGTAGGCCCTATGCCGGTACCTATGCAAAAACCGCCTGCCGTAGGATGAGAACTGGTAACGTACGGATACGTACCTACGTCGATATCCAACAGCGCGCCCTGAGCTCCTTCAAACAATACGTTTTTACCTGCCTTTATTGCGTCGTACACGAGTACCGACGTGTCGGTTACGAACGGCGCAAGCTTAGCGGCGTATTGCGAATATTCGTCGTATATCGTATCGAAGTCTAGCGGCTGACCGCCGTAAACTTCGGTTATAATTTTATTCTTTACAAAAAGGTTTGCTTTAAGCTTTTCGGCAAAAGTTTTAGGATTTATAAAATCGCACATTCTTATGCCCGAACGCTCGGCTTTGTCCATATAACACGGCCCGATACCCTTTTTAGTCGTGCCAATGTCGCTGCCGCCGCGAAGCTTTTCGCTTAAACCGTCCAGCGTAATATGGTACGGAAGCACGACGTGCGTACGCGCGTCTATTCGCAAGCCGTCAAAATTCTTGCCGTTGCGGCTGATTTCTTCCATTTCGGCAAGCACCGACTTAGGATCGAGAACTATGCCGTTGCCTATGACGCAAATAGTACCGTCGTATAAAATTCCGCTGGGAATAAGATGAAGTTTGTATGTTACTCCGTCCACCACCACGGTGTGTCCGGCGTTGTTACCGCCCTGAGACCTTACTACGACGTCCGCCTTAGACGCCAAAATGTCTATTATCTTGCCCTTTCCTTCGTCGCCCCATTGAGCTCCGACAAGCGCTGTTACTGACATCACGCACCTCCAAAAGGAAAAATCACGAAAATTATAGTAGCACTATTAGCGAAAATTGTCAAGTTTTTAACAATAGATTTTTCCGTTTTAAGGCAGCAAACTCAAATTTCTTTTTTGCTTGCGTAAATCAAGATTAAACGTTTGACAAAAACCGTTTTGAATAGTATAATTTTTGTTATGGTTGTTGACTTTCACGCTCATTGCTATAAACCGTTGCTCGCAAAAAAAGCAACCGCACTTATTCCGCCGGGTAGCCCATACGGTCCGCATTACGACGGAACTGCCGAGGGATTGCTTAAAAAAATGCAAGAGTGTAATATCGACCGCTCGGTCGTGCTTAATATCGCCAACTCGCCTATGTCGGTTCGTGCCGTAAACGACTACGCTATCGAACTGCTTTCTGATGAAAAACTTATTCCGTTCGGTTCAGTTCACCCCGACTACGGCGACGTAGAGGGCGAAGTTAAAAGGCTGTACGAGCACGGAATTAAGGGGCTTAAGTTTCACCCGTATTATCAACGCACCGAATTGACGTCGAAAGCGGCATACAAGACGTACGAAATAGGCGCAAAATACGATATGGTAATGCTTTTTCACGGCGGTCACGACCTTATGGTTAAAGGCGACAATTCCAATCCTACCTTGCTCCGCAAAGTGTACGACGACTTTAAGGGCGCAAAACTCGTGTTTGCGCATCTTGGCGGCTGGGAATGTTGGGACGATTGCTTTAAGCTGCTCGTCGGACAGGACGTATACCTTGACACGTCGTTTGCTTTTATGTTTTTAACCAAAGAGCAAATCGACTTCGTTATAAACAATCACGACAACAAAAAGTTGCTTTTTGGCACCGACGGTCCGTGGACTAACGCCAAAACGGAACTCGAAAACACCTTGAAACTTTCTACTCCGTACCTAAACGATATTTTGTACGGCAACGCCGCAAGGCTTTTAGGGTTGTAAAAATCGATTGATTCGATATTAATATTTTGCGAAGGTGGCTCAGCGGCAGACGCGCTCGTTTCAGACCTTGGTCGTGAGCCTGTAAATTTATGTTAATATTTTGCGAAGGTGGCGGAACGGCAGACGCGCTGGTTTCAGACGCCAGTGGTTAATTCTCGTGTGGGTTCAAATCCCATCCTTCGCACCACAAAAAGACTAAATCGAACCCGATTTAGTCTTTTTCTTTTAATCTTCTTTTTTATCTTTTAATTGTTTAACAAATTTATCGAAGTCTGAATTTATGATTTGAGTTCTGTTAAATATATCATATTCGCTTTCGGCCTTATTTTTTGCTTGTAATGCTGAAACTTTACCTTTATGGGTTAATATATCGTATTTTCTAAATGCCAAAAACTCGTTTACACTCTCAGCAAATTGCTCCATTGTAAAAATGTTTTCATCTTCAATCACATCTTCTATATAGTCAAAATAACTTGATACTGTTCGTTCTAATTTTTTAATTTCTTTTTCAGTCAAATAGTTTTAGCTATCGACACATCGGATTTTAAAATTCTTCCATCTGGTGCGTTTTTCCAAGTGGTAAGTCCCATATTTTCTTGTGTATGGTTAGCCTTTGAATAAATAATTTCGACAGCAGTTTGGTGAGTTATTGCGTAATGAAACTTATTTTGAATTGTAGCATAAAACACATTTGCTTCTTCAGAATTTTTATTGTAATCAATAGAGCATTCAGCGAAAATATCTGTAATTTGTTGCCAAATCATTCGCTCACTTGTTCTAATTGAAC
>CAZEXL010000023.1:0-19742 GCA_964516925.1 uncultured Lachnospiraceae bacterium | reverse complement strand
ACGAACCGGCTGGTCCAACTGAGCCACAGTAGCACTTATTTACTTACGTTCTTTCTCCACGCTCTGCTTAGCCCGCCAATCAGCCGGTCCAACTAAGCTTCGGTAGCATAATTATTCGACCCAACCTACTCTTAAAAGGCTAGGTCGAAGTAAGCGCACTGTTTTACGCCATACGTACCGGCAAAATGAGGTACATAAAGTCCTCGACCGAGCCGCTGGGAACAACTATACACGGGCTGACGGAATTAGTAAACTTGATAACGATGTTCTCGCAGCTTACGTAACGCAAAAGCTCGGTAAAGTAACGCGCGTTGAACGCAATGGTAAGCTCGTTACCCATAAGCTTAACGACAATCTTTTCGTTGATGTCGCCGATTTCGCTGTCCGCCGAAACCTCCAACACATCTTCCTTAATATCAAACTTAACGAGGTTGTTCCTGTCCGATCCGGTGTGAGCAAGCAATATTGCACGCTCCAAAGCATCCTCGAACTGCTCTTTTGGAAGAGTAACGACCGTGTTGAAGTTGTACGGAATAATATGTTTATAGTTCATAAAGTCGCCGTCAAGCAAACTTGCGTATATTTTAGTATGAACGAGATCAACCATAAGATAACGCTTTTGAATGTAGACGGTTACGGGATCGAGAGTGTCCTCGATAAGCTTGGCAATTTCGTTTACGCTACGAGCCGGAACGACAGCCGACATCATAGCGGTGGTACCTTCGATTTGCTTAACGCACTTTGCAAGACGATAGCCGTCCAAAGCAACACCCGTCAGCGTGCTTTGTTCCACTTCGAGATTAACGCCTTTAAGCATAGGACGAGCGTCGTCCATACTAACCGAGAAGGAGATCTTGTTTATAAGATCCTTAAGTTCGTTTTTGATAATAACGAAACTTTGCGCGCCTTCTACGTCGGGCATAACGGGAAAATCGTCGGCATTGCGGCAAGAAAGCGTACCTTCGTTGCCCTGATAACGAATTACCAATCTGTTGTTTTCGGTAAGCGAAAGTTCGATTTGTTCGCGATTAAGCTTTTTTACAAACTCCGAAAAGAATCTGCCCGGAACGAGCGTTTCGCCTTCGATCTTTACGTCGGCGGCGATATTCTTTTCGATATAAAGCTCCTGATCGGTTGCGGACAACGTTAACGCGCCCCCTTCTGCTTTAAGCTTAATGCATTCCAGAATGGGATTAGTGGTTTTTGCGCCGACCGCCTTATATACTTTGCCGACAGCGTCGGACAAGTCGTTTCCGTTACAAATTAGCTTCATATCGTCACCTGTTGAAAATTATACACTTTTTTTTTGCTTATGTCAATGTTTTTTAGGCTTGCTTGGGTTTTATTTTCAAATATTTACAAGATATTTATCTACGAGATCGCTCACTTCGTCAAGCGTTTTTGCGCAGTAAATAAGATTTTTAAATTCCTTTACGCCGCGTTCACCCTTAAGATAGTATGCGAAAAACTTTCTAATCGTAACCACCGCATAGTGCTCGTCGAAATATTCGCTTAGGTACTTTACGTGCTTTTTTATAAGCGGATACTTTTTACTTAAGCTACCGCCTGCAAGCAACGAAAAGACACTCGGATTTACCAGCGCGCCGCGCCCTATCATAAACGCGTCGGCGCAAGAAGCCCGCAACGCGTAACTTTGCTCGTCCACGATATCGCCGCTTAGCGTCACCGGGATTTTAAGCGCATCGCGCACCTTCCCGACCGTAGCGTAATCCGCCACTCCGCCGTAAAGCTGAGCCGTGGTGCGGGCATGCACCGTAACCATGGCGGCGCCTGCGTCTTCCATTCGCTTTGCAAAATCCACGGCAACGTTTTCGCTTTGCCTAAACCCGGAACGAATTTTTACCGTAATCGGCTTTCCGCTTTTTACAAGTTCTTTTACTATCGCTTCGGCAGCGGACGGATTGTTTAAAAGCGCGGAACCCTCGCCGTTTTTTACCACCTTGTTTACCGGGCAACCCATGTTTACGTCGTAAATATCAAACTTATCCAGCGCGCCCGTATCCAGTGCAAGAGCAAAATCCTTGGGGTCCGAACCGAACAGCTGAACGCAACACGGAGTTTCGCCATCGCTCGTTTTAAGCATTGCGAACGTCTGCTTGTTTTTGTAGCAAAGCCCCTTTACGCTGACCATTTCAGTTACGGCGAGTCCCGCACCGTTTTCTAAGCACAGTCGCCTGAACGCAATGTCGGTGTACCCTGCAAGCGGCGCAAGTATAAGGTTGTTTTTAAGCGTTACGTTTCCTATGCTAAACGAGCTCATCGGTCGCTCCGTCGTAATACTTTTTGAATTGCTCTTTCGTAAGCTTGTTTACGTCAAGCCCGTCAGCCAAAACGGCGTTTTCGAACGATGTGTATTTTCTTTGAATCTTTATTACCGTATCCAAAAGCGCTTGCTCGCAGTTTTCACCAAGCAAATGACTAAGCCACGCCACGCACAAAAGAAGTTTGCCTAGCGTTTCCGCCTTGTCGCCTCTTTCTTCGACAAGCTCTAGTAAGGCTTCGTTTATAATTTCGCTCAGTTCTTTTGCGTTAGTCTTCCAACCTCCCTTTTCCACTCGCTTTGCCGCCTTTTGAGCTCGCAACAAAGCCGGGAAGCATTGCGGGACGTCGTTTACAGCCGAAGCGAAAGTCGTTTGGTGCTTTTCCTTCATCTTGTTGTTTTCCCAAACGAGCAAAGCGCCGCTTTCGCTTTCTGCCTTATCTCCGCCGAAAATGTGCGTATGCCTGCCTACGAGCTTATCGTTAAGCCCCTTTATTACATCCTCTAAGGTAAACTCGCCCGTGCGCAAAGCAATATCGCAATGGAACACCACTTGTAGCAGTACGTCACCCAGTTCTTCTATCATGCCGTCTATATTGCCGTCGGTAATGGCTTGTACCGCTTCGTACGCCTCTTCTAAAAGATTAATGCGAATACTGTCGTGAGTTTGAGCCTTATCCCACGGACAGCCGTCGGGTGCGGTAAGACGAGTCATTATTCTAAGCAACTCGGCAAAGCTGCTGTTGTTTCCGCTTTCTAGGTATACGGCTGTGGACGCAGAATACTTTTTTTGCCTGTCTAGGTCGGCTAAACTTATATACGTCTTGTCTTTTTCGTTGCACAAAATCACCTTTTGTTCGGGCGAATAAAAGCGCAACAAATACAGCTTTACGTCGCTTGCGATATTGCCGTCGTCGATGGCGTATACGCACGTAGGCACCTTCGGATCGATATAAAAGTTTGCCGCAAGGTCGTACGCGCTGAAATACGTACAAGCCGTAGACGGAGCAAAAGCAAGATCGAACGGACCGGGCACGATATACGTTTCGGTTCGCTTACAAAGCTCGACTACCGAACTGTCCTTGTAGCCGTCGCCGTCTACGCAATACACAAGATTGGGGTAGCTTTGGCTAAGCCGAATAAGTTCACCGGCAATGGTGGAATTAAGCTCGTCAAACGACTCCGCCTTTTCGTATAAATAGTCGAAACTTCCGTTACAAAATCCGCCAAGCGCTTTTGCGGGCGGCGTACGCAACGTACGAAAAATAATCATATCCGACGCGGATAAAATATCCATTCCGCGTTTAGAAATACTGCCTTCGTTAAATCCAAGTCCGATAACGGTAATCATAAAAATCTCCTTTAGAGTATTTTACCATATTTTGCATTGACGGCGCAACTTAAAAAGGCGCATATTTTACCGCTTACGGCAAATACTAACCACACAAGGAAGAATGATTACACTTTGATAATTAATACATTAAAAATATATCAAATCTTACTAAGGAATTTAGAATATCTTTCCACCAATTCTTGAACCCTTTCTATTGTGATAAGTCCCTTTTCTATAGAAACTTTTAGATACTGTCCATTGAAAGCGTTAAAAATCTCTTCCGTTATTGGAACAATTTCTGCAAATTCTTCATATGTATACAAGCCATAAATTGCAATGTCATTTTGCATGGCAGTCGTATCATATTGCAAAGTTTGTGCGTCGACATCGAAAATGTTTATTAAACCGCTAATACCACCCGGCATCGACAACATGCCATTTACATAATAACATAAATGTCCATATGTAACAGGGCTCCACGCAGATGTTTGTTCTTCTTGCACGACTACATTAATGAGCTGTATTCTTACACTAACATAGCCATCACTTCCATCGATACTTAACTTATTAAACCAATGACCTATATACTTTGCCGCATCTTTTCGCAAATAAACATATTTATTTAAATCGTAATCCCAAAATGCATGTTCGGTTATTACTTTCACATTAGTGCCGTCAGAAAAATATAAGTTTATTACTTCATAATTCTTTATAGGCTCACTATCTATAAAAAGAATGGGCGCAACATCAAATGTTCCTGTATGCATATTCCATACAAGCAGAATATCATCGTCGGTTAATTCTTCTACCGCCTTTTGACTTCCGTTTGCCAGAGTTATTAATGTACCTGCAGCTAGGCACGCATCCTCATTATTCGCAATACCATACACAGCTCGAATGGTAATGGTTTCCCCGTCATATTCGGGATAATGTGTCGAAATTAAGTCACAAATTTTAACATCTAAATCTCTACTTTCTGAACATGTTTGCCACTCGTTTTGTCC
Source organism: uncultured Lachnospiraceae bacterium (assembly GCA_964516925.1). Classification (GTDB taxonomy): domain Bacteria; phylum Bacillota; class Clostridia; order Christensenellales; family Pumilibacteraceae; genus CAG-552. The sequence continues at coordinate 15,124 of CAZEXL010000023.1, read as the reverse complement.
TGCAACATAATCTCCTTTTATCATTACCCAACGACTGAATAGGCGAACATCATTTGCCCCATCCACATAATATGTCATTGATTCGGGGGCTGTGTAAGTAATTGAATCGTCATATCCTAACACATAGCTCGCTAAATAATGCGATTCTCCTTCCATATAATGAATTTTATCTAAATAAATGTAATAATTTATCGATTGTTCCCAATAACCATAAAGAACAATATCTTGATTAAAATTGAAATACGTATATTGCGGCATTCCGTTAGAATCATAATAAAGATGACTAGCTACTTCATATTGATAATAATATCCGCTAAAAACATATCCGGTACGTAGTGGCATTGTGATAGATGGCCATCTTTCTCCATTTTTTAATCTTAGTTGTGTTGTTCCCCCAGATACTGCAACGGACCTTTGTTCAAAAGACACATAAAAATATTCTTTTTCCCATCTTGCAATAAATGTTTCATTATCCGTTGTAAAATCAAAAAGCCTTACACTGTTCATATTAGCATCATAGTATTGCAATCCATTTGATTCGGAATAATATCCCAGAAATTTATAATCATATCTCTCTGGTTTCAAAATATTTGTCGGCATATTGCTATTAAATAGCGCGCTTCCTCTCTCATCGCCGCTTCCTCCATCGTTATCTATCAGGAACGTATGTTCAACAGCTCGACCATATTCTACCGTTATTTCTACATCGCCAATGCTTTCGCCAGGATTCCATCCGTTTATACTTAAGGTTGAATCTAAATATGCTCCATACCAAGTCGGCGCAAGAAGACTTATCGTTTGTTTTATCGTATATGATGTTGGATTGGAAGATGGCAAAACCCCTCCCCCTAGGTTTTTATAAGTAATACTATACTGTACTAATCCAGCAACAACGCTAAATTGCAAATTCGATTCTGTTACAATAATTGTGTAAACGCCCTCAGAATTGGGCTCTATAGTTTCTTCACCATAACAGATAGTCGCATTTTCATAACCGGCTTTACAATCCACTCTAAAACTAAATGAATCATTATAGGTTACCTCAATTGTCTGCGAATTTAATATTGTATTATCAATATTTTTATAATAGACATATTCGTTTTCTGCAAAGTCTAAAAAATATTGCGTTTTGAATATAAATTCGCAATTCGCGCCATTATTCCATAATGAATTCCACGAAGTGCTTGCAGATTCATTCACATCAATATAAACGCTTTGCGTTAATCCCCAGCCATTAAAAGCATTTTGACTAATCATTTGTATTGTAAATTCTATAGATAAGCTATTGATTCCGATACAACCATAAAACGCATCGTCTCCTATCGTTATGATTTTATCTGATAAACAATTTGTTTTAATGTTATTGTTTGTGTTTTTTATTTCCGTTAAATTACAACATTGCGAAAACATATTATTTGCAATTTCGGTAAGCGTATCCGGCAAAGTAACAGATACGACCGAAGACTCCGCAAAAAGTCCTTCCCCGCCTATCACATATCCGGAATCATTTACGTTGACCGTAATATCAGTCAAAATGTCAATGCTTTGTATGCTTGAAAATGCAAAAGCATATGGTTCAATGTTAATTGCATGAGTCAAATTTGATCCGTCTGGATGCTTTATCGTTATGGAGTCCAATGTCAAACCCCAAAAAGCACAACTTGCTATGTTTAACAATTTCGCCCCAACTAAATCGTTATAATCCGCATAACACCAACTATAAATTGTTAAAGATCCTGACGGTTCCAAAAGTTGCCATTCTGCAATTTCATATCCTACTTCCCCTTCCGATGAAATAAATTCTTCAAAGACCAAATCATTACCGTAAATTACGTTTCCGTCATATTTCCAATTAGGATTTAGAGCCACCATTTTCGCTTCAGTTGAACGAACATAAACAGTACTTGGTATATCCCTTATTACACTATTGCCTAGCTGCTGTATATTTGATGGTAAAATCAAATAATCCAACCCCGAACACATAGAAAAAGCATTGTTCCCAAATGATGTAACTCCCGCCATTCCAACAACCTTTTTCAAATTAACATCTCGTATAAAAGCATTGTTGCCTATTTTTTGAATTGATTCCGGGATAAATACATACTCCAAGCTCGTACAAGCGGCAAAACCGTTATCCGAAATTTCCGTTACCGGCAAGCCTTGATACAGCGATGGAATCACTGCCGAAGTTATCGATTTGTTTGCCGCACCAACCTTATATTCTTGCCCGTCGTTAATCAATGTAAAAGTTAAATTTGATACATTTTCCGCCTCTGCGCTTCTGTTTTTTGGCGGACACACGATACAAGTAATACATAACAGTATTGTTATAAACAAAATCACGAATGTTCTTCTTCCTCTTTTCATAGGTTACCTCCAATATTTTGTTAAAAATATATTTCACTTGTGTTTTGCACTTTTATTAGCCGTTTAGTTTAATGTTATAAGAAAGCCAACCACGCCATTTGTAACATTTGAATTTGGTTAATTTTACTTATCTTGACCAATCTTTTCAAATAAAGCAACAATTACGAAACTTGTTTCTTCATTCGTTTGCCAATATACGTTGTCTTTCTTCCATATATCCAATCGAAGGCACGTTAAATTGCCTCTTGCATCAATTATATTTTGTCCGTCGGACCATCCAATGAATTTGTAGCCTTCTTCGGGGACTGCTAACAACGGACTCCCGTTTTGTTGTCCCCATTTTATCGTTATCGCTGCTTCTTTCATTAACGTTTCGTCCCTAAACCACTGCAAATAACCACCTTCTCCTGCGACATAATTAAACGTTCGCGTTTGCAAAGTACATTGAATAGTTAAACTCATATCCGTCTGTACGTTTGTTATTTTTCTTGACTTATCCGTACAACCGTCATCCCAACGTGTAAATACATATTTTTCATCAATAAAGTTCGGAGTTAATACACACGTGTCGCCACCAGCGGCTATTGAAAATTTATACACACGATACACGTCTTTACCAGACTTCTCGAAATATGCTTCGCTATAATAGCCGCTTTCGTGAGAAAGGTCCCAACTATTAGAATTCAAGTAACTATCGTCTTCCGTGCATTTTGCGCGAATACAGATGCTATAAAGTTCGTTAGTCCAATATGTATACGGAATACCCGTTTTTCCGTATTTTTGCCATGCGTCAATTATATCACCGCCTGCTTTTTCGACTTCTTGCAAAAGCCCTGACGGCGCTAGGTTCATTAGATACAACCTCGACATTTCGTATCTACCAAGACTGCCGCTTAACGTAGACCTGTATTTGTATAAAAGTTGATCGGTTACACAAATATCTACAAACTCGTCTATATAAGTTTGTAATGTTTTTTCCCAATCATAATCGGAATAAAACGCTATCTCAGGGTGAGACTCGCAATGTGAAAAATCATCAAATTGATCGTATTCATCAAAACATGCGTCTAAATATACCGACGCGTATTTCGTTCCCTTTTTTTGCGCTCCGGTTGTATAGCTATGGAATAAGGTATTGTCCCTATCTCCCAATGAAAACGTCGTTATTACTGCTCTATAATCTTTTAACTTATCGTCGCCGATTTCTGAAATGTCGTCACCATATACAAAATAGTTAAGGTCATCATAATGTTGATTGGCACTGCCGTCATATTGCTTAATGCTTTTTGCAAACAAACCCACTTCGACATCCTCGGTTGTAAAATAACTGTCTACTTCATATACAACCAATCCGTCCATCCAATCGTTAAGAGTCTTTGCGAATTGTTTTGTGATTTCTTGACACGCATTCCTTTCTAACTCCGTCATCCTATAGTTTACTTCAACTTCGTTTCCATAAATATTTTCCGCCGTGCCTTTTACTTCCGTAACATAAACCATTAAAATTTTATAATGAACAACGTCATCGGTTATTACCTTCCATTTTGCATACAAATCCCTTGTGGGACTATCAAACAACGTCTCCCCATCTACCAATATGTTACCTTCCTCATCGGCTACACGAACAGTTAAATCCTTGTCTAAAAACCATCCGTCAAAAGCAAAGTGCTCACGTTGAGGAACAATGCATTTTTTATTTTTCGTTTCGTTTCTCTTAATATTAATGTGTCTGTCTTCGCAATTTGTCGTCGCATAATCATAATTGTACGTAAAATTATCAGCATCGTGCCACTCGAAAATTGCAGTAACGGCTATAGGCTTGTATACAAGTTTATCTTGTCTTGTTTGTTCCGTTTTACCGTCCGACCATCCGACAAAAGTATATCCTTTATTCGGTATTGCCGTTACGCTTGTTCCGGCTTTTGCATAAACTACGCTTTGTTGCGTTTCACCTTTAATGCTTCCGTTTGTCCCTGCCTCGTAATTGACTTTATATCCGTAATACGCAATTATATGCATGTTTTTAGTTACATTCTTTTCTTGTCTTGTCCGAGAAGTTACCCCATCTGACCAGCGTATAAAAATTGCATCGCTTCCCGACCCGATATCGTACGTTTCTGCGGTTACACTCCAAGCGTCGGTGCCATATTGAACAACTTGATTAATTGTGCCGTTTATAAATCCAGCACCGACCACTTCGTAGGTTACGTATACTTCGTTTGTTATTTTTGCGAATTGCGCAACGATACTAAAGCAATCTTCTTGCACGTTCGTTTCGCACCTTGTCGCGGTTAACACTCCGTCCGACCATTGCACAAAATAATATCCTTTTTTTGCAACTGCGGTTACATATTCCGAATCTTCTCCGTGATTTATTCTTTGAACGTCTTTACCTTCGATATCTCCACCTTTTCCAGCTTCATAAACTATCGTATACGGAAGATCTCTACTTTGCTCTTGACTTGGATTACATGCAATTACAAATAAAGAAATTGCCAAAATAAAAACTATCGTTGTTAGCGCAGGCAACGCTTTTAAGAATTTATTCATTCCATATCCTCCTTTTTGTAAGACTTACTATGATATATACCTTTATAAACGCCAAAAGTTTCCAATAAACAAGCAAAATGCCGAGCTTTTTTAACTCGGCATTTTGCTATGACAGCATTTCTTTTACTATATCAACTATTAATTGTTTGTCATAACCATTCGATGATAAATTTTGTAACCAAATATAATAACAATAACCGTTATATCTAAAACAAGAAAAACTTTCATGACTTAAATTATTATGATAATTAATTACAACTCCGTTATATTCTATATTATTAAACAATCCACCGAATTTGCTCTGCAAAAAATCTACTTCGGTATAAATGTCCGTCACATAAAGAATAGCTAAAATTTCCGCATCTAAATTAACCAAATCTTCCTCTATAAAAACCACTTTTGCCAAGTCATTTTTATCTTTGTAAATTGTCGTTTGTCTATCCTCGGCTATATCATACCAATCTATATACAACAGCTCTTTACCGTTTTTTTGAGCATACTCCTTTATTGTATAATCAGACAATTCATTAACGTAATCGTCTGCGGAACTGTACCTTGTAATAGGATCTTCTGCGTTATCCGAAAACATTATGGGCAATATAATTATAAAGCAAATACATAAAATCAATGCAATTGATGAAGCCCCATAAATCAAAAACCTATAATTTATTTTTTTCCGCTTCGGCTTTTCGTTAGCTTCCGCTTCAATAATAGCGCCTATGGATTTTTTATATAATGCAACCTTTCTTTTTGAATCTTGCTCTTCTATAAATTTGTGAATATCTCTGTCTTTCATAGTTTTCTAACTTATATTAACTATATATGCTCCTGTTATATTATTGTTGTTATTAATTTTATAATATGCATTTTTTGATGTTATTCCTAATGCCACGCGTAGATAGGTGTCCGTTCGAAATATGCCGCTTGCATCATAATAATCTATTTTTAAGTACCCATAAGCTACCATTATATGCGGATCTGTTACAGTTGTTGCTTCTATACAATCATAAGATTCGTAAAATTTCAAATCGTACACTTCGCCTTGTTTGGTAAGCAACGCCACAACTTTGCCGTCATTTATGGCTCTTTTGTATTCGTCATAATTAAAGTCGCTACCGCTAACTAAATTTTGATAGTTTACGCTATAGCCTTTATTATTAATATATGATGTTAAACCATCAACAAAATCTTCCTCACTCACGCCCACATCATCTACATTTGTTCGCATAAGCGTATAAAGCTGAGAAATTACATCCGGCACACAAACAGTGTCTTGCAACCGATAACTACCATTGCTATAGTAGGATTCCCAATTCGGAATTAAATTCGGAAAATACTTGTCATAATACCCGATAATCATAGACCCCGCCACTGCTCCGCAAACATTTTCCAATCCGCTAAGACATCTGTATAGCGGACAGTTTTTTGGAGTATAATTTTCCTCCGAACGGCTTCTGCTCGTAAAATAAACGTTTTCACTTGAACAAGTAGAAACAATCGCCGCATCGGTATATCTGATTGACTCATTTACATTGTCGGGTGTCCACGCTCCGAATATAAACACTCCTACAATTGCAAAAAAAACAGTCCCTAGCTTACTTAACTTTTTCATAATAAATCTCCTTTATGGTAATCTATTATATATACTTGTTTTTTCCCTTTAGGTTACTGCGATTCTAAAATATTTTTTAATTTTTTCAAAATCCGTTTTATCCTTTTATGTACATACACCTTGTTTTTGCCAAAGGAATGCCCGATTCCCTCTAAGGTGTACCCCAAATAATAGTACATAATGACTATAGCTTTGTCTTCTTTGTCTAATTTGTTTAATGCATCCGATAAGTCTATTTGGTCTTCTATCTTTCCCAATTCGTCATATTCTATCTTGACTGTTTCTATAGGCACGTCATTAAAAACATTTTCTTTGGCGTTGAAAGAATATGCCACTCTTTCTGTAATTTTACATAACCAATTATATCCGTCTTTTTTTGAATCAAACGAACTAATATATTTAAATACCCTTGTGTACACTTCCGAAACCACGTCATCGCAATTTGATTTATTATGAAGATATATTTGTGCAACCACTCGCAAGTGATTTGCCGTTAGGTTAAACAGCTCTTTCATCTGCGACATATCGCCTTTTTTTATTTTACAAAGATATTTATTGACTTCTTTTGCATACTTTGACATTACTATCCTCTTGTAATAAATAATCGCATATTGTTTAAAATGAAATATACTAACTAAATTTTACCATATTTTGCATTGACGGCGCAACTTAAAAAGGCGCATATTTTACCGCTTACGGCAAATACTAACCACACAAGGAGGAATGATTATGAAAAAGCAAAAGCTTAACTCGGGCGAAATCGCTCCGTGGTCGGGCGAATACAACGTCGTTGCTAAAAACGGCAGAGTCGTCGGCACGGTTAACGTATCCAAGGGCGACAGAATGCCCCCTACGCAAAGTAGCGGAGATCACTTTGAGTATACAAAGTAATCAGCCTTAAGCATCGACTTTTGGCAAAGAGCTAATCGTCGTTAGACTTTTACGATAAACGTAAAGTCCAAAAAAATCGCTTATGTTAGTAAGCGATTTTTTTGATTAACTATTCTTTTTAAAGGCGTTGCCTTGACGTACGTCTCTTTTTTCCAACGCTTTGTTTATTGCGTTTAAAACGGGCTTTTTTCGCGCGTTCCACTTCGGTTCGACCAATTTATCTTTGGGCGCGTCGCCGGTAATGCGACATATTACCGTTTCGGGCTTTAAGTGCGCCAGAACGTAACATACTCCGTCCACGTAACGTTCTAGCGTAAGCGGCTCGTATTCGCCGCCGGTATACAATTCTTCCAGCTCGGTACCCTTTATTATATACGTCGAATGTATTTTAACGCCCGTAACGGGCAACGAATTAATAAAATTTACCGTTTCGGTTAGATCCCCCTCTTGCTCGTACGGCAAACCGATCATAAGATGCGCAACCACGTCTATACCGCAACTAGCTAGCATTTTAGTCGCTTGCGCAAACTCGGCATTGGAATATCCGCGATTGAATTTGCTCGCAACTTCTTCGTTTGCTGTTTGAAGTCCCAGCTCTACGTACACGTAGTACTTCCCTAAGTACGACTTTAACAAGTCAACCACTTCTTTAGTTATGCAATCGGGCCTTGTGGCGACCGCAAGGGCAACGATTCTGTCGTCGATAAGCGCGCCGTCGTACTTTTCTTTCAGCTTGTCTATGCTTTCGTACGTGTTGGAAAAATTCTGAAAATACGCTATAAATTTATTCGCTCTTGCCGCCTTATAACTTGCTAGGTGGTCGCGCACTTGGGCGGATACGTCCGTCCTTTTGGTGTTTTCGCCACTACCGCGTTCGCCGCAAAACGAACAGCCGCCGTACCCTTTGGTTCCGTCTCGATTGGGGCACGTAAACCCGCCGTCGATACAGATTTTTAGAGTCCGTTCGCCAAACTTCGCTTTTAGCCAATCGTTAAATCGATTATATCGCTTTTCCATTCGATTCATTTTAGCGCCGATACTTTCGTCTCGTTTGATTTTGCTTACGCTTCCTTTTACCAAACGACTATCGTTTTGCCGTCCGCGTCGTAATGCCAATAATTGCCGCTTTCCGCAGGCCGACTTTCGCTGTAGTAATACACGGTAGCCTTAGTAACGTTAGTGTTGCCGCTTTCGACGTTTACTTCGCTCCATTCGGTAGCTTCGCCTTTGTAGTAAATGCTTTTTAGTGCGCTGCAATAAGCAAATGCGTCTTTGGATATTGCGTTTACTTTGCTTCCGATCGTAATGCTTGCTAAACCGTTGCAATAATAGAACGCCTTTTCGCCTATCGTCGTTACGCCGTTGCCGACCGTTACGCTCGTTAAGCCGCTGCAAGCATAAAACGCAGAGTCGCCGATAACCGAGACGCTGTCGGGAATTTCAACGCTGCTAAGCTTACTGCAAGACTTAAACGCATCGTTGCTAATAAATTTCGTATTTGCGTTAATTTCGCAAGTCGTTATGCCGGTAGACGTTGCTTTTACAAGCAGAACGTAGTTGTTGTCGTCGTTGCCCAAATAGTACGCGTTGCCGTATTCGTTATACTTAAGATTATTACAACCTTCGAACGCCCCTGCTTCTATGCGCGCAATTCCTGTCGGCAACTTAATATTCGTTACCTGCGAACGTCCGTAAAAAGCATAGCTCTTTATTGCCGTTACGGTAGAGGGAACGGTAACCGTAGTTTCGTCTCCGACGTATTTGATAAGAATTTTTTCGGCCTCGCCGGTATAAATTACGTAGCCGTCGCCGCTCGTGCTTATCTTGCTTTGTTGCTCGTCGCTACAAACGCCGTATGCGTAATATCCCACGTATCCGTTTGCACTGCTTCCTACTTCGACGTTAAGCGAAGAACGATCGATAACTTCGGTCAAGCTGTAACATTGTTTGAATGCGTTAGTGCCGATAGATTGTACTCCGCTTCCAATGGCTACCTTGATTATTCCGTTGCAATCATAAAACGCTTCTTTGCCCACTCTATTTACGCTTTCGTTAAGCGTTACGCTCGTTATGCTTTTGCACCCGCAAAAAGCGTAGTCGTTAATTTTTTCGGCGCTTATAACCGCTTCGGTAACGAGCTTACCGCCGATATGCAAATCTTTTGCGTAATCGAGCAAAGTACGATGAGTTATATTTGCGTCTCCGCACGGACTCATGGTTATCGTAGCCCACTCGTCAAGCGTGCCGAGATAATTTACTTTACTTAAAGCAGTACAATCGAGGAACGCAACTTCTTTTATATTAGTTAAGTCGGTGCCTAACGTAACTTCGCTTAAAGACTTGCAACCGTAAAACGCAAAGCTGCCTATAGACGTTGCCGCTCCGGTATTTAGCTTTGCTATGCTATTGCAATTAACGAACGCATTGCCCGAAATTGCAGTTGCCGTAGTAAGATTAACTTCGGTAACGCGCGCGTCGCTTATGTATAAATCTTTTGCGTAGTACGTGGGATTAGCCGCGCGTCCCGTGGTTTTGTCGTATCCGCCGCCCACTATATTGTCGTCGCTGCAAAACTGAATTTGCACCCAATCGTCTATCAAGCCAAGGTAATTAACCTTTTTTATTCCCGAACAATTTCCGAACGCACTGATACCTATTGACGTTATCGAGGTAGGAATAACGACTTTCGTTACGCCCGTACAACCGAAAAATGCGCTTTCGCCAACGGTTGTTATGCCGGAAGGAATATTAACTTCGCTTATCCTCGTACAACCGTAAAACATTTTGTCGGCTATGCTCGTTGCGTCCGTCGGCAACACTAGCCTACTTAAAACGGTACAACCGTAAAACAAACCGCTACCCATGTCGGTTATGCCGTCGGGCAACGACACTTCGCTTAACGACGTGCATCCGTAAAACGCTTCGTCACCGATACTCGTTACGCCGAAAGGTAAAGTAATTTCGGTTAAGTTTTTGCATGCGTAAAACGCGCGCTTCCCGATACTCGTTATCGTAGAAGGAAGGGTTATGCTCGTTGCCGTGCAAGAACGAAACGCCGAACTGCCTATACTTGCAACCACTTTGCCGTCGTGTTTTTTGGGTATAATAATTTCGGTCGCAGAACTTGCCGTTCCTACGTCGGTAACCTCGTAATACGACGGAGCGGCGTCGACTAGCGTAAATTTAATGCCCGTCGTGTAGTACTCTTTTTTGCAATTTTTGCAAATCAACTCTTCCTCGTCTACGTCGTGAGTAAGCGCCGCTATGGGCGTTACGTCGATTTTGCTGTCGCAGCTGCCGTTAAGACAATGGCGCGACTTGCTGCCCGCCTTTTCGCACTCGGCTTCTTCGTCTACCGTCCACTCGGTAGAATAATTATGACCAAGCGCCGTTATGGGCGTTACGTCGATTTTGCTGTCGCAGCCGCCGTTAAGGCAATGGAGCGACTTGCTGCCCGCCTTTTCGCATTCGGCTTCTTCGTCTACCGTCCACTCGGTAGAATAATTGTGACCAAGCGCCGCTACGGATTCCGTTTCGTCGCTATTACACTTAGTGCACTTGCGCGTTTTTACGCCCTCGGTATCGCACGTCGCTTCGATAACGACTTTCCATTCACCGTAAGCGTGCTCGCATTCCTTTTCGCCGCACGCCGCTACCGACAACGCGCAAACGCACGTCATTAAAACCAGAAAAACTAAGGATAACGTTTTTTTCATTACTTATTGACTCCTATAAACTCCTATTCGATTTCACACTAGCTCTTGTCGACTTTGCAAAACGAAAATCCGACAAACCTGCCGCAAAAAACCGAAAGATCGTAACAAAACGACCGCCTCTTTTTGCGCACATATGCGTTAAGTATATGTCTTTTGCCGTTTTTTGTCAAGTGTTTGCTTGGCAATAGTTTTCCCCACTGTTGCCTACGGTAAGTTTCCGGACCGTTACTTGCTCGTATACGCAAACTTAATTTGCTCAAACTCCTTTTCTTGCTTTTACAATTTAAAACTTGTTTAGGTTTCTTTCGCTTACCTTTCTTTCCCAAAGAAAGATAAGTTTCTTTTGCCTACCTTGTTACTAACGCTCCTCGTTGGTAACGAGTGGTTTTAAGCGTATAACCCAAAGCTTAAGTTTCTTTGTCTTACTTTTTCTAACTTAGAATTAGTTTAAGTTTCTTTGGCTTACCTTTCTTTCCCAAAGAAAGGTAAGAAAAACGCCTGACCCAAAGCCAAGCGTTTTTTTGATTACAATTAGATTATAGCTTATTTAATGATCTTAGCTACAACGCCGGAACCAACGGTACGTCCGCCTTCACGAATAGCGAAACGGAGACCTTGTTCAGCTGCGATCGGGTGGATAAGCGAAACGGTCATCGAGATGTTATCGCCGGGCATAACCATTTCCACGCCTTCGGGAAGCTTAATGGTACCGGTAACGTCGGTAGTTCTGAAGTAGAACTGAGGACGATATCCGTCGAAGAACGGAGTATGACGTCCGCCTTCTTCCTTCTTAAGAACGTAAACTTCTGCGGTGAAGTCGGTGTGCGGGGTGATCGAGCCGGGCTTAGCAATAACCTGTCCGCGTTCGATATCCTTACGATCGATACCACGAAGAAGAATACCTGCGTTGTCGCCTGCTTGAGCGAAGTCAAGAGACTTACGGAACATTTCTACGCCGGTAACAACCGAGGTCTTGGTAGCCTTGATACCAACGATTTCAACGGGGTCCTGAACTTTTACAACACCACGTTCTACACGGCCGGTAGCAACGGTACCACGTCCGGTAATGGTGAATACGTCTTCGACAGGCATAAGGAACGGCTTGTCGGTATCACGTTCGGGAGCGGGAATGTAGGAGTCGATAGCGTCCATAAGTTCCATAATGCACTTGCAGTCTTCGCTGTCTGCGTTGCCTGCCTGAGCTGCTTCCAAAGCTTTGAAAGCGGAACCCTTGATAATCGGGGTGTCGTCTCCGGGGAAGCCGTACTCGGTAAGAAGGTCGCGGATTTCCATTTCTACAAGGTCAAGGATTTCCGGATCGTCAACGAGGTCGGTCTTGTTCATGAATACAACGATCTTGGGAACGCCAACCTGACGAGCAAGAAGGATGTGTTCACGAGTTTGAGGCATTGCGCCGTCGGTAGCAGCAACTACGAGGATCGCGCCGTCCATCTGAGCGGCACCGGTGATCATGTTTTTAACGTAGTCGGCGTGGCCCGGGCAGTCTACGTGAGCATAGTGACGAGTTTCGGTCTGATACTCAACGTGCGAGGTGTTAATCGTGATACCTCTTGCCTTCTCTTCGGGAGCCTTATCGATTTCGTCATAACGCATCTTTTCTGCAAAACCCTTTGCTGCAAGCGTCATGGTGATAGCGGCGGTCAACGTGGTCTTACCGTGGTCAACGTGGCCGATAGTACCAACGTTTACGTGCGGCTTAGAACGGTCAAATTTAGCCTTTGCCATATTAATTTTCCTCCAAAATAAATCTTAATTTTTTTATTTTTATAAAATGATTTTCTCTAAACAGAGCCGTTTTATACTTCGTGCAAACGAAAGTTTACAAAACGCATAAAACTTTATTTAATTATACAATGTTTTTTAAAATTTAACAAACGTTTTAACACGCTTTTTTAGTTAAATTTTAATCTTTCTTGCCTCTTTCGCCCATAATCTTCTCGGCAATGTTGCGGGGAACTTCTGCATAATGGTCGAAAGTCATGGTGTAGTTGCCGCGTCCTTGGGTACGGCTACGCAAATCGGTAGCATAACCGAACATTTCGGACAAAGGAATTTCGGAATGGATCATCTTGCTTCCGTTTACGTCGTCGGTACCCATAAGCTGACCGCGGCGAGAAGAGATGTTGCCCTGAACTGCTCCCAAATAATCTTCGGGAAGGCTTACGTCCACCTTCATGATCGGTTCCAAAATTACCGGACGAGCCTTCTTCATACCGTCCTTAAACGCCATAGAACCGGCGATAGAGAACGCCATTTCGGAAGAGTCGACTTCGTGATAGCTACCGTCGTAAACGGTTACCTTGAAGTCTACGCACTCATATCCTGCAAGCACGCCCGAAAGACGAGCTTCTGCAATACCCTTGTCGATAGCCGGGATATATTCCTTGGGAATAGATCCGCCGACAGTCTTGTCTTCGAATACGTATCCTGAACCGGGTTCAAGCGGCTCCATAGTGATTTTACAATGTCCGTACTGACCTTTACCACCCGACTGACGAGCGTATTTACCTTCGGCGTTAACGGTGTCGCGAATGGTTTCACGATATGCAACCTGCGGCTTACCGATGTTAGCGTCTACTTTGAATTCGCGCTTCATACGGTCTACGATAATATCGAGGTGCAACTCGCCCATGCCGGCAATGATGGTTTGTCCCGTTTCCTGATCGGTGTATGTCTTAAACGTCGGATCTTCTTCGGCAAGCTTAATAAGCGCCATGGTCATCTTTTCTTGGTCGTTCTTGGTCTTGGGTTCGATAGCAACGCTTATAACCGGCTCGGGGAATTCCATACTTTCCAAAATAATGGGATTCTTTTCGTCGCAAAGCGTGTCGCCGGTGGTGGTATCTTTAAGTCCTACGAACGCGCAAATGTCGCCTGCGTAAATCTTATCGATTTCGCTACGATTGTTTGCGTGCATCATAAGAATACGACTGATTCTTTCTTTCTTGCCCTTAGTAGAGTTAAGAACGTACGAACCGGATTCGAGCGTTCCGCTGTAGCAACGGAAGAATGCAAGCTTACCTACGAACGGATCTGCCATGATCTTGAATGCAAGACCTGCAAACGGCTGATCGTCGCCGGTGATACGCTCTTCTTCCTTGCCGTCCGGCGTCTTACCCTTGATGTTGGGAATATCTACCGGAGAAGGCATATAGTCTACTATTGCGTCCAAAAGCTTTTGTACGCCCTTGTTCTTAAAGCTGCTTCCGCAAAGAACGGGGGTGTACTTCATTTCGAGCGTAAGCTTACGAACGGCGGTTTTGATTTCGTCGACGGTGAAGTCGCTTCCTTCGTTTTCGAAGAATCTTTCCATAAGCGCGTCGTCCGTTTCGGCAACCGCTTCCAAAAGCTTAGCGCGGTATTCGTTTGCCTGATCTACGAGATCGGCGGGGATATCGGTTTCGTCCATAACGTTGCCGAGGTCGTCCTTATAAATATCCGCCTTCATGGTAACGAGGTCGATCATACCTACAAACTCGTCCGACTTGCCGATGGGAATCTGCAAAGCGAGCGGCTTGGTACCAAGGCGTGTCTTCATCATGTCGAGCACATTAAAGAAGTTTGCGCCGTCACGGTCCATCTTGTTTACGTAAGCCATACGGGGAACGCCGTACTTATCTGCCTGACGCCATACGGTTTCAGACTGAGGCTGAACGCCGCCGCGTGCGCAGAATACCGCAACGGTACCGTCGAGAACTTTAAGCGAACGTTCTACTTCTACCGTGAAGTCTACGTGGCCCGGGGTGTCGATAATATTGATGCGCTTGCCCTTCCACTGGGTGGTGGTTGCCGCCGAAGTAATGGTTATACCGCGCTCCTGTTCCTGAACCATCCAGTCCATGGTTGCAGCGCCTTCGTGAACTTCGCCGATCTTGTGAACTTTACCGGTATAGTACAAAATACGTTCCGTAGTGGTCGTTTTGCCGGCGTCGATGTGCGCCATAATACCGATGTTTCTAGTGTTTTC
>CAZEXL010000022.1:0-20960 GCA_964516925.1 uncultured Lachnospiraceae bacterium | reverse complement strand
AGCAAGCAAGCAAGCAAGCAAGCAAGCAAGCAAGCAAGCAAGCAAGCAAGCATACATATATGCAAGCAGACGGATAGAAGCCGTCTATTTTCCGCATATAATATTTTTTCTTTCAAGTCGCTTAAGCGAAGCCTAAAAGGTTCCGCCTAGGCGTCTTTTTTTATACAAAAATTATTATAAGGAGGAACTTATGGATAAGAAAAAGCTAATTTGCATCATTGCGATCGCCGCGGTGGTATTGGTGGCAGCTATCGTTATACCTGTTTCGGTAGCAAGCTGCAACAAGCCTTGCGACCACGAATATTCGGCGTGGACGATTACGACTGACGCTACGTGCACGACAAGCGGCGAAAAAGTTCGCACCTGCACTAAGTGTAACCACGAAGACAAACAAACGATAGAGGCGCTCGGACATCAATCGGCTGACGACGACGGAGACTGTACTACCGATATTTTGTGCGAAAGGTGCGGCGACGTACTTACGCCCGGCAAGTCAAGCCACACCGACGCAAATCACGACAACATTTGCGACAATCCGGGTTGCCAAGAAACCGTCGACGGGTCGATTGCGGACAAAAACGAAGGGTTCGACTTGCCGATGGACAAAAATTAACGATAAGGTATGCGTTTACCCAAGGTTAAAAGGAGGTAAAAATGAAAAATACTCAAATTAAGAAAGATAAAAAACTTCTAAAAGCGGCGTGCGCGATAGTATTCGCTATGCTGTTCATCGCTTTTGCTGGCATGCGCTATTCGGTTGCGAACGCAAACGGCGACAATAGCGTCGCAACGTCGTGCGTCGAAGCCGATTGTACCGGTACGTACACAAACGGCATATGCGAAAACGGACACTATCAGCCGGCAACGCATAACGATAACGGAACGGCGGACGATACGACCGACGATTATTACGAAATATCCAACGCAGGTCAGCTTTTGTGGTTTGCGGCTAAAGTTAACGGCGGCGAAACCTCGATAAACGGTAAGCTTACCGACAACGTGGACGCAAGCGCGATAAAAGCTTTCGGCATAGGCAACGGCGAAAACGCTTACGGCGGAACTTTTGACGGCAACAAAAAGGTTCTTAATCTCGCATTGGAGCAAACCGAACAATATGCCGCTCCGTTCTCGTACGTAAACGGAGCAACGATAAAAAATCTTATAGTAGACGGAACGATTTCGACTACCCAAAAGTTTGCCGCAAGCATTATCGGCAGGGTGCAAGGCGGCGACGTAAAAATTGAAAAATGCATAAGCGACGTAGAAATAACTTCGTCGGTCGAAGGCGACGGCACGCACGGCGGTTTGATTGCAAACGGCGGAGGCGGAACGATTACCGTAACCGATTGCGCGTTTACCGGTTCTATCGAAGGAACAAGCACGAAGTTTTGCGGCGGAATAATAGGTTATACAAGCGTAACGGCAACCATAGCGAATTCTTACGTAGCGGCAACGTTTAATCTTGTAAGCGAAGAAAGCGGCAACACGTTTGCTCGAAGCGGAAATAAAGTTACGGTAAACGTAAGCAACTGCTACTATCTGAACGCTCTTAGCGACGCACAACGAAGCGGCACTACGCAAATGAGCGAGCAGTCGTTTGCTTTAGGCGAAGTAACGTATTTGCTTAACGGCGGCAAAACGGACGGAAGCCAAACGTGGTATCAAACTTGCGGAGCGGGCTTACCCTCGCTAAGCGGCAATACCGTGTACAGAGTGTATACCACTTGCAAAGCCGAATACAGCAACGACAACGACCGTTCGGCTACTCCGGTGCACGACTATCAAAACGGATTTTGCACTCACGACAATACGCACTATCAGCCGGCTACGCTTAACGATAACGGTACTTTAGACGATATGACCGACGACTATTACGAAATATCCAACGCAGGTCAGCTTTATTGGTTTGCGGCATTGACTAACGGTACGCTCGACGGCGTCGACGCAAACAAAAGCGCAAACGCGCGTCTAACCGACGACATCGTAGTTAACAAAGACGTTGTAGCGGACGGCGTGCTTGTAGGCGACGTAACCGAATTTATGTTATGGACGCCTATAAGCAACAGAGGCGCTAACGATAGCAACAGATATTACGGAACGTTCGACGGCAACAATCATACAATAAGCGGTTTATATATGAAAAGAACGGCGGAAAGGTTCGGTGGTTTTATAGGTTGCGTTAAAGACGGAACGGTAAAAAACTTAACGATAGCTTCCTCTTATTTCGAAGGCGGGTCTTCTTATGTAGGCGCGATAACGGGATTTATGTTCGACACCGGCACGATTGAAAATTGTATCGCTAAAAATTGCGTTGTAAGAGGCGGTAAATATATCGGCGGCATCAGCGGCGGCTGTTGCGGCAGCATAAAAAGATGCGGCTCCGAAAAATGCGATATCGCTTCTACGAGCACCGGCGATAGCGACGGGCGCGTAGGCGGAATTTGCGGACTTTTGGGAGAAGGCGATAAAACCGCTACGATCTCCGACTGTTACAGTACAAGTAAAATCACGGCACCCCAAAGAGGCGGCGGCATTGCGGGCATGGTACAAATAAGCAGCACCATACGCAATTGTTACTTCTTCGGGCATATCGAGTGTGCCGCTGACGCAAGTCAAATAGGATATGTGGCTAAAAGTGAAAAAAGCAATAACACGGTAATCGACAATTGCTATTACGCTAACGACGAAATGGAGGGAGTGGTTAATAAAGGTTCGTACGGAAGCGTTACAAACGTAGAATACAAAACCGCCGAAGAATTTGCTTCGGGTGAGGTTGCGTATTTGCTTAACGGCAAGAAGTCGAACGGATTGTGGAAGCAGACGCTCGGCATCGGCGGCGACGCGACGCCCGATTTTGTAAGCGAGTTCGTTTATCCGGTGCTCGAAACTTGCAGTTCCGATACGATAACGGGATACAGCAACGACGTGCAGGACGAACATCACGTATACGAAAACGGTATTTGCACTCAAACCGACGGTCAAAAGCACTATCAGCCGGCAACGTTAAACGACGGCGTTTACGAAATATCCAACGTAGGTCAGCTTTTCTGGTTTGCCGAATACGTAAGCAACGGTCAAACGAATTGCAACGGCATTTTGACGGACAATATCGATTTACAAAATTACGAGTGGACGGCAATCGGTACCGCCGACAAGCCGTACGGCGGCGTTTTTGACGGAAACGACAAAACCGTTTCGGAATTGTCTATTGCGGCAACAAGCGGCGAGCGCGGACTTTTCGGAGCGGTAAACGGAGCAACGATTAAAAACCTTACCGTAAAAGGCTCGATAGTTATCTCGGCTAGCGGCGTTCAAACGATAGGCGGCGTTATAGGCAGAGCTTACGGCAAAGCGACGATAGAAAGCGTTGTTTCTTACGTAAACATATCCGATCAAAGCGAGTTTGCTACAAACGCAAACAAATACATAGGCGGCGTTGTTGGTAACGCCGACGCTTCGACGGTTAAAAACTGCGCATACTACGGCTCCGTTACGATGCAGACGGGCGAAGTGTGCGGCGGCATAGTCGGCACGGCGAACACCAAAACACGCATTTTGTATTGCAACAACTACGGTACCGTTACTTTCGTCGGAGTAGCAAAGCACATTGGCGGCGTAATAGGCGATATGAACGGCGGATCGCAAGTAACATACTGCGTCAACTACGGCGACGTTACTTCGGGCGGACACGACTGCATAGGCGGCGTGGTAGCTTACGCTAACTCTCAGATCGTAATCGAAAACTGCGCTAATATCGGCACCGTAAAAAGCACAGGTACGCAGGGCGGTTACATAGGCGGAATTTGCGGATACATTAACAACAATGCCGTAATTTCGCTTAAAAACTGCTTTAACTACGGCAAAATAATAAGCGCAAGCGGCAGCAACGATCATTCGGGCGCGATTGTAGGTTGGTGCAGAAAGTTCGATGTCAACAATTCGGTTAACAACTATTATCTTGCAGACAGCTGCGCTAAGGCTTCGGACACGATAGTCGTAAACGCAAGCGTTAAAACGGATATTCAGTTCGCTTCGGGCGAAGTGGCAATGCTTCTCGGCTCGGCATGGGGACAGAACGTTGCTAAGGACGCATACCCCGTTTTAAGCGGCGATAGCGTTTTGGCAAGATACGAATTCTACGGTCAAGCAGTAAATATCGGCGGCGATATCGCAATCAAGTACTACGTAATGGCATTTGACGTCGAATTCGATTTAAGCAAGCTTAGCGTAGAATTTACGTTCCACGGCAAAACCAAGACCGTAAACGGAGCGTTCGACGCAAAAACCGGACTTTATGTTTTCGCACTCGAAGGTATCAATCCGCAAAGCATGGGCGATAACATTAAAGCCGTTTTAAGTTACGACGGCACGGTTAAGGCGACAAAGGATAATTACAGCGTCGAAGCAAATCTTAAAAACGTTCTAAACAGCAGCGACGACCAAACCGTTATAAATCTTATAAACGGCACGCTTGGTTACGGCGCGGCGGCGGAAGAATACTTCGGTTACGAATCGCTTGACGGCGAATATACCGTACCCGAAACCGAAATTCCGCAGTCTGCCGTTACTATCGGCGAGAGCTTTAAGGAATATTCGATTGTCGTAGGCAACATGACTTTCATTAAGGTGAAGTTCGCGCTCGAAAGCGGCGAGAGCGTTTATTTTAACGGCGTCGACGTAACCGACAAAATCGTAAAGGACGGCGACTACTATACGTTTGTTACGGGCGGCATTGCGGCGTCCGACTTTGGCACCGTTTATACTTTTGCGATTAAGACTTCCGAAGAAGAAAAGGAAACGCTTAGCGTAAGCGTAAACGACTGCTTGTATCTTCTCAAAACGAGTCAATCTTCGTCGGATAAGCAAAAGAAGCTTGCTTCCGCATTATATAACTACGGTTTGCGCGCGAGAATATGCGATCACGACTGCGAGGGCGGCACGGCAACTTGCGTTAGCAAGGCGGTTTGCTCGATTTGCGGCGAGTCGTACGGCAGTTACGGCGAGCATAATTGTAGTTTGCATAGCGACGACGAAACGCATTACTACGCTTGCGACAACGAGGGTTGCGACTTCAAAAAGGACGAAGCGGCTCATTCGGACGATAACGACGACGGTAAATGCGACGTTTGCGAAAAGGAAATCGCGGCGTAATACTAAAACTTTTCTAAACAAAAAAATCGGACGGCAAAAATGTCGTTCGATTTTTCTTTTTGCAAATGCGGTCTTTTACAAAATACGGTGAATATCTTTACAAAAAAGCTTGATTTGCGGATTAAAATAGGTTACAATATACTAAAGCGTTAAAGCTGAAAACGCACGGAGCAAGGAGAAAACGATGAAAGTATTGGCAATAAACGGCAGTCCCAGAATCGGCGGCAACACTTTTTTGGCGCTTAGCGAGATGAAAAAGGTGTTCGACGAAGAAAATATCGACTTCGAAATCGTTCAGCTAGGCACAAAGGACGTACGCGGTTGCATTGCGTGCAACGAGTGCGCCAAAAGGGGCAAGTGCGTTTTTGACGATATCGTAAACGAACTTGCGCCCAAATTTAAGGAAGCGGACGGACTGGTTGTGGCTAGTCCCGTTTACTACGCTTCGGCAAACGCGACGCTTATAGCTTGTTTAGACAGATTGTTTTACAGTACCGATTTCGACAAGACGATGAAGGTAGGTGCAAGCGTGGTATGCGCTAGGCGCGGAGGGTGTTCGGCGACGTTCGACGAGCTTAATAAATATTTTACCATTTCCGATATGCCGATTGCGTCTAGTCAATATTGGAACAGCATTCACGGACTTACTTGCGGCGAAGCCGAAAAGGACGAGGAAGGCAAGCAGACTATGCGAACGCTGGCAAGGAACATGGCGTTTTTGATTAAAAGTATTGCGCTCGGCAAGCAAAAGTACGGATTGCCGCAAAAAGAAAAGCACGTAAGTACGCATTTTATAAAATAAAAATCAATATAAAATTTAATTGTAAGGAGAGTATTATTATGAGATTCACATCCGCCGAAGCGGCTAAATTACTAAGAAGATTAAACGACGAAAAATCGTCGCTGCTTGCACGCGAACGCAGCGGCGCGGAGTTTATTGCGGCAATCGAAGAAGATATCGAGTCCGTTCGCCCGCAATACGATTTTAAGGCTACGCAAAAAAAGCTCGTAGAGCTAGACGAAAAAATAAGAACGGTAAAGCACGCCCTTAACGTTTTTAATTCCACCACCGTTTTGGAGGAGTTCGGCATGACTATCGATCAAATGCTCGTATACATTCCGCAGCTGTCCGAACGTAAAGACAGATACGCCAGAATGAAGGACAAGTTGCCCAAAGTGCGCGAGCAGGCGTACCACGCTTCGGGCGTTTTGGATTATCGCTATCTTAACTACGACGTTTTAGACGCTAATGCCGAATACGAAAAGACTGCCGATGCGCTTGCAAAGGCACAAATGGCGCTCGATAAAGCCAATGCGCAATTCACGCTTGAAATTAATTTGTAAATAAACGCGATTAAGTAAAAACAATTTTCCGATTTTTACGCACCCCAAACAAGTTTTGAAAGACTTAGATTGCGACCCTGTTCGAAGTTCGAGTTTATGATTATTGAGGCAGTTATCCGTTATATTGTTTCTGTTCAAAGTTGTTTCCTGTGAAGGACATCCCCGTTAAGGATTGATATTTTTTCATCTTGCGTAAAAATGAAAACTTGTGGCGCTTTTTTGGCGGCACGCAATGGGGAAGTTCGGTTTCAGCTCATTGCACTTACTTTTCTTCTGTGAAGAAAAGTAAGCAAAAGAAGCTTGAGCAAATTCTAAGTTGCTTAAGCGCGTAAAATAAATTTAACCTTATGTCATTCTGAGCGTAGCGAAGAATCTCGCGGAAGCGGTTACCTTTCTTTAGGAAAAGAAAGGTAAGCCAAAGAAACCTAAGCAAATTCTAAGTTGCTTAAGCAAGCCAAAGAAACTTACTTTTCTTGCCGATAGAAAAGTAAGCAAAAGAAGCTTAAGCAAATTCTAAGTTACAATAGTAAGAAAGCACAAATTAATTCTAAATTATAAAATAAAACGCAACCTAAACACGAGAAAAACGTAAAAAAACTTTTGGCGGCGGCGTGGTTTTAACGTAAATTAAATAATGGCGTGCTACATTAGTATAAAGGTTCCGTTAAGGGAAGAGGGATAATGTTTGATACGACGCACGTTTTGTATATGGTGATTTCAAGCGCCGTGACGGTAGCGCTGCTTGTTTTGTGCGCAAAAAAAGTAAAAATTCAAAACGACAAAAACGCGGTGTTAAAGGCGGCGGCGATAGTAACCGTTTTGTTGCACTACAGCAATATATTGGTAGACTATCTAAGTTTTGGAACGGCAACCGTCGAAAACAATCATTTGTTTATGGTGTATCCGTGCAACGTCGTTATGTGGCTGTTGGTTTTAGCTGCGTTTATCGAAAAAAAGGAAGGCTTGTTTTTTGAGATACTAGCCGAATTCGTATTTTGGGGCGGCTTGATATGCGGATGTATCGGGGTATTGTTTAATATAAATTACGCAAACAATCCGTCGCTTTACGATTACGATATTTTAAAAGGGCTGTTAAGCCATTCTACCATGGTGTTCGGGTGTGTTTATCTGCTTGTGGGCGGATACGTAAAGATAAGGGTGTTTAACGTGGTAAGTTGCGCGCTAGGGCTTTGTTTCTTTTTGGTTGACGGAGCGGCGGTAAACGGCTTGTTCGAGCTGTTTAATCTTCCGTCCGTTAATTCCATGTACTTGCTTAAGCCGCCCGTCGAGTCGATGCCGTGGCTTTCTTCGACGCTTATGGGGCTGGTTGCGCTGTTAATATTGTTTTTGGTTTTGGCGGCGTACGAAATGCGACTTAGTAAGGAAGAGCGTTGGTACAGCAAATTACGCGCAAAAGCTAAAGAGCTTAAAGAAAAGCTTAAGGGAGAGAACAAATGAGAGAGCTGTTTTTTAAATTATTCAGCGATACGCCGTTTGACGCGGGCGTGGAAATATCTTCGTTCAGCGTTTGGCATATTTTGTATCTGGTCGTTATTTTCGGCGGTACGATTTTTGTCGCAATAAAGCTGAAAGACAAGGATATGTCGGTTAAGGAAAAAGTGCTTAGAATTCTTGCGATAACGCTGGTCGTATCGTACGTATCCGATTATTTCGTACACGACTTCGTGTATGCCGACTATGTGGACGGACAATACGTAAGAGGCGGACTTAATATGGATAAGCTCCCGTTTCATATCTGCACCGTTCTGTGTCCTATTATCGCGTTTACGCAGTTCAACAAAAAATTTGAAAAATTCATCGAACCGATCGCCGCGCTTGCCATAGTCGCGCCGCTTATGTATCTTACCTATCCCAGTACGGGGGGTTGGCGGCGAACCGTGGTGCTACCGAACCGTACAAACTATGTTTTTTCACGGCGTAGAATTCGCTTGGGGCTTTATTAGCGCAACGTACAAAACTCAATTCAAATTCAAAAACATATGGAAGGCCGCCGTGGCGCTTGCGGGCATTACTCTTTGGGCGAAGCTGGGGGCAACGCTGCTGGAATATAACTGGTTCTTCTTGTTGTACGATCCGTTTGGTATAGGCTTGCCTAGATGGTTGTTGCCTTTTGCCGTGCCTTTTGCAATTTTCGCTATGGTCGCGCTTATTTATTCAATCTACTACGCCGTAACGGCGATAATACGCAAACGCAACGAAAAAGTAAAGTTGTAAACTAAAAAGTTCGCTTAAAGCGGGCTTTTTTATTTAATAAAATATTCGGACGTTTGCCGCAATAGGTTTGCAAAATATTGCGTTTAATGCTATAATGCATTCAGAAAGTTAATTTTTAGGCGACAAAGGAAGTACGAATGATGAGTAATAATGCAAAAGAAGGAATGAAACCTATCGAATACTACGTCGATAATTTTTTCAGCGACAAGTTTTTTGTAGAGCTTTCTTCCGAAAAGCAGGGGGAATCGGATCTTTTTGGTAAAAAAATAACGATAAAGAAAGAAGACGTCGAGTGCTTACGCCGCGAGCTTAAAGAGTTTTGCAAAACGGGCAAAAAAGAAGACGCGTTTACCGTATATTTTTGTTTTTGCGAAATATTCAAAGTGTTCGGGGACGGATATAAATCTATGCAAAAATTGTTGGAATTTTTGTCCGATCACGAATATCATTCGGGTGAACTTTTAAAAAAACATCGCGATCACTACTCTCATTCGGCGTACGTTTTTGCGTTGGGGCTTGCCATATACGCTAATCATAATACATACAAAAAAGCGATTATGGAATTTTATAATAAGGAAGCACAGTTCGATAATGAAGAACAGTTCGACGTAAAGTTTCTTTACTTATGGGGGCTTAGCGCGCTGTTTCACGATATAGGGTATCCGTTCGAACTTGCGCATGAGCAAATACACACGTACGTAAACGAACTTTACGGCAGTACCGAAATGAACAAGCCGTATGTTTCGTATTCCAATATGAAAGGCGATAACGATAATTATATTTTGGCGCTTAACGACAAAGTAAGGGGCGAAGCGAAAAAAATTTTTAATAATAAAGAGGGCGATAATTTTAATGCCAACGATCTGCTTGCACGTGGTATTGAAAAACGGCTGGGACTTGATTTTGATATATTGCTAGAAATGTTTAACAATCGTTATCAAAACCGTGAAACGTTTATGGATCACGCTTATTTTAGCTCGGTATTGCTTATCCGTCAACTCGTCGTGTCGGATGTGAAATTTACAATGCCTATAGTAGACGTGCTTACGGCAATAGCGTTTCACAACAATCTTAAACGCGATTTGTCGGAAAAAAAGAGACTTAATACGCAGGTTGCGCGAGATAAACACCCCCTTGCGTTTTTGCTTATTTTGTGCGACGAGCTGCAAAATTGGGACCGTACGGCATTCGGCACGATAAGTAAAAAAGATCCGCTTGCTTACCGCGCGAATTTTGAAATTACCGACGATAAAATAAAAGTAACGTACGTATTCGATTCGTTTGAAGTAGTGGAATACAAGCAAGACGAAAAAAAAGAGTGGCAAAAAAATCCTAGGTCCAATCAAAACTATATTAAGACAATCGGCGGAGTAATCGATGAGGAAGAGGAAAATTCGTTAGCAGAAAATATAGGAACTTTGCTTTGTTTAGAAGATAATGAAATTGAAATTTTACCGTACGAAAGAAAAAAAGAAAAAAGGCAAAAAGCGTTTGCCTCATCCGATAAATTTATTAATTTGTGTGATTTTGCAAAAGCCATTCATAATAGTTATAACGGCTATATGAAAGCTATGGGCAAAGAAACAGACGAGTTTGAAGATTTGTCGTTAGAATATAAAGTTACCAATTTAAATCAAGCAAAATCATATGCCGACAAACTGGAACTTATTAACTGTTTTTACAGCGACAAGGAACTCGATTATCCGATAGTGAATGAATTTACGGCGGCAAAAGACGATAATGCACAAAAAGACGACCTCGGTTTTTTGGCTCGCGAAGAACATTTGCGTTGGGTAAAAGAAAAATACGCCGCAGGGTGGACGTACGGAAAGAATAAAGACGCAAAGAAAAAGACGCATCCGGATCTTATTCCGTATGATGCTTTAAGCAAAGAAGAACGCGACAAAGACGAACTTATGGTTAAGAATATGATACCGCTTTTGTACACTTACGGACACGGTGTGCGAATTTACAGTTATCGTATGGGACGAAAAGACGTTTCGCACATTGCTGCCGTCGGGCACGAAAAAATCGATTACGGCGGATCCAAAGAAAATAAAGAGCGCATAAAAAATCAAATAAAAGACCGATTACGAGATTTTTTAAAAGAAGAACGACGCGTAATAGTGGTTTCCGATTTTAAAGGCGAAGCGGCGAGGTTAATCGTCGAATGCGCACTGGAACTAAATATAACCGTCAAAGCAGTTTTGGATAGAGAATACGAAGATTACGTTACTGCTATTGAAGAGAATAATAAACTTACAAAAACCGAAAAAGACAAAATACGTAAATTGCTTGCGCACGCTGTTTCGTGTAAGGTCGAAAAGGGCGAAGACGGCGGCACCGGTCTTTCCAAGTCTAACGCATATATAATAAACAAATGCAACAAAATGATTGCACTGTGGAATGGTGTTGAAGTGAAACTGAAAGACGAAAACGGTAAGTGTATTAACAATAATTGCACATGGCATATTATGTCGTCGGCAAAAAATCTACGTCGCATGGAAGAAAACGACATTTGTATAATAACTTGTCAAAAACAAATCTAAAAATAAGCAAGCCTGCATTAAAAAAACCTGCTTTACAAAAGTAGGTTTTTTTTGATTATATAGGTAATTTGCTTGACAAGACAAGAGATAGTACGTATAATAAGATTACAAGCGTTGCGCAACGAGTGTATTTTACGCAACAAGGAGCAAGAAATGCCAAGAAAGTTTATGTTTAGCAAAGAAGAAATAGTTTGTGCCGCGGTCGATCTTGCAAGGCAAAGGGGCTTTTCGGCGGTTACGGCGCGTGCGCTTGGCGAAAAGCTTGGAACTTCGTCGCGTCCGATATTCAGCTATTTCGACAGCATGAAGGAAGTTCAAAGCGCGATAATAGCGGCGGCAAACGAACTGTATCAAAGTTATCTAAGTCAAGATATGGCGCGCGGCTTCTATCCGCCGTACAAGGCGAGCGGCATGGCGTACATTCGATTTGCGCGTGAAGAAAAGGAACTGTTTAAGTTGCTTTTTATGCGCGATCGCGCGGACGAAGACAAAAATCAAAAAGCCGAAGAAGCAGATATGCTCGTAGAGCTTATTTGTAAGCAAGTAAATATAACGAAGGAACAAGCTACGTGCTTTTACCTAGAGATGTGGGCGTACGTTCACGGTATAGCCACTATGATAGCCACGAATTATTTCGATTGGAGCGAGGAGCTGTGCAGCAAAACTCTTACCGATATGTATCAGGGGCTGAAAATCAAATACGAAAGCAAAACCGACAAGGTTGGACTTTAATAAATTTTAAGGAGAGGGAAATGAAAAAGGTTACGGGTATTTTGTTGGGCGCAATAGTAATTTGCATCGGCGTAGCGTACTTTTTAAGCGTGTTCGAGGTTTTCGATTTTAAGTTGTCGCTTGACGGCTGGTGGACGTTGTTTATTATCTTGCCGTCGTTATGTTCGTTGCTTACCGGTCGTGATATAGTGGGCAGTTTAATCGGAATCGTTGCAGGCGTGGCTTTGCTTTTGGCGGCGCAAGGCGTATACGAGTACGCCGTAGCGTGGAAGATAATATTGCCCGTAGTCGTAGTTGCCATAGGCGCGGAAATAATAGTAAAGGCGGTTCGCGGAAAAAAGAAAGAACGAGTAAAGATCGAAATCGACGCGGACGAAGACGACGTCGATAGCGACGATCGTGCTGCGATTTTCAACGAAAAAAATCGTAATTACGACGGCGAAGAATTTTCGGCGGCAAAAGTCATGGCGATATTCGGCAGCAGTAAATGCAATTTAAAGAACGCGAAGTTTAGTGGCAAAAACGAGCTTGACGTATTTTGCGTATTCGGCGGAGCCGAGATAATCGTACCCGAAAACGTAACGATACGAAACAACGCGTTTTGTTTGTTCGGCGGACTAAGCGACAAGCGCGAAGTTAAAGGAAGCGACGAAGACTGCGTTACGCTTACTATAAACGGCGTTTGCGTGTTTGGCGGCGTGGACGTAAAATCCAATTAGCGCACTATAAGGACGAATAAAAATGGAAGACATTATAAAAATAGAAAATTTAAACAAGAGTTTCGGCGAAGTCAAAGCCGTTCAAAACCTGAGTTTTAAGGTAAAAAGAGGCGAACTGTTTGCGTTTTTGGGCGTAAACGGTGCGGGCAAGTCGACGACTATCAACATAATGTGCGGTCAGCTTTCTAAGGACAGCGGCAAAATCGTTATCGACGAAAAGGATCTCGACGAAGACGCCGACGGCGTAAAGCGGAATCTTGGCGTCGTTTTTCAAAACTCGGTGCTGGATTCCGCGCTTAGCGTTTACGACAATTTGGAAAGTCGCGCGGCGTTGTACGGCATAACCGGCGAAGCGTTTAAAAGCAGGTTAGACGAACTTGCGCAGGTTTTGGACTTTAAATCGCTGCTTAACCGCACGGTAGGCAAGCTGTCGGGCGGTCAGCGCAGGCGCATAGATGTAGCGCGCGCGCTTTTGCACCGACCCGAAATTCTCGTTTTGGACGAACCGACAACAGGACTCGATCCGCAAACGCGAAAGACGATGTGGCAGGTGGTAAACGACTTACGCAAGGAAGAAAAAATGACGGTGTTCCTTACCACTCACTATATGGAAGAAGCCGCCGAAGCGGACTACGTTATTATTTTGGACGGCGGAAAGATATCCGCCGAAGGCACGCCGCTTACGCTTAAAAATACGTACACGGGCGACTATATTACGCTGTACGGGGCGAGCGAAGAAGAAGTAAAACGTTTGGGCGTAAGCTACGAAAAAATAAGGGACGCGTTTCGCCTTGCCGTGCCCGATACGAAAGCGGCTACCGAGCTTATAGTAAAATATCCCGACGCCTTTACCGATTATGAAATAACCAAAGGCAAAATGGACGACGTGTTCCTTGCCGTAACGGGTAAAAAACTTGGAGGAAACGAAAGATGAAAACGCTTGGGGTACTAATAAAAAGAAACGTAAAATTGTTTTTTAAGGATAAAGGAATGTTTTTTACGTCGCTTATAACGCCCGGAATTTTGCTTATTTTGTACGCTACGTTTTTGGGCAACGTGTATCGCGACAGCTTTACTTCTTCGCTACCCGAAACGTTTACGCTAAGCGAAAAACTTATCAACGGCTTGGTGGGCGGCGAACTTATTTCGTCCATTTTAGCGGTGTCGTGCGTGACCGTTGCTTTTTGTTCCAACTTTTTGATGGTACAGGATAAAGTTAACGGCGCAATAAAAGACTTGCTTATTTCGCCAGTAAAGCCGCACGTTTTGTCGCTTGCGTATTATTTTGCAAACCTTATAAGCACTCTTATTATTTGCTACGCGGCAGGCGTGCTGTGTTTGATTTACGTTGCGGCAATAGGCTGGTATATGACGCTAGGCGACGTTTTGCTTATGTTTTTGGACGTAACGATTCTCGTACTGTTCGGCAACGCGCTTTCGTCGGTTATCAACTTCTTCCTTAGTTCGCAAGGGCAGATTTCGGCGGTGGGAACGGTTGTAAGCTCGTGCTACGGATTTATTTGCGGCGCGTATATGCCCGTTTCGTCGTTCGGCGAAGGACTTCAAAAAGTAATATCGTGTTTGCCAGGCACGTACGGAACGTCGCTCGTGCGCAATCACGCAATGCAAGGTGCGCTTAAACAAATGATAAGCGACGGAGTACCTGCCGAGGTTGTGGAGAGCATAAAGGACTCGATGGACTGCAACCTGTATTTTTTCGGCAATTCGGTGTCGATAGGCGGTATGTACGCAGTTATGGGTGTAACCATAGTCGCTTTGCTTACCGCATATGTGCTTTTAAACGTGTTTAAGGGCAAACGAAACAGCCGTTAAAATAAAATTATCGTTTTTATTACGCCGCAAAACTTGATTTTTTTTGCGGCGTAACGTATACTGTTTACGAAAAAACAATAAGATTTATTTTAAGGAGCTGCAAATGAAAGACGAAATAAAGGTTGAAGTCGTGTCCAGAGAAGAATGCGAAGGAACGGACGAAAGCAAAAAAGAAAAAAAGAACGGCGGTTTTTCGCGTTTTGTGGAAAAGGCGAAAGAGGTCGGGTTAAAGGCGGAAGCAAAAATCGAGAAAGGCATAAAAAATCTTGCAGACGAATGCAAGGAATGGCTTAGCGATAACGGCGAGGACGACGAATAATGGAAGTTAAAATAGAAGAAATAACGGGATACAGGGTAAAGCTTTTCGTTACGCTCGACAACGGCGAAGTGGAAAAGGCGGCAAGCAGAATATTTCGAGAAGGCGAGCTTAGCAAAAAGAGCAAAAGCAAAGCGGAGCTTTTAAGCGAAGCCGTTAACCTTGCCGTAAACGAAGGGTACGAAAGGGCGCTTAAAGAGCATAATCTTACGCCGCTTTCGCCTCCCGTTCTTATAATCGATCAAAAAACGATAGGGCTTAATAAAAACCTTAAGTTTACGGTAGAGTTCGACGTGTACCCAAAAGTAAAGCTCGGAAAATATCGTCGTTTGGCGATAAGACGAATTAATCCCGCCGTTTCCGACGAAGAACTTAACGCGCAAATAAACGAGGTGCTTAAGGCGCACGCTTCTTACAGCCAAGTCGATCGCGCGGCAAAAGAAGGCGACGTTGTTAATATAGATTTTATAGGCAGCGTCTTAGGAGAAAAATTCGACGGAGGCTCGGCAAGCAATTATGACCTAGAACTAGGCTCGAACACCTTTATTCCGGGCTTCGAAGCTCGGCTCGTAGGCGCAAAGCCAAACGAAAAGGTGGACGTAAACGTTAAATTCCCCGAAAATTATCACTCGCAATCTTTGCGCGGCAAAGACGCGACGTTTGTTGTTACCGTTAACGCCGTAAAGGAAAAAGCCGTACCTTTGCTTAGCGATTCGTTCGTCGTCGGTCTTAAACTTAGCGGCGTAAAAACGGCGGACGAGTACAAGAAAAAACTTAAAAAGGACCTTGAAATTCGCAAAAAAGAGTATTCCGATCGCAAGTACGCCGAGGATTGCGTAAACGCTGCCGTTGCTTATTCTAAGGTCGAAATTCCCGACGCGCTTATATTCCAACGCGTGGATTGGCAGGTCGAAAAGATGCAAGAGCAGGCAAAGCGTTACGGCGTTTCGCTGGATAATTTGCTTGCGCGTAACGGAGTAAGCGGCGGCGAAAAAGAGTACCGCAATTTGCTCGTACGCCCGTGCGAGGACGAACTTATAAAAGAGTTCGTGCTTGCCGAAGTGGCTAAGGTCGAAAAATTGCAAGTCACGCAAGAGGACGCCGATCGCCAACACGAGGCAATCGCAAAAGAAACGGGCAAAAAAATCGAAGAAGTAAAAAAAGAATATTCGATAAAGACGCTCGAACCGTTCGTGCTTAATCAAAAGGCGGCGGAACTTATAAAAAACGATTCGCTTTCGTGCCCGAAGGCGCAAATAACGCTTGTGGGCGAGGGAACGGAAAAGAAGTGCGACGTACTGTTTACGTATCACAGCGAAGAATTTAACAAAAATTACGTAGTATTTACTGATGCCGAGTCCTTACAGTCGTCGGCGGCAGCGCTTAATCCCGACCACGGCGGCGAAGCAGGCTATCTTTCGCAGATACAGACCGACGAAGAATGGACGCTTATACAGCAGCTGCTTGACGAGTACGAAGCTCAAACCAAAGAAGAAAATGACGCTCGTTCTTAAAAAGGCAACGTTATCGGACGTAGACGAGTGCCTTTTGCTGCTGAGCGAAGCTCGCTCGTTTCAGCGTAAATTCGGCTTTACGCAGTGGGAGGACGGTTATCCTTCGCGAGAAATCGTGCTTGGCGACGTAAAGTCGGGCAACGCTCGAATGATAATGCTAGGCGGCGAGCTTGTCGGGTACGTAAGCGTAGGCAAATACGACGAGGCGTACGATAACCTTGTAGGCAAGTGGAGCGGAAAATGCGATTACGTGGTGGCGCACAGATTGGCTTTAAGGGCGGACTGTCGAGGCAAGGGACTTGCCAAGGAAGTTATACGGCTTATTCAAAGCGAAGCGGCAACCGTCGGCGTAAGATATATGCGCGTCGACACGCACGAAAGCAACGCGATAATGAACAATCTTTTGCGCAAACTGGGATTTTCGTTTTGCGGCACGGTGCTTATGCGAGGCAGTAAGCGACTTGCTTACGACAAATTTTTTTGATACGACGAATTATTTGGCTAACGACGCAGTTTGCGTAAAGCCAATCAAAACGAGAGGAAACGACTATGAGTAAAGCTTACGAGTTTTTAAAAGAATGCGGAGCGTTTTTCGTTCTTACGCTAAACGGCGACTATCCTGCGGGCAGACCATTCGGAGCGGTAATGGAAAAGGGCGACGACCTGTATATTGCAACCAACGACTTTAATAAAGCGCACGATCAGCTGCGCAAACGCTCAAACGTTCAGATCGTCGCAAAAAAAGAAGGCTCGCGCGAGTGGATTCGCATTACCGGCAAGGCTAGCGAATGCAAGGACGAAGCGCTTACAAGCGAGATGTTCGAGGTTAATCCTATATTATACAAACGCTATCCGGACGGAACGGAACACTTTATTTTGTTCAAGATAAAAGTGGAGAACGTCGAAATAAAATAAAACGATATGCAATTTTTAACAAAAACGCAATCAATATAGTGTAAAATAAGCCAATATGTTTTGCGACGTTCACTTTCTTAGCCGCAAAAAGGAGAAATTTATGCAACCTACAATAAAAGAAGTGGTAAACAAAGGTCAGCTTAAAAAGTGGGTGGATTTTCCCAACAAGCTGTACAAACAAAATCCTAACTTCGTGCCGTTTTTGTTTTCGGACGAAATGGCGACGTTTACGCAAAAAAGCAATCCTGCGTACGAATATTGCGACGTAAAGCTGTTTTTGGCTTATCACGGCAAAAAGATAGTGGGACGTATAGGCGTAATCGTAAACAAGGCGTACAACGAAAAATGGGCAAAAAAGGCGATTCGTTTTACTCGATTCGATTTTATCGACGATCACGACGTGTCCAAGGCTTTGTTTAACGAAGTAATAAAGCTTGCCAAAGAATACGGACTTGATCAGGCTATGGGCCCGATAGGCTTCCACGATATGGACCACGAAGGTATGCTGGTGGAAGGGTTCGACGAGCTTAATATGTCCATAACTTTCTATAACGCGCCGTATTATTTAGAGCACATGGAAAGGCTGGGACTTAAAAAGGACGTCGACTGGGTGGAATACAAAATTGCCATTCCCAAGGAAGTCGATCCCAGATTCGAAAAAATTTCGGCGTGGCTTATGCGAAACAAGTCGCTTACCACGGTAACGTACACGAATCGCAAAGTGCTGATGGTGGACGCATACGAAGCGTTCGGCGTAATCGACGAGGCGTTTTCTAAGTTGTACGGCACCGTGCCGCTTACCGACAAGGTTATAAAAAAGGCGATAAACGATTATATATCGATAGTCAACCTCGACTACGTTTGCTCGATAAAGGATCGCAACGGAAAAATCGTAGCGTTTGCCGCAATGGTTCCTTCGATAGCCAAGGCGTTAAAGAAGTCAAACGGAAGATTGTTGCCGTTCGGAATTTTCAGAATGCTAAAGGCGCTTAACGGCAAAAACGACGTGCTGGAAATGTTCTTCGTTGCCGTAACCGAGGAATATCAAAAGGACGGACTTACCGGAATACTTATGAACACCATGATAAAAACGTGCATCAAAAACGGCGTTAAGTATTGCGAAACGGGTCCGGAACTTGAAAACAACGCTGACGTTCGCAACATGTGGAAGTCGTTCGAAGCGGTTCAACACAAACGCCGCCGTTGCTTTATTACCGACATAAAGGAGTAAGCATGACTCAAAACAAAAGAGAATGGTTACGGGCGATAAAGTTCGGCGTTATATCGGTAAGCGCGGGAATAATTCAAATAGGACTGTTTACTTTGCTAAACGAACTGCTAAGCTGGAATTATTGGGTAATCTATCTTATAAGTTTGCTTGCGTCGGTGCTGTGGAACTTTACCGTCAATCGAAAAATCACGTTTAAGTCGGCAAACAACGTAAAGGTAGCCATGTTGCTAGTGCTTGCGTTTTACGCGGTTTTTACGCCGGTATCCACCTACCTAGGCGACCTAGCAAAAAACGCCGGAGCAAACGAGTACATAGTGGTTGCAATAACCATGATACTCAACTTTGTACTTGAATTTTTGTACACTCGCTTCGTTGTGTATCGCAATTCGTGCGATACGGCGGTAAAAAAAGAAGAAAGCTCGCCTAGTCAAGACGAATAAAAATAAAGGTAAAACGGAGGGAGCATGCTGGGTGCGATTATAGGTGATATAGTGGGCAGTCGCTTCGAGTTCGTGGAAAACGACAATCGAGGCAAAGATTTTGCGTTTTATTCGCCTGCGTGTTTCGTTACCGACGACAGCTATATGACTTTGGCGGTTGCCGAAGCTCTGTTGCTTACAAGCGGAAACAGAGCTAAGCTGAAAGATACGGTTATCGACTGCATGAAAAGCGTAGCTTACGCTCATCCTCGCACCGGTTGGGGCGGCAGATTTTACAAATGGCTCTTTAAGGACGGCTTTTGCGCGCCGTACAACAGCTACGGCAACGGCGCAGGTATGCGCATAAGTCCGGTCGGCTGGGTGGCGGACGGCGAAGAAGAACTAAAAGAGCTGTCGTACACGATAACCGCAGTGTCGCACAATCATCCCGAGGGACTAAAAGGCGCCGAAGCGATTGCAATGGGCGTATATCTGGCAAGAATAGGCAAAAGCAAGGACGAAATTCGTTCTAGACTTGCGCACTACTATCCGAAGCTTAACGACGAAAGTTTTACTATCGCCAACGTTACGGGTAAATACGGGTACGACGCTCAGGGCGAATGGGTTACTTGCCAAGGCAGCGTTCCTCAGGCGATAATCGCCTTTTTGGACAGCGTAAGTTTCGAGGACGCCGTGCGAAACGCGGTAAGCATAGGCGGAGATTCGGACACGATAGGCGCGATGGCGGGTTCTATTGCCGAAGCTTACTACGGCGTGGACGTCGAGTACGAAGACAAGGCTCTTTCGTATTTGCCCGACGACCTAAAGGGAATTTATTTTGCGTTTAATACAATAAAGCGCAAACGCATAAGGTCGGTCGAATAAATCGGCTGAAAGTTTTTGCAAACCAATAATAAAAGGAGAAGAATTATGAGTAAAAAAGTGCTTATTTTGTCGGGAAGTCCGCGCAAGGGAGGCAATTCCGATTTATTGTGCGACGAATTCATGCGCGGCGCGCTTGAAAGCGGAAACGAAGTAGAAAAAATCCGCATAGCCGAAAAGAAAGTCGGCTACTGCACGGGTTGCTACTACTGTGCTTCTCACGGCGGAAAATGCGCGATACGGGACGATATGTCCGAAATTCTTCAAAAGATGATAGACGCCGACGTTATCGTGCTTGCAAGTCCTGTTTATTTTTATTCGATAGACGCTCAGCTTAAAGCGGTAATCGACAGAACGGTGGCAAGATGGCTGGAAGTAAAAGACAAAGAGTTTTACTACATAGCGACGTGTGCCGACGAGCAGAACGCTTCTATCGAAACTACTCTTGCGTGCTTTAGGGGCTATGCCGATTGCGTCGAAGGCGCAAAGGAAATGGGCGTAATCTACGGCGTGGGCGCGTACGAGAAGGGCGAAATCGTTTCTACTCCCGCGTTTAAGCAAGCGTACGAAACGGGTAAAACGGTGTAAAAATACGTCATAGATCGGCAAACGTTTTGAACGGCGTTTGCAAACAGCGGCAAAAAGGCTTGACACGCGTCGGCGCGGTTTGATATAATCGTCGCGTCGGCGCAAAGAAGCCGAAACTTAATATAGTGTTACGGAGGCATATCGAAGCGGTCACAACGAGGCGGTCTTGAAAACCGTTTGGGTGCAAGCCCACGGGGGTTCGAATCCCTCTGCCTCCGCCAAAAAGCCCCACCCAAACAGGTGGGGCTTTTGCGAAGGCAGCCGCAAGAGAACGATGCCGTATAAGAAGAAGGTTAAAAGCGCGAGACGAACCGAGGCAAAGGAACGGAAGGAAGGACAAAGGGTGAAGGTGAAGAAGGCATAGGTTCGCGGTCGGCGAAAGCCGACCAAGGGAGCGAAGCGACCGCCTCTCCCTCTGCCTCCGCCAAAAAACAGAAGCGCATAAAAGAGCGCTTTTGGTTTTAAAATAAACTTTACAGCGAAAAAATTTTTTTGTATTTTTGAGAAAAATTTTAAAAAAAGGGGGTAAAAA
>CAZEXL010000021.1:0-22647 GCA_964516925.1 uncultured Lachnospiraceae bacterium | reverse complement strand
ACAGGACTACGTCCTTCGCAATGACATATGGTTTCGCTTCCGCGAGATTCTTCGCTAACGCTCAGAATGACAGAAAAAGCGGCTCAGGATGGCAAAAAAGCGGCTCAGAACGACAGAAAACGCGGCTCAGGATGACATAAGGTTAAGCAAAAATAAGGGTAACGTTCTTCACGCTACCCTTTTTGTAATTTATATTTAGTTTAAGTTTCTTTTGCCTACTTTTCTTACCCAAAGAAAAGTAACCGCTTCCGCGAGATTCTTGCGCGTCGGTTCAGGATGACAGAGTGGCGGAGTGCGAAATACTATTAAAATGGAATTTTACGATAGTGCGTTGCCAAAACCAAAAGAATTTAGGTGCGTTTTTCCTTTATGTCATTCTGAGCTTTTGCGAAGAATGACATAAAAAGCGGCTTGCTGACAGTGCAGGGTACAAAAAAAGAGTAGTAAGTTTATACTTACTACCCTTTTACGTTTAGTTTAAGTTCATTATAAATTAAAGGTCGTAATAACCGAACATTATACCCATGTAGCTGTAGTACAAGTTGAGATAGTCGCCGCTGAACAAATAACTGTCGGAAGTTGCCGCAGTAGGCGTACCGGTGGTTGCGTCTATTATTTGAGTTCCGTCGTAATGTCCGATTGCGCCCACCGAGCTTTGGAACATCGGCGCGCCCGCAGATTGTACTTGATTAAAGTACGCTTTAACAATTACATTATCCTCAAAGAAGTTAAGCGACGCATTACTATCTATTGCTAAACTGCCCTTGATGGGAATATCGGACGGACCGGTTGCGGTACTCGACTTTATTATCGCAATAAAGTTGAAGTACGAGTTACCTTCGCCGTAGTTAACGTTGCCGTCAGATCCGCGAAGGAAGGTCTTTTTGCCATAGTTACGGATCAATCCGTCCAACGCCTTTATAGTAGGAACAAGCGTATTAGCTTTTACGAGAGTAAACCAACCCTCTTGGCCGGTTACGTTAGATTCAAGCTTGCTGCTTGTAACATTGATATTGCTAGGTTCACCGCCGTCGGCTGCATTGGGATCGAGGTGGTCAACGATCATTACGGGACCGCCCGCGCCGATAAGCTCACATTTGTCGACGTTAACGTTGCCGCAACCCCAATAGTACATAAAGCTGTTGAAGCTGTCGTACGCCTTGCTGTTGCTTACGTTATATTCGGTTTCCTTTCTTTCGCCGAAAAACGCAATGAACATCTTTCTGGTAATGGTGTTGTCGATAGTCATATCGATTCTTTGCGCCTTGTGGCTGATTATACCGCCGGAAGCTTCGGGAGTTTCGCTACGGTTGGAATTACCGATTATGTAAACGTTTTTCATGGTAGCTTTGCTGTTTGCTTGCGTCGAATCTTCGGTTTTGGTTTCGTTTTTGCCCATAAAGCGAATAAGCGACGCATGGCTGATTACGCTGCCTACTTCGGTAACTTTGTCGCTTTCGCGAACTACGTACGGTATTTGCGACGCGTCGAGCGTAAAGTAGTTGCCTATAAACGAGAACTCGTCGTCAAGATCTACCGCGCGATAGTAAATTTCCAAATTGTCGCGAAGCGAATCTTTTGCCCTTGCATAGTCGGCATCGGACGAATTAAGATCGGAATCGCCGTCCTTATAGAAGAATGCGGTCGGAACATCGGCAGCGGTAACGGAGATATTGCCGTGCATAATAACGGCGTTAACCTTTTCGGTAGGCAAGTTATGTTCTTGCTTGAACGCTTCCCAGCCGTCGGCACATCTTTGGTCTTTGCCGGACGTTTCAACGGTCATTCTGCCGTATTCGATTACGGCAAGGTCGGTTCCGGTGTACGCATTAAAACCGTCCGTTACGCTAAGCTTAAAGCTTACCGTTTTGGTTGCGTTTTCGGGATAGCCCTTTACGAACGGTTTTACGGTAATTTCGAGCTGCTTGCCGATTGCTTGCTGCGTGAACTGAAGCGAGCCGTAAGAAAGCACTTCTACGTAGTCGCTTGCAGTTGCGTTTACGTAATTCTGTCCATCGCTTACCTTTACGGTAACGGACATATCAAGCATACTTTCGGGCACGTTGACTGCGTCTCCGTCTTCGTCAACCGCTACTACGGACGGCTTAAACGCAAACGCATTGTCGTCACCAACGTAATAAGCGTCGTCGCGAACGGCAAACTCTTCCTGCTTGTTGGTCTTTTCGGCAACGTTATTGTTGTACGTCTTTGCAAAATCCGGAAGCGAAACGGTTTCGATTACGATATCGGAGTTGGGATCGTACGGCTTGATAACGGTTATCTTTACCGTTACGCTTATTGCCCCGAACGAAATTACAAGTTCCTTTTCGCCAAGCTCGGCTGTGGAAAACTCGCCTATCGTAAGGGCAGAAGCTTCGATTTCCTGCTCGGATCCGTCGCTGTACTTTGCTATGACAACGAGATTGGACGTATCGAGAGTTTGATTTTGCTCGATTTGCGTTGCAATCGTGCCGTCTTTTACGGTAATTTCTTCAACCGTAACACCTGCGCAGGCAACTGCCGCCAAAGTCATTATCGCTACGACGAGTATCGCCGCAAGTAATTTGTACTTTTTCATCTAATTTCCTCCTTGTGCTATATGTAAACTTTTGACGAACTAAAAGTTTTTTCGCCAAAAGATTGTTGTCTTTCTTTACGCAACTGCGTCCACTTGAACTTTGATTTTTCGACTTACCACACGGCTACCGTCCTGAGCCGCAACGTACCCCTCGGCGTAGATAAATCGCCCGGAAGGCGGCTGTTTTACCGTAACCACGCCGCTTGGCGAAATCTCGATATAATCTGCGTATTCGCCCACGTCGAAGTTGAATTCAACCGTTTTGTCGGTTGCGTCGATTGGTTCGACTTCGTAATGTATCTGGAATTTTAATCCCGATGTGTACGTTACTCGTATAAGATCGTACCACGTTCCGTCGTACTCTTGCTTGGACTTTACCGTGTAGTCGCCGTCGGGCGAAGAAACGACGCTTATAGAAGAAACGTACTTTATTTCGTCGTAGACGGCAAGCTTCATTCCAAGCAGCCCTACCGCAACTACGGACAGCACGTATATTACCACAATCGTAAGAATAACCGACTTTTTCATCACATCTTCTCCTTGTAGTAAAGTCGGATTTTTATTACGAACAAGTATGCGCGTATCGCCATAAACGCTAAGCCCATAAGCATAAGCTTTACGCACGCAGTCGTTACGTTTTCGGTAAACAGCACGAGCGAAAAGGCAAATATTACAAACGACACGATAAACGCAGCTACCGTAGACTTATTACTGTTGGGATTGTCGATTTGACCGCCCGTTGTGGCGTACTGCTCGTTTTGAGGATTCATAAGATCTAGTTCGGCACTTAAAAGCATATGCCCGTACTGAAAGCCCAGCACGCTTACGGCAAGCATAATTATGCACCCGAGACTTAGCGTGGTATGACTACCGAAAATCGTTACCGCTACGACTATGGAAACGAACGAGAAGATAGCGTTGTAAAACGTTTTGCAAAGAAGCGGCATCGTAAGATCGAGCGGCTTGGTCTTTTTCATTCCGCCTGCTCTGCCCTCCATGGAATACATCGTGGAGATTACGGCGTTGGACGCAAGCAAAATGAGTAACATTATTAGTAGGTTGAACGAATACGTCATGTATTGCCCGAGAAGCTTGGTGTTCATTGCCGCAAAAATTCTGTTTAGAAGCAGTATCAGCACGGGCACGGCAATATACACGGCAAGGAACGAATACGAAATTTCGGTAGAACGAAGATTAAGGAAAAATTCCTTACGCAAAATAGATTTGTATTTTTTGCGTTTACGGTTCTCCTTAGCCTTAATAAACTCTTTCTTTTCGTATTCGAACGGCTGGGCGGTCATTTTTAGGAACAGTGGCTTTGCAATAAAGTACACTATCGCCAAAATTACAACCAAACTTAAAAGCAAAACGCCGAATACTATTAGGGTTTGCCAAGTGAAGTGAAAAGCAAGATTATAGTAGTTGCCGAACACCATTGTGGTAAGCCGTAACAGCGGATACGAATAGACGCTGAACGAATCCACAAAGGAGTTTATACCCTTGCTTATCCACGGCCACTGCTGAATGAGATTGATGTTTTCGGGTATGAGCATTATAAGCTCTACTATCGCCGCAACGCACGCACCCACCAAAAGTACGAAAAGCGTAACTTTGACCGGTTCGTGTCGCTTAAGAAATTGGTATATCGCCATTACCGGAAGCGACAAAAGCGCGCCTATTGCCACCGGCGCGGCGGAAATGAATAACAGAACGAAAACCATCCACACGTACATATACCACGGAAGTCCGGAAGCAATGCCGTAGCCGATAAACAGCGGCAACGTGAACGTATACGAACGAGCAAGCTCGAAGACATAGTACACGACGAGCTTAGAAAAGAAAACCATATTGCCGTTTACCGGCATAGTTACGAGCACGCGGTTGTCGTCGGCAAAGTACAAGGTATTCATAAGTCCCTTAGTGCAAGAAAAGACGCTTAACACGAAGATTATGGTGAATACTATGTTTACCACCTTAAGCGGTACGACGCCGCCGATAGAAAACAAACTTAAAAACGCAGAATAGTAAAACAGCAAGTACGACACTGCGGCAACGACTAAAACTCGTAGCAGCAAAAATACCACCTTAGTAATGGTCTTTTTTACGGATTTAATAAACGAAGTATCCGTTTTGTCCCTTAGCTGCATAAGCACCAGCGCTTTGAAGTGCTTGTATGCGGTTTTTGGCGAATTGTCCCTAGTTTGCGTCACTTTGCGCTTCCTTCTCCTGTTTATGTTCGTCAATTACCTCACGCTCGACGTCGTTTTGCTCTATCGTTTTAAGATAAAAGTCTTCGAGCGTATTGTTCTCGTTAAAGTCCGATACGTTGCGAGTGCAAAGTATTTTACCTTTTTTGATTATGGTTATACGGTCGCAGATGCGTTCTACCACGTCGATTATATGACTTGAAAAGAACACTATGTTACCCTCTTTAGCGTGGTTTTTCATACATTCCTTGACTTGATATATGCTGTTGGGATCAAGTCCCGTAAGCGGCTCGTCGAGTATCCACAGTTTAGGATTGTGAACGAGCGCCGCCATTATCGTTATTTTTTGTTTCATACCGTGGCTGTACGTACGCATGCTGTTGTCGATCGCGCCTTGAAGCTCGAAAAGCTTAACGTATTTTTCGATTCGATTGTCGCGGTCTTCTTTGCTTACGTCGTAAATGTCGGCAATGTAGTTGATGTACTCTCTGCCGGTTAAACGCTCGTACAGAGCGTAGTGGTCCGGAACGTACCCTATTTGACGTTTGGCTTCGACAGATTGTTTTTCGACGTCGTAGCCGCACACCTTTATGCTGCCGTCGGTTATGGGTTGAATACCTACTATGCTCTTTATTATAGTGGACTTACCCGCTCCGTTAGGTCCCAAAAAGCCGAATATCTCACCGGCGTGAACTTCGAGATTTGCGTTTTTTACGGCGTACACGTTGCTAGAGCCGTAACGCTTACCGAAGTTTTCTAAGATTAGTTTGTCCGTTTGATTTTCGTACATTGGTTCGCTCCTGTGTTTGCCGTTAAGCATACTTTTAAGCGCGTAACGGTCTTGTCTGAATTTTTTGTTTCGTAGTTGCATATCGTAGTGGAAGTCGGCTATTGCGAAGAACTGTTCGTATATAAACCACATTCCGAACGCTATGCCGACGTAAGTTAGGAAGAACAACGATTGATACACCGGATAGTACGTAAAGTGCAAATCGCCTATATCGAATTCCCACACGAAATAGCGCGTCTTTTCAGCCCACAAACCCAGCTTGCTTACTATGAAGTCGCTGTTTAGAAAGAAGTAGTCTACTTCGCCGTAGTTACTGAACCATCCGTTTATGATTAGTATAAGCAAAAAGTATGCCCCGAATCCTGCCATAGAGTAGCCGAACTGCTTAAGACGCGGACGCGGAAAGATTTTTAGCGCTACTAGTAGCAACGGCATAAAAAACGCGCAAAAATGATTTATCCAAAATTGCGACATTCGATAGCTGAAAAGGTTTGTACCGTCCGCATAGTTGGGCATTGCCATTGCCAAGAACGCACCCATTACGTTGATGAAGTACGTAAAGTAAAACAGCTTGTCCCATTTGAATATAAGGCAGACGGGAATTACGTACATTGCAGTGTTGCAAAGGTGCAACGGCCAATGCACGGGGTTTATAAAATCGGCAAAAGTATAAGTATACGAATACGTAAACATCGTTACTATGCTTAGGTACAGCATGGAATAACGAATTACTTCTTTGCTTTTGTTACGTAAGCAAAAGTAAATTATTACGGGAACGATAACGGCGGCGTATAAAAACGCTCTGTGTTCGGGCGTGAGTTCCTTTATGGAAATAAGCGGATTTACGTAGCCGAAAACGACTTGCAAAAAGTACGTAGGAATCGCCGCTATTATTATCGGAAGCAACGAGGCAAGCAAATTCTTGACTTCGCTTTTTGATATCTTTAAGTCTTTATCGCGCAACCAAGCAAAAACGCAAAGCGGAATAGCCGCTCCGTACTCCATTGCCAAAGTTACGGACGAAAGGCTTAACTCGCTAGTGCCGCAAAACAATTCCGATTGGGCGTTTAGGCAAACAAGTCCAAGCAAAAAGACAGGCGACGCAAAATACTTTACAAGATTGTTTGCGTTTTTGAAGTCGAAAAAGGCGTACAGAATAAGTACGAAAAGCGCCGCAAGCTCTAGCCAAGTAAACGTCGTTGCAAACGCCGTAAGCATCGGCGAAAGCGTCGTTCCGTCAAGCCCTACTACGTATGCAAGCTGACGACTGCCCGAAAAATATCTTATAAAAAACAAGACGAAAAGCACCGCGCTGGAAGCAAGGTATTTACCCTTTACGGGCTTAGAAAAACGCTTTTTTGTAGAGTCGCTCGGCTGTTCGTTTGAAACGCATACATCAGCCCTAGCTTTATTTTGCCTAAAGTCAAGCAGTCTTTCTAGTAATATTAAAGCTACGGAAAAAGCCGCGCCTATTGTTGCAAATAAATAAAGCAAATTAACTCCGAAACACAAAATTGCGGCGGTTGCCGAACTTTGTCGATTACGAGCAGTCCGTTTAACGAACTCTCTCGATAATATTTTAACACAAAACGCCTATACAAATCATTCTTTTTGCTGCTAAAATTTGGTTTTTGTAGATTAACAGACGTTTTTTTAGGACAAACTTGAGGTTATTTGGTGGGTTTACATAAAAATCATTCAATTTAATCCGTATTAATCCGCACTACGGACGCTTTTCGAGTATTATGGTTACCGGTCCGTCGTTGTGTTGATCGATTTGCATATCCGCTCCGAACACGCCTTGCTTGACGATTGCGCCTTTAGCTTTAAGCGCAATGGCTTCGTACTCGTAAAGTTCGTTGGCACGATCGGGCTTTTCGGCACCGATAAAGCTGGGACGGTTACCGCCCGAGCAATCGGCGCACAAAGTAAACTGCGAAATAAGCAGGATTTCGCCGCCTACATCGCTTACCGACCTATTCATTTTGCCGTTTTCGTCCTCGAAAATACGCATAGCGTATATCTTTTTTGCCATATAATCGGCTTCCGCCTGCGTATCGCCGACCTCTACACCGAAGTACACGCAAAGTCCTACGCCTATTTGGCTTATTAGTTTGCCGTCTACGCTTAGCGTTGCGTTTTTTACTCTTTGAATTACAACTTTCATAAAGTTACCTACCTATCTTTTTTGCGTTACCGATATACGAAACGGGCTCGCCGTCCTCAAACACTATCGCGCTGTCGTTGCCTATTGCGTACGCAAGGTCGAAAGACGAAGCTACACCGTCGAATTCGGGGCGTTCGTCGTAATGCGGACACGCTATGCCGCGTAGATATCCGAGAGCCGGCAAAACTTTGTATTCGGAGCTTTGTCCGCGCATTATATCGTAGTCGGTGTACGCGTTGTCGAACCAACACACCGCTCCGGCGCTTAGTCCGCACAAAATTACGCCGCGGTCGTAAGCTTCTTTAAGCAACTTGTCTATGCCTTTTTGTTTCCATAAGTCGAGCATAAACTTAGTGTCGCCGCCACCGACGTAGATACAGTCGGCTTTATCAAACTTATCCTTTATTTTTTGTTCGTCCATTTCGCCGTACACGAGCAAACCTACTTCCGCCTTAATATCAAAAACGGAGGTGTACGTTTTGCGGAAACTGTTAAAGTACGGCATACTGTCGTGACTTGCAGTACCCAAAAACAATGCGTTGCCTCTAGAAGGATATGCTCGCTGTTTTATGAATTCGGCAATTTTTCCGTCTATTTCCAAAGTAGTTTTGTTGCGGATTTCGCCGCCGCCGATTGCAATAATTCTTTTAGTCATACGTCTGCCTCCACTGCACGTACGCATTGTAACTCATTTACCGCAAAATGTCAATTATACCTAGTAACGTTTTGAATTTCAGACGCATAAATAAACACGGTAAGGAGTTTTTTATGGCTAATGCAAACAGATTTTATATCGGCGCAAACGACGAGCACGGACTAAATCCGCCTACTGCGGGTAAACGCACTCCGATTATGCCGTACATAAACAGAAGCTTTTACGAAAACGAGTTTAATCGCCCTGCAAAATATTATTTTTTGATTGCCTGCCTTAGGTGCGGCTTTAACGTTTTTGACGTAAAACCGGAGCTAGCCGA
Organism: uncultured Lachnospiraceae bacterium; assembly: GCA_964516925.1. Classification (GTDB taxonomy): domain Bacteria; phylum Bacillota; class Clostridia; order Christensenellales; family Pumilibacteraceae; genus CAG-552. The sequence goes on along the minus strand of CAZEXL010000021.1, from coordinate 13,931 downwards.
CCTTTCGATAAGCCGCAGAGTTTCGCTTATCAACCGCCAAGGACTTTCGCTATTGGTTACGTTTGCTTTTAACGCCGCATCAAGCAACGACGTTTTTTCGTCGGCTAACGGTTTTGAAACGTTTTATTCAAGAGAAAACTATTATTCCTCTTTAAGCAGATTGCTTGCCTACGACGTTTCTTCCGGGCTGTCGGAAGAAATTCCGCTAAGAAATCTAGGCGTAGGCTTTCTTGCCGAAATAGGCGTTTTACGTTCGGTAAACTGCCCGTCCGTTTTGGCGGAATGCGGTTTTATGACGAACTTTAACGAAGCTAAGCTTATGGTGGATCCCGATTTTCAACAAAGTTGCGGCGACGGCGCCTGCATAGGCGTTTGCGAAAATTTGGACGTTACGTTCGTGCCCGAAATTTATTATACGTCTTTGCCCGTATTAAAGCGGGGATATCGAGGCAAAAACGTTCAACTTTTGCAATGCTATCTTAACTTATACGGCGAAGAACTATCACCCGACGGCGTATTCGGCGTTGCTACGCAAAACGCAGTAACGGCTTTTCAGGCGCAAAACGGACTTGTTGTGGACGGCGTGGTGGGCAGAAACACCTGGTTGTATGTTTTACGCCAAGCCGCTTTACCTACGTTGCGACGAGGTTCACGCGGAGTATACGTGCGATACTTACAAGAAAAATTACTTTCTAAGTTATATCCGATAAGTAGCGTAGACGGCATATTCGGAGCAAACACGCTTGCGTGCGTCGAAGCTTTTCAACGCGAAAACGAACTTAGCGTTGACGGCGTGGTGGGCAGAATGACGTGGTCGAAATTAACGCCTATCGGCGGCGGAAGACAACAACCGTAACAAAAAGCGGCGATAAGCATAAAGCATATCGTCGCTTATTTTTTATATATAAAGCAGTATCGTAACCAAAGCGGCTACGGCGCAAACAGATATCGCAACATACCCTAGCTTTTTTTCCGATTTGTTGCTTTTGTTTACGGCGGTAGTCATTCCGATAATCGCAAGAATTGCACCAAGCAAAGGCGCGCCCAACAAAGAAAATACTATGCTTGCGATAAGACGCCTTTTGTTTCGCCGTTCGGCTTTTATTACAGCTAGCAGTTCGCGTCGATTATTGGTAGAAAAGCCGCAATTAGGACATACCGGAGCGTTAGAAGGCACTTGCGCGCCGCAGTTGGTGCAGTAGCTAACGTTCGTTTGTTCGCCACGTTCGATTTTTTCGCCGCATACGGGGCAATATTCCGCTCCGACGATATTGATCTGGTTTCCGCATTTTTTGCAATACATACTTCCCTCGCTTTGTTTACGCCATACCGGCCATTATAAACGGCAAAGCACCTGCAATCGCAAGGATCGTTATTACAAGAACGACTTCCAGCAATGCCACTACGACGCTCATCACTATTGCCTTTATTCCGTCTACACGCAAAGTAGCGTCCTCACCCGCCGTAGCAACGGCTATTATGCCGAGAATCAACCCGACCAAAGGAAAGGCAAACGCAAATATTATCGCAAGATTGCCCAGCTTATTCGTTTTTTCCACGTCGTTTTTAGCAGACATAACGCGCCTCCTTTAAAACATAGCTCGTGTTTTCGTTTTTACGATAACGTGCCGCTTTAACGTTTTACTATTTTACAAGCACTGCGTTAAGCTTTTCAAGAAATTCTTCCGTTTCTTTCTCGCTAAACGCTTTTACGTCGTTAAGCGAAGCTACGAGCGTCTTTTTGCATTCTTCTTTTACGTCGAGAGCCGCTTCGACTGCGCCGAGATTAAGATTTGCGGTTTCCTTTAGAAGCCTGTCGATCATCTTTGCGTGCAGTTCCATGCCGCCCGTAAGGCAAGCAGGAGTGAAGCGAATTTCCTTGGTAAGATACTTTTCGATCGTTTTAAGACGAGCTTCGGTTTGTCCGTCGATACGGAATATGCCGCCAAGCGCGCACACGTCGAGCTTTGCAAGTCCGCCGTTGTCCTTTTTGGGCTGACCGCGCATAAACGACAGTTCGACTACAAACTTGCTTTCGGCTTTGCGTACGCTAGCCATTACGTTTCCGCCGTCGGCTTTGAATGCGTCGATGATTTTAAGTGCTAATTCTATAAGTTTTTCGCGATTGGTGCAACTTAGTCTAAGCGTGCTTACGTACCAATCGGTTTCGGTAACGTTGATGTATTGATAGTCCTTGCACTTGAATCTGCGCTTGTCGTTAGCCTTATGAACGGGCATTGCCTTGTGACCGCAAATAAATCTGCCGTGTTCACAATCGGTTTCGGCACCGAGTATAAACCAACCGGGCGTTGATTCGATAAAGTCAAACATCGTATTAAGCGCTTCTTCGTTTATTACCATAGGCTTATGCTCGTAAGAAACGACGTTGCCCATTCCTACCGAATACGCGTGCTTTGCCGCTTTGAAGTATACGTCGCCAAACGGAAGCTTTACGTAACGCTCGTTGCGGTGCACGCCGTAACCTTCGCCCTTTACGCAAACGCAACAACCGGGATATCCTACTTTTCCGCCGCAACAGGAAGCAAAAACGACTTCGATATTTTTGTCGCCCTTGTTTTCCCACCTGTTAAAATCGACCTTTGACGAACCGTTTTTAACGGCATAATCGCACACCCACTCAAGCGCCTTGGCTTGATTTTTACTTAAGGACTCGAACATATCCTCCATTTCGCCGGGGCGAAGCGACACGATATCCATAATTTCGGCGTCGAAAAGCTGCCGTTTGTCCGTCGAAACGATACCGTTTTGTACGGCGTAAGCAAAAAGCTCGTCCAAAATGCCGTACGGATTTTCGTATTCCTCGATTTCTTCCTCGTCGATTTCGCAATCTTCGTACTCGCTTAGATTAAGCTTTTGCATAATTGCGTTACGAACGTAAATCTCGTTTGCTTCGTCCAAAAGCAAATGAATCTTTGCGTAAGTAATAAGTTTTTCAATGTTAAAATAAATATTCATATTACTACTCCTTATTCGGGTTTAACTACGTTTATATATTTGTCTACCGCAAAAAACTTCCACGGCGTTATTTCAGGCGGGAAAACCTTAAACACCATAATCTGCTTGGTTACGGGATGCACGAACCTTAAACTGTACGACCAAAGCGCAAGCTTGTGACCTTTTGCCAAAACGTCACCGCCGTACTTAGCGTCGCCGAAAATGGGACAACCCTGTCCGGCAAGCTGAACGCGCGCCTGATGGCTTCTGCCGGTAATAAGCTTGACGTCGATAAGCGATATTTTGTCGTTCGTTTCAAGCACGTTATAATCGAGTACGGCCTTTTTTGCGCCCTCGACCATTGCGGGAACTATCTTTACGATATTGTTCGCTTCGTCCTTTACGAGGTAGTTTTGCAATCTGCCTCGCTTATCTCGCGGATGTCCTACGGTTACCGCCAAATATCTTTTTTCGAACTCACCGTTAACGATTTGTTCGCAAAGTCGACTAGCCGCCTTGCTAGTTCGGGCAAAGACCATTATTCCGCCGGTGGGACGATCCAGCCTGTGCACCAAGCCTACGTACGCTTCGCCCGGCTTATCGTACTTGACCTTTACGTACTCCTTTACTTTTGAAAGTAAATCTACGTCGCCGCTGGAATCGGCTTGCGTCGGAATATTCTGCGGCTTGACCACAACTATTACGTGATTGTCTTCGTGCAGAACTATCAAATCTTTCATTAAGTCCTCCAAAATCCGCTTGCGCCCGCCGGTAGAACTATACCCTCCGACGTAGGCAAACAAAGCTCGTATCCTTCGTGCGTGCCGCTCGGCAAAAGCAACGAAAGCATATTGTCGAGCACCGACGGTTGAAGCCCCGTCGTGTAGCTGTTTATAAGATAGAACAACGGATCGTCCGACATAACTTGCGTCGTAAGCTTTACAAGATCGTATAATCCGTCCTCGATCTTCCACATCTCGCCGTTCGGTCCGCGGCCGTACGAAGGCGGATCCATAATTATCGCTTCGTACTTTTTACCTCGCTTTATTTCGCGCGAGACGAATTTCATACAGTCGTCCACTATATATCTTATTCTGTCAGGCTGAACGCCGCTTTGATCGGCGTTTTGCTTGCACCTATCAACCATAGCCCTGGCAGCGTCCACGTGCGTGACCTTTGCACCGCTTTTTGCGCAAGCTACCGTTGCACCGCCCGTGTATCCGAAAAGGTTAAGCACGTTAAGCTCTTTGCCTCCGCCCGATAAACGAGCTTCAATTAATCGGCGCATTTTATCCCAATTTGCCGACTGTTCGGGAAACAGCCCTACGTGTTTGAATCCCATCGGTTTAATTAAAAACTTAAGGTCTTTGTATTCGATTTGCCACTGCGAAGGCGTGTTCTTTTTAAATTCCCACTTGCCTCCGCCCGACTCGGACCGATGGTAATGCGCGTTAAGCCGAGTAAACGAGCTAAGGTCCTTCCCCTTCCAAATAACCTGCGGATCGGGACGAAGCAAATACACATTGCCCCAGCGTTCAAGCTTTTCGCCGCAAGACGTGGCGATAACTTCGTAATCTTTCCAACCCGACGCTATCATACTCTTTGTACGTCGAGCTTAACGGTTAAACCGTTGATATTCCACTCTTTGCCTCGTTCTTCGTTTACGACCTTGTCGGCAAGAACGTCCTTTGCAATCGCGCCCGACGACATAACGTCGTTAACTTCTTTAGAGTCGGAATGATAGTACACTACTATGCGATCGGTAACTTCGAAGCCGCTGTCCTTACGCATAGTTTGAATTTTGCTTACAAGCTCGCGCGCAAGTCCTTCGGCAATAAGTTCGTCGGTAAGTTCGGTGTCCAAAATTGCCGTTAATCCTTTTGCCGATTCGGACGCAAAACCTTCGCGATTGATAATACCTATAAGTAAATCTTCCTCTTTTAAGCTTACCGCGGTTTCGCCGATGTTAAACTCGCAAACGCCGCTGTCCTTAATCGATTTGACGACGCTTTCGGCGTTGGCGGCAAGATACGAACGAATATCGTTTATAAGCCTGCCGTACTTAGGTCCTAGCGTTTTAAGCTGCGGTTTTACTTCGTACGTAACGTATTCGCCTGCGTCCGAAATAAATTCGATATTCTTTACGTTAAGCTCGTCGCGAATAACTTCGAGCAAACCGTCGCTTATTACGTTTGTGCCGCACAACAGCACTCTTTTAAGCGGCTGACGATTTTTTACGTTGGCTGCGTTGCGAGCCGCTCTGCCAAGCGCAGCCGCTTCCATGGCCACTTTCATTTCGGCGCTGAGTTTTTCGTCAATGAATCTTTCGTCGCAAACGGGGAAAGAAGTAAGATGTACCGACACGGGAGCCGATTTGTCCACGCTGCGAACTACGTTTTGATATATGCTTTCGGCGATGAACGGAGTGAACGGCGCGGTTAGCCCGATAAGCGTAACGAGCACTTTGTTAAGCGTCATATAAGCGGCAATTTTGTCGTCGTTCATGTCGCTGCCCCAGAATCTGTCGCGGCAACGACGGATATACCAATTGCTTAATCCGTCCGTAAAATCCGCCAAAAGTCTGGCGCTTTCGGTAATTTTGTATTCGCTTAAAAGTTCGTCCGTTTGTTTTACGAGCGAATTGACTTCGGACAATATCCATCTGTCCATAAGCGAGAATTTGACTTTGTTAAAGTCGTATTTAGTCGGATCGAACTTGTCGATTTCGGCGTAAAGCACGTAGAACGAATACGTGTTCCAAAGCGTGCCCAAGTATTTGCGTTGAGCTTCGCTTACGGCTTCGGCACTGAAGCGCGACGGAAGCCACGGCTGAGACGTAGTGTAGAAGTACCATCTTACCGCATCGGCGCCTTGCTTGTCGAGTACCGACCACGGGTCTACGACGTTGCCCTTGTGCTTGCTCATTTTTATTCCGTTTTTGTCGTTTACGTGCCCGAGCACTATGCAGTTCTTAAACGGCGCCTTATCGAAAATAAGCGACGATATTGCAAGCAACGTATAAAACCAACCTCTGGTTTGATCGACGGCTTCGGATATAAAATCGGCAGGGAACGTCTTTTCGAACGTATCTTTGTTCTCGAACGGATAGTGATACTGCGCAAACGGCATAGAACCCGAATCGTACCAACAGTCGATAACTTCGGGAGTGCGATGCATTTTTCCGCCGCACTTACCGCACTTAAGTTCTACTTTGTCTACGTACGGCTTGTGAAGTTCGATGTCTCCTTGCAAACCGCCCTCGGCTTTAAGCTCTGCCTTAGAACCTATAACTTTTATCTCGCCGCAGTCCTCGCAAACCCAGATGGGAAGCGGAGTGCCCCAATATCTGTCGCGCGAAAGTCCCCAATCCACGACATTTTCGAGAAAATTGCCCATTCTGCCCTTGCCTATTGCTTCGGGCATCCAATTTACCGACGCATTGTTCTTTAGAAGCCTGTCGCGAATTTCGGTGGTCTTTATAAACCACGTGGAACGCGCGTAATACAATAGCGGCGTGTCACACCTCCAACAGAACGGATAGCTGTGCGTAACCTTTAGGGTTTTAAGCAACAATCCGCGCTGACGGAGTTCCTTGATTATGTCTTTGTCGGCGTCTTTGCAGAACACTCCGGCATATGCTCCTGCTTCGGATATAAACTTACCCTGCTCGTTTATAAGCTGAACGAACGGAAGCTTGTATCTTCTGCCTACTTTCGCGTCGTCCTCGCCGAACGCAGGCGCAATATGAACGACGCCCGTACCGTCGGTGAGCGTAACGTACGTATCGTTTACCACGTAATGCTTCTTTTCGTTGCCTTTATAAAAATCGAAGAGCGGCTCGTAAGCAAGATATTCGTACTCTTTGCCAAGCTTAGTGTCCACCGTTTGATATTCGTCTGCGCCGAAAATCGTGGGGATAAGCTCTTTTGCCAAAATATAAAACTCTTCGCCTACCTTAATTTTGCTGTATTCGTAGTCGGGGTGCATACAAAGCGCAACGTTGCTGGGAAGCGTCCACGGCGTGGTCGTCCAAGCAAGAATAAACACGTTGCTTTCGCCTACAACTTTAAACTTAGCGATAGCTGTAGTTTCCTCGACGTCTTTGTAGCCCTGCGCAACTTCGTGCGACGAAAGAGCCGTTCCGCAGCGAGGGCAGTACGGTACTATTTTGTGACCTTTGTAGATAAGTCCTTTTTTTGCGATTTCTTTAAGCGACCACCAAACCGACTCGATATAGTTGTCGTCGTAAGTTACGTACGGGTGCTCCATATCCACCCAATAGCCTACGCGTTCGCTCATTCTTTCCCACTCGGTCTTATACTTCCAAACGCTTTCTTTACACTGAGCGATAAACGGTTCGATGCCGTATTTTTCGATATCCTGTTTGCCGTCCATGCCGAGCTTCTTTTCCACTTCGAGCTCGACGGGAAGACCGTGCGTATCCCAGCCTGCCTTACGTAAAACGTGATAGCCCTTCATGGTCTTGTATCTTGGAACTATATCCTTCATTACGCGCGTAAGTATGTGTCCTATGTGCGGTTTGCCGTTGGCAGTAGGCGGTCCGTCGTAAAATGAAAATTCTTCGCCGCCCTCGGTTTGCTTCATCGAAGCGGCAAATACGTCGTTTTTATTCCAAAAGTCGATTACTTCTTTTTCTCTTTCTACAAAATCGAGATTGGGATTAACTTTTTCGTACATCGTAAAATAACACCTCTTAATGATTTATTATACAACTGATTGACTTATCAAGTCAATTAATTTTATTTAGGTTTGGCAAAATATTATAAAAAGCGAAACGGCGCATCGTTACGACGCGTCGCTTCAAAAGAGAAAAAAAGAACAAAAAAATTAAAAAGTAATAAGCACTAATTAATTTTACTCATTCAAAATAAACACCGCGCAACCTAAATCGACAATGCGCACCGAAGCGTCCCCCCACCAGCCAACTCCCTCAAAGCTACCTCGTGGCACACGCTAAAATCCACTTAGTGCTGCTGCGGTCAAGCCCTGACACGGTTCATGGGATAACGTTGCACAAGACCCTGAGATCGACGTCACTTAATGATAACAGCCTCCCATGCGTAAGGCCTCAATAGGTATTCTGTCTTACTGTAGCGGATTGTAAGTACAGGGCACCGCTAGCTCCCCACATAGCGCGGCTGAAGTTAATATATCATATCGGGCAAAGAAAATCAAGTATTTTAATGCAATTTTAAAAATTCGTTTGCTAAGCAAAAAGCATTTAGACTTTTTTGCGTTTTAAATCAACAAAAATCGTATTAAAAGCAAAAAGGCGCAACCGTTACGGTTACGCCCTTTAACATTTTACGTTATTAAATTCCGAGTATGGTCAAAAGATTGTATTCGTTAAATACTACTACGCAAACGAGCGAAACGGTACTCATAATCTTTATAAGAATATCAAGCGACGGTCCTACCGTATCTTTAAGCGGATCGCCTACGGTATCGCCTACTATCGCAGCTTCGTGAGCTGCCGTACCCTTGCCCTGTCCTTCTATTTCGCCTGACTCGATGTACTTTTTAGCGTTGTCCCACGCTCCGCCCGCATTGCCGGTGTAGATAGCAAGCATAATCGCCGAAAGCGTTGCTCCTATCAAAATACCGCCTACGAAGTAAGCGCCGAATATAAAGCCGCACACTACGGGGAAAGCTATCGCAATAACCGCAGGGGCAATCATTTGCTTTAGCGCGCCGCGTGAAGAAATTTCGATACACGTTTTGTAGTCTGGCTTTTGCGTGCCGTCCAAAATTCCGGGATATTCGTTGAATTGACGACGAACTTCGCTTACCATGTTGCGCGCCGCTTTTGCAACGGCGTTTATAAGCATACCGCTGAACATATAAGGAAGCGCAGTGCCCACTATCGCACCGACCAAAACGTCTCTGGACATTATGTCTAGCGATAGATTCGTCATGAACGAATACAAATAGCTGGACATCATGCTCATGGTTGCAAGCGCAGCCGAGCCGATTGCAAAACCTTTACCGATTGCCGCAGTAGTGTTGCCGACGCTGTCGAGCTTGTCGGTTATTGCGCGAACTTCAGGTTCGAGCGAACTCATCTCGGCAATACCGCCCGCATTGTCGCTGATAGGTCCGTACGTGTCTACCGATACGGTTGCCGCAACGAACGAAAGCATACCCATTGCTCCGCAACCGACGCCGTACATTCCGCCCAAAGCATAGGTAGCGAAAATCGCAATTCCCAAGCAGATAACCGGAAGCATACAGCTGATCATACCGGTCGCCATACCTTGCGTTATCGTAAGAGCCGCGCCCTCTTTGCTGGCGTGAGCAATGTTTCTGGTCGGCTTATAGTCGTAGCTGGTGTAGTATTCGGATATTATTCCTATGATTATGCCTACCGCTATGCCTATTACCGCACAAACCCACGGACTGAGCGAACCGAGCGAAAAGCCTACTATGCTGAGTTGAGCTTCGTAACCGACGTCGTCGCTTCGGAACAAGAAGAAGCACAACACGAAACCGATGATTATAGCCGCTCCGGCAGATATCCACGTTGCAAGATTAAGTTCACGATGAGGATTTTCGGAAAGTTTGCGCTTAAGAAGCGGATACGCAATACCTATTACGCAACCGATAAGCCCTATGCCCGAAAACAGTATCGGGAACATTACCATTTGCCCGAAAAGCTCGGTGGAAGTAAACGAGTATTCATGCACAAAAATTTCTATCGCAAGAATGACGGTTGCCATTATCGCACCTACGTAACTTTCCAAAAGGTCGGCTCCAAGACCGGCTACGTCGCCTACGTTGTCGCCTACGTTATCGGCAATGGTTGCCGGGTTACGCGGATCGTCCTCGGGTATATGCGCTTCAGTCTTGCCGACGAGGTCTGCGCCCATATCAGCGGCTTTGGTGTATATTCCGCCGCCTACACGGTTGAACATCGCTATTATCGAGCAACCTAACGCATAGCCGGAAAGCACCAACGAGATGGTGTACGTTCCGCCCGTTATCGGATTAGTATATTCCTTAATGGACGCTACGGTAGACGATATATTCGTTACTTCAAGCATACCGCCCCAAACGCCAAACACGAAATAAACAATGATTATACCGAGCAATGCGAATCCTGCGACGCTGAGCCCCATTACGGAACCACCGCGAAAGGCAACCTTAAGCGTCTTGCCCGTGCTACGAGTTTCGTTTGCGGTATTAGTGACTCTTACGTTGCAATACGTTGCAATTTTCATACCTACGTACCCTGCGCACGACGACATGATCGCGCCGATTACAAACGCTACACCCGTCTGCCACGATATAATTATACCCAAAAGCACCGCAATACCGCCACCGATTATAGCTACGATTTTGTATTCGTAGTTTATGAAGGCGTTAGCGCCTTCACGAATGGCTGCGGCAATTTCCTGCATGCGCTCGTTGCCTTCTTTAAGCTTTTTCGTAAGATAATAGTTAAGCGCGGCGTAGCCGAGTCCAAGCACTACGGCTGCCATGACTATTATCATAAGCCATTGTTTCATAAAAACACTCCTTGTAGTAAAATTAATCGAAAAATAAGTTGTCTTCAATCTTAAGCATTATATCACATATAATATGCTTTTGTCTACTGTTTAGTCACTATTATTTCATATAATAAATTGTGAAATTTTACGTTTATCACAATTATGTGCCATAGAACGACTTATTATCCCTTTTGCAGCTAGCGGAAAAGTAACGGTGCGACCTCGATCTTTAAAAAAGAGCACTTCACTTTTGGGGTGCATATCATTGAAGTACTCTTTTTGTTAAACTTTTTTTATTAGATTTATTGTTTTACCCAAACGAGTATCGTTTTGCCGTCGGTATCGTAATGCCAATAGTTGCCGTCTTCTATCGCGCCTTCACCCTCGAACGGGTTGCTTTCGCTGTAATAATACATAGTTGCGGAATAAAGATAGCCGTTATAACCGCCTATTGTAATTGCATTCCAGTCGCTTTCACTTCCTTTGTAGTATACGCTTGTTAAGCTAATGCAATTAGAGAACGCATCGTTTTGTATGCTTGTTACGCTAGAAGGTATCGTTACGCTTGTTAAGCTACTGCAACCTTCGAACGCACTATTGTCTATGCTTGTTACGCTAGAAGGTATTGTTACGCTTATTAAGCTACTGCAATTAGAGAACGTATAACTTTTTATGCGTGTTGCACCGCTACCTATCGTTACATTGCTTAAGCTACTACAATTAGAGAACACACTAATTCCCATGCTCGTTACGCTAGATGGTATCGTAATTTCAGTTAAGCTACTGCATCCATCGAACGCATGACTTCCTATACTCGTTACGCTAGAAGGTATCGCTATTTCACTCAAGCTGCTACATTTACAAAACGCATTACTTCCTATGCTTGTTACTCCGCTACCTATCGTTACTTTGCTTAAGCTACTGCAATTATAAAACGCATCACTTCCTATTCTCGTTACGCTAGAAGGTATCGTCACTTTACTCAAGCTACTGCATCCTGAAAATGCACTATCTCCTATGTTTGTTGCGCCACTGCAAATTGTTACGTTTGTTAAGCTACTGCAACCGGAGAACGCGCCACTATGAATAAACTTCGTTTTTTTGTTCGTTATACAATTCATTATACCTGTTGACTTTGCTTTTACAAGTACTAAGTACGGATTTTCGCTGTTCCCTAGATAATATGCGTTATCGTATTCGTTATAAGTTAAGTTATCGCAACCTTTGAACGCGTTTTCTCCTATGCTTGTTACGCTGTTAGGTATTGTAACTTCAGTTAAGCTACTGCATCCAGAGAACACGCTATCTCCTATGCGGGTTATGCTTGAGGGTATTGTAACTTCGGTTAAGCTACTGCAATAAGAGAAGGCATCATTACCTATGCTTGTTACACTTGAGGGTATTGTAACTTCGGTTAAGCTACTGCAATAAGAGAAGGCGTCATTACCTATGCTTGTTACGCTTGAGGGTATTGTTATGCTTGTTAAGTCACTGCAAACACTGAACGCATAATCTCCTATGCTCGTTACGCCGTTTCCGATTGTTACGCTTGCTAAGCTTCTGCAACGAGAGAACGCATAACCGCAGATCAACTTAGTGTTTTCGTTTATTGTACATGACGTTATGCTTGTTGACTTTGCTTTTACAAGAGCCACGTATGGATTTTCGTTATTGCCTAGATATTTTGCGTTATCGTATTCGTTATAGCTTAAGCTTCTGCAATTAGAGAACGCACCATATCCTATGTCTGTTACGCTAGAGGGAATTGTTACGCTTGTTAAGCTACTGCATCCATAGAACGCATAACTACAGATCACCTTAGTATTTTCGTTTATTACGCAAGACGTTATGTCATCTAACTTTGCTTTTACAAGCACTACGTACGGATTTTCGTTATTGCCTAGATATTTTGCGTTATCGTATTCGTTATAAGTTAAGCTACTGCAATTATAGAACACCCATTCTCCTATGCTTGTTACGCTGTTAGGTATTGTAACTTCAGTTAAGCTACTGCAACTATTGAACGCATCGTCTCCTATGTTTGTTACCCCAGAAGGAATTATAACTTCGGTTAAGCTACTGCAATAATAAAATGCTCTATCTCCTATGCTCGTTACACCGTCGGGAATTGTTATGCTCGTTAAGTTGTTGCATTCATAGAACGCACTATCTCCTATACTTGTTACGCTAGAAGGAATTATAACTTCGGTTAAGTTACTGCAATAAAAAAACGCACTATTGCCTATGCCTGTTACGGACAAATTGTTATATGTTTCCGCTATACACACTCTCGTCGACGAACCATTGTATCCGCTGACTTCGGCATACGTTTCGTCGGAAGACGTTTTGTACGTTAACCCTTTAGTGCTAGTAACGCTTGCATCGCATATCGTACACCAACCGCTGTCGTCAACTGTATGCTTATACTCGCCATACTCTGTGTTACAGTCATTGCAAATTGCTTTTGTCGTGCAAGTTGCTTCACCGCCGTGGCAGCTTTCCGTTACTTTGTGAGTAGAGTCGTTAGCGCACGTTTTGGTATGCGTTCCGTCGCCGTTACTTATCCACGCTCCATAGGTATGTTCGCATTTCTTTTCGCACGAGCACACAAGCAATACGCTTACGCACATGACTAACGTCAAAAGGAACAATATTATAATTTTATTGTTTTTTGTCATATTTACTCCCCTTGCAAATCAAGCAAATAAAATCTGTTCTTTACGCGTTTTTTGTTTGCAACATATCTTTATTATATTATAAACACATTTTTACGTATTGTCAATAGGTTTTCGAATTTTATTTTGCCTATTAATGTGAAATCTTCTTATGCTGCCGTTAGTAGCGACAAGTTAGCAAGCACGAATGGCGATTTACCAACGGTGGTGCGCTTAATTGTGCCGAAAGCGAGCAGCTACACGGAGAGATTGCCACGTCGCTAAAGCTCCTCGCAATGACAAGTGGTCGAGATTGACTCGCTTCGCTCCTCGTTGGTGACATAAGGTTTTATAGTACATTAACCAAAGTTTAGGTTTCTTTTGGTTACTTTTCTTTTTCCAAAGAAAAGTAACCGCTTCCGCAGGATTCTTCGCCTTGCGGCTCAGAATGACAGAAGGTTGGATTTATTTTACTTACTTTAGCTTTTTAGAATTTGCTTAAGTTTCTTTCGCTTACCTTTCTTTTTCTAAAGAAAGGTAAGCAAAGCGGTTGTTAAGAAATGCCGCAAGATATTAAACGACACACAAAAGCTAAGAGGACAGGTAGGATTTACTCGCTACGCTCGTGGCGTTCGGTTACCTTTCTTGTAAGAAAGGTAACCCAAAGAAGTTTAAACTTAAATATAAAGAAAATTATGTGTGTAAACCGTTGCTGAGGACAACAAAAAAAGCGAAGACGTTGTTTGTCTTCGCTTTTTTTGGCGCCTCAGGTAGGATTTGAACCTACGACATTTCGGTTAACAGCCGAACGCTC
>CAZEXL010000020.1:0-23864 GCA_964516925.1 uncultured Lachnospiraceae bacterium | reverse complement strand
TCGCAGTATGCCGTCTTTGTGCCGTCGCTTTCGCACGTTGCGTCACCGTTAGATGTGTAATTTGTAAAAGAATGTTCGAGCGTTTCGCCATACTCACCGCCGCAAATTTTACATCTTGCCCTGCTCATACACGTTGCCGTTCCGCCGCTACATTCTTCTGAAAATTCGTTTCCACAACCGTTTAGGCAATACATAACATGCATTCCTTGCCCGTTAGTTGTCCATTCCGAGTAATTATGACCTAAAGCCTTTTCGGAACGGTATTCTTCGAAATCACATTCCGTACATTGATGCCAATACCGCCCGTCGCTTTCGCATGTAGCAGCGTCAACTTCTTTCCACGGACCGAAAGTATGATCTGCCAAAGGAAGTTCTTGCCATTGCTTTTCACCGCATTTTTCACACTCACGATATTGTTCGCCTTCATGATGGCATGTCGATTCCATCGCAGTTATCCATTCGCCGTATATGTGATTGCAATTTTGCGGATCTACCGTTGCGTCGCCGCCGTTTTCCGTATTGTCTCCGTTTTCGCACGAAAATGCCGTTAACGTGCATACACAAAGCATAAGCGATAAAAGAATCACTAGTAACGTTCTATTCTTTTTTGTCATAATTACCTCCGCTTTTTGTTTTGAATTGTGTACATCAAATAATATATTTGATGTACACTTTCGGCATTACACAAAAGCATAATGACTTCAAAATCAGCCAAATAAGGAATATTTCACATTAAATAAGGATAGTTTTTATTGACAAACGCTAGTTAATGGGTTTATAATTAATAAAAAGTGTACATCAAATATATTATTTGATGTACACTTTTTTGTTAGTATTAGAGCGTTTGATGTTGCCGAGAGGTTGGAGTTTAACGGAAAGATTGCCGCGTCGCTAACGCTCCTCGTTGGTGACATGTGGTTTCGCTTCCGCGAGATCCTTCGCCCGAGGCTCAGGATGACAGAACGGCGGAGTGCAACTATTATTGGTTTAAGTTTCTTTTACTGCTAAATAAGCGAAGATATTATGGAATTCATTATATAAAAAGCTCCGTCCGAAAGACGCAAGGTGTTTTTGTCCTTTACAAGCATACCGTCGCCAATAAATTTGTTTACTTCTTCTCGCTTTTGCTCAAGCAAGTCTATCCCGTAATCTTTAAGCCGAGCTAGATCGATACCCTTATCGGTGCGCAAGGCAAGCATAATATACTCTTCGGCTTTATCTTTTGAAACGTCGGTTTGCTCGACTTGAGCGTCGCCAAGGATATATTTGCTAACGTTGTCGCCGTTTGCGTATCGAATTCCGTTAAGATACGAATGTGCCGACACGCCGAAGCCGTAGTAATCGACCATATCCCAATACGAAAAGTTGTGGCGACTGTAACAATCGTCCAAACAAAAATTACTTACTTCGTATCTGCGATAACCGTATTGCTTCAAAAATGCGTACGCGATATCGTAAAGATCGGCTTCGTAATCTTCGTCTTCCGAAAAGCCGGAATCATAAAGCACGGTGCCCGACTCGACTTTGAGCGCATATAGCGACACGTGAGGCGCTTTTAACCCGACTACGAGCTTTAGCGAATCAAGCAAATCGTCTTTTGTTTGCCGCGGAAGCCCGATCATAAGATCGACGCTTTTGTTGGGTATTTGCGACAATTTTTGCCATGCGCTTAAAAACCCGTTAAGGTCGTGCGGACGGTTGATGTATTTTAGCAATCTATCGTTAGTCGTTTGAAGTCCTATGCTTACCCTGTTTACACCTGCCGCCGTGACTTCCTTAACGAACTCGTCGGTTACCGAATCGGGATTGCACTCGACGGTTATTTCGGCGTCGGATTTAACCGAAGCTATCAAACGTATCGTAGACAGAATATCGGTTATGGCTCCGCCGTACAATACCGACGGCGTTCCGCCACCGATATATATCGTTGATATTTCTTCGCCTTTTGGCAGGCGATTTATTATTTCTTTTTTTAACGCCTCGACGTAAAGCGGCATGCTTCGATGCGGCGCGCCCGACGTGAACGAACAATACGTG
Source organism: uncultured Lachnospiraceae bacterium (assembly GCA_964516925.1). GTDB lineage: Bacteria > Bacillota > Clostridia > Christensenellales > Pumilibacteraceae > CAG-552. The sequence continues at coordinate 21,827 of CAZEXL010000020.1, read as the reverse complement.
CAACGCTTTGCGCAAAACGGAATGTGAACGTATATGCCTTTCATACTAGTTGTCGTCGAGCTTAAGAACGGACATAAACGCTTCGCTTGGCACTTGGACGGACCCGACTTGGCGCATGCGCTTTTTGCCCTCTTTCTGCTTTTCCAAAAGCTTTTTCTTGCGGCTGATGTCGCCGCCGTAACACTTGGCAAGCACGTCTTTTCGAAGCGCTTTTACCGTTTCGCGCGCTATTACCTTGCTTCCGATAGACGCTTGAATGGGAATTTCGAATTGTTGACGAGGTATAACGTCCTTAAGTTTTTCGGCAAGCGATCTGCCTCGTTGATAAGCCTTGTCGCGATGCACGATTATGCTTAGCGCATCGCAAATTTCGTTGTTAAGAAGAATATCTAGTTTTACAAGCTCGCTTTCTTTATAACCTTTTATTTCGTAGTCGAGGCTGGCATAACCGCGCGAACGACTTTTGAGCGAATCGAAAAAGTCGTATACGATTTCGTTAAGCGGAATTATATAACTAAGCTTTACTCTGGTTTTATCGAGGTAAGTCATATCCTTATACTCGCCGCGCTTATCCTGACACAGTTCCATAATAGAGCCTATATACTCGGGCGGCGTGTAAATTTCCGCCGATACGATCGGTTCTTCGATATGGTCGGTTTCTTGAACGGACGGAAGATTGCTGGGATTTGTTACGGTTACGACGTCGCCGTTAGTTTTGTAAACTTTGTAGTTTACGCTTGGCGCGGTGGTTATAAGGTCGAGATTAAATTCTCGCTCGAGTCGCTCCTCGATGATCTCCATGTGCAACAATCCCAAAAAGCCGCAACGGAACCCGAATCCCAGTGCCGCCGAAGTTTCCTGCTCGTAAAACAATGCGGCATCGTTAAGTTTTAGTCGTTCAAGTGCGTCGCGAAGATCGTTGTACTTGGAGCCGTCTGCCGGGAAAATACCGCAATAAACTACCGGCAAAACCTTTTTGTAGCCGGGGCACGGCTTGTCGCACGGATTATCCGCATTGGTGATAGTATCGCCCGGCTCGGTTTCGGATACGTTTTTTATGCTGGCGCACACGTAACCTACGTCGCCTACTTTAAGCTCGTCCATGGGTGTTGCTTTGGGCGAAAATATACCTACTTCGGTAACATCGTACGTCATGGACGTAGCCATCATTTTTATTTTGTCGCCTACCTTTACTTTGCCGTCCTTTATGCGTACAAGACACACCGCTCCCTTATAGTTGTCGTAGTAAGAATCGAAAATAAGTGCTTTTAGCGGCGCGTTTTCGTCACCCTTGGGCGCAGGAAAATAATCGACGACTTTTTCCAGCACGTCTTCGATATTAAGCCCGTCTTTTGCGCTAATAAGCGGCGCGTCCTGCGCGTCGAGTCCGATAACCTCTTCGATCTCTTGCTTTACCGCTTCGACGTTTGCCGACGGAAGGTCGATTTTGTTTATTACGGGCAAAACGGTAAGGTCGTTGTCGATTGCAAGGTACACGTTGGCGAGCGTTTGAGCTTCGACGCCTTGAGTTGCGTCAACTACGAGTAGTGCGCCCTCGCATGCGGCAAGAGAACGACTGACCTCGTAATTGAAGTCGACGTGACCCGGAGTGTCGATAAGATTAAGCTCGTACTCCTCGCCGTCGTGATTGTAGTTCATACGCACGGGAGTAAGCTTTATGGTTATGCCGCGTTCGCGCTCGATATCCATGCTGTCGAGCAGTTGGTCGGTCATATCTCTTAACGCAACCGTGCCCGTCTTTTCCATAAGCCTATCGGCAAGAGTCGATTTGCCGTGATCGATATGCGCTATTATGCAGAAGTTTCGTATTTTGTTTAGTCTGTTCATACCGTTTTCCGTGGAGTATTTTTGAATATTATACCCCAAAATGCGTTAAATTGCAAATATTTTGCATTATTAAAGCAAAAAAGAGTTCATTTTAATTGTTTTTTTTGCCCGAGTTTGATATAATAGTAAAAATATTCGTATGTTTAGGGGAAAAGTTTATGAAAGACATGCAATGGTTGTTTAGTAAACCCATAGCGCACAGAGGATTGCACAACGCGGAATTGCCCGAAAATTCGCTCGGCGCTTTTGAGAACGCAATACAAAACGGTTATCCTATCGAGCTTGACGTCAGACTTACAGACGACGGCAAAGTGGTTGTGTTCCATGACGACGCCTTAAGCAGAATGACCGGAAAAGACGGATACGTAAGCAAAATTTCAAGCGACGCTCTTAGCGACTACAAACTGCTTGACGGCGAAAAAAAGCCTTCGACGTATTGCGTTCCCACCTTCGAAGAAACGCTTTCGCTGGTTGACGGCAGAGTTCCGCTTTTGATAGAGATTAAAAACTCCGGCTCGGTCGGACCTCTTGAAAAGAAAGTCGCTAGTATTCTTTCGTCCTATAGCGGCAAATTTGCCGTCCAATCGTTTAATCCGCTTAGCATACAGTACTTTAAGGATAATATGCCCGACGTTCCGAGAGGCGTGCTTTCGTGCTTCTTTACTAAAAAGGACGTTAAAGGCTTTGTTAAACGTCGCTTGCTTAAAACGCTTGCTCTTAACAAATACGCAAAGCCCGACTTTATTTCGTATTGCGCGGACGATTTGCCTAACCGCTACGTTTCTAAAACGAAGTTGCCCGTTCTTGCTTGGACGGTTAGCTGCAACGAAAAAGCCGAACGACTTTGCACCGTTGCCAACAATATAATTTTTGAAAAATTTACTCCGAGAGAATATTAATTTTAAATATAAATCGGCGGTTGCCTTATACCGAGGCAATCGCCGATATTCTTTACGTACGATTTACAATTACAAAACACGCGACTTGATTTTAAGCCGCGTGTCTATTTTACATTTGTTTGGGACTATAGTTAGGACTTTCCTTGGTGATTACGATATCGTGCGGATGGCTTTCGATAAGGCTCGCGCTGGTTATTTGCACGAACTGTGCGTTTTGACGAAGCGCTTCAATATTAGGCTGACCGACGTAGCCCATACCTGCTCGCAAACCGCCGAGAAGCTGGAATACGATTTCGCTGAGCGCTCCGCGATACGGAACACGACCTTCGACGCCTTCGGGAACAAGTTTTTTGGCGTCGTCTTGGAAGTATCTGTCCTTGCTGCCAAGAGCCATTGCGCCAAGCGAACCCATACCGCGATAGGTCTTGAAGCTTCTGCCCTGATAAATTTCAAGCTCGCCCGGACTTTCGGTAGTACCTGCAAACAACGAGCCGATCATTACCGCGTGTGCGCCGCTGCCGAGCGCTTTAACGATGTCGCCGCTGTACTTAATACCGCCGTCGGCGATAATCGTCTTGCCGTACTTTTCGGCAGCTTCGGCGCAATTCATTATTGCGGTAACCTGCGGAACGCCTATACCTGCAACGACGCGAGTCGTACAAATGGAGCCGGGACCTATACCGACTTTTACTACGTCGGCACCACGCTTATAAAGTTCTTCGGCGGCTGCTTGAGTAGCCACGTTACCTGCAATAAGCGTGATATTTGGGAATGCGGAACGAACTTTTTCCACGGTGTTGAGCACGCCGATATTATGGCCGTGCGCGGTGTCGATTGCGATTACGTCGGCTCCTGCGTTTACGAGCGCCGTTGCACGATCGATTACGTCCTTGCCTGCGCCTACAGCTGCGCCTACCAACAACCTACCCTTTTTATCTTTTGCGGAATTGGGATATTTGATCGCCTTTTCGATATCCTTTATAGTTATTAGTCCTTTGAGCATAAAGTTATCGTCCACAAGCGGAAGCTTTTCGATACGATGTTTGCCCAAAATTCTCTTTGCTTCTTCGAGCGTTGTGCCGACCGGTGCGGTAACCAAGCCATCCTTGGTCATGACGTTGCGAATGGGCTGATCGAAGTTAGTTTCGAATCTGAGATCTCGGTTGGTAAGAATACCTACGAGTCTGTCGTTTTCCACTACGGGCACGCCGCTGATTTTGTATTTGCTCATAAGCACCAATGCGTCGCTTACAAGCTTGTCCGGTCCGATGTAGAACGGATCGGAAATTACGCCGTGTTCGCTACGCTTTACTTTGTCGACTTGCTCTGCCTGAGCGTCGATGCTCATATTCTTGTGGATAATGCCTATACCGCCTTCGCGCGCCATTGCTATAGCAAGATTAGCTTCGGTTACGGTATCCATTGCCGCGCTTACGAGCGGAATGTTAAGCTTCACGTCTTTAGAAAGCTGTGTGGTAAGGTCGACGTCCTTGGGCAAAACGTGCGATTCGCCCGGAATAAGCAACACGTCGTCGAAAGTAAGTCCGTTACATACGATTTTGTTCTTCATAGTCCTCTCCTTTGATTAGTTAGTTCTGTAGTTAGTTGTTTGCAATATAATTTATATACATAGCGGCGTACGCCTCGGTAAGATTTGCGCCGTTATATTCATAATTTAAAACCGTTTGCCATTGCTCTGACACGTTAACGCCGTTAACGTTAAAATAGCCTATCATCTCGTTTGCAAGACAGATAACGCTTTTTAGAAGAAACAACACGGTAAGTTGGTCTTGCTCGCCGCTTAGCGACGAAACGAACGACGGTGTGCTGTTTAGAAGCGCGTAATAAAAATCGGTAAACGAACCGCCCGATACGAAAACGGTAAAATCGTAATCGTAATTAAGCGCTTTTGAAATTGCAAAATAAATCGTTGCTTTTTCGATAAGCGTGACGTCGCTTACGAACAAATCGTTTAAACTCGTAGGCTCGCCTCGAAAGAGCATTTTGTTTTGCTCGCCCGCAACCGAACGAGCGACGTAGTTGCTGCTTACGACGTATTCGTTGTAGCTGAACAGTCCCACCCTAGATTGTGCGGGAGAATTGCTTAGATAATACTTATCTAGTTGATCAAAATACTCGTAAACGTTTTCGTATTCGTAAAAATCCTGTGTGTGCGCAATAAGTTTTTTGGCGTATTTATCCTTATCGTCGGACGACATAAGGTCGTTGTCAAGCGAAACACAATAAACGAGCCCGTCGATGTTGTCGGCTGAAGCGTAACGCTCGGCAAAGAACAGCGCTGTCTTTTTCATTCCGAGATCCGAGGCGAACTTGTAACCGCCGTACGGAAAACACAAAAAAGCAATAACCGCAATCATAACACAGACGAGCGCAAGCGCTGCCGCGGTTATAACTGCGGTTTTTACTACGACTTTGGTTGTAGATTGCTCTTGCATAGTCACGTCTCCGAACATTATATTATCTTGTATGATAACACAATTTTAATTTTATGTCAAGAACAAATCGGGCGTTTTTTGAAAACGCAATGCGATTTTTTAATTTGCGCTTACTCGCGCACGGCAACGATTTCCATACTTTGAGGCTGAATTAACGTAGCAACCGTTTGCTTATTTTCATCCACGAACGCAACGTACCAAAAATATCCGCCCGAAGCGGTTATCGGGTTTTCGATTAACCTTATATAAATTTCGTATTTGCCGCCCTTTATTACGTCCGTTTTTTCAAGACGTTTAAGCGATATTTCAAACGCCTTTTCGGGCTGAATAAAATCTTCGCCTATAACCGACGTAAGCGTTAATTCCTCGCCGTTTATAAAAACGGTTAGATTTTCGGATTTTGCAAACGTCGGAACTTCGAACGAATACGTGTTTTGAAAAGGATGTTTGTTCAATTCGCCTGAGTACTCCGCTTCGTTTACGCTTACGGTATAAGTATAAGCAACGGTCGGATCGTAAACGTTAGGCGTTACGGTTACAAGAAGGAAATCGACCTTGTTTTCGTTCGATACTCCGTCGATAACGAAAGGATTTTCGCGATAACCGCTTACCGCTTGAGCGGAAAAATTATCGTTACTGCCCTCGTATACGCCGACTCGGTATTCGGACACGTATTTTTCATACTTTCCTAGCGGTCCGCTGCACGAACACAACAATAAAGACGACAATAAAGTTACGAATAAAACAAAAAAACAGATCTTTTTCATACCGAATATATATGTTAGTTTCGGATAAAAAAGACCTGCTCGTTTAAAGCAAATTATCGTTTTATAAAAGTTAACTTTCTTTTTCGTTTAGCGGAGTTACGCCGTCCCACGTCGTAGCGGATATGGGCTTATCGAAAATATGCAATAAGGCGGGAAGCAACGTTAGTATAAGCGTTATTGAAATTATCGTTCCTAACCCTAAAAGTCTGCCTATTGAATAAATGGGCATTACCGTCGAAACGAATCCGATTATAAACCCTGCCGCCACCATAATCGTACCCGATGTAACAACGGTGGGCATTGCCGAACGCACGGCATAAATAACCGCATCCGTTTTGTTCATTGTTTCGCGAACGCGACGATAGTTGCTTGCCACGAGTATGCCGTAATCGATGGTTGCTCCCATTTGTATACAAAGACAGATAACATACGACATAAAGAATATCGGCAATGAAAACAACGCCTGCGTTGCCATAGTTATCCATATAGCGCCTTGAATCACTAGCACGAGGACTAGCGGCAAAAGCAACGAACGAAACAACAGCGCGATTATTACGAAAATCGAAACTGCGGTTAAAACGTTGATTAGGACGATATCGCTTTTGAACGTATCGGAAACGTCCTTAAGCGTCATACTCTCGCCTGCAAGATAGTTGTCTTCGCCGAAATATTTGTTTGCATAAGCTTTTATCGTATTAAGCGCAGAATAAGTTGCTTGACCGTCTTTGGGCAAATTCATTATTAGAACTATTCTGCCGTGTTCTTTGCCTACGAAGTTGGCTTTTAGCGACGCAAGCAGCGACGACACGTAGTCGTTTACCGCAGGAACGTAAATATCTCGAGCAAGATACGCAAGCGTGCACAAAGATATTGCAGGTTCGCCCAAAACTTCTTTTATTACGGCTCGTTCTTTATTTTCGTAAATAAATTTTAAAAAGTCTTCCACCGTAACTTCGCCGTCTTGCGATATTACCGAAAGAAATATTTTTATTATTTCGTCCGGCAAAGGTATACCTATCATGGACGAAACCATTTTTTCGGTGATAACGAAGTCCATAAGATTTTCGCCTGACGAAAGCCACATGTCGTAAAATTCGCCTACTTTAAACGTTTCGGCAGAAAACAGAATTTTGCAAACGTCGCTTAACGTGTCGTCGTCGTCAAATTCGATTTGATATACGCTTACATCGCCGTAAGTTTCCAACGCATCCGAAAGCAAGGGCGTAAGAATACCGTCGACAGCCTGCGTTACTAAACTACGGTTTTCGTTTAGAAATTGAACGACGTCCAACGCATACTGCGGAATTTTTTGCGATATCGCGTCGCCTACTAGCGGATTGTTTTTTAGCGCTTCGACTTTTGCAAGAGCACTGCCTATAGTTACGTTGCCGTCCTCCTTAAGCATTCCGTATACGAGCGTAACCATTCGACTTTGTTCTTCTTCGCCCAGAAGCGCGGCTATAAATTCTTGCGTAAGTCGTACGTTGTAAATATTTCGGTTTGCGTTCTGCCAAAGCTCGTTTATCTTACCGAGCGTAGGTTCTTCGCCGATAAACGCATTAAGATACGGCTTTATTTCGTCTTCGCTTCCGCCGAACGCACCGGTTAAATCGTTTTGAGTGAGCTCCAACGTGCCCCAACTTGTAACGCTTTTTATTGCGTCCGTGTCGTCCTCGCATTTTATAAGGGCAACCGCTTTTGCAAATTCGGATTGCGCCGTTTTGTTTTGAGCGTGCCGATCGTCTATAATAAGCACGGCTTGGTTTACGTTGCCGAAACGAGCCGCGATTTCTTCGCTTGCGTCGGTTTTATCCCAGCCGCCGAACGAATACTCGTTGCCGTTTTGCAGCACGAAAGCGCATATTATTACCGCAACCATAACCAGCGGAAGAATGTTTTTCGCCTTTAAAGAAAACTTGGCTATTGCGTCTCCGCCAAGCGGCAAAGGTTTGTGTGCGGTTTTATCGAACAAACGGCTGAAGAGCAATATCAACGACGGCATAAAGCAAAACACGCACAGCAAGCTTATAAAAATTCCCTTTGCAAGCACTATGCCAATATCGAAACCTATTTTGAAACTCATAAAGAAAAGCGCGACCAATCCCGCTATCGTCGTAAGACCGCTACCCGATATAGGCCGCAAGCTTTGCATAAGCGCCTTTACGAGCGCTTCTTTTTTGCTTTCGCCTTGCGACTTAAAGTCACTGTAAGCGTGCAAAAGAATTATCGAATAGTCGAGCGATAACGCTAGCTGAAGTATTGCCGCAACGGCAAACGTTATATAGCTGATTTCACCGAATATTATATTGCTGCCCATGTTTATAAACACGCCGCAAAACAACGATATGACAAGCACAAGAGGTTCTATCCAAGAATGTGACGTGATCGTAAGTACGATAAGTACGACGACAACGGCTATAATCATAATTATAGGTATTTCGGTTGCCAATGCGTTTTCGAGCACAACGCTTGACGACACTCCGCCGCTTACGGAATAATTTTTGTCGCTTAGCTGATTTTCGATGCCGCGCAAAGCGTTTTTTGCAGTATCGGAATATTCGTCGCCGCGAAGCGTTACCAAAAAAAGCGCGCTTACTCCGTCGTAATCGTTTAACGTTACGAGCTGAACGCCCTCGACCTCGGCTAATTTTGCGCGCGTTTGTTCTATTTCGCTTTGCGGAACGTCGACCATAACGAGAACGTTGTTGCTAAGCCCGAACTCGTCTTTCATAACCTTTAGTCCTTGCGTAGTATCCGTTCCCTCGGGAAGATATTTAGTAAGATCGTAATTTTGTTTTACAGAACCACTTAAAAATGCGCCTGCGATTGCAAGCGCAATAAATAACGCAGCGAAAAAGACGTGATATTTTACTATAAATCTCACGACTTTTTCCATACTATTCCATTACTACTCTGTTGTAAAGATATCTGTTTTCCGCTCGTGTTACGCCGGCGAGAATTTTGTCTACTTCTGAAAAACTTACGTCGGGCAACATATCGAAGTCGACTTGCACGGTGTGATTTACAAGCATATTTATTGCCGCCGAAAAGTTGTTGTTGCTTCCGTTTACGCCCATTACCGAAAGTTGTTTGCTTAGTATATCGGCGCCGTCGATACCGCTTAGATTAGCGGTATGTTCCCATCCGGCTATGACGACTCTGCCGCTTTTGCCGACGAGCGCAAGTGCCTGATTTATGGGCATAGGACTGGAATGTAAGTGAATCATAGTTTCGCTCATTCTGCCGCCAGTTAGAGTAAGTACCTTTTTGCGTACGTCTACCTGAGAATAGTCGAAAGCGTAATATACGTATTTTTGAGCTACGGCAAGACGTTCTTTGTCTACGTCGACTATGATGGGGACTGCCTGACTGTTAAGTGCAAGTTGAGCGATTATTAGCCCGAGATACGACGCTCCGTTTATAACGATATGTTCTCCGCGTTCTAGCTTAAGCTCGTTAATTGCCGAAATGGCAATGTCGATATGTTCCAAAAGAACGGCTCGCTTTTGATCGATGCGTTCGGGAAGTTTGTATACGTCCTCAGCCTTTACCACAACGAAATCGCACAAAAAGCCGTCCTCGCTGTAGCCGCGCGAAAGTTTGTTGTCGCAATCGGACGGTCTGTTCTTTTTGCACATGGCGCAACCGCCGCACGCGCTGAACGGACGAATGGCAACTATATCGCCGCGAACGACCGTTTTTACGCCTTCACCCACTTCGGTTACCATGCCTACGCCCTGACGTCCCAAAATGACGGGACGAACGAGAGGAACTTTGCCGTCGTAAAGAAGCAGGTCGGACGCACTTACCGCGCTGTACCTTAGCTTAACTTTGACGCATCCCTCGCCTACGGTTTGACTGTCCATATCCGTCAACGCTATTGAATTGGGGCCATTTAATCTCCACGCTTTCATAATTACTCTCCAAAAACATATACTGCGATTTTACACGATTAGTATACCACTATACATATTTTTTTTCAAGTGATTTGACAATATTTTTTACAATTTAGCCGCTAAAATGTTTGACTTTTAGTTTTTATTCTACTATAATAAGTAAGCTAATCGATGTGCGCCTTTAGCTCAACTGGATAGAGCGTTGGTCTACGGAACCAAAGGTTAGGGATTCGAACTCCTTAAGGCGCGCCAAAACGCTTAAGCGTAATGCTTAGGCGTTTTTTATACGCAAAATATGTTTTTATAAAGAACTTTCAAATTCCTTAAGTGCCGACAGATACTTGTTTTTATCGACCGGATACGCAAGCCCGTGCCCCGCGCCCTTTACGAGCACGAGCCGCTTCTTGCTTGAGCAAACGTCGTAAAGAGTTTTGCTCATGTCGCACGGAACGAAGTCGTCCGCTTCGCCGTGAAAGAAAATAACCGGTACGGTAGCGTTTTTTAGCGATCGTTTTGCTGTAAACGAGTCCAAGCCGATACCGACGAAAAGCTTCGCTCCTATTGCAATAAAAGGATACACCGCAAAAACGGGGAGCTTTTTGTCCGCAATAACTTTTTTGATAATTTCTTTTGGCGACGTAAATCCGCAATCGGCAATGATATACTTAACCCTAGAAGGAAGTTTTTGGTCCGCAACCGACATAACGGTAGAGGCGCCCATGGAAACTCCGCCCAAAATAAACGTTTCGTCCTTGAATTCTTTTAAACAAAAATCGATCCAGCTAAGACAATCCAATCGCTCTTTTATGCCAAACGTAACCGCCTTGCCTTGAGAAGAGCCGCTAGCGCGTTGATCGACGAGCACCGCGCTGTGTCCTAGCGCAAAACATCGTTCCAGCGCTCCGCTTAAATCTCGCTCTGCGTTACTCTTGTAGCCGTGGAATAAGATTTCGATAGGCGCATTCTTTTCGTATTCGTAGTACTTTGCTTGCAATACAAGTCCGTCGAACGACGTCGTTTTTAGCACTCTGCACGGAGTTTCGCGCACGATTTCTATCCAACGTCGTATTTGTTCCTCGTAAAGCTTGTACGCCTCGCCCTTAGGGAAATAGATATCCTCGCCGCTGGATTTTTTGGCTACGAAAAATACGCGCACATAGCAACAGTACGAAATTAAAATTACGGCGACGATTATCGCCGCCGTAGCAATGCCTAAAACAATATACCACGCCATATTTTTAAACGTTTTGAGTATTCGGCTTGGGCGTTCCCATAAAGTATACGGCAAGCATATTGGGACCGCACGAAGCGCCTACTACGGGGTTAAGATAAACGATATTTATCTTTGCGGATGGCATCTTTTCCAAAATAAGTTCTTTGCAAAATTCCGCATCTTGCAAACAATCGCCGTGCGAAATATATATCTCGTCCATTATTTTGCCGGTATAGTTTGCAATCGTATAATCTACGAGTTCGCGCAACGATTTTTGCCTACCCTTAACTTTTTTAATCGCTACGTTTTCGCCGTGATCGTTTGAGATAACTATCGGCTTTATACCAAGCAACGAACCGAAAAGCGCAGACGAAGCGGATATTCTGCCCGACCTTTTAAGAAAATTAAGGTCGTCGACCGTTCCCGCTTGTTGCATGAACATTTTGTATTCCTCGATTAGCTGAGCCGTTTCTTCGGCGGACTTGCCTTGAGAACGCAATCTGCTTGCCAAAATACAGAGCATACCTTGTCCGCCTGCGCTTACTAGAGCGTCGATACAAAAAATCTTGGCTTGCGGATATTTTTCCTTAAGATTGTCGCGAGCAACGTAGCTGGACTTTACGGTTGCGGACAATGCGGACGAACACGATATGGACACAATGTCGTACCCGTCTTTTAGATACTTCTCGAAAAGTTCTTCGTAGTCCACAGCCGTCGCTTGCGAACTAAGCACGCGCGTGCCGTTGCGCATAATGTCGTAATAATCTTTTGCGGATATCTTTTCCCAATCCAAACTTGCGGGAATCGATTGGTTGTCGTACGTAAGATACAACGACGCAAGGTCGTCTATTCCGTTTTCCTTCCGCAGCTGCATATTAAGATCGCTGCAAGAATCCCCTATAATAACGAATTTGTTCATTGTTTGCTCCTGTGTTAGTTTAGTCCAAAGTTTTTACGTAACTTCTTCGGCGTTTGTGTTGAACGTTGTTAAACGATTTCCAATGGTTTTGTATTATAAGATTATCTTCAAGATTAAGGTTCGTTTCGGCATATTCTATGCCGCCCTCGGTAAGCATTTTTATCATTTCGTTTATTACCGACGTTGCAATTGCCTTACTGCGATATTCGGGAATAACGCCGATAAGCGCAAGGTCGATTGCTTTGGGATGACGAATTGCTTTTAGTACTTTACATATTGCAGGCAACGTCAATCTTCCGCCGCTACGCTGAAGCGCTTTGCCGATGGATGGGAACGCAAGTCCGAAGCCTACGATTTTGTCGTTTTTGTCAAGTATTACCGTTGCGTACTTTACGTTGAGTATAAGCTTGAAGCTGCTTATTAAGTTTTTCTTCATTTTGGGCGTAAACGGAACGGACTGATAGATGGCTACGTACGTTTCGTCCAACACGTCGAAAAATTCTTCGCCGTACTTTTTTACGAATTCACGAGCGTTTTTTGCTCTGCCCAGTCTTAGACCGTACCTCTTCATCATTAAAGAGGATATGCGATCTATGCGTTCGTCGATTACGTCGGGCGCACGAAGCTGATATTCAAGCCAATCGATTTCTTTGCCGTAACCGCAATTTTCGATAAGCTTAGGATAGTAGTCGTAATTGTACTGTTCTTCGAACGTGGAAAGTTGGTCGAAACCTTCGATAAGCAATCCCTCGCGATCGAGATCGGAGTACCCGAGCGGACCTACTACCTGAGTCATTCCCTTTTGCTTTGCCCATTTTTCGACAGCCGCAAACAGTTCGTTTGCTACGTCCTGATCGTCGACGGAATCAAAACGAGTAAACCGCACCCTGCTTTGATCCCACTTTTCGTTGCTTACCCGCTGCAATATACCCTGTATTCTGCCTACCGTTTTGCCGTTTTGCTTTGCCAGATAAAAAACCGACTCCGCCTGCTCGGCGTATATCGTCTCTTTTTTGAACAGTCCGATCTCGTCGCCGTACAAAGGCGGTACGAAATACGGATTGTTTTTGTACAATCTAAGAGGAAAAGAAACGAATTCTTTTTGATCTTTGTGCGTTTTTACTTCTTTAATTTCTACCATAATCTTCCTCGATTATCTGTGTTTTGCATGGAAGCACACGCCGATAGCGTTGGGACCGCAATGGCTTCCTGCCGTAGGATTTACGACGACTATTTCGGTATTTAAATCTTCACCGAAATATTCCTTAAGCTTTTCTTCCATTTCCTTAGCAAGGTCGTACGCATCGCTGTGCCCGATTATTACTCTGTGGCTTTTAATATCGTCGGCAAGGGCGATTACGTATTCCATTATTTTGTTTACGGCTCCTCGGCGTCCCTTTGCCTTGGATACGGAATCCATAATTCCGTCGGAATTTATATTGATTATGGGACGAATCCCCAGCAAACCGCCCATTACCGCCGTAAGTCCGCTTACTCTGCCGCTTTTTGCAAAAAATTTGAGGTCGTCGGCAAAAAAGTATACGGCAAACTTATCGACTTCTTTTTGCGCCCATTCAATTATTTGTTCGGGCGTGGCTCCGCTAAGCGACATCTCGCCTATTTCTTTTACGATGTTATTGCTTAGTATCGTTATCGCTTTGGTGTCAACCGTATAAAGCTTACGCTCGGGATATTTGGTTTGCAATTCTTGCCAAGCAAGCTTCATGGCGTCGAACGTACCGCTCATTGCCGCCGAAAAATGAACGTACAAAATATCTTTGCCTTCCTTTAGCGTAGGCTCGAAATACTCTATGTATTTTACCGGCGACAATCCGTACGTAGTGGGAATAGTTCCGCCGCGCAACAGGTCGTAAAACGCCTTGTAGTCGAAAGTTTTAAAATCTTCGTACGGACAAACGGTTTCGCCGTCCTTAATTGCGTACGGCATACTAATGAGCTTATATCCAAACGCCTCTGCCTCTTCGGGCAAAATATCGGTATCCGTATCGGTAAAAAGTTGATACATGGTATTTCTCCTTTTTTTATTGTTTTTCTATGGGCAGGTTTATGGTAAAACAGCTACCCTCGTTTTGTCGAGACGAAAACAAAATTCCGCCTCCGAGTTTGGTTACTATTGATTTGGTAAGGTACAAACCTATTCCGCTACCTTCTTTGTTGCGCGTTTTGTTGCCCGTAAAAAATAAAGTGAATATTTTGTCCTTATCTTCATCGGCGATGCCTATGCCGTCGTCGCTTACTATGCATTGAAACCAATCGTCGGTTTTTGTAAGCTTTATTTTTACGTTTCCGCCGTTAGAGGTGAATTTGAACGCATTGCCTATTATGTTTTGCCAAATAAGATACGTTAGTCCGGCGTTGCCCTTTACTTCGAATTCGGCAAGGTCTAGCGAAATATTAAGATTTTTTGAAGCGAACAACGCCTGAGTGGATAAAATAAACGATCTTATTTGTTCCGCCGGAGAAAAAACGTCGTTTTTTGGAATGAGATTGGTGTTATCCAACTTGCAAAGAGTAATGATGTTTTTTGACATGTCGGCAAGTCCGTCCGTTTCGTCGATGATTACTTCGGCGTACGAACGCTGCTCGTCGTCGTCCGTTTCGGCAAGAGCCTCGGCGTGAGTACGTATTACGCTGAGCGGAGTTTTAAGTTCGTGCGAAACGTAACTTATAAAATCCTTGCTTAACATTGCGTTTGCTTGCAGCTCTTTAGTCATCGTGTTGAAGTTTTCGGCAAGAAGCGACAACTCGTCGTTACCCTTGTCGGAAACCGCAACGGTGTAGTCGCCTTTTGCGACCTTTTGCACTGCCTTGTTAAGCACGATTATGCGCTTAAGCAGCACGTAATACACTATTATTATAAATATGCTTGCTATGACTATCATACCTATAACGCATACAAGCAATATCGTATTACCGTTTTTTCCGTCCGCTATTCCGTTGAACACGAACACGCCCAGCATATTAAGAAGCAACAACATGCCCAGCAACACGCCTACCGCAGTGATGAGAAGCTTTGTAGTTAAGCTACGGGTTTTTTTAAGCTTCTTCATTTAAGCACCGCCTTGTACCCCAATCCTCGCACGGTTACGATTTCGAAGTCGGGACTTGCCGCTTTACTTCTAAGCCACGTAACGTGAGTATCTATAGTACGGTCGTTTGTATCGCTGTCGTATCCCCAAATTTCACGCAAAATCTGTTCGCGCGAAAAAATAATATTGGGACTAGATAACAACAAGAAGAGAATCTGGAATTCTTTTTTGCTTAGACTAATTTCCTCGCCCGAAACGGTAAGCGACATCGAGGAATAGTCAAGCTGAGTAGAACCGAAGGTCAGCTTGCCTTCGACGGCTTTTTTGTAACGGCGAAGCAACGCCTTTACGCGCACCAATAGTTCCTTGGTTGCAAACGGCTTGGTTACGTAATCGTCCGCACCCGTTTCGAAGCCTTTTACTTTGTCTTCGAGCGTTTCCAGCGCGGTAAGCATAAGCACCGGCACGTCCGAAAAAAGTTCTCGAACCTTTTTCGTCAGTTCGATTCCGTCCATTAGCGGCATCATAACGTCGGTTATGATTATATCAACGGGGTACTCGAGCAGCAATTCGTACGCCTGCTTACCGTCAAACGCCGAATATACTTTGTACCCCTCTTTTGTAAGTCGAGCCGTAAGAATTTTGTTTAAATTCACTTCGTCTTCTGCAAGTAAAACTTTGAACATTATCCATAACTCCTTTATAAAGATAACTTATAAATGTTAAATTTTTATTAAAATCGTCATTATTATACCTATAATATCATAAAACGATTATTTTTGCAATAAATATGCGCTTGCGACAGCGTTTTTAACGCCAAAAATAAAGCGTAAATCGACCACAAATCGACTTACGCTTGAAAAGATTACTTATTCTTCCTCCGCTAGAGGCGGCTCGTCGCCTTTTTTGCTTAGCGGAATTGCTTTTGCAATATATCGCGCAAAATAGTAAATTCCGTACACGACTAGGCAAACGCCAAACACACTGAGCACCACCATGACGGGCATTATCTCGTCGGACAAGAACGGAAAAATGCTCTCCCTTATAAAGAACCAATTCCATTTGTCGTAAACGGCATTGCCGAATGCCGCCCACGCAAGCACGCAAAGTATCGCTACGCCTTCACGCCAAACTTTTTTTACATCTAGCGTTACTTCGCCCAGGCTGAGATTAAGAAAGCCCCAATTAAACAATGCTCCGTGATAGATAAACGTTTGAAAAATTATGTAACACAACGGAGGTTCGCCGCCTAGCGCAGTACCGGGATAGCACATCCACATAAGCGAAGACGCTATGCTTAGCACTACTATCGGCGTTTTTATTACTTTAAACTTTTTGTTAAACTGTGCAAACGGCGCCAAAACCGCCATAAGCGTGCATATATTAAACGGCAATTTGTACGAGCTTATGCCGTCGTAGCTGTCGCTTAGCGGCATAATGAAAAAGTCCGCGATATACAATCCGACGGTAATATAGGCAAAAATCCTACACGCCTTTTCTTTTGCCGATTGCGATTTGTTTTTTAGCAATAAAGTGATTAGTATTGCCGCACCGAAAATTATTATCAAATAAAAAAAGTGCCAAAAATTGAACAGCTCTATTTTATACGTCGAACCGTTGTTTTCACTGAATAGTTTTACAAAAAAATCGTGCATTTATTACTCTCTCCTTAGTAATTATCGTTTAAGTTCGCAAACGACAACGCTTTGCTCTATCGTCTGCCGCCGCCTCCGCCGCCGAAGCCGCCTCCGCCGAAACCTCCGCCGAAGCCGCCGAAGCCGCCTCCGCCGCTGAAACTGCCGGGCGTAGAATTGCCGCTAGGGCGAGAAGCCATCGCAACGTTCATTCTGACAAACGACATACGCATCATTCTGTTAAACAAAACCAAGTCGAACACGGACGGGCCGTAATAATAATCGGGAGCAGGAACGGACGTTAGTTTTTCGAATTTATCCTGCCAGATTTTGCTTACGCCAAGAACGTTTGCGTAAGGCAGAATATCATAATAGTATTGAGGATTTTCTTTTAGCATAAGTTCGAGGCGATCCTTTTCGGCTGTTTCCAAAAACACTTTAAAGCCGCTTAAGTCGTTTATTATCGAAGCGTAATAATCGGTTTTTTTGCCAACCGTTCCGCAAACGAAGCATACGACGCTTACGCCGATAAATATTATTATTCTACCGTAGAACGGGAATATGCCGCCAAGCAAAGTGTGCGAAGCTATTAGCGAAGCAAGAATAGCCACGATTACCGATACCGCAATCATCACCGCCGTCTTACGTTTGGAATACTTATGCTTATTTTTGAATATGCTTCTTCCGATTTGAAAACTTACGAAGCCAAATAGCGCAACTATTACCGCGGCGATAAAAATTCCGCCGTACAAAAGCGTAACGTTTACGGCACACGACGCAATCGTAATTATAAGAGCAACGATAAATACGCTTAGCACTGCAGTGACAACGGATAATCTTTTTGCTTTACCGTCGTACAATTTATCTTTGTATTCTTCGGTTACGTTTTGCTTTGCTCGCGCGCTATCGACGTAAAAACGGTCTTCAAGCTGCTTGGGGCTTACCGTATCGCCGCTTTTAAACAATCCTTGAAAGATTATTTTTTGATGCAAGGGCGCCGCATGGTCTATTTCGCCGATTTTAGTTATGGTAAAATCGTTTTTGTCTTTGTCGTCAAGCCTTACTAAACCTTTGGACGCAAAATAGAATATAAGCGAAGTTACGTCGGTGTCTTCACAACTTCCGTCGATAAGATAGCCCGTTTGCATGGGATCGAGCGTTACGCCGTCGATTGTAGGCGGAACAGAGTTAAGTACCGGAACGACCGATTTATCTTTTATTACAATCGCTTTTATTACAACACTTACTGATGTAAGAACCAAAATAACGATTATGGACAATAAGCCTACTAGCGAAAAGTTTACGTCAAATTTTTGACCTAGCTCAACGTCGACGGTAATTCCGTTGTAGGCAGAAAGAGACGTATATATACTTATCGATTTGCCGTCCTCGCTTACGGAATAGTCGTCGTATGTCTTGGTAGTTCCGTATTTACCTTTGTACACAAGAGCGTCTTTTATTTCAAACGGAAAAGACATATTTACCGTTACGTTTTGCTGAGAAGTGCTCCAACCGAACGGAACGACGTTCATATAATAATTCGTGTTACTTACCGTTCGCGTAGGCGGAACTATTTCGTAACTTATAACGTAAGTTACTTCGTCGCCGCCGCCGTAAGAGTAGCTGTAGTCCTCGCCCATGTAGACGTTTATAAAATTTACGTCGCTTTCTACATAGTATTCGTCGCCTGTTACGGTAATGTTTCGGTATTGTTCGCCGCTGTTTGTCGGTAGGTATCTGGATATGCCGCTGCTTGGCTCAAAAAACTTGACCGTAAGCGTTTCGGTTACGTTAGCCGTATGATCGGAAGATACGATTATATCGTATCGAGCGGTTGTTATAGAATATCCGTCGTCTACCGTTCCGCCGTAATAAACGGAACTATCGTCTTCACACGAAGTAACGACAAAAGACAGCAATACCGTAAACGCAACGAGAGCGATTACTAGTAAGCTGATTTTCTTTTTCATTAAAATTTAACCTGAACGTTTTGTCTTTCGGATTCGTCCGCCTCGAAATACGGCTTTTTGGTAAGCTTCATCATATTTGCAATGATATTGGACGGAAAGAACATAACTTTATTGTTAAATTGCTTTACCGTAGCGTTGTAGTATTTACGGTGATGAGCTATGTCGTTTTCGATGGACATAAGCTGATTTTGAAGCATTGCGAACTGCTCGTTTGCTTTAAGATCGGGATACGCTTCCTTTAGTGCGAAAAGCGAACGAAGTGCGCCGCTAAGCTGATTTTCGGCTGCGATTTTTTGCTCGGGCGAGGTCGCTGTCATTGCAGCGTTACGAGCTGAAACCACGCCGTTAAGCGTATTATTCTCGTGCGCGGCGTAGCCTTTTACCGTTTCGACAAGGTTGGGGATTAGATCCCATCTTTTTTTAAGATACACGTCGATGGTGGCAAATCCTTCCTCGACGTTGTTTTGTAAAGACACAAGACTATTGCGCGTAGAAATTGCCCAGATTACTATTGCAAGTACAATAACGATTACAGCTATTACTATAACCCACGTTACCCACGCTTGAGCAGAAAATAAAAACATATCTTTATTCCTCCGAAATTAATTTTTTGTATTGTAGCACTTTTGCTTCGGCTTGTCAACTTCCGCAAGTAGCTTACTTAATAAAGTATATAATTATATAAAATTCCTAATTTAGACCACGCACATACGGTTTTTTGAAATTTTCACCAAATATTCAGCTTTTTATTTTGCTTAGACCAAATAATAATGTAACAATGTATACAGAGGTGCAAAATTTAATATATTACTTAAAGGAGAACGTAATATGGCAAAATTTAAATCTATACTCTTAGCTGTCGTGCTTGCGCTTTGCATGGTGTTTGCCGTAGCTTGCGAAACGGAAGTTATTTCCGCCTACGATATCGCCGTTAAAAACGGATTTAGCGGCACCGAAGCCGAATGGCTGGCTTCGCTTAACGGCAAAGACGGAAAGGACGGGACCGACGGCAAAAACGGAAGCGACCTTACGGTTACAGACGTTTACGACGAGGCTGTTAAAAACGGATTTAGCGGCACGTTTTTGGAATTCCTGGAAGAGTATCTTTCCTTTGAACAGGCAGAAGACAACACAGCCGCAATAAATAAGGGTTTACGTAGCGCGATGTTGGTGCAGTGTATTTTCACCAAAAAAACGTACACCTTCCCTTACGGCGAATCCACTCAGCAATATTCGCAGTCGGGCGCAGGAGTTATTTACTCGATTAACAAAGACGAAGGCATAGCGTACATAATTACAAACTATCACGTTGTTTACAGTTCCTCGTCCACGATATCTACGCACGTTTCGGATACGATAACCGTTACTCCGTACGGCGGGAGCGCGATGAGTGTTTCGTACGTAGGCGGTTCGGCTACGTACGACATTGCGGTACTTAAAGTTACGGACGAGTACTTTTCGTCCGACTTCCCTATTGCCGTTACTTTAGCTAGCGACGACGTTTCGGTAGGTCAAACGGCAATAGCAATCGGAAATCCTGCGGGTTACGGTTTGTCGGTTACTCAAGGCATAGTAAGCGTAGATTCCGAAACGATTACCATGGAAGGCATTGAAAATTCCTCCGACTACGTTGCTATGCGAGTTATGCGTATAGACACGGCTGTTAACTCTGGCAACAGCGGCGGCGGTTTGTTCGATATTAACGGTTCGCTTATAGGAATCGTAAATGCAAAATCGTCCGATACTTCGATAGAAAACATGGCGTACGCCATTCCCGTTTCGATTGCTTCGGCGGTTGCGGACAATATTATTAACAACAACGGCGCGTTTAGCAAGGGCACGGTAGGTATTACCTACTCTATTGCCGAAAGCAAAGCTTATTTGGATACAGACGGATTTGTAAAAGTTACCGAAACGGTTACCATCGCATCAGCCGAAGGCGCGGCGGAAGATAAGCTTGCCGAAGGCGACGTTGTGCTTAGCGTTACCGTTGACGATATTGAGTACGTAGTTACGAGAAGCTTTCACCTTACCGATCCGTTGCTTAGAACGAAATCGGGCGCCCAAATCAAAATAAAGGTTCTGCGCGAAAACGAAGAAAAGGAATTTGAAATTACGTTAAGTTAATTCGATTGTTGAAATAAAAAATGATTTTGAAGTGAATCTTATAAGGTTCACTTCTTTTTTTGTTTTTACTGCTGTAATTTGAAAAGATTTTGTACTTTCCTTTCCTAAAGAAAAGCAACCGCTTCCGCGAGATTCTTGCACATAGAAAATGGTAATGTTTCTTCACACTACCCTTTTTGTAACTTAGAATTTGCTTAAGTTTCTTTCGCTTACCTTTCTTTCGAAAAGAAAGGTAAGTTATATCAGCATTATGTCTCCCATTAGAGCCTTAAGCAAATTCATATCTTTGTCTATAAATTGCATGCCGTACGCATTAAAACTATCTTCGTCGGGCACGTTTACCGCTTCTATCGCATTGCACCCTTCAAACGAATCCGATTGTATCTGCGTTATTCCTTGCACCGCAGTCCTATTAAACGTTATCGCTTTTAGTCCGCTACAATCCTTAAACGCTTGACTTCCTATTTCCGTTATACTAGAAGGGATAACGACGCCTGTTAAGCTTACACAGTCACTGAATGCATTTGAGCCTATTTTGTTTACAGGTTTACCGTTATACGTAGTAGGCAACACCTTAGCTCCGACTAAATTGCTATTGTACCCGCTTATTATGTACGTTCCGTCAGACTGAATTGTGTATTCTAAACCTATGTTTGCTTGTCCGTTAGTTGCGCCATCTATAAACAATATATCCTCTGCATCGCCATACAGATATTTGAATTTAAGATAATATCCGCTATAACTTTCTATGTCGGGTACAGTTATCCTTTTTAATTTGGGATAAGCGTTGCTAAAATCGGTTCCGGTTGTTAAGAAATTGTAGTATGTTTTGTTCGTGCACGGTCTTAAAAGTCTTATCGTTTCCAAATTATCGCAATAACTAAATGCCGCGCCGCCTATTGCAGTTACGCTAGTCGGTATTGTTATACTACTTAACTCGGTCTGCAAAAATGCGCTTTCGCCGATTGTATCTAATTTTTGCGGCAACGCTACCGAACTTATCGCACAACTCATAAATGCTCTTGGTCCTATCGAGGTTAATGCGCTG
>CAZEXL010000019.1:0-27282 GCA_964516925.1 uncultured Lachnospiraceae bacterium | reverse complement strand
CAGAACTCATTCGCAAATTTAATATTTTTTTGTCTAAACTTTGGGGTTCACTTCAGTTTGCAACTCTCTCCTTTTTTATGTAAAAAATTTTTTAATATCCCTCAAAAGGCGTATAATATTGTTGACACGACAGTTAAGCAGGTGTATAATTACGATATCATAGTAAAAAGGTAGGAATTATGAAGTTTTCCACACGCGCAAACTATGGATTAAGACTTTGCTTCTTGATAGGCGTAAGCGGCGAAACGATATCGCTTTCGGCTCTAACAAAACAAACGGGGCTTAGTCAAAAATATTTGGAGCAGCTACTCGGAATGCTCAAAAAAGCCGGCGTCGTTCAAAGTACGCGCGGAGCTTCAGGCGGTTACGTGTTGGCACGTCCGGCAGAACAAATATCCGTAAAGGATGTTCTTGTTGCCGTAAACGATCACATCGAGCTTGAATGTGCTACCGGCGAATGTAGCGACGAATATTGCCCGAATCGCAGAATATTCTTGCGGTTATACGACGAAATGGACAAACTGCTTTCTTCCTTTACACTTAAAGATATGATAGACGACTATAAATGTTATTAGAGGTAACAGTTTTATGAGAAGAGTATATTTAGATTATTCGGCAACGACGCCGCTTTCGCCGACCGTACTTGCCGAAATGCTTCCGTACTTTACCGAAAAATTCGGTAATGCAAACAGTATGCACGCATTCGGGCAGGAGGGTGCGTACGCCGTGGACGCGGCACGTCGCAAGATAGCCGATTTACTAAAGGTTAAGCTCACTGAAATTTATTTTACATCGGGCGGAACCGAGGCGGACAACTGGGCGCTTAAAGGCGGTGCTCACGCATACGGCGCTAAGGGCAAGCATATAATAACTTCCAAAATCGAGCACGCGGCAATTCTTTCGTCGGCTGCTCAGCTAGAGCAGGAAGGCTACAAAGTAACGTATCTTCCTTGCGACGAAAAGGGCATAATTCGTCCCGAGTATTTGGAAGCTGCAATAACCGACGATACGTCGATCGTAAGCGTAATGATGGCGAACAACGAAATAGGCACCGTTCAGCCCATAAAGGAACTTTGCGAAATCGCGCATCGTCACGGAGCTATTTTCCATACCGACGCCGTGCAGGCAATGGGTTCTATCCCCGTCGATATAGCCGATCTCGGCGTGGACATGATGTCTTTTTCGGGGCATAAGTTTTACGGTCCTAAGGGTATCGGCGTGCTTTACGTAAAAGGCGGCATAAAACCCGACAAGCTTATTGCCGGCGGTCATCAGGAGCGTACTCGCCGCGGTGGAACGACGAACGTTCCTGCCGTCGTCGGAATAGCCAAAGCTTTGGAAGAAGCTCTTAGTAAGCTCGACCAAAACTACAAACACATAAAAGATTTGCGCGATTACTTCGTTGAATCGGTCGAAAAGAATATACCGTATATCGTATACAACGGAGATAAAGAACGTCGCTTGCCGCAAAACGCCAACTTTGCGTTCGAGTTTATTGAAGGCGAATCGCTGCTGCTTACTCTTGACTTATGCGGAATAGCGTGTTCGTCCGGATCGGCATGTTCGTCCGGCTCGCTCGAGCCGTCGCACGTTTTGCTTGCTACCGGACTTCCGGTCGAAAAAGCGCACGGATCGATAAGGTTCTCGTTCGGTAAGGATACCACCAAAGAGGACGTAGATTATGTATTAGAAAGTTTAATCAATGCGGTAAACAAGCTAAGAGCGATGTCGCCGCTGTTTGCAGAATTTAACGGAGGTAAAAAATAATGTATAACGACAGAGTAATAAAGGAATTTTCCAATCCGCACAACGTAGGCGAAATGAAGGATGCTAATGCGGTAGGCACGGTAGGCAACGCAACTTGCGGCGATATAATGAAGATCTTTATGAAGATCAACGAAAACGACGTCATCGAGGACGTAAGCTTTCAAACGTTCGGTTGTGCGGCTGCCATTGCAACTTCGTCGGTAGCTACTACCATGATAAAGGGCAAAACCGTGGACGAAGCGCTAAAGATAACCAACAAGCAGGTTATCGACGAACTTGGCGGACTTCCCGCGCAAAAAATTCACTGCTCGGTACTTGCCGAAGAAGCAATAAAGGAAGCTATCAACAACTACCTTACCGAATACAAAAACAAGAAGTAACAAGTAAAGGTATTTTTTTACAGTACAAGCCGCGAATACGCCTTGGCAAAAGTAAGCATAATAACCGTAAAGGAGGTAACGTTATGCTAAAAGGCGCTTTTACGTTGGGTGTGGGACTCGGTCTTATCGGCGGCATGTTTCTCGTAAAGATGTGTCCTAAAGCCGACAAGATAGTCAGCGACATAAAGTCTAAGGCAGAGTCGGTTATGAACGAAGACGGCAACGGTTGCGGTTGCGGCTGCGGTTGTCAGGAAAACCAACAATAACAAAAATACTTACGCAAGACAAAGGTCGTCCGTAAAAGGGCGACTTTTGCCGTTTAAGGACGCAAAGCCTCATAATTCTAAAAATATCGGCGAGTGTTTTTATCAATATTTTAAAATGTCAACTCAAAACTTGCGTTTTTTCCTTGTGTAACTGCGATAAAATGTGTTATAATAAACGCGGAGGTAAAAATGCGTATACTTGCAATTGACTACGGCGACAGTCGAATAGGACTTGCCGTAAGCGATATAACGGGCGTGATTGCCTCTCCGGTAGGGACGATAAAGTCGCTGGGTATGCGTGGCGACGTCGACGCGCTTGCGGCTAAGGCAAAAGAGCTTAATGTTTCCGCTTTCGTTCTGGGGTTGCCGCTTAATATGGACGGCAGCGAGGGCGAACGAGCCGAAAAAACTCGCAAGCTGGGCAGCGTGCTAAGCAAGGTAAGCGGCTTAGACGTGGAATTTATGGACGAACGCCTTACTACGGTAAGCGCCGAGCGAGTGTTGGACGAGGTCGATATGCGTTGGGACAAGCGCAAAAAAGTCGTAGATACGATCTCTGCGCAAATAATATTGCAAACCTATCTGGACAAACAAAAAAATAAAAAACAAGGAGTTTAAAAATGGAAAACGAGAATTGCGAAATTTTTGACGAAGAGGAAATCATCACTCTTCAGGACGACAAGGGTAACGACATAAGATTTACCGAGGTTGCTTGCGTCGAATACGAAGAGGAGCTTTACGTTCTTCTTTCGCCGGTCGACGAAGTAGAGGGCATAGGCGAAGACGAGGTTATCGTTTGCAAGCTCGAACCTCAGGATGACGAAACTCAGCTTATCGTTCCCGTCGATGACGAGGATCTTATGAACAAGGTGTTCGACGAATATCTTAAAACCGCTCACGAATGCGGTTGCTGCGACGACGATTGCGATTGCGACGATTGCGAATGCGACGACGAGCATTGCCATTGCGGTTGCTGCGAAGATAAATAATCAAAAAACGGATTATTTTTATCAAAAATTTGCCGATTATGCGTCAATTTGGTTGCATAGTCGGTTTTTTTGTGCTATAATACCTCCGTTTGAAATACACACCTTGGCGGATTCGTTTCCTGTCCTCCTAAAAAAATTTTCAGTTTACGGAGGGAAGAGCGAAGTTGATGCAAGGGAGGGTAAAAACAGGAGGAATTTATAATGAATATTGTTTCTATGAAACAGTTGCTTGAAGCAGGCGTGCACTTCGGCCATCCCACCAGAAAGTGGAATCCGAAAATGAAGAAGTATATCTATACTTCGCGTAATGATATTTATATCATTAACCTCGAAATGACCGTTGGTCTTATCGACGAAGCTTACAACTTTATCAAGAGCGTTGCCGATTCCGGGAAGTCCATTCTTTTCGTAGGCACCAAAAAGCAAGCTCAGGAAGCTATCATGCAGGAGGCTCAAAAGTGCGGAATGTTCTACGTTAACAACCGTTGGCTCGGCGGTATGCTTACCAACTTCGTTACCATGCGTAGCCGTGTAGAACGCCTTAACAAGCTTAACCAAATGGAAAAGATGAACGAGTTCAACGTTCTTCCCAAAAAGGAAGTCGCAAAACTCATGATTGAGCGCGACAAGCTCGAAGCCAACCTTGGCGGCGTTAAGGAAATGAGAACTCTTCCCGGCGCTTTGTTCGTAGTAGACCCCAAAAAGGAACATCTTGCGGTTAAGGAAGCTCGCAGCCTCGGTATTCCCATCGTAGGTATCGTTGATACCAACTGCGATCCGGACGAAGTAGACTACGTAATTCCGGGCAACGACGACGCAATTCGCGCAATCAAGCTTATTGCAGGTGCAATGGCAGACGCAGTTATCGAAGCTAAGGAAGGCGAAGAAGGACTTGCCGCTATAAGACAAAAGGAAGCCGAAGAAGCGGCTAAAAATCAGCCTATCGAAGAAGCTCCCGCTGAGGAAGTCGAAGCTCCCGCAGAAGAATCTGCTCAGGCGTAATCATACAGGAGGATACTTAATATGGCATTTACGGCTAAAGACGTAGCTGCGCTTCGCGAAAGAACGGGCGCAGGCATGATGGACTGCAAAAAGGCGCTTACTCATACCGAAGGCGATATGGATAAGGCTGCCGAATATCTCAGAGAACAAGGCATAAGCGTTGCGGCAAAAAAGGCTTCGCGTATCGCTTCCGAAGGCGCTGTAGTTTCGTATACTTCCAAGGACGGAAAGGTCGGAGCGTTAATCGAGCTTAACTGCGAATCCGACTTCGTTGCTCGTGCCGACGCGTTTATCGAAACTGCAAATACTATCGTAAAGCAGGTTGCCGACGTTAATCCCGCCGACAACGACGCATTGCTTGCTTCCAAGGTTGGCGAAGGTACCGTAGCCGATCTTATCACCGCCGCAACCGCAAAAATCGGCGAAAAAATCTCCTTCCGTCGTTTCGTTCGTCAGGAAGGTTGTAAGGAAGAAGCGTATATTCATATGGGCGGCAAAATCGGTGTTTTGCTCGAAGTCGAAACCGACAAGTGCGTAAACGACAACGCTGAGTTCAACACCATGTGCCACGACGTTGCAATGCATATCGCAGCTTTCGCTCCTCAATATATCTACAACGACGAAGTACCTGCCGCTTCCGTAGAGCATGAAAAAGAAGTTTTGCGCGCTCAGATCGCAAACGACGCTAAAAACGCAAGCAAGCCTCAGGCTGTTATCGAAAAGATGATCGTCGGCAGACTCGGCAAGTTCTACAAGGAAGTTTGTCTTATCGATCAGGAATTCGCTAAGGATTCTACCATCACGATCAAGCAGCTCGTAGAAAGAACCGGCAAGAGCGTTGGCGCAAACATCACCCTCAAAAAGTTCACTCGTTTCGTTATGGGCGAAGGACTTGAAAAGAAGAATGAGAATTTTGCCGAAGAAATCGCAAAAATGCAAAACAAATAATTAAATAAAAAGGACGCTTTTTCGGCGTCCTTTTTTTCAGGCGACAAAGCGCGCGATTGTTGCTTTTCGCTAAGAATATATCTAAAACTGGAGAAATTATGTATAAACGTATATTACTTAAGATAAGCGGCGAAGCGCTTGCCGGCAAAGACGGAAACGGACTTAACGAAGAAATGATCGAAAAGGTTGTAAATCAGCTCGTTAAATTACGCGATGCCGGGACCGAAATAGCCATCGTCGTAGGCGGCGGCAACTTTTGGCGAGGCAGACAGGGCAAAAATATGGATAAGTCCACCGCCGATTATATGGGCATGCTCGCAACCACGCTAAACGCCCTTGCGCTTTGCGATGCAATCGAATCCAAGGGCATTCCGGCAAGAGTTCAAACTGCCATAAACATAAACGTAGTAGCCGAGCCGTTTATTTTGCGCAAAGCAATAAAGCATCTTGACCGTAAACGCATAGTCATATTTGCTTGCGGAACGGGTAATCCGTACTTTACTACCGACACGGGCGCCGCTCTTCGAGCAGCTCAAATCAAAGCCGACGCGCTTATAATGGCAAAAAACATCGACGGCGTGTACGATTCCGATCCGCGTAAAAATCCCGACGCTAAAAAATTCGATCATCTTACGTATATGGACGTAATGAACAAGGGGCTTGCGGTAATGGACCTTACGTCCATAACTATGTGCATGGAAAACAACATTCCTATCATAGCTTTCGGGCTCGACGAGGAAGATTCGATAGTTCGTGCGGGAATGGGCGAAAAAATAGGTACGTTAATTAACTAAATTGCTTGTCAAATACGAAGTTTTTTGTTATAATAAACGATAGGCAAATACAAAACGCAAAAACGCATAAACAGAAACGGAGGTTTAAAAAATGGCAATCACAAATTTGCAAGTCAAAGAAGAGTTTGACAAGTACGAAGCTAAGCTTAACAAGGGACTTGACTTTTTAAAAAATGAGTTTTTATCTATTCGCGCAGGCAGAGCAAATCCCGCAATACTAAACAAAATCGTTGTGGACTACTACGGAACTCCCACGCCGCTTTCCGGCATGGCAAACATCACCGTACCCGAAGCAAGAATGCTAGTTATATCTCTTTGGGATACGTCCATGGTAAAAAAGGTAGTAAAGGCGATAATGGAGTCCGATATAGGCATCACGCCTTCGGACGACGGCAAGGTAATAAGATTGGTTTTCCCGCAGCTTACCGCCGAACGTCGTAAGGACCTTACCAAGCAAGTAAAGAAAATTTCCGAAGAAAGCAAGGTTACGCTCCGCAACGAACGCAGAGATATAATGGACGTTTTAAAAAAGTTCAAAAAGGATAGCGTTATTACCGAGGACGAAGAAAAATCGTACGGTGCCGAAGTACAAAAGACGTTGGACGGTTACATCGCAAAAATAGACGCCTTAGTAAAAGAAAAGGAAGCAGAAATTCTTGAAATCTAATAAAGCTTTAAATCATATAGCTTTTATTATGGATGGCAACGGTAGATGGGCAACGAAGCGCCGTTTGCCGCGCAACGCAGGACACAAAGAAGGAATAAACACTATGATCGACATAGCTTCCGCTTGTCGGGAATTGCGCATTCCCTATGTGTCCTTTTATGCATTTTCTACCGAAAACAAAAACAGAGACAAAAAGGAAGTGGACGGACTTATCTCGCTTATACAAGAAAAGTTCGATAAGCTTGCCCTCGAATTTAATAAAAACAATATCCGTTTGTTCGTTATGGGCGACGTTTCTTATTTTGGCGAAGAGCTTCAAAACAAAATAAATGAAGCGATTTTCAGAACCAAAGATAACGACGGCGGCACCGTAAATATTGCGCTTAATTACGGCGGCAGAGACGAAATCGAACGTGCCGCAAAGCTTATGTCGGAGCAAAAAAAAGGGAGCGTCAAAGACTATTTGTACACTTCTTCGATGCCCGATCCGGACGTGCTCGTCAGAACTGGCGGCGAAAAGCGGCTTAGCAACTTTATGTTATACCAACTTGCGTATACCGAGCTGTTTTTTACCGATACGTTTTGGCCGGATTTTTCGGAGAAAGAATTAAATTCGATTGTAGATGAATATTATAACAGGGATAGGCGATTCGGAAAATGAAAGATCTTAAAAAAAGAATAATAACGGGTAGCGGCATATTCGTCGTGTTCGTTGGCATATTGTTGCTGACGTTTAAGGTGCATTGGGCGTTTTACGATGTGTTCGTGCTTGCGCTTGCGGTGGTTGCTTCTATAGAAGTTTACAATGCCATATGCAAAAAAATGCCCAAGCCGTTATTGCCGGTAATTTTGTGTACTACGATAATCGGATACGTCGCTTACGTCGTAGCGCAAGAGGTCGTAAGCATCGGCGGAATAACTTCGTATTTTTGCGTTTTACTAATAAGCTGTCTTACGCTTATCGTTTGTGCGTTATGCTCCAAAAAAATCAACACCAACAACGTTGTAAGCACGATGTTCGTAATAGTCTATCCCGCGTCCATGCTTATGTACATGCTCGGGCTTAACCACCTGCCTAGTCCGTACAACGTAAACGCAATACTTATGCTGGTTGCCGTTTCGACGTTTACCGATACCTTTGCGTTTTTCGTAGGAAGCGTGGTAAAGGGCAAAAAACTTTGCCCCAAAATCAGCCCCAACAAAACGATATCTGGCGCAATAGGCGGCTTGATAGGCGGCGTGCTAGCCGGCGCATTACTGTTCTTTTTATCGCAAACGGGCGTAGGCGCGTACCTAGGCATGGGTGCGTTTACAAGCGGCGTATCAAATTGCATAAACTTTATGTGCATGGGATTTGCTTGTTCGGTGGCAACGCAGTTCGGTGATTTGTTCGCTTCGTATATCAAGCGTTTGGCGGGAATAAAAGATTATTCAAATTTATTGCCCGGCCACGGCGGAGTTATGGATCGAATCGACGGAATGACCGTCGGTTGTCTCGTAGTGTACTTGTACACGTCTATTCTCGTAGTTATATGAAAAAGATAGCTATATTCGGATGTAGCGGTTCAATAGGCACGCAGGCTATTGATTTTATAGCCGCTCACGGCGAAAAGTTCAAAGCGGACGTTTTAGTAGCTCATTCCAATATCGATTTACTAATAAAGCAAGCAAAAGAATTCCGTCCGTCGGCAATCGGGCTTATAAACGAAGCGGCTTACGACAAAGAAAAGTTTGCTTGCCTTAACGGAATAAAAGTAGCGATAGGCAAAGAGGCGTACGACTTGTGTCTTAGCGCGGACGAAATCCTGTTCAGCGCAGTGGGCGCAGACGTTTTATCGGCGCTTATGCTGTACGTAAACGCAGGCAAAACGATTGCTTTGGCTAACAAAGAGTGCCTCGTCTCTGCCGGCGAACTTATAACCGACGCGGCAAAAAAACACGAAGCAAAAATTATTCCGGTCGACAGCGAGCATTCTGCCGTTTGGCAATGTTTAAGGGCGGGTAATCGACGCGACGTGCAAGAAATTATTCTTACGGCAAGCGGCGGCAGATATTACGGCAGCGACGAAAAAACGCTTCAAAGCGTAACGCCCGCTCAGGCGGCTGTTCATCCCAACTGGAAGATGGGCAAAAAAATATCCGTCGACAGCGCAACTATGATGAACAAAGCGTTTGAGCTTATCGAGGCAAGGTGGCTATTCGATACTTGCAATGTGGATTACGTTATTCATCCTCAAAGTCTGATACATTCCATGGTTCGCTTTAATGACGGCTCGGTGTTCGCGCAGATGTCCGAGCCCGATATGAGACTTCCCATATCCGTTGCCTTGTCCTATCCCGATCGAATCGATTGCGGCGTAAAGGATTTTAAGTTCGACAGGCCGCTAACTTTTTTGCCTAAGCGCGAGGATGTGTTTTTTGCTCCTAAGCTTGCAAGATATTGTATAAAAAACGGCGGAAGCAGCGGCGCAATAATGGACGCGGCCGATCAAGCCGCGGTAGAGCTTTTTATGCAAGGCAAAATAGCGTTTACCGACATAGCTAATATAGTAAAGGATCAACTAGACAAAACGGATGCTCGGCAAAATCTTTCGCTTGGCGGCATTATCGAACTACGAGAGGAAGTAAAAAACAGAGTTCTAAGCTTATACTAATTCAAGGAGAATAAATGGAAAAAGTCTTTTTTATAATCGTTGCGATACTTATATTGCTTCTTATGATAACCATACACGAGTTCGGACATTATATTGCCGGAAAGGCGCTCGGTTTTAAAATCGACGAGTTTTCGATCGGATTCGGACCGAAATTGTTTTCCAAAACGAAGCAAAACGGCGAGGTGTTTTCCGTGCGCGCGCTTCCGCTAGGCGGCTTTTGCGCGTTTGCCGGCGAAACTGACGAAGAAGAAATTCTCGCTCCCGAAAAGCGAAAAGATAAGGACGTGTTCGGTATCGACGGCGAAGAAAGCGCGGAGCAGTCTAAGCAAACGACAAATGAAAATATGCAAAGCGAACGCGGAAAAAAATTCAACGAGCAACCGCCGTGGAAGCGAATAATCGTGCTTATGGCAGGCGGCGTGTTCAATTTACTGTCGGCGGTTATATTCTCATTCATATTTATCGTTTCGGTCGGTACGGGTACTGCAAACGTAACTGCCGTATACGATTCCGTCGAAGCAGGTTATCAATGCAATCTTTTGCAGGGCGACAAGATACTTGCCTTAGACGGCACTAAAATCGATTTTATGCACACGATAAGCGACGCAATTTCGGGGAAATCGGTAGGCGACGAAATAGCCGTTACGGTTCTTCGAAACGGTGAAGAGGTCGTCGTAAAGACGGTTATCCGTAAATACGATACGGGCGTGTCGCAGCAAGAAAGCGAAACGATTCCGATAGGTATGGGCGTCGGGCTCGCATACAACAAGGCGACGCTTGGCGACGCCGTAAAGTATTGCGTTCCGTACACGGCCAAATTGTCGTGGATTATCCTCGGTACGTTCGGCGATCTTATAACCGGCGACGTGCCGTTAAGCGAAGTGGCAGGTCCGATAGGTACGGTAAATCAAATAGCCGATCTCGGCATGCAAAGCTGGGCGTACATTCTGTTGTTGTTGCCGCTTATCGCCGCAAACCTCGGGATATTCAACCTGTTTCCAATTCCTGCTTTGGACGGTGCGAAAGTGGTATTTACCGTAATAGAGTGGATACGCGGTAAGCCGATAAACCAAAAAGTCGAAGGCATGATACACTTTGTCGGACTTATAGTTTTGTTCGGACTGGTCATCGTCCTCGACGCAATTAATATAATATCCGGTATAATATAATGACGAAAACAGTTTACGTAAAAAACGTTCCGATCGGTGGCGGCAATCGCATAACGGTTCAGTCCATGACTAACACTCCGACGCTCGACTACGAGCTTACCGCAAGGCAAATAAACGCCTTGATTTTAAGCGGATGCGATATAGTAAGGCTTGCCGTTTCGACGAAAGAAGAAGTCGAAGCGTGCAAAAAAATCGTCGATGCGTTCAGCGTTCCGCTAGTTGCCGATATACAATTTGACTACAAACTTGCCGTGCTTTGCAGCGAAATAGGTTTTGCCAAAGTGCGTATAAATCCCGGTTACTTAGGGGACGAAAATAAGGTCAAAGCCGTAGTAGACGCATGCAAAGCAAACGGAACGGCAATTCGCGTGGGCGTAAACGGAGGTTCGCTCGAAAAAGGCGTGGTAGGCGGCGACGCTCGTCAAATTGCCGACAGCGCGCTAAAAAGCGTAGCGTTGCTCGAAAAATTCGGTTTTAACGATATAATAATTTCCGTTAAATCCAGCGACGTAAAAACGATGATCGAGGCGAATCGAATAATAAGCAAAAGTTGCGATTATCCGCTCCATATCGGGGTAACCGAAAGCGGCGACGTAAGCGACGGTACGCTAAAGTCCGCCGTAGGCATAGGCTCGCTTTTGTGCGACGGAATAGGCGACACGATACGAGTTTCTCTTTCGGGCGATCCGCTAAACGAGGTCTACGCCGCAAAAAACATTTTGCGTTCGATAGGGCTCGACAAGAACTATTGCGAAGTAATTTCGTGTCCCACGTGTTCCAGGTGTTCGTACGACCTGGCGTCTACGGTACGACAAATCAAAGAATTTACTTCAAGCGTAACCGTCCCGCTAAAGGTCGCCGTTATGGGTTGTGCCGTAAACGGACCGGGCGAAGCTAAAAACGCCGATTGCGGTGTGGCGGGCGGAAGCGGCAACGCCGTGCTTTTTGCTCACGGTCGGATACTAAAGACCGTTCCTTCGGAGCAAATCGTTTCGAGTCTAAAAGAGTTAATAACGCAAATTTTATCGGAGAAAAACATTTGAACGAATTTATCAACAAATTAAGCGAAAGTTCGAAGCTTGATCTAAGCAACGTAAAACTTTGCGAACTTAACGCGCGAATCGGGCAAGATACGCTCGAGGTCGTTTTGGTTTGTCCCGAAGATAAGTTCGAATTTCTTAACAAAAATTTAGCCGCGCTTACTCAATCGGCAAGCGACGTTCTAAAAGTTTCGTTTAAAGTCAAAATTAAAATCAAAAAAAGCTATTTCGACGAAGGCTATTTTACGTACAATTTGCTGAGCTTTTTGGAAAGTTATCCCATGATAAAGCACAACGTAAAAAGCGGCAACTTCAATTTTGAATACATAGGCGGCGAAATCATAGTAACGTTGTCCGTTCCCGCCGCAATATGCGATTATATCGAGGCGCGCGGAATTCTAGACAAAATCAACAATTTCGTGTACGGCAACTATTGCGAAAAAATTAAAGTTTGTCTAAAATCCGTTGAATTGGAAAGCGAAGAAATCGTATTCGATCTGCCCGAAAATAAGCTCGTTTACGACTACGAGGGCGGCAGAAAGATTAAAGTGGCAAACGTCGAGCCGTTTATAGGAGACGCGATATACGAGCGTCCCGGCTACGTCGTTGACGCAAAGCCGCGCGACGGCGTAGTTTTGTGTGGCAGAATAAAAGACTTTGCCGAGTACAAGCGAACGATGAAAGAAGGCGAAACGGAACAAAAGTATTTTTATAAGTTCCGACTCGAGGACTTTACGGGTTCGGTGGACTGTATTTATTTTCCTACAAAAAAGACTGTCGACAAGATACGCCTTCTAAGCAACGATAAGCAAATCGTCGCATTCGGAACGACCGAAATGAATACCTTTCGAGGCGTCACCAAAATGTCTTTCAGAGTGCGTTACATATCGCTGTGTACGCTACCCGAAAACTTCGTAATAAATCGTGCCAAGCTTGCTTTACCCGACAAGTATCGATTCGTTACTCCTAAGCCGTACGAAAATTACGAACAAGACTATATTTTTAAAGCAAAGGAAGCCCCCCCGCCGTTTTTGATGGGGAAGGAATTCGTGGTATACGATCTCGAAACCACCGGGCTTAATCAAGCTACCGACAAAATTATAGAAATCGGAGCCGTAAAAATAAAGGACGGAGTAATTACCGAAACGTTTTCGTCGCTTATCGATCCCGAATGCCTCATATCTCAAAAGACAGTCGAACTTACCGGAATAACCGACGCCGACGTAAAAGGCAAGCCGCTTATATCCGACGTGATGCCCGACTTTTTCAAATTTTGCTACGGTACGATAATGGTAGGGCAAAACAGTTTGCAGTTCGATTGGCCGTTTATCCGAGCAAAAGCCGAGCCGATAAACATCTATTTCGAAAACGAACAGCTCGACGTAATGTTGCTTGCAAAAAAGTATTATCCCGAGTTGAAGAAATACAATCTGGACTACATGTCTAAATACTTCGAAGTCGTAAACGAAGCGGCGCATAGAGCCGTGTCGGATGCCGTAACTACCGCCAAAGTATTTATAAAAATCGCAGCAAAAATGAAATAAATTCCGTTCAAGCGCCAAAAACGTCGTATTACGGCAAAAAATTTGGTATATATTGTCCAAAATAACGTCCAAACGGTTGCGTTTTGCGGAAGTATATGATATAATTTCAAAGTTATATGAGCACGATGAGAGTGAGCCTTGCGGTTCGCTCTCAATCGTTATAGCGGAGTAAACGCAAAGGGAATCAAAATGAACGTTGTCGAATTAACAAAAAAAGCGGTAATCGGGCCTCTGACCGATATGGGTTACGAACTCGTGGACGTCGAGTACGAAAAACAGTACGGTCAAATGACGCTAACGGTATTCATCTATAAGGACGGCGGCGTGGACCTCGACGATTGCGAAAAGGTAAGTCGCGCGCTCGATCCCGTTTTGGACGAAGTAAATCCTACGCAAAATCAACCGTATTCGTTCAACGTGTCTTCGCCCGGACTGGATCGGCCGTTCAAAACGCAGCGCGATTACGAACGCAACTACGGTCAAGAAGTAGAAGTAAAGCTCTACGCTCCGCTAAAGGGCAAAAAGCTTTACGAAGGCGTGCTTGTGAAAAAGGAAGACAACACTTTTACCATTCTTTGCGAAGGCAAAGAAGTCACGATCGAATGTGCAAAAGCGGCGTTCGTGCGACCGCTTGTCAAATTTGAATAGGCTCTATTTTAAGGAGGATATAATCTAATGAAAAGTCAAGACTTTTTTCTTGCGCTCGACGCTCTAGAAACTGAAAAGCGTATAAAAAAAGAAGTATTTATCGATGCGTTGGAAACGGCGCTCGTTATCGCTTACAAAAAGCATACCGGCGACGCTAAGGCAGTCGAAGTGAAACTCGATCCCGAAAAAGCGACCATCGACATCATTGCGTATTTGGAAGTCGTCGAAGAAGTAGAGGACAAGGATACGCAAATCAGCTTGGAAGACGCTCGTCTTATCGATAAAAAATACAAGCTTGGCGATAAAGTTGCCGAAAAGGTAGTTCCCAGAGATTTCGGACGCATTGCCGCTCAAACCGCAAAGCAGGTTATCATGCAAAAACTTCGCGAAGTGGAAAGCGAGCTTGCATACAGCGAGCTTTCGCAAAAAGAGGGCGAGCTTATCACGTGCGTCGTACGCCGAGTAGACGGCAAAAACGTATACGTCGAAATCAACAAGCTCGAAGCGTTGCTTATGCCGCAGGATCAGGCTCCGGCAGACCGCTTTAACGTTGGCGACAGAATCAAAGTGTACGTAAAGAAGATAAAGACGGGTTCGCGCGGTCCTCAAATCACCGTAAGCCGAACGGTAGCAGGTTTTGTAAAACGCTTGTTCGAAATCGAAGTGCCCGAAATCGCAGCAGGACTCGTAACCATCAAAGCTATCGTGCGCGAAGCGGGATATCGTACCAAAATGGCTGTTTATTGCGAAGACGGCAACGTTGACCCGGTAGGCGCTTGCGTAGGTAATCGAGGCATGCGTGTAAACGCAATCGTATCCGAGCTCGGCGGCGAAAAAATCGATATCATTCCGTGGCACAACGATCCGCTCGAGTTCATTGCTCGTGCGCTCAGCCCTGCAAAAGTCGCAATGGTCGAAGTGGTGGACGAAAACGAACGCTCTGCACGTGTAATCGTCGACGACAATATGCTCAGTCTTGCAATCGGCAAGGACGGTCAAAACGCTCGTTTGGCTGCTCGTCTTACCGGCTGGAAAATCGACGTAAAGTCGTACAGCAGCTATATTAAAAATCAATATGCCGATGCGCCGACCGAAGTCGAACCTGAGGCTACCGAAGCGGCTACTCAAGAAGGCGGCGAAAACTAAATGAAGAACACGCCTCTTAGGATGTGCGTCGCTTGCAGAGAAATGAAGGATAAACGCACGCTTATTCGCGTAGTAAAGTTTGGCGAATCGATAAGCGTAGACCTTACCGACAAAGCTCCGGGACGCGGCGCGTACGTATGCAAAAACGAAGAGTGCATAAACAAACTCGTAAAAACCAAAGCGCTTAATCGCGCGTTTAAATGCGAAATTCCGCAAGAGGTTTACGAACGAATAAAGGAAGCTATAAATGAGCGATAAAGTTGCTACGTTAATAGGATTTGCAGTAAAGGCGAACAAGGTCATATACGGATTGGAAACGCTGGAACAAAGCAATCGCAAAAGATATTTAATCGTTCGTTGCCATTCGTTAAGCGATAGGGCAAAACAGCAAACCTATAAAGTAGCGGAGCGCGACGGCGTTCCGATTATCGAAACGAAAAGTCGCACGCTCGAAGACGTCGTTCACAAACGCAATTGCAAGGTAATAGGCTTGTCGAACAAACAGATGTCTCAAGCCATTCTAAAATATATAACAGAAGATTATTCACTTATTAAGTCGGAGGAAATTTAATTGACTACTCAAAATCAAAACACGCAGAATGAAAAAGACGGCATTAAGACCGATAACATTAAACGTCTTAAGACCATAATGGCGCAAGAAAGCGAGCTTAACGCCTTGCTTTCCGGTGTTAAAAACATTAAGCGTAAGATTGATGAGCTGCTTACTACTTATCGCTGCCGCGCCGGCGAAAATCAATCGGACGCAATGGACGTTCAGCCCGAAGTCGTCGCAACTCCCGCAGTTGCCGAGCCTGCCGAACAACCAAAGCCGCAAAACGAAAAGCCGAAAAGCGAAGCAACCACGCCAAAAGCAGAAAAGAAGTCCGAGCCAAAGCAGGAGCAAAAGACGACGAAGCCTGTCGGACCGATTTTGCATCCCGAGACCGAAAAGAAGAACGTTCCCAGCTACGTTAAAGGCGTTGTAATACCGCCTCCGCCGCCGCAAAAGCCGCAGCCTAAAGACCGCGACAGAATGCGTCAAAACAACGGCGCTCGTCAAGGCGCTCGTAAACCGGACGGGACTAACGGCGTTCGCAAGCCGGACGGCAAGGCGCCGCTTTCTCCTCGTACTCAAAAACCGAGCGGAATTATAAAAGCCGCTCCCATCAAGCTTGATTTGCCGCAAGTAAAGGATCGTAGCAAATCTTTCGACAATAAGCGTAAAGATCACAAGCCGGACGACAAAAAAACGATGAACAAGCGTACGCTTATTCGCAAGGGCTTTATTCAGGACGACGTGGGCGAAGAGCGTATGGGAACTCGCAAGCTTAAGAACAAGAAGGTAAAAGTAGAGCAAAGCTTTACGCCCGTCAAGATCGAAAAGGCAGTAATCACTACCGAAAATCTTACCGTAAAAATCTTAAGCGAAAAAATAGGCAAAACAGCACAAGAAATCATCAAGCAACTTATGGTGCTTGGTATTATGACTAACATAAACAGCGTCGTAGACTTCCCGACCATGGAACTCGTTGCCAACGAACTCGGCGTAGAACTCGAGCTTAAGCTGGACAAAACTATGGAAGCTCAGCTTGAAGAAGCGCACGAAGAGGCGGATAAGGAAGAAGACCTCGTAAAGCGTCCGCCCATTATTACCGTAATGGGACACGTTGACCACGGTAAAACTTCGCTTCTCGACGCCATTCGTAAAACGTCGGTGGCAGCAGGCGAGGCGGGCGGGATCACTCAACATATCGGCGCATATTCGGTTGTCTGCAAGGGCGAAAAGATAACCTTCCTCGACACTCCCGGTCACGAAGCGTTTACCGAGATGCGTGCTCGCGGCGCGCAGGTAACCGATATTGCCGTGCTTATAGTAGCGGCAGACGACGGCGTAATGCCGCAAACGATCGAAGCCATAAATCACGCAAAGGCGGCAAACGTCCCGGTAATCGTGGCTATCAACAAAATCGATAAGCCGGGCGCAAATATCGAGCGCATAAAGCAACAGCTTACCGAATACGGACTCGTTACCGAAGAATGGGGCGGCGACACGATAATGGTACCCATATCCGCAAAGCAGGGTACGGGTATAGATAAATTGCTCGAGATGATTCTTTTCGTAGCCGAATACAACAACTATCGTGCTAATCCCAAGCGTAAAGCAAAAGGCTCGATTATCGAAGCTAAGCTCGATAAGGGTAAAGGTCCTATTGCAAACGTTATCGTACAAAACGGTACGCTAAAGGTCGGCGACTTCGTCGTTTCCGGCATGACTTTCGGTAGAGTAAGAGCAATGACCGACGACAAAGGACGCACCATAAAGGAAGCAGGTCCGTCCATGCCGGTATCGGTACTCGGCTTTGGCGAAGTTCCGTCGGCAGGCGACGGCATTTACGTGGTAAGCGACGAAAAAGTTGCTCGTCAGGTAATAGAAGAACGCAACACGAAATTGCGCAACGAGCAAGCAAACCAAGGTCAAAAAGTATCCTTCGACGATATGATGAACAAGTACAACGAAGGTCAGCTTAAAGAGTTCAATCTTATAGTAAAAGCGGACGTTCAAGGTTCGGTCGAAGCGTTAAAGGCGTCGCTTCTTAAGCTTGAAGGCGAAGACGTAAAAGTAAAGATAATTCATTCGGGCGTAGGTGCGATCAACAAGTCCGACCTTATGCTTGCGAATATATC
This sequence comes from uncultured Lachnospiraceae bacterium, assembly GCA_964516925.1. Taxonomy (GTDB): domain Bacteria; phylum Bacillota; class Clostridia; order Christensenellales; family Pumilibacteraceae; genus CAG-552. Next base: position 9,583 of record CAZEXL010000019.1, on the reverse strand, counting down.
CAATGCGATAGTAATAGGATTCAACGTTCGTCCCGACAACGAGTCGCGAGCTATTGCCGAAAAGAACGGTATCGACGTTCGTCTTTATCGTATAATTTACGAAGCGCTCGAGGATATGGAGCGCACGATAAAAGGGCTTGCCGAACCCAAGTATCAAGAAGTCGTTATCGGCAGAGCGCAAGTACGTAACGTGTTCAAAATTACCGGCGTAGGAATGGTTGCGGGTAGCTACGTGCTAAACGGCAAAATGCAGCGTAATGCAAAGGTTCGCGTGTTCCGCGACGGCGAAATGATTCACGAAAGCTCTATCGAAACGCTCAAACGCTTTAAAGACGACGTTAAGGAAGTCGGCGTAGGTTACGAGTGCGGTATTTGCATCGAAGGCTTCAACGACGTAAAAGAGAACGACGAGCTCGAAGCATATATTCTAGAAGAGATAAAGGCGTAAAAGAATGAATTTCAGAATCGACAGAGTAAACAGCGAGTTACAAAAAAGCATTTCGGAGATCATAAGCAGACTAAAAGATCCGCGCATAACTTCTATGGTAAGCGTTATAGCGGTGGAAACTTCGCGCGATTTAAGTTCGGCAAAAGTGTTCGTAAGTTGCTATGGCGGCGACGTAACCGAAACGCTTGCCGCGCTTAAAAAATGCGCAGGGTTTATTCGTCACGAGCTTCGCGAAGAATATCGCGAGCTTCGTACCGTCCCGACTCTTAATTTTCTGCTCGACACGTCTATGCAATACGGCGAAAAAATAGATGCGATACTAGAAGGATTAAAAAAGAATGAAACTGACAGATAGCATCAAAGACGCAAAAAACATACTAATCGTAGGTCACGTGCGCCCCGACGGAGATTGTCTGGGCGCAGGTCTTACATTACGCCGTCTTGCTAAAAACATGGGGGTAAACGCGGACCTCGTTTACGATTCGGATTTGCCCGACCATTATTCGTTTATGCCGAATTTCGATTGCATAAACAAAATTACGTCCGATAAGCACGATTTGTTAATCGTCGTCGATTGCGGCGACGAAATCCGTATGGGTAAATATGGAAAACTACTAAAAAAAATCAAAAGCATACAGTTCGATCATCACGTAACCAACGTCGGCTACGCTCAAACCAACTACGTCTATCCCGAAAAGTCGAGCACGTGCGAAATTCTTGCCGATATGTTACTGCCCGAAGGGCTTGTGGATCAGGTTATGGCAGATTGTTTGTATACCGGGCTTTCTACCGACACCGGACATTTTATGCACAACAACGTTACGTCCAACGTGTTTCAAACGGCGGCTAAGCTTATAGAGTGCGGGGCTAAAGCGTACGACGTAAACACCAATTTGTATCGAGCTCAAACTACGCAAAAAACGAAGCTTATCGGCAAAGCGATAGATTCCATGAGGTTTTATCGCAACGACAGTATATGCGTTATATCGATTCGCCCCGACGATTTGTCTCAAACGTGTTGCGGTATTGCCGACACCGAAGGACTTATCGATTACGCAATGGCAATAAAAAGCGTAAAAGTAGCGGTTTGTATGACCGAACAAAGCGATAAAAAATTCAAGGTAAGCTTTAGAAGCAAAGGCTACAACGTGGCTGAATGCGCTGCCGTTTTCGGCGGCGGCGGACACGTGCAAGCGGCAGGATGCGTGATATTCGGATTTTACGAAGACGTGCTTTCTAAGATAATAAAGTCTATTACGGACGGAATGGATTAATGACGGGCGTTATAAATTTATACAAACCCAAAGGAATAACAAGCAGCGATGCGGTCGTAATGGTAAAAAAGATTTTACGTACTCGCGCGGTAGGTCATATGGGAACGCTCGATCCGCAAGGCGAGGGAGTGCTTATACTAGGAGTCGGAAAGGCAACGAGGCTTTTCAATCACTTTCTTGCCAAAGATAAAATATACGAAGCGGAGTTTACGTTCGGACAGGAGCGAGATACGCTCGACGGCGAAGGCAAAATAATTTCTTCGGGCGGCAGAATTCCTACGTGTGACGAAATAAAAAGCGCAATGGCGACTCTCGTAGGCAAACAGATGCAAGTTCCGCCGCTGTACAGCGCTAAAAAAATTGCGGGCAGAAAGGCTTACGATATTGCCCGAAGCGGCGAAACGATACTGCTAAAACCGTGCGAAGTTGAAATTTTCGCATTTGATTTTTTAAATTTATGCGATGCAAAGCTAACGGTGCGAGTGCATTGTTCAAGCGGTACGTACGTACGCAGCCTTTGTCGAGATCTTGCGCACAAGCTCGATACGTACGCTTACATGACGGCAATCAAGCGAATTCGTTGCGGATCTTTCGATATTGACGAATCGGTAACGCTCGACGAGCTAACTCCTCAAAAGTTATTGTCGGTGCAGCAGGCGTTGCCCGAGCTAATGCGATACGACGTGCAAGACGAGTTTTACTCTAAGCTATGCAACGGCGTAAAGCTGCCGATCAGTCGGCAAGGTAAAATGCTCGTTTTTTGCAAAGGGGAAATGTTCGGTATAGGCGAGGCTGTGGACGGATTTTTAAGTATAACCACGTATATGAGGGAAGCATGAAAATATCTTTGGCAATGGGTTTTTTCGACAGCGTACATATCGGTCATCGCGAATTGCTTCGGCGCAACGCCGAATATGCGGCAAGCATAGGGGCACGAGCTGCCGTACATACGTTCGACAACGATATATCGGCATATTTTAGCAACGTTCAGCTGTATGATTTTTCTCAGCGAAAGCAATTGCTGCTCCAAAGCGGCGCGCAAATCGTGATTGCCGACGTCTTTACCGAAGAATTTAAAAACAAAAGCGGCAAGGATTTTTTGGACGAGCTTATTTCGCGTTACGACGTAGCCGCATTTTTTTGCGGATACGACTATACGTTCGGAAAGAACGCTTCGTGCAACGCCGACGACCTCGTGTCTTACGCAAAGGAAAGGGGAATACGAGCTTTCGTTTTACCGCAGCAAACCGAAGACGGCGAAAAGGTTTCCACTACCCGAATCAAAGAATTGCTGCTTAGCGGCGAAGTGCAAAAAGCCAACCAACTATTGGGCGCGTCGTATTTTATACGCGGCAAAGTAGTGCGAGGCAGAGGCGAGGGCGGCAAATACGGTTTTCCGACCGCAAACGTGCAACACGACGGTTTTTTGCCTAAGCACGGCGTATACAAGACTATCGTTACGATAGACGGTAAGCGTTACATAGCCGTAACTAATGTCGGGGATAAGCCCACGTTTAAAGACCAAAGCGTAACGATCGAGCCGATGATAATTGATTTTTGCGGCGATTTGTACGGGAAAGAGCTTACGCTTGAATTTGTAAAATATATTCGCCCTACAAAAAAATTTTCATGCGGCGAAGAACTTAACGAGCAAATACGAAAGGACGTAAAGGAGGCATTATGCTAAGGATAGGACCGTCGGGTAACTCGCAGTCGTTTTACGCCGAAGGACACAAACATACGTACGAAGAGGCTAAATGGTTAAGCGAAAAGGGGCTTAACGCTTTCGAGTATTCGTTCGGCAGAGGCGTTTCTATGTCGGACGCAACCGCGCAAAAGATAAAAGAAGAATTTTCTAAGTACGATATCGAAATAAGCGCACACGCGCCGTACTACACTAATTTTGCCAATCCCGATCCTGAAATGATACAAAAGTCAAAAGGTTACGTTTTGCAGTCAATCGAAGCGATAAAAAAGATGGGCGGCAATCGAGTTGTCTTTCATCCGGCATCGTGCGGCAAATCGCCTAGAATCGAAGCGGTAGCAAGGGCAAAGGCAAATATTGCGGCGATGATGAGCGAGCTTAGCGGTGACTTTTTACTCGCAGCCGAAACGATGGGCAAACTTGCTCAAATAGGCACGGCAGAAGAAATAATCGATTTTTGTTCGGTGGACGAACGCCTTATTCCTTGTTTCGACTTCGGACACATCAACAGCTACACTAGGGGCGGCTTAAAGGATAAGCAAGACTACAAGCGAATAATCGACTTGTGCATAAACAAGCTGGGCGAATACAAAACTAAGATCATGCACGTTCATTTTTCAAAAATAATGTACGGTGCTTCGGGTGAAATAAAACATCTTACTTTTGCCGACGACAAGTACGGTCCGGAGTATTCCCCGCTTGCCGAAATCATCGACGAATACGGATTAACGCCGTATATCGTGTGTGAATCGGACGGAACTATGGCAGAAGACGCAATATTTATCAAAAACTGTCATAAAATTGTTTACTAATTGCAAAATTTATGTTATAATACCTAGGTAATTAAAAAAAGGAGCGAGTATGTTCGGTAACAATATAGACACGCTGGTGGTATTATCTGGCGTAAACCGCTATTATTTTTCTAAAGTCGGAACTTCTTTCGGTTGCGTAATACTACACGAAGACGAAAAGATTTTTTTCACGGACTTTCGTTACTATTCGCACGTAGCAAAAACGCTCGACGGTTGGAACGTTATCTGCGTTTCCGCGTCGGAACTATACGAAAAGATAAACGGCGAACTAACGCGTCTTAACGCCGAAGTCGTCGGATTCGAGGACAAGACCTTATCGGTAGACGAATTCAAGTGCTTGTCGTCCGTTTGCTCGGCGTTCGCGTTCGAGCCGGCTTCTGACTATATTGCTCAGCTAAGGGCAATAAAAACCGAGGAAGAAATCCAAAAAATAGCGGCTGCTCAAGTCGTTGCGCAAAAAGCGCTCGCAAAGGTTGTGCCGCTTATTAAGCCGGGTATCACCGAGCGTGAGGTTGCCGCCAATATTTTGTACGAAATGCAAATGCTCGGCGCCGAAGATTGCTCGTTCGATACAATCGTTGCTTTCGGCGAAAACGGAGCCGTGCCGCATCACAAGACCGGCAAACGCAAGCTGGAAAAGAACGAAATGGTGCTTATCGACATGGGGGCTAAGCTCGACGGATATATGTCGGATATGACTCGAACTTTCTGCGTGGGGACACCAAACGAAAAGATGGCAAAAATTCACCAGATAGTTTTGGAAGCTCAGCAATACGCGCTTGATAATTTACGTGCGGGCATTACTTGTCACGAAGCCGATTCGTTTGCACGCGAATACATCGTGTCACACGGATACGGCAAGGAATTCGGGCATTCGCTCGGACACGGCGTAGGCATCGAGATTCACGAGTTCCCCAGGTTGCAAAGCGGTTCGCAAGTCGTACTAAAACCTAATATGATAGTAACCGTCGAGCCGGGCATATACGTCGAGGAACTTGGCGGAGTGCGCATCGAGGATATGGTCGTAATAAAAGAAGACGGTATACTCAACCTAACTAATTTTGATAAAAATATAAATCTCTAAGGAGGATTTTATGATAGAAGCAGGAGATTTCAGAAAAGGCGTTACCTTGGAAATAGATGGCAAAGTATATGTTATTGTGGATTTCCAACACGTAAAGCCGGGCAAAGGCGCAGCATTCGTAAGGGCTAAGATTAAGAACGTTATAACCGGGCAAGTACTCGAGCAAACGTTTAACCCGTCGGACAAATATCCGCTTGCTCATATCGAGCGTAAGGAAATGCAATATTCGTACAACGACGGCGACCTTTACTACTTTATGGATATGGAGTCTTTTGAGCTTATTCCGCTCAACTACGACGTTTGCGCAGAAGCGCTTAAGTACATCAAGGAAGAAATGATGGCTACGGTGCAGTTTTACAAGGGGTCCGCGTTCAGCGTAGAAGCTCCCAACTTCGTAGAACTTGAAGTTGCGGAAACCGAACCGGGCGTGCAGGGTGATACGTCTAAGGCAGGCAACAAACCCGCTAAGCTCGAAACTGGCACCAGCATTCAAATTCCGCTTTTCGTTAATCAGGGCGAAAAGATAAGAGTCGATACTCGTACCGGAACATATATGGAACGTGTTAAATAACTTACTTTTCTTCCGTAAAAAAAAGCAAGTAAAAGAAACTTAAACAAATTCTAAATTACAAAAAGGGTAGTAAGAATAACTTACTACCCTTTATCCTTATGTCATTGCGAGTTTGCTAGCAAACGCGGCAATCTCTCCGTTAAACTCCTCCCTCTTGGCGCAATCAAGCGTACTACCATCAAAAATTATTCCTATTAAGCTTCTTTTGCCTACTTTTCTTCTCGGAAGAAAAGTAGGTCATTCTGAGCCGCAAGCGAAGAATCTCGCGGAAGCGAAACGTATGTTAGTACTGTGGCAACAGCAGAAAACAATTCTCAACCATATGTCATTGCGAGTTTGCGTTAGCAAACGTGGCAATCTCTCCGTGATATTGTACGCTTTCGGTATAATCAAGCGTACTAATACTAATCTTATGTCATTCTGAGCCGCAGGCGAAGAATCTCGCGGAAGCGTAACATATGATAGTATTACAGTGAAAATTTTCAAGAAACTCTTGACACAAAACCCATAATATGGTAAAATGCAATTAATAACGTAAATAAATAATCGTGCGAGGTGTAGAAGTGAAAAAGAATATAGTCCTGCCCATAATATCTGCAATACTTGTAGCGGTGGTTGCCGTAGTTGTGTCGGAAATAATAATAAGGAACGAAAAAAATATTTGGTGTGACGCAGGTGCTGTTCGCGCATCGTTGGGCGGTGATGAAAAATTTATAACTACAAACGAGCCGGAAACGTACGACCTAGTATATTCTCGTGCCGAATTACTTTTACTATGTAAAAAATACGAAAATCACTATTTAAGCGAAGATAGGATTGACTGTGATTGTAAATTATGTGCACGCCTAGACGGATATGACGACGACTATTTTAAGGACAAAGCTCTGATAATATACCAACAATGTATAGGGCGTGGCAGCATGTTTGCAATAAATCAAATTTACGTATCAGAAGATGGGACGCTAGTTCTTAGCTTGTATGATGCTTTATCTTTATATGACGAAATGCATTCTGATATATCTAATTTTATAGGAGTAAAGAAAAGCGATATAAAAGAAGTGGCGAGCAAAGAATTAATAGTTACGAAAATATGGTATAGTCAGCTTCCTGAATATAAAAAAGTTATAAAAATAGACGGGGAACCGTACTACACGTATAAGGAAATGTTAAGATTAGCGCGGGGGAAAAGAGTATGGAGAAAAGAATAATAAAGCCGATAGTTTTTACAATAGTAGCTGCAACGTTTTGTGTAATAGTTGCGTTTATAACGATGGCATACGCCGACGGAAGCATATGGTGCGAAGCAAGGTCTTCAAGAATTAAAGTAGGACTTATGAAAGAATATGCGTTTGTTCCACCGCATGTTTCTAAAAGCGATAGACCGAATACGTATGACGTAGTGTATTCTCGCGCCGAATTACTTTCACTATGCGAAAAATACGATAATCATTACTCAAATAAAAAAAGCAATGATTGCAATTGCGGATTGTGCAAGTGCTTAAATAGATATGGTGAAAACTTTTTTGTAAACAAGGCGTTAATAATTTATCAATGCGTCGTCAGCGATTGGTATACAGGGCAGTTTGCTATAAATTATATAAGAATAGAGGATGAAACGCTATTCTTAAGTCTTTACCGACTGGAAGAAGAAAGACAAGATGGTAAGACTTATACGGCGCATTGTACGGTTAATTTTATAGCGGTAAAAAAGAAAGACTTGGAAAATATTAAAAGTATAAAAGTAGAGTTGGGAGATATATTATCCGAAGATTTGCCTATGTATAAGAAAAAGATAAAGATAGTAGGCTAAGATCACAATACGATTGCAAATAAACTATTTAAACAAAGGAAAAAACAATGAAGAAAATAATAATAAGTATTTTATTAATTGAAATCATAGCAAGCTGCGGTTTTATATATACAAATAGAATATATGCAGAAGAGATGAACGATAGCGAAATGCAAAGTACATTAAATGACGTAGATACGATAACTAAAGACTACGATTTTGAAGATGATAAAGTGATTGTCGTAATGAACGAGGCAGAAAGTTTGAAATTTAAAAATTATACACCACAAGATTTTAGTGAAGTAGGTTGTATAGAAATAGTAGAATTAATGCCTTATACAAGTGCAACTATAAAAGAGTATATACAAAAATATGGTTCGTTAGAAAACGCAAAATTGAAAATCGAAAACGAGACGTTAATAAATGTTAATGATTTTCGTGTGATTTTAAGCTTAACATTGCTCGTTAAAAACAAAGAAAATGTTTTAAGCGCAGTAGATATATTAAAACAAAGAACGGATATTGAGGCTGTTGAACCGAATTATATCATAGCATATAATTCAATGGCAGATGATAATGTAGTACATTCAAATGAACAAGAGTATCTAAATTGTTGGGGCAATAAAAAGATAAAGACAAAGCAAGCGCATACAATAACTAAGGGAGATCCAACAGTGTATGTAGGCATTATGGACACAGGAATAGATTCGACGCATGATTATTTAAAAGAAGCGTTGGCACATGATTTACATAAGGACTATACAAGAATAGATGGACCATTGGTAGATACAAGTAATCACGGAACAACAGTTGCAGGAGTGGTGGCAAGCGTTGCTCCAAACGTAAAGCTAGTATCTTTAAAGATTAAATATTCTTCTTTGATGTTCGGCTTATCGGAAAGTATAGATTATGCAATTGAAAAAAAGATCGGGATATTAAATTTTAGTCATGGTTCTTTTGAAGAATATAGTGTTGATACTTTATTAGCACCGTTAAAAATCTATAAAGGCTTATTTGTTTGCGCAGCAGGAAATTATGGCAATGACAATGACAAAACGGCTTTTTATCCAAGTGAATACAGTTTTAAATTGGGCAATGTAATTTCGGTCGGGGCGATAGATTCCGATGGGTATAGGGCGATTGACTTTGGAAAAAGCGGAGATGATAGTTCTTCGTATGGAAAAACTAGGGTGTCGGTTTTTGCTCCGGGGAAAGATATTGTGACAACTTACATGAATAACACGTATGCGCTGGTATCCGGGACATCTTATGCGGCGCCATATGTTGCGGGCATAGCAGCACTAATTAAATCAATTAATTTCGATTTGAATGGTGCAGAAATTAAAAAAATTATCATGGATAACATAAACTACAATTATTCCATATCATGCAAAGCACAGGGAGATGTAAATGCTTTTGAAGCATTGTGTGCAGTCGCATATCAATTTAACAATGACGAATGTGCTGAAATAATCGGTGTGAATTTTGAACCTCAAGGAGAATTAATTATTCCATCTAGCGTATATAAAGGAAGAGATAATGAAAATCAGGGAGGAAGCACAAAATATCAAATTAAAAAAATCGGAGATGCTACGTTTTCAGGGAAGAGTGGTATCAAAAAAGTTTCATTTGACGGAGAAACCGGATTAACGGAAATAGGTAAAAATGCTTTTGCTAATTGTGTTGATTTGGAAACAATAGTGCTCCCGGAAGGATTATTGTGTATCGATGATTATGCCTTTACAAATTGCACAAAATTAAAAGAAGTGTCACTTGATTTTTATTCTAGGCTACAAAATATAGGGATAGGTGCATTTAAAGGTTGCACAAATTTGGAAGAAATTTACATACCGCAAAAGGTAACAAGCATAGGCAATAATGCGTTTGAGGGTTGTCCAAT
>CAZEXL010000018.1:0-27820 GCA_964516925.1 uncultured Lachnospiraceae bacterium | reverse complement strand
TGGTGGACGGGGGTGGATTCGAACCACCGAAAGCGGAGCTGGCAGATTTACAGTCTGCTCCCTTTGGCCACTCGGGAACCCGTCCTTAATTTACCTATTTGTTAGCAACAGAGCCTGCATAAGCAAGCCCTACATGGAGCTGGAGATGGGACTTGAACCCGCAACCTACTGATTACAAGTCAGTTGCTCTACCGATTGAGCTACTCCAGCAATATGGTGCCTCGGGGCGGAATTGAACCACCGACACGAGGATTTTCAGTCCTCTGCTCTACCGACTGAGCTACCGAGGCAAATTTGGCGACCTGGATGGGACTCGAACCCACGACCTCTAGCGTGACAGGCTAGCGTTCTAACCAGCTGAACTACCAGGCCAAAACAAATATGATAATGGTGGGCCTTCAGGGACTTGAACCCCGGACATGCCGGTTATGAGCCGGCTGCTCTAACCAACTGAGCTAAAGGCCCTGAAAAAGCTTTTGGTCGGGGTGAAGAGACTCGAACTCCCGGCCCCATGGTCCCAAACCACGTGCGCTACCAAACTGCGCTACACCCCGAGAACAAACGTGTCGACCACAAACCCGACTGCTATACTATACTACAAGAGCAAAAATAAGTCAACAAAATTAAGCCCCTTTTTGAAATTTTTTTTGTAAAAATAATAAATTTTATTTGCCGTTTTTTAGTAATGTTTTATTCAACCTTCATCTAAAAATATCGCTAAAAAAAATCACCAATCGACAATCTTTGTCAATTTGTTTTTAGAAATATAAAGTAAAATTATCATGCTTTGAAGTAGAAGGCAAATCTTTTATACAGGTGGCACATCGATGAAAATTGTCCATAAAATTGTCGGCACAACGCTGTACGTTGGTCTATGCGGTGAACTCGATGAGAACGCAGCTGTTCAAACACGTTCTGCACTAGATAAATTAATAGATAATAATACAAATGCAACTAAATTAGTTATTGATATGTCGAGCTTAAAATTTATGGATAGCACCGGCATTGGAGTTTTATTGGGGAGATACAAAAAACTAAAAACCGTAGGTGTCCCTATACTTATTGCCTCACCATCACCAACCGTAGATAAAATATTAAAACTATCCGGAATTTATGATATTATGCCAAAAATTATTTAAGGAGACAAAAATGGATAACTTTATGAGTCTTGCTATATCGGCAAAAAGTTGCAACGAAAGCTTTGCTCGCAGCGCAGTTGCTGCATTTACCGCCCCTTTGAATCCTACGGTAGATGAAATTAACGACATTAAAACCGCAGTTTCAGAAGCTGTAACAAATTGCATAGTTCACGCCTACAATTATGATGAAAGCGCAACTATATATATAGAAGCAAAACTATCCGATAACGTCGTACATATTGCAATTTTAGACAACGGCGTCGGAATCGAAGATATAGCAAAAGCGCGTCAACCGTTTTTTACGACAAAAACCGACGACGAACGTTCCGGACTTGGATTTACCGTGATGGAAACGCTAATGAACACACTAAACGTTGAACGTAACGTAAACGGCGGAACTATCGTCAGAATGTCTAAAGCAATAAATACCGACAATTGAGGTAAAGTGATTTGCTTAGTAACGAAGAAAATATAAAATTAATTTTACTTGCGCAAAAAGGCGAAGACGAAGCAAAAACCACTCTTTTAAACGAGCATTCCCCGCTTATTAAAAGTATCGTTCGTCATTTCAAAAACAAAGGAGTTGAATACGACGATCTATTTCAAATTGGTTGCATAGGCTTTTTAAAAGCAATTAAAAACTTTTCGACAGAATATAACGTCCGTTTTTCAACTTATGCCGTTCCTATGATTACCGGAGAGATCAAACGGTTTTTACGCGATGACGGTTATATAAAGATTTCACGCGGCACAAAGTCTCTAGCTGCAAAAATAGAACATTTTACACGCGAATATAAAGCAAAATTTTTTTCAGCCCCTACCGTAGAACAAATCGCAGCCGAGTTCAATTTAGAACCGCAGGAGATTATTTTCGCTATGGATTCCGGAAAATTTCCTTTATCGTTATACGAAAAAGCAGAAGACGAAAACAACATATCATTAATCGATAAAATTGCCGATAAAGAAACAAACGACGACAACATAGATAAAATTCTTTTGAAACAAATAATATCTACCCTTGACGAACGAGACAAAAAAATAATAATATTGCGATATTATAGGGATAAAACTCAAAGTGAAGTTGCCAGAGTCCTTAATGTTTCTCAAGTCCAAGTATCCAGATTAGAAAGCAAAATAATCGAAAAGCTAAAAAGCGAATTTGCAACATAACGTAGCCCGATTTGTTTAAAAAATTTTTTTAGCAGTATTTTAAAAGCGTTTATAGGTTTCTATAAACGCTTTTAAAACTATATATTTTGCATTGTATTATTCATCTGATTCTTCCGATACGACTTCCCCGCCTTCTAGAAACTCATTTTTAGACGCAGAAACCTCTCTTATTCTCTGTTCGATTTCGTTGCAAAGCTCAGTGTTAGTTTCAAGCAATGCTTTAACACTGTCTCGACCTCGATCGCCAATACGTTCATCCTTATAGGTAAACCATGCTCCGCTTTTGTCAATTATACCAAGTTGCACCGCAAGATCGAGCACACAACTAGAACGACTAATACCCTTACCGTAAATAATCTCGAATTCGGCAGTTCTGAACGGCGGTGCCATTTTATTCTTTACGACTTTAACTTTTGTACGATTTCCGATTATTTCGGTACCGTTTTTAACCGGCTCGCCTTTACGAACGTCAAGACGAACGCTCGCATAAAACTTTAATGCCTTTCCGCCGGTAGTAACTTCGGGGCTGCCAAACATTACGCCGACCTTTTCACGCAATTGGTTTATAAAAATAATACATGTTTTTGTTTTGCTACAAACACCCGCCAATTTACGTAACGCTTGCGACATAAGTCTTGCCTGAGCGCCAACGTGAGCATCACCCATTTCACCGTCTATTTCAACTTTAGGCGTAAGCGCGGCAACCGAGTCGATAACGATTACGTCCAACGCACCGCTACGAACCAGCTCTTCAGTTATTTCCAGTGCTTGTTCCCCGTTATCCGGTTGAGAAATATATAATTTAGATAAATCAATACCCAAGTTCCTTGCATAAAGCGGATCCAATGCGTGTTCGGCATCGATGAAAGCAACGGTACCGCCTGCTTTTTGCGCTTCTGCTATTACATGAAGCGACAATGTAGTTTTACCGCTACTTTCAGGACCGTAAATCTCTACGATTCTTCCTCGAGGCAAACCGCCTATACCCAATGCAATATCTAAAGCAAGGCAGCCGGTAGGTATAACTTCAATCGGTTCAAGCGCAGTCTCGCCGAATTTCATAATAGAGCCCTTCCCAAACGCTTTTTCTATTTGTGAAATAGCAGCCTCAAGCGCCTTCTCCTTATCGGATAAATCCTTTTTTTCTTTCTTTTCCATATATAACTCCTATAATTTATTTTTAATATTAAATTATTTCATCCATTAAACCAATACACGCATCAATACCTTTTTCTATAACGCATCTTCTGTCCCCGTCTGCTTTATAGCGACGAATAATTCTTTTGCCATTATAGCTTACACCAAGATAAAAAACGCCTACCTCGTTTGGCTTTTCCGCCGTAGGCCCGGCATTGCCTGACGTTGCAACGTAAATATCAGACATTCCTAGCCACTGTAAACCATTTAACATTTCAGCAATTGTCTCGGCGCTTACAGCCCCATGTTTATTAATAGTACCCTTATCAACGCCAAGAAGCCTTTCTTTTGCCTCGTTGGTATAACACACTAATGCTACCGAAAGTACGTCGCTTGCACCGGGAATTTGTACGAATGCCGAAGCAACGCCTCCACCGGTAAATGATTCCGCTATAGATACTTTGAGGCCATTGCCCCTCAATTTTTGAAATAAACTTTCAATCTGCATCATGCAAAACTCGCTTATTCTTTATAACGTAATTTGCACCCGAAATTATAGCAAGAACAGTTGCTACGGCAAGTAATGCAAAACCGACGTAATAACAAATCGCAAGCCACTCAACGTTTCCAAACTCGGTAAATAGCGATTTGTGTGGTATTAGTACTATAAGAGCAATCATTTGGCAGACGGTTTTAAGCTTTCCCCATTTATCGGCAGCAAGCGTAAGACCTTTTGAAGCTGCAATAATACGAAAACAGCTCACCATGAGTTCGCGGCTTTCGATAAGCATAAGAAAAATAGCGACGAGCATTGTGAAAACGACGCCTAGACTTGAATCTAAAAGCAGCGACACTAATGCGCACATAACAAGCATTTTATCTGCAATAGGATCAAGAAATTTTCCCAGCGAGGTAACTTGATTCCATTTTCGAGCAAGATGTCCGTCTAAAAAATCCGTAAAGCTTGCTAACATAAACACAATTACAGCAGCAATACCGTTAAATCTAAACTCGATAAGATATAACGCAACAAAAATCGGAATAAGAACTATTCTTAAAATAGTTAATTTCGTCGGTATATTCAACTTACTCATTTACAACTTCTCCTATTAAATCGTAGCCGTCTACTCCAGTAATACGAACGTTATAAAAATTTCCAACATTGGCAAAATCAGATTTAAAATAAACAAGCGTATCTATTTCAGGCGCGCAATCTTCTGTTCTGCCGACGAACAACATTTTGTCGTAATCAATGTCTTCATATAAAACTTTAACAATTTTGCCGATCATGGATGAATTATAGTTTTTTACGTTAGTTTTATGTATTCTTAACAGTTTATTTGCCCTGTTATGTCTGACGTAATCAGGAATTTTGCCGTTCATTCTACTCGACGGCGTATCTTCGTCACTGTACGCAAACACCCCTACGTGCCTTAACTTATATGATTTTACAAAATCGCAAAGCTTTTTATATTGATTTTCCGATTCTGTCGGAAAACCCGTCATAAAAGTTGTTCGCACGGAAATGCCGGCATCTTGTAGTTTAATCATTAAGTTTTTAATTGACGCCTCATCCGACTTTCTGTTCATTTTTTTAAGAATATCACTATCTACGTGTTGAAGAGGAATATCTATATATTTCGCAATCTTATCGTTATTTTTAATTTCTTCGATAAGCTCCTCCGTTACAAGCTCAGGATAACAATACATCAACCTAATCCAAACAAAATCAAGTTCAGACAGCTTTCTTAAAAGCTCTATAAGCTTATATTCCCCATAAATATCGATTCCATAGCGAGTTACGTCCTGTGCAACAAGAATAAGTTCTTCAACGCCACAAGACGACAGATATTCGGCTTCTTTAATTAAATCATCTATAGGCACAGAACGATATCGCCCTCTTATAGACGGAATCGTACAATACGTACAATAATTATCACATCCATCAGCTATTCTAAGATACGCGTAATGAGAAGGCGTGGTTAAAATTCTACCACCAACATCGTTACATGGATTCGAGGAACATAAAAACTCTCTTTTCGAAGAATTAATAACTTCAACAATTTTATCATAATCGTTGGTGCCTAAAAATGCATCTACTTCCGGCAACGAATCTTTAAGTTCAGCCATGTATTTTTGCGGCAAACAGCCGGTTACTATAAGCTTTTTGCAGTTTTGCTTCTTGTATTCAATTGCCTCGATAATGGTATTTATCGCCTCTTCGCGCGCCGCTTCAATAAAGCTACAAGTATTAATAATGATAACGTCGGCATCCGAAATATCAGCACAAACTTCAAACATGCCGCGCAATGAAAAAAGCATTTTTTCGGTGTCTACGCGATTCTTATCGCAACCTAACGAAATAACGTGTAGCTTATTCATTATAAATCCTCGCCATAAATCTCACGGAATTTTTCACCGGTAATAAAAACTTCACGCGGTCTAGAACCATCCATAGGACCAACATAGCCTTTTTCTTCCATCTGATCTATAATGCGCGAAGCTCTATTGTATCCGACAGAAAACCTTCGCTGAATTTGCGACGCAGAAGCCATTTTCGTTTCAATTACACGACGAAGAACGTCTTTCATAAGCGGATCTTCCGCAGCTTCTCCGCCTTTTTCGTCTTCAGTAGTAGAAGCTATCTCTTCTTCCGGCTTTTTCATAATAATATTTTCCGCCGCCTCGTCATAGTCGGTATCGTTATTTTCACGAACAAAGTTTACTATATTTTCAATTTCTTCTGTGGTAATAAAAGCACCCTGCAAACGGATAGGATCGTTGGCGTCAATCGGAGAATATAACATATCACCTCTGCCGAGTAACGCTTCGGCTCCGATCTGATCGAGAATAGTTCGTGAATCAGGTATACTCTTTACCGCAAAAGCTATACGACTCGGGAAGTTTGCCTTAATCGTACCGGTTATTACGTCTACCGATGGACGTTGTGTTGCCAAGATAAGATGAACGCCGGCAGCCCTAGCTTTTTGAGCGAGGCTCTTAATATTCTCTTCCAGTTCTTTACTGTTCTTCGCCAACATCAACTCGCTTAATTCGTCCACTATTATAACGATTCTAGGCATCTTCGGCTCTAAGCCGCTTTTTACAATCTCCAATGCATTATAATCAGAAATGTTTCTAACTGAATATTGCGCAAACAATGCGTAACGCTTGTCCATTTCTTCTCGTGCCCACTTAAACGCATTACAAGCCTGAACACTGTCCTTAATTATGTTCTTCATAAGAAGATGCGGCATGTCGCGATAAAGGACAAATTCGACCTGCTTCGGATCGACCAAAATCAATCTAACGTCATCGGGAGAAGCTTTATACAATATGCTGATAATAATTGAATTTAAACAAGCACTCTTACCGCTACCCGTAGTTCCGGCAATCAAAAGGTGTGGCATTTTTTCCAAATTACAAGTCATTATGTTCCCTGTAATCCCCTTGCCTAGAGCTAAAGTAAGCGCGGATTTCGCATCGTTAAATTCTTTACTTTCTATTATTTCTCTTAAGGATACAATCGCTATGTTTTTATTCGGAACCTCGACACCTACAGCGCGCTTGCCGCGTATGGGAGCCTCTATTCTAATTTTACCGTCAGAAGCCAAAGCATACGCTATGTCGTCGCCACGGCCTGTAATCTTACTAACAGACTGCCCGCCTTCCATTTCAAGCTCATAACGCGTAACGGCAGGTCCACGTGTTATACTTATAACTCTAGCACCTATCTTCAAATCATGTAAACATTCTTCAAGGATATTCGCCTTACCTTCGCAATCGTCTCCGTCGTCTAGCGGCGTAGAACTATTAATAAGCAAATCTACCGGCGGAGGATTGTATCTTAAATGTTTCTTCTTCTTTTTAGGTTTAACGGATTCCGGAACTACGACGTCGTAATCATCCATGTTAATTTGATTATTTACGCCCTCGGGCTTCATGCCCATTTTAACGTTGTTTAACTTAATTGATATTTTATCAACGTTACTATTAAAATCGTCACGCACATAATAGCCGGTGTTATCATCGTTTACTTCATCGTTTTTTTCCGACATATCAACGATCTCGTCGTTAATAAGCTTCAAAGAGTCAGGGATTTTAGCTTCGGCAACAATCTGTTCAGGTTCTTCGGTCTCAACTTGCTTTAAATCATTATCGTTAACGACATTATTAAATTGTTCAGAATTCTCAACAACCGCCTCTTCGTCTAATTCTACAGAAGAATCGTTCTGCTGCTTATTTAAGTCAACGGTGAGATTATCATTGACGTTCTCGGAAGCAAGCAAGTTTTTATTGTCGCTATTTAAGTCGCCAACGGTGTGATTAAAATCCAGATCAAAATCAATAGAATCGCTCTGCTTTACAATATCGCTATCGATAATTTTTTCAGTTTTAAACTTTGTAAAATCTTCAACGTCTTTAATTATTAAATCGTTCGGTAAATTATTACTACCGTTTGTAGCATCGGAATTTATTTCATCGATTATCGGTTCATCCAGATATGCATTGTCCGAACCTGTAATTATAGGCGCTTGCGGCACATCGGAATTTTGATAAGTTAAAGAATCGTTTTCAGGCTTTTTAAAATTATCCGCAACGATAATTTGCGGTAAAGCAACGTCGTCAATCTCGACCTCATCGCTATCGTTTGAATCCGACTCACCTTCCGTTGCTTTAATATCGTTATTTGCAACTGATGAATCAACACTTGAGCTTAAATCGTTTTTCTCAGATTTTTCTTGATAAGGTAAACCGCTTTCCGAATTCAAGGTTTTATAAAAATCACCGTTTAATATCGGCGGCAATTCGGGAACGTCATCTAAAACCTCATTGTCTTTCTTTAATGCTTCATTATTTACCGTATCAATTTTTTTGTACGTCGGATTGCCTGTAATTATAGGCGGAAGCGTCTTTTCAACCTCGGTAACGGCTTGCGGATTAGGACTACGCCACTTCGTATCGTCCTTGATTGTTTTTGACACCTCTTCACCGTTTAATATCGGTCCTATTATGAATTGATTGCTAACGTCTTTTGACGGAGGAACCGGAACATCCGGTAAATCGTGTTTAGCTTTTTCTTCGTGCTTAAACGAGCTACCCCTAGAATGCGAATCCGAAGCACCATGAAAAGTTTTATCGACAATCGGCTCGTCCTCAACAAGATAGTTGCTTCTTCCGCTAGTGTGTTCTTTCAAATTCATGTTCGATTTTAAGAACTCGTCATAGCTTTTTCGCATTTCTTCCGGTTCGCCATATAGTTTATTTCTAGCTATTCTACGTTGATCTTCTTCATACTGTTCCGGTGTTACCGAATGAGGATCCATACCAAAAAACGAATTGTTTTTAATAGGCGCTTCGTCATATCTATGAACCGTATCTGCCGGTTTTGCAGAATTTATCGAAGAAAAATCGCCGGAAAACGTATTAACTTTGTTGGTACGTTCTATCGTACCAACAAAAAGTGTAGTATCGTTATAATCTTTTACCGGTTGCGCTACGCTTTTACCTTTAACAAACGGTACGTATTCTTTTTTTGTTTGTTGCGGTTGCGCTTTATTTTGTCGAACTACGCCACCGAAATTGTTTCGATAATCTACGATAAGCAAACCGGCAAACAACAGGAAAAGTAGCCCATACAGAATGTACGCGCCTATAAACGATAAAATCGACTTAAAGAGATAAACTACAGACCCAAAAACAACGCCTCCGACAGATTTACCTACGGCAGAAACGCTAATAAGACCTGATACATATTCACCAAAAGCACCGTTTAGCTTGTCAGTGTCAAGAATAGTCTGCAAAATTAGAATTATACATATTGCCATTAACACAACAAACGCAATTTGCTTACCGGTAAGCTTCGGCTTTTTATTCATAAGAAGCAAAATGCCGTACAAAAGCGTACACAAAGAGATCGGATAACTCATGTATCCGAATAATCCGGTAGTAATATTTTTTACAAAAATACCTATGTCGCTAAGCAACGGCGTTATTAAACAAATAAGAAAAAAAGCCGATATTATAACGCAAATAATTCCAGCAACGTCATGATTTTTATTCTCGTTATTACTATAACTATTATTATTTTTAGTACTCAAAGCCTTCTCCTCAACTTACGTTTAAGTATAACACAATGAGTAAATTTTTTCAATCAAATAACAAGCGTATAAGATAAATTATTATTTATTTTCTTCTAACGCATACCCCTTCTTTTTAGAAAGACCTAGCTGCCTGTCGAAATTTTCTTTATTCTTGTCAATATAAATAGCATAAAGTTCTTCGGACGTCATTCCCGCATAAAGCGCGATCGACACAAAAAAGTGCAACATATCGACAATTTCTTCTTTAACGGCCGGATAATCTATTTCTTTAGGATTTTTCCACCACTTATAATTAACTTCATTCAAAAGTTCTGTAATTTCATCGATAAGCGCTAAACTTCCTTTTTGAATCCATTCTTCTTTTGTGAATTTTAAATTGCGTTTTTCTATGATATATTCGTTTAACGATTTTTGCATAGAAAAAATCTTATCAAGTTTATCCATAATATTTCTCCTTAGATTTTATTAAAATCGACGCCGCTTTCAATTCCGACGTACGCTATTGCCGGCTTCACTTTAAACGTTTTATTTGCCATGTCGTTTACATCGTTGAGCGTAACTGAATCTATATCGGACAAAACCTTATCTATGTCGTAAACTTCATCCGCAATCAATAACGTTCTTCCAAGCGCCAACATAACAGTCTGCAAATTTTCTTGACCAAAGATTGTGTTGGACTTTAGTTGAGCTTTCGCCATTTTTAGCTCAGCTTCGGTTACCCCATCTTTCATAAGCAAATTCAATTCCGTTAAAACACTCTCCAAAACTTTTTCCGTGTTAATTCCGTTTATATTAAGGGCAATATTAAACGATCCGCACATCGAACTACGAGATGGCGAAGAATACACGCTGTATGCAAGCCCTTTTCGTTCTCGAATATTCTGAAATAATCTACTTCCCATACAGCCGCCAAGAATAACGTTGAGTACGGATTGTATTGCGATTTTTTTATCTCGTATCGATATGGAGGGGTAACCCAGCATAAGATTTGACTGTTTAAAGTCTTTTATAAACGTATTGGCATTCACTTCGCATTTCGGAACGGAGACAATTGAATCTTGTCTTTTTACTTGCACGTAAGGTAAAAAATATTTTCGCGTTAATTGATCTGCTTTTTCAAGATCGATATTACCAACCATAGCGATTACAATTCCTTCGGCAGTATATTGACTTTTAATATACTTTTCCAAATCAGCTTTTTCAAATCGCATAACGTTTTCGCGAGGTCCTAATACCGTCATTCCCAGTGAATGCTTTCCGTAAAGAGATTTTGCGAGTAAATCATAACATATGTCTTCGGGCGAATCGTCATCCATATTAATTTCTTCTATTACTACGTTCCTTTCTACGTCCAATTCCTTTTTCTCAAAAGTAGAATTAAAAAAAATATCGCAAAGAACTTTAAAACATTCTTTAGTATCGGAATCTATAGACTTAAAATAAAAGCACGTAAACTCTTTGGCAGTAAACGCATTTACGGATGCGCCCTTACTTTCAAACGCGTTTGCTATTTCAAACGCCGACATCTTATCCGTACCCTTAAAAAGAACGTGCTCCAAAAAGTGAGATATGCCGTTATTTTCAATATTTTCATTTGCACTTCCGGTTCTAACCCAAATACTTGCAGCAACCGACCTAATCGACGAATTGTTTTCCACGACAAGTCTTAGCCCGTTAGAATATTCAATTAAATTTGCCATACATCCTCCTTGGTTATTATACCCTATTTACGAATTAACTTGCGACGGCATTAAGGTTTCGCTTACAATCGCAACTTCGAGTCCCTTTTCCGAAATTATATTCAATATTCTGTCAAGAGCTCTAACCGTTGCTTGCGTAGGATGCATAAGCACCAACGAACCGCCGGAAATGTTTTCTGTAGCGCGTTTTACAATAAGCTCCTCGTCTTGATCACGCCAATCTATCGTATCCGAAGTCCACATTATCGTTTCATAATTCAATTCGTTTGTCGCTTTTAATGTCATATCATTGTACGCGCCGGAAGGCGGTGCAAATAAGTGCATATCATAACCTAAAATTTCCTTAACGACCTTATGCGTTATTTCTATCTCTTGCCTGTTCCTACTATAATCAAGCTTGTTATGATCCTTATGATAGTAGCCGTGGTTGCCTATTTCATGTCCTTGACTGTAAATAGTTTTAAGCATAGACACGTTTTCGCAAGCCCACATACCTCCTACAAAAAACGTTGTTTTAACTTCATGCGCTTCGAATATTTTGAGCATCTCCGATAAAAATTCAGTTCCCCAATAAACGTTTATCATAAGAGAAACTTTAGTTTTTGATGCACCTTTTGTTATGGGTACATCGCCAGAAACGGTTGTCGTTTGTGGGATAAAAGATACTAAAAAAACTATAAGAACAACTACGCATATAACTATATTGCTTATTAATGAACCAAATGATTTTTTTGTCACAAGCCACCTCAAAATATATTTATATATATTCGCTCAAACAAAAATAAATCACTAAAGATTCATCATAATATTATTAGAACCCTATTGCAAAAACATTAGGGTTCTAATAATATGTCTGACATAAATAGACTATTTCTTTTCTATAAGCTTAAGATCAATGCCCTTCATGCTGATTTTGATTACTTTTACAACGACATTATCTCCGACATTAACAACGTCGGTAACGTTCTCGACTCTGTCCTTGCTAAGCTTGGAAATGTGAATCATTCCGTCTTTATTGGGCGCGAGCTGTACTCTTGCGCCAAAATCTTTACCCTCGGAATTAGACAAAATCTTTACTACCGGTCCTTCATAAACCATACCTACTTCGGCATCTTCTACTATCGACATAACGATCTTCTTAGCTTTTTCTGCCATTTCCTCGTCAGGCGTTGCAATAAACACTCTACCGTCATCTTCTATATCGAGTTTTACGCCCGTATCTTCAATAATCTTGTTAATAGTTTTACCGCCTTTGCCGATAACTTCGCCGATCTTTTCGGGATCGATATCAAAGGTAATAATTTTCGGAGCCCACTTACTAAGGGTAGTCCTAGGCTTATCAATAGTCTGCATCATCTTATCTAAGATGTACAATCTGCCTTGACGAGCTTGCTCTAATGCGGTACGCAAAATATTCTCGTCGATTCCCTTAATTTTGATATCCATCTGAATCGCGGTAATACCTTCGGCTGTTCCTGCAACTTTAAAGTCCATATCGCCAAGAAAATCTTCAAGCCCCTGAATATCGGACAATACCGAAACTCTATGACTAGCATCGTCCTTAATAAGTCCCATTGCAATTCCTGCAACGGGGGCCTTGATGGGCACGCCTGCGTCCATAAGCGCCATAGTGGAACCGCAAACACTTGCTTGCGACGTTGAGCCGTTAGAGCTAAGAATTTCACTTACGGTTCTTATCGCATACGGGAATTCGTCTTCGGACGGAATAACCGGTTCAAGTGCACGTTCTGCCAATGCGCCGTGACCAATTTCTCGTCTGCCGGGCGCACGCAACGCTCTAGCTTCACCGGCACTATAAGGCGGGAAGTTATAATGGTGCATATAACGCTTAAATGTCTCATCATCAAGGTTGTCCAACTTTTGCACTTCTGCGATCGTACCAAGTGTGCATGTTGTAAGAGCTTGCGATTGTCCTCTGGTAAATACAGCACTACCGTGAACTCTAGGCAAAACTCCTACTTCCGTCCAAATATCACGTATTTCGGTAAGCTTTCGTCCGTCTGGTCTAAAACCTTCATTCAAGATTTTAGCTCGTACCTTTTCCTTAGTCATATTATACAAAACGTCTTTAATTTCACGCGAGCTATCGGGATACACTTCAGCAAAATGTTCCAAGACGTTAACGTCAACTTCATCCTGTTTCGCTTGACGAGCCTGGCGATCGGTTTCTTTTAAAGCTTCGTCCAAAAGCTTATCGGCGTAAGCGCGAACGTCGTTGTTGATTTCGTCGGGTATCTTATAAAGATTCATTTCTTTTTTCGGCTTACCGACTTCTTTAACGATTTCATTAATAAACGCAACTTGCTTTTTAATTTCCTCGTGTGCGTACAGTATACCACCGAGCATAATTTCTTCGCTTACGATATTTGCACCGGCTTCTACCATCATAATTGCATCGGCAGTACCGCTTACGTAAACGTGCATTTGGCTCATAGCGCGCTGAACGCTGTCCGGATTGATTACGTACTTCCCGTCGACGTATCCGACTACTACAGAGCCTGTAGGTCCGTAAAAAGGTATATCCGATATCGAAAGCGCTATAGATGATCCAAGCATACCCCATACCTCAGGCGGTATATTCGTATCAACGCTGAGCGCAGTAGCAACAACCGCCACGTCGTTAAACAATCCCTTGGGGAAAAGCGGACGTATAGGTCTGTCTATCAAACGAGAAGTTAAAATAGCTTTATCGCTTGCCCTACCTTCACGCTTCTTAAATCCGCCCGGGATCTTACCGACTGCATACATTTTTTCTTCAAAATCAACGCCTAGCGGGAAAAAGTCCATTCCGGGTCTGGGCTCTGCTGCCATTGTAACGTTGGTCATAACAACGGTATCTCCGCATCTTATGATGCAAGATCCGTTAGAAAGCTGAGCGTACTTCCCTGTTTCTACTGTAACTTCACGCCCGCCGATTTCTGTTTTGAAAATTCTTGATTCGTTCATTCTCCAAAAGTCTCCTAAAAATATTCACACGGCGAAATTCGCCATAATAAAAGATTAGGGGCGCATAACAGCTCCCCCTAATATCTTCTTATTTTCTGATTTCCAACTGAGCCAAGATGTTACGATATCTTTCGATGTCAAGATCTTTAAGATAATTCAAAAGGCTTCTACGAGTACCTACCATTTGCAACAAACCGCGTCTGGAATGATGATCCTTATGATGAACTTTAAGATGCTCAGTCAAATGATTAATTCTGTAAGTAAGCAATGCAATCTGCACTTCCGGGCTACCGGTATCGCCTTCATGCGTAGCAAACTTTGCAATGATCTCTTGTTTAGTGTTCTTGTCCATTTTTATGTCCTCCAAAAAATATTCGCCTTAAACTTAAGTAACTACGTCGACAAATCGTAAAAACCTATAGAATAAGGTACTACTTCGTTATTATACCACAATGCAAAACGGTTGTAAACTTAATTTATGTACTTATGAAAAAAATTTTGTCTTTTTTTCTAGCCTTTCTTCAAATTGTTCTATATAGAGTCTTACGTCCCTAACGTTTGCAAATCGCTCTATACGATTCCCTTCAAACAATCGTTTGCTAATCGCTCCCGCGCCGCAGGCAAACACCGAATAAAATTCCTCCATAGTGGTTATGTTATTTACACAAAACGTTCCCGGCAAAGCATACCCGATGTTTTCAAGATTATCTATCATGTTTTTTTGACGATACAAATAATAAGGTTCGTATCCGTCTTTTGTAATGAAAGAATACGCTCTTTCGATCATCTGCGCAATGTTTTTTCCTTCTAAAATATCTTCATTTTTTAATATCGAGCCATTCTTTTTAGATAACGTATGCACCGTAATATTTTCAGGACGAAGTTCGAGAGTTTTTGTTAAAGTATAATTAAAATCGGTTATATCTTCACCCGTAAGCCCTGCAATTAAATCCATATTAATAGCAAACTTGCCTTTGCATTTGTTGTATGCGTCTATAATATCTTGTGACGTATGAGATCTACCTATTATCGATAGCGTTTTATCCGAAAAACTTTGAGGATTTATGCTTAACCTTGTTACCCCATGTTGCTTCATTATATCGATTTTTTCTTCCGTAATGGTATCCGGACGACCCGCTTCAACCGTATATTCGATGTTTTTATACGGAACAGAATCAAGAAGATCGTTCAAAAGCTCTTCATTTAATGCGGTAGGCGTTCCGCCCCCGATATAAATCGAATCTACGTCATAATTGCAACGTTCAAGCTGATAAACGCCTTGTCGAATCTCTTTTATAAGGTATTCAACATAGGTCCGCATAAGTTTTTCGTTATTTTTTGTCGGTAAAGAAACAAATGAACAATAATTACATCTGGAAACACAAAAAGGAACGTGAATGTAAAAATTAATCTTTTTTACAGACGGACTATAACCTTTTTGATTATTAATAATTCTTTCTACCAACTCGGCTTTCGAACGCGAAACTTGATATTTCATAAGCCCGTCGACAATCGCTTCGCCTGTGTTTTTTATTTCATAACCGAGTTTTGTAGGCCTTACGCCCGTAAGCGCACCCCATGAAAAAGATTGCCCCGTATAATCGGAAAGAGTTTTGTAAAGAGCCGTTTTACACATACGAGAAAATCTATCACGTACAGGCCGTGTATTTAAATCAATGTAAAAATATTTTCCGTTAATACATATATAAGGAGCGCCCGACATAAAACAACAATCTATAATCAATTCGGACGTCGCAACGTCAAAAAACAAATTACATACTTCAAGGAGCTCACTTTCGATAGAGTAATCACTACTTAGCTTTAACATACGGATTGTTAGCCTCTTCAAATTTTATCGACGTAATATTACCATGTCCGGGGAAAACGTTTTTTTCGCCTAAACTAAATATTTTTTTTACAGAATCGATTATTTTATTATAGTCACCTGTCGGCAAATCGGTCCTTCCTATACTCATTTTAAATAATGTATCGCCACAAAAAACATCGTCGCCAAACACAAAAGTTAATCCGCCCGCGGTATGTCCCGGAGTTTCAATTACAAAAAACTCAATTCCGTTTATACTACACTTACCTTCGCTTAAATATCCGTTAGGTTCAAAAATATTGAACTTTATGTTTGCATATTTCGCCAAATCAAGTCCGCATTTAATCATCGCATGGTCGGTTTCAGACATGTAAATTTTTACGCTGATATCCTGCAATTCTTTAGCCGCGTTGCAATGATCAAAATGTCCGTGCGTAAGCAATACGCATGAAATCGGCTTGCAAAGTTTTTTGGCTTCATTAATAATTTCTTGTGGTTCCGCCGCAGGATCAATTACAAAAATTTGTTTATCGAATTCAAGCAGATACGTATTTGTTTCAAGAGATCCTAAGACTAATTTATGAATAATCATTATTCGTACCTATAAACCTTATCAACGTCTTTTATAGAACTAAATTTCTTTTTAAGGTTTTCTATTTCTTCCATATTGTTTGCACTTATGGAAATATCTATAATTCCGTTATTGTGTTTATCGACGCGTGCATTAAGATGAGCTATAGAAAGCTTTAAATCATAAACGTATTTTGTAATTTCAGCCAATAAACCTGCCGTATTTCGCGTTTCGATTTTTAAGGCTATTACGTATTGTGAAGAAATTCTTCTACCCCAATGCGCTTCGACCAATTTATCGCCTTCCAGTATTTTTAAATTCATGCACTCTTTTCGATGAATCGAGATACCGTTAGCTTCCGAAACGTAAGCAACTATCTCGTCGCCGGGAACGGGATTGCAACATTTTGCCACGCGTATCGGTTCATTTTCATATCCGTGCACTATTATATCCCCACTACTCCCGTTTTCCTTAGCTTCGGCTTTAAGTTTCGCATCTTTTCGATAAAAATCAATAAGTTTAGAAAGTATTTGATTAACGGTATATCCGCCATAACCGATCGAAGCATAAAGATCATCCATCGAAGAAAAAGAATACCTTTTCATTACCACGTCAAGCCACTTTTTTTCCAAAAGCGAATCTAAATTATATCCGCGCGACAACGCTTCTTTTGCGAGCATTTCTTTGCCCAGAGCTATGTTTTCTTCATTAATTTCTTTTTTAAAGTAGGCTTTAATTTTAGACTTTGCCAACGTTGTTTTGACTATCCTTAACCAATCGCGGCTAGGTCCTTTAGAATTTTCCGAAGTCAAAATCTCCACGTAATCACCCGTTGCCAATTTAGTTTCAAGCGGCACTTCCTTATTGTCGATTTTTGCTCCAACGCACGTATTGCCCACTTGAGTATGAACGCTATATGCAAAATCTATAGGTGTCGAGCCATCGGGCAAAACAACTACATCCCCCTTTGGCGTAAAAACGTACACCATTCCGCTATGAAGGTCAACTTTTAAAGATTGATAAAACTCTTGTGGCGAAACGCTGTCGTTTTGAACGTCCATCACGCCTCGAAGCCATTCAAGTTTACGATCCATTTCGTCTTGATTCCTTGAATTTTCTTTATATAACCAATGAGCGGCAATTCCGTATTCGGCAATTTTGTGCATCTCGAAAGTGCGAATTTGGATTTCAAACGGCATACCGAACGAAGTCATTACCGTAGTATGCAACGATTGATAGTTATTTTGTTTCGGCACCGATATATAATCTTTAAATCTTCCGGGCATAGGCTTCCATAGAGTATGAATCATGCCCAAAACTTCATAACAATCTTTTATCGTAGGAACGATAACCCGTACGGCGGTAAGATCGTAGATTTGCTCAAACGATTTGTGTTGTTTTTGCATTTTTTTATAAATGCTATAATAATGTTTAGGTCTACCGCTTACTTCGCCAACTATATTAAGCTCACTAAGAATATTTTGTAGCTTAGCGCACAATAAATTTATAAGCCCCTGACGTTCTGCGCGCTTAAGAGGAATTTCCCTCACAAGTTTGTCGTATTCTTCAGGATAAAGAACTTTAAAGCACAAATCCTCTAATTCGCATTTGATATAGCTAAGTCCCAATCTTGACGCAAGTGGCGAATAAATTTCAAGAGTTTCCGTGGCTATAGCGATTTGCCTATCATGGCGTTTCGAGGAAATAGTACGCATGTTATGCAATCTGTCGGCAAGTTTAATGAGAATAACACGAATATCTTTTGCCATAGCAAAATACATCCTGCGAAAGTTTTCTGCTTGTTCTTCTTCTTTTGACTTAAAAATGTACTTTGCAAGCTTTGTTACACCCATAACAAGTTCTGCGATTTCTTCCCCGAACAACGAATATATTTCATCTTCGGTAGCATCGGTATCTTCTATGGTATCGTGCAAAAAGGCTGCCCCGATCGTAGCATAATCCAAGCCAAGCGCAAGTAAAATATTGGCAACCTCGATAGGATGATAAATGTACGGCTCGCCGTTTTGTCTAAATTGACCGCGATGCTTCTTTTCGGCATAATCTATTACTTTATCGAGCAACTCTACTTGTTGCTCGTTGTAAACAAGCCGATAATTAGATTTAATTTTTTCAATTACTGCGTCCATACTTTTCCTTATATTTTGCAAATAAATTATATAACGTCGAACTACTCAAGTCTGCTTTAACCGCATTATTGAACTTAATACAAAAGTCACCGCTCGGAATAGTTATAAATCCCATATCGACAAAAACCAGCATACACGTTACAAATTGTTTTAAACTAATATTAATTCTTGAAGCGAGCGTTTTATAATATCCCCATATTGTCGCAGATTTCACGTCTTTAAAACGCTTAAACGCGTCATAATAATATGCAAAAACAGATCGCTCTAACGAAACGTCCTGTAAAACGTTATGCGTATTTTCTTTCGGAAGATAGACAGTTGCTTTGCAATTTGAATTAATAAAAGACACAACAGCCGGGTTAATCGGAGGATCTAAAAACACAACTTTTTCGTAACCGTAAAGATTTGCGCCTTCACTTAAATCAGGAGAAACGATAATACGACTATAGTTATTGCTTAACGAACTGAACATAAAATCGTGTAAAATTATTCCGTTGCCTTTGTAATCTGACAAAAATTCCTCGTAAGTTTTTTTGCAACCACAAACAACTAACGTGCCGTATATACTATCGCCTATAATATCGCTAAGTTCATTCTTTTCATAAGTTATATATTTCGGAGCGCAATCTTGTGTTAAAGCCGACATCCTAATGAAATTAGCGATAGCAACTTCATTGCTAAAAGTAAGCTTTTCAATTGCAATACCTCTTAATATTCCGCGAACGTACTCTTTGCCGTTAAATGAACTCGTTTGCAATTCAACAACAAAATCCTTCGAACCGTCCGTCGTCAAAAAATGATTTTTATTGTAATTATTAAAAGCAAAAACTTGAAAATTATCCGGCAACGTAATTTGCGTATGCAATATATTTGTCTTGCAAGGTTGAACTTTAACCTTTTCTTCCGTGAATTTAAAATATGGTTTTGTATTACTGTTTCCCGTCGGTTCAAGTAAATCAAGACAAATAATTAATTTTTGACTAATGTCTTTTTCGGTCATTTCAATATCATATGCAAGCGTCGGCTCAAAAAATTCGCGCGGAAATTGCTTAAGATACTCGGTTACACGCTCCTTAAACGCCGATATTTTTTCCGGTTCTATAGAAAAACCGGCAGCTTGGCTGTGCCCGCCATACTCGATCAAAAGGTCGGAACATTCGGACAGCAAATTATAAATATTTATTTTAGGTATACTGCGCGCCGTTCCCTTATAAGCATTGCCGGATTTAACCAATATAAACGACGGCCTATTAAACTCCCCTGAAAGACGCGCTGCAACGATACCCGTAATACCCTTTTCCCACGAAGGATGACTAAGAATGATACAACGTCTATCAATTATATTTTCATCTTTAATATCTTCTAATGCTTCGTCGTAAAGTTTAGCGCAAACGTTTTTTCTTTTATTATTATCTTCATTTATGCTTTCAATCAACTTGGCAATCTTAACAGAGTCATCGGAGGTTAAAAGTTCAAACGCGTTATATGCGTCACCCATTCTTCCCGCCGCGTTGATTCGAGGCGCAATTTTAAAAGCAATATCCGAGCTTGTAATGCTATCGTTGATTTTTTGGCTTAATAGCAACGCTTTAAGCCCCAAATTCTTAATCGAGCTTACTTTAGTAAGTCCTAGTTGCACTATTAATCTGTTTTCGTCCACCAGCGGAACGAGATCGGCAATTGTTGCTATTGCGGCAAGTTCCCAATATTTACTTGCCTCTTTTCTGCCGCCCATCGCTTCCACTAACTTAAGAACGACACCCGCGCCGCACAAATATTCGAACGGATACTCACAGCCGTTTTGATGCGGATTAACGACGATACAGTCGGGAATAACGTCGGAAACTTCATGATGATCCGTAACAATAACCTCTACGCCCAAATCCTGTGCTTCTTCTACCTCTTTGTATCCCGAAATACCGCAGTCACATGTTAGAATAATATCAGGCGAGCACTTTTCTATAATTTTTTCTATAGATTCGGTATTAAGACCATATCCTTCGTTTATTCGACTTGGAATATGCGTATATACTTCCACACCTTGCTCCGCTAAATAAAGCGACAAAATTGCAGACGCACAAACGCCGTCCACGTCATAATCGCCGTAAACGACAATTCGCTCGTTGTTTTTTATTGCTTTATTTAATCGATCTACCGCAAGATCCATTCCTTTCATAAGAAAAGGATCATAAAAATTATTTTCGTTGGGATACAGAAATTTTTTAATAGCTTCTTCGTTAGATATTCCTCGGTTAAACAAAAGCTCGATAAATTTAGCGGGCAAGTTAAGCTTGTCGCTTAATTTGCCAACTTCGGCGATATCAATAACACAATCATTCTTTTTTACAAGCTTTAAATTCATATCTACCCTAAAAAAACGAGCTTCCAAAAAGGAAGCTCATTTACGCCGTTATAAAATTATTTAGCTTCCGTAACAGCCGTCTTTGTTTTTGCGGTTTTGTCGCGGCTTAACGTTACCCATACGGATGGAGCAACGAATAGCGCCGAATAGAAACCTGCTAAAAGTCCTACGATTATAGGCAATGAGAAGGTAACCATTTGATACAAATCAGGATTGAATATCGATGCAATAGCACAAACGACAGCAACGGCACCGATCATAATAACGGTAGTAATCGTAGTGTTCATACATCTTAATAAACTATGAGTGATAGAATTATTAGCTAACGTATTAACGTCCCACTTAGGATTAATTTTTACGTTGCTTCTTATTCTGTCAAATAATATTATAGTATTATTAATCGAATAGCCCAAAATCGTAATAAGCGCGGCAATGTAAGTGCTATTAATTTCAATGTGGAAAATTGTCATAAACGAGCACATTATAATAAGGTCGTGCATTAGTGCAACGATTGCAGATATACCGCTTTTAACTTCGAATCGAATTGCGATATAAATAAGCATTACGACAAGAGCGACGATAATTGCCGATAATGCATTATATAACAAATCTTGGCTTACTACTGCACCGACTTTACCGCTGTCATAAACGTTTGCGGCAAATGCGTCTTGAATTGCCAATGCAGAAGCAAGAGCACTTTCAGTTAAGCTACCGGAATAAGTAAAGGTTACGGCTTTAGAAAATTGTTCGCCAAAGGTTAAACCTGAAGCGCCTTCTAAGTGTGCAAACACATCACTAACTTCGTTGTGTAGCGAATCAAGCGGCAAAGCATAAGTGGCCGTTACCGTGCTGCCATCGATACTGATAGACGGTCGAATTACCGTTACCTCAGCCTTAATATCCTCTATTATGCCGTCTACAATAACTTCCATAGTTTCATCATCGGCAACAGACTTAAATCTAACCTGCAAAGCAGTGTCGTCACCCGTTCCGGAAACAAGTATTTGAGAAACTTTAATTCCGTAGGAATCGCCTTGATCGTCGGCATAGCCTTCTACCAAATCGGTAACTCTGGACTTATATTCGTCTTTGTTATCCTCCGTAAGATTTGCACCGACATCAACGTTAATCGTGTATCCTCCGACAAAATCCATTCCAAGATTAAAAGCCGAACCTGAAGCAAAATGAAAAACAACGCCCATTATGATTGCCAAAACTACTATCGCAACGGGAAGCAAAAAGATAAATTTCTTTTTCTCAACAATTTTAACGTCACTTTCTAAAAGGTTGGTAAGTTTACTCATAATTACTTTTCCTCCCTTGCAATTTTAGCCGCTTTTTTAGCAGCAGCCTTTTCTGCTTTCTTTTCTTTTTTTACGCGTAATTCTTCGGCGATCTCTTCGTTAACCTTTTGAGAATTCTGATCTGCACTAAGATCAACGTAGTTTTTACCACGCTTTAAATTGTAAAGATTCGGATTTTCGTGATTGATTGCAATTACGTAATTAACAAGTCCTCTGGTTACAACAAGCGACGAGAACATCGCAAGCACTATACCTATAAACAACGTTAAAGCAAAGCCCTGAACAGAACCGCTACCGAAAATATAAAGGATTATAGCCGCAATAATCGTAGTAACGTTACCGTCGATAATCGCACCTACGGATT
Source organism: uncultured Lachnospiraceae bacterium (assembly GCA_964516925.1). GTDB lineage: Bacteria > Bacillota > Clostridia > Christensenellales > Pumilibacteraceae > CAG-552. The sequence continues at coordinate 5,030 of CAZEXL010000018.1, read as the reverse complement.
TGCGGAAACCGTAATGCGTTGCCGAAAGTATAGATTTACCGTTTGCATATTCATCTTTAATACGCTCGTAAATAATTACATTTCCGTCGATCGCCATGCCTATACTTAACAAAATACCTGCAATACCCGGAAGAGTGAGCTGAACGAGCGGAATAATCGAAAGAAAAAACAACATCAAAACAGAGTAGATAAGCAAAGCTCCGGAAGCTACGGCACCGAACAAACGATATTTAAAGCACATAAACGCCATAACTAAAATTAATCCGATAATGCCGGCGATAAGACCATACTTAAGAGCCCCTTCGCCAAGCGTCGGAGAAATAGGTTCGCATTTTTGAAGTTGTAAAGTAACTCCGAAAGTACCGCTCATAATTTGGTTAGCAAGATCTTCCGCACTCTGTTGGTCGAAACTACCCGAAATAAGAGCTTGTCCGCCCGTAATAGCTTCGTTTACGGTCGCTGAAGAAATTAGCTGTTCGTCATCCTCTCCGTAAATCACATAAGTATTTATGGTTTCGCCGACGTGATTGCTCGTTGCTTCCCCAAACTTAGTCGTACCTGAAGAAGTAAGCGACAAGCTTACAACCCATTGGCTATCGTAATAACCCGCCGCCGCACTTTTAACGTCGTCACCGGTAAGAATAACCGTTCCGTCGCTTAAACGGAATTCAAGTTCAGCCGGTTCGCCTAATATTTCAAGAATGTCGGCAGGATCGTCCACATCGGGAACTTCAACACGAATGCCTGCAGACCCTTGACGCATTACCAAAGCTTCGGAATAACCTTTGTTTACTAAAAGCGACTGGATGCTGGTAACGGTACCGTCCATTCGCGTATCTATATCTTCCGTATCGTCGTCAATTGCCACATACTCGGCATAAATCCCACCCTTAAGGTCTAAACCGAGTTTAATATTTCCCGAAAAAGAATTGAAATCCTTAAGTCCGAGCTGTATCGGGCAGAACGACAACACTAAGCCTATAATAAGCAAAACGCCAATTATGCACAGCTTAATGATTGACGATTTCTTTTTCATCTCGTTGTTTGCCTCCTGTAATAAGAAAATCCGCAACCAAATTGCATAACTTTCCTTTTAAACACTAAGATATTATATTATATAAACACTTTTTAAGTCAACCGATTTTAACTAAAAAATGTAATTATGTTATTTTTTTCCTTCTATAGCCTTAATTGCAATGGCACATTCAACACGTTTTTTCATTAATTCGCAAGTAATCGTATACGGCTTGTTTATGTCGCCGCAAAAATTAACAGAATTAGCAGCGCACCCGCCACTGCAATAATATTTTGCCCAACATTTAAGACATTCAGGCTTAGTGGTAAGATTTGCGCAAGCAAACTTTTGGGGCAACGCATCGTTAAATTCACCGCTTAAAACGTTGCCGATAACGTATTCATCCTTGCCGTCGAATTGATGACAAGGAAATATGTTACCGTCAGGAGCAATAGCCAAATATTCGTTACCTGCTCCGCACCCTACCAAACGCTTGGATTCGCAAGGCCCGCCGGCAATATCGATCATAAAATGGAAAAAATTAAACCATTTTTCAGTCTTCCTGCGCTTTATATATTCTTCAGCAAGAATTTCATACTGCTCCACTAGCTGCGGAACGTCGTTTTGAGTGATCGCAAGCCTGTGAGTAGAAGGCAAAACGACCGGTTCAAGCGAAATTTGATCGAATCCCAAATCGTTAAGATACAGCGCGTCTGTCGCAAAATCCTTATTAAGCGACGTAAAAGTACCTCGGATATAGTATTGTTTATCTCCACGCTTGGCTCTGAAACGCAACGCATTGTTTACTATAACGTCAAAAGAAGGATCGCCGCTAGCGGTCTTACGCACACAATCATGCACATCTTTGCGCCCGTCTATACTTAAAACCACGTTATACATCTCTTTGTTAAAGAAATTTATATCTTCGTCGCTAAGTTTATACGCATTTGTCGTTATGGTAAAACGGAAATTCTTGTTGAATTCTTTTTCTTTTCTTCTGGCGTACGCAACGGTATCGCGCACGACGTCCATATTAAGAAGCGGCTCTCCGCCAAAGAAATCCACTTCGAGGTTACGACGAGTTCCGCTTTTTTCAATCAAAAAATCGATTGCGGCAAAAGCAACGCCTTTACTCATATTAAGACGTTTGGTACTATAGCTTCCGCCGTCCGCAAAACAATACTCGCACCTTAACGAACAATTATGAGAAATATTTAAACAAAGTGCCTTAACCACGCCGGAATAACACGGCGGTTTATGTTCCGGTTCAGGCGAAAACAAAACGTTTGAATCGATCAAACTTTGAATTTCTTCTTTTGCCTCGTTAATCTCGTTAACAGCATAACGAGAAAGAACTCCTTTGGTTTGATCCAAAGGAGCCCCTTGTAAGTCAATTAAATCCTTTGTTAATTCGTCAATCTCAAAAACCGAGCCACTTTCCACGTCGAGTGCGAAAAATCTGCCCAAGCATTTAAAAGTATGTACCATTGTAAACTATTTGCTTTCTTTAAAAATGCTGTTAATCTTCTTTTGTTCGCAAGACTGATTGCCTACCGTGCAGCTGGTTTTGCAAGCCGACTGACAAGACGATTGGCATTCGCCGCAACCGGTACCCTTGTCACGACAAATTGTGGACTCTGCTATAACTTTAATGTGTTTCATAAAAACGCCTCCAAATAGTTTATAGCGTAATTATAACAAAAACCTCGATAAATAATCAAGCGTTTTTTCGGTAAAAAAACAAGTTTTTATATATTAATTCTTTTTACGCGCATTTACGGCTATAATTCCGCTTAAAAGCCCGCTTACGCCGCACAAAGCAACGTCGTTTAGAAGCGTAATATCAAAAATAAACTCGCCCGACAGTAAAGAGAAAACCACAAACGACATTAAAACGTAAAGAATGGCTACGATAAATCCTCTTATCCAGCCGTTGCTGGGTGACTTAAAGGAAAACAAAATCGCCAGCAAAATACTTAAACTTTTTATAACTTGATTAATTATAACTATCGCGCTGTCGGCAACGTTAAAAAGTTTTATGGCAAAAGCCGCGATAATCACGAGCACAATCGAAATAATTAATGCAACAAAAGTAGCGACGATCACTTCAAAAAAAGAGTTGTTTTTCCTTTCTTTACGCATAAAAAAATCCCTCCGACACAGTACACAATATACTTATGCGAAGGAATTTTTGTTTAGACGTTAAACGAATTATTTGTTTTCGACGTTTTCTGCCGTATTTTCCGCTTTTACTTCAACGCTTGGCTCTTCGACTACGACTTCGTTCGACGACTTGTTGCCGCCTTTATTTTTACTTTTTGCCGCTTCTTTTTCTGCTTTTGCAGCCTCGCGCTCTGCTTTTTCTTTTGCGAGCTGTTCTTGACGAAGTTTGTTCTTCGTATAGTTAAGTCGGCATGCCTGAACGGTAAAAGTCATAGTAGTTTTGCCTGCACCCTCGCCGGTTTCGATAACCATAAGCTTCTCGCCGGATTCGTGTGTGGTAAGAGCAACGACCTTGCCCATAATTCCGCCAATAGTCATAATCTCGTCGCCTACCGAAATACCGTCGAAAATATCGTTTGCTTCTTTTTGACGTTTTTTGTTGCTTACCATAGGCAAAACAAAGAGCAACACGATCATAAGAACAAGCAACACAACGGTAAGAACCCAATTGTTCGAGCCTTCAGCAGATATTAACATCATATTTGCTAACATTGTAAAAAACCTCCATATTAGTTTTGTTAATTTTAGCACAAAAGGAAGATATTTACAACTAAATTAACGACGATAAATAATGAATTTTGTATGAAATAGCTAAAATTTTAATACATCTTACGATATTTCGCTTTGGCGCATACCAAAAAGCCTTGTAATAAGCTCGATAGTCTTTTCGTTTTCGAAGCTTCTGTTTACGGCAATCGAAAGCGGTGCGTAATCGATAAGTTTGTAAACTATCTCTTTAACGTCACTGCTACTGAACAATAATTTACTATCGTTCTCGTTTGTAATAATGTAGTTTTCGCCACGCTTTGCCAAAACGACGTTCTTTACTTTTGCTTCGATGCTAGTAAATAGAAAATTAATCAGCTCGAAATAGGTTTCGTTATCGATAAGATAAACCGAATTCTCTTTGGTTAGCATAATAATTTCGTCCCAACGCCTTTTAAGCTCGCCCAAACGAAAATTATAAATTCCGTCAAGAGCCATTCCGTCGCTTATCTGAACGCAGCTTTTAAGCGTCTTTTCGTCGCTTGATCTATCGAATTGAACCAAGGAATGCAATAAAATATTGTATCTGTCGGAGTCTAGCGGCAATTTTAAATTGTCGGACAAATATTTATATTTGCAGAAGTACCCCAAAACCTCGATTATACTGTCGGCAATTATTCTTATTATTAAATTTTTATCTTCTGCCTCGCTAGCGATGGCAAGTTGGCAGCGCCCGCTCGTTTGAGTCGTTGCAATCAAACAATCCGACGGCAAATTCTGTCGTAAAAAATCCTTAATCGTAATAATCCATTCTTCTTTAGGTTTGTCTGCGCTTATTAAAAATTGAAACATTTCATCTCCCGTATTATTGTATGCAACGGCGGAATTTTATTTCAGCTTTTTTTAAATGATTTTTTTAGTATCGCAAAAATTGATTACCTATAAAATTTATAAATTTTTTTTGTAAAGCGGTGATTTTCTCTTGCTTTTTTTAATAGTATTTGATATAGTATATAAGCGTGGTCGTCACGTGGGAGCTTAGCTCAGCTGGGAGAGCATCTGCCTTACAAGCAGAGGGTCATAGGTTCGATCCCTATAGCTCCCACCATAAAAAGTTCGGATACGCCGTATCCGCTTTTTTTAGGCGTAAATGAGGCACCATAGCCAAGTGGTAAGGCAGAGGCCTGCAAAGCCTTCACCCCCGGTTCAAATCCGGGTGGTGCCTCCATTCGCGCGAAGTCGGCGTGCCGCTGTGGCGGAATAGGCAGACGCAAGGGACTTAAAATCCCTCGGTTTAACGACCGTA
>CAZEXL010000017.1:10565-30182 GCA_964516925.1 uncultured Lachnospiraceae bacterium | reverse complement strand
CGTTCTCCTTTGTTCTATTATACATAAAATTAAACCTTTTGTCATTTATTTTTTTGTCTAAAAACATTGTACCACTTTCTTGCGCTCAGGATGACAGAATGGCGGAGTGCAAAAAAACAAAAATAGAATTTTGCGATAGTTCGCTACCAAAACGAGTGGATTATAAGTACGTAAACCCTTTTTATGTCATTCTGAACAACGTGAAGAATCCCGCGGGAGCGATACCTTGTGTTTTATTGTTTTTGGCAGTAGTACTCTTGATTGCACCGATAGTACGTTTGATTGCACCAATAGCGAACAGTCACACGGAGAGATTGCCACAGGGGTCCCTTCGCAATGACGTATGGTTGAAGTTGTTTTCTGCTGTTACTGCTGTACTAACAACCGTTTCGCTTCCGCGAGATTCTTCGCCTTGCGGCTCAGAATGACAAAAGAGGTTTAGTACGAAAAAATAAAAGTAGATTTTTGCGTTGTTGGTTGCCAAAATCTAAGGATATTAAGTACACTTCCCCTACTTAATGTCATCCTGAAGGAACTGAAGGATCTCGCGGAAGCGATTCCTTTTTTTACGTTTGCGGGCGGTGGTGCGTTTGATTGTGCCGAGTGGTAGAAGTTTAACGGAGAGATTGCCGCGTCGCTAACGCTCCTCGTTGGTGACATATGGTTGGGGATTGATTCGTTTTGCGGTGACATAAGGTTAAGTATGAAAAAAGGGTAATGTTCTTCACACTACCCTTTACTAACTTAGAGTTTGTTTAAGTTTCTTTGGCTTCCCTTTCTTTTCCAAAGAAAGGGAAGTTACCAATCTTCCTTTACCGAAATTTTAACGTCGTCGTAATAATCGAAATATTTGCGTTTAAAATTTTCCGCCTCGATTTTTTGCTTTGTGACCTTCGCGGCTTTTTTTGCAGCGAGCTCTTTTTGGAGCTCGCCACTTTTTTTGTCCGTTTCGTTATTTTTCATCGTTTTCGATATCAGCAACTTCGTCAAGCAAATCTTCGCCCGCTTGGCTTTCGTCAAGCGCAATTTCGGCAGCAACACGATTTTGCATATCCTGCTCGGATTTATCGATTATTTCTTGCGGATAAATGTTCTTATACTTCTTAAGACCCGTTCCGGCAGGAATAAGCTTACCGATAATAACGTTTTCCTTAAGACCGATAAGCGGATCGACTTTGTTCTTGATTGCGGCTTCGGTAAGAACTCTTGCCGTTTCCTGGAAGGACGCCGCCGAAAGGAACGACTCGGTTGCAAGTGCGGCTTTTGTAATACCCAAAAGCGTATGCTTTGCTACCGCAGGACGACCGTATGCTTCCATAGTTTTGGAGTTAACTTCGTCGAACGTGGGAAGATCTACCATCGCACCGGTAAGCAAATCGGTATCGCCGCTGTCCTCTACTCGTACCTTTTTAAGCATTTGACGAACTATTACTTCGATATGCTTATCGTTGATTTGAACGCCTTGGCTACGGTATACGGATTGAACTTCGCACAAAATATAGTCCTGAACGTACTTGCGACCTTTAGTACGCAAAATATCGTGCGGATTGATAGGACCTTCGGTAAGCGCGTCACCGCTCATTACCGTTGCACCGTCTACGATATTCTGCTTAAGCTTTGCAGTGTACGGAATGGAATACGATTCTTCCTTGCCGTCTTCGCGCTTAACTACAACATCGCGTTTTCCGTCTTTTTCGATAATATGGATTTCACCGCCGTGCTCTACCACGATTGCAACACCCTTAGGCTTGCGCGCTTCGAACAATTCTTCGACACGAGGTAAGCCTCGAGTAATATCTTCTGCCGCTGCGACACCGCCGGTGTGGAACGTACGCATGGTAAGCTGAGTACCCGGTTCACCGATGGACTGAGCAGCGATAATGCCGACCGCTTCGCCCACACGAACGGGACGAGATCCGGACATATCTTTGCCGTAACATTTTACGCACACGCCGTGTTTTGCCTTACAAGTAAGCACGGTACGAATGGTAACGCCCTTTATACCTGCCTTTTGAATTTCGTTAGCAAGATCCTCGGTTATATAATCGTTGCAAGCAACGATAAGCTCGCCCGCCTTTTGATGCCCTTCGGGATAATATACGTCTTCGGCTGCGAATCTGCCGTTTAAACGATCGGCAAGCGATTCGATAACCTGATTGCCTTCCATAATTGCGGTGGTGTACATTCCCTTAGGAGTCTTGCCCTCGCAACAATCTTCTTCTCGTACGATTACGTCTTGAGATACGTCAACCAAACGTCTGGTAAGGTAACCGGAGTCCGCCGTCTTAAGTGCAGTATCGGCAAGACCTTTACGTCCACCGTGAGAAGATATGAAATACTCAAGAACGGACAAGCCTTCACGGAAAGATGAACGTACCGGCGTTTCAAGAGTTTTACCTTGAGGGTTAGTCATAAGACCACGCATACCCGAAAGCTGCGCTATCTGCTTCATGCTACCACGAGCACCGGATACAGCCATCATGTTGATGGGATTAAACTTGGTAAGCGTCTTTTTGAGCGCGTTGGTTACGTCGTTGTTGGCGTTGGTCCATTCGTTTACGACAAGCTTGTATTTTTCGTCCTCGGTCATAAGTCCGTTGTCGTACAAATCTTCGATTGCGATTACGCGCTTTTCCGTTTCGGCAAGAATAGTCTTCTTTTCGGGCGGAATGTGCATGTCGAATACACTGGTGGTTATTGCGCCGATAGTGGAATACTTGTAGCCGTACGACTTAATGTTGTCGAGCATCTTTACCGTTTCGGTTGCGCCCTTTTGCTTGAACGTTGCGTCTACGATTTGCTGAAGTCTTGACTTATCTACGCAAGCATCAACTTCAAGCGTGAACGGATTGCTCTTGTCGCCTTCGTATACTTTACCGTTTTCATCCTCGGCAAGTTTAAGTCCGAGGTCTTGCGGGATTATATCGTTGAATATAAGTCTGCCGACCGTGGTCTCGATACGCTTGCTGCGCATCTCGCCGTCGACTTCCTTGGTTACTCGTACCCAAATCTTGCTTTGAAGCTCGATTTCTTTGTTTGCGTACGCCATCTTTGCTTCGTCTTCGTCACGGAAGATCATGCCTTCGCCCTTTGCGCCTGCCTTAGCGATGGTAAGGTAGTAACAACCGATGACCATATCCTGAGTGGGAGAGCATACCGGTCTGCCGTCGGAAAGCTTAAGAATGTTGTTCGTAGAAAGCATAAGGAATCTTGCTTCTACTCTTGCTTCGACGGAAAGAGGTACGTGTACCGCCATTTGGTCGCCGTCGAAGTCGGCGTTGAATGCGCCGCACGCAAGCGGATGAAGCTTGATTGCTCTGCCCTCGACAAGTACCGGCTCGAACGCCTGAATACCCAATCTGTGAAGCGTCGGAGCACGGTTCAAAAGAACGGGATGTTCTTTTATAACGCCTTCGAGCACACCCCATACTTCGCTGCCTGCACGTTCTACGACGCGCTTAGCGCTTTTAATGTTGTGAGTTTTGCCCTGAGCAACGAGCTCGCGCATTACGAACGGTTTGAAAAGTTCGAGAGCCATTTCCTTGGGTAAGCCGCATTGATACATCTTGAGTTCGGGACCTACTACGATAACCGAACGTCCGGAATAGTCTACACGCTTACCGAGAAGGTTTTGACGGAAACGACCTTGCTTACCGCGAAGCAAGCCGCTAAGCGACTTAAGCTCACGATTGCCGGCGCCGGATACGGCTTTGCCGCGGCGACCGTTGTCGATAAGCGAGTCTACCGCCTCTTGAAGCATACGCTTTTCGTTACGGATAATGATATCCGGAGCTTTCATTTCCAAAAGCTTCTTTAAGCGATTATTTCTGTTTATTACTCTGCGATACAAATCGTTAAGGTCGCTGGTTGCGTATCTGCCGCCGTCAAGCTGAACCATAGGACGAAGCTCGGGCGGAAGAACGGGAAGTACGTCCAATACCATCCACGTGGGATCGGTACCGTTCTTTAAGAACGCATCCAAAATATCAAGACGTTTTATTGCCTTTACCTTCTTTTGACCGGTAGAGTTGTTTACGATATCTTTTACTTCTTTATATTCTTTTTCCAAATCGACTTGCGACAAAAGCTCTTTGATAGCCTCTGCGCCCATGCCTACTTTGAACGACTTCGTTCCGTACTGTTCACGCGCTTCCTCGAGCTGAGCGTCGGTTAGCACTTGCTTGTACTGAAGATCGGTTTCGCCCGGATCGAGCACTATGAACGAAGCGAAATAAACGACTTGCTCTAAAGCCTTGGGAGGAATATCTAAAAGCAAACCTATGCGGCTGGGAACTCCTCGGAAATACCAAATGTGCGTTACGGGCGCTGCAAGCTCGATGTGTCCCATACGTTCACGACGAACTTTGGACTTCGTGACTTCTACGCCGCATTTATCGCAAATAACGCCCTTATATCGAACGCGCTTGTACTTTCCGCAATAGCATTCCCAGTCTTTAGTAGGTCCGAAAATTCTTTCGCAGAAAAGTCCGTCACGCTCGGGTTTTTGCGTACGATAGTTAATCGTTTCGGACTTCGTAACCTCGCCGTGCGACCACTCTCTTATTTTATTAGGGCCTGCAATAGCAATCTGCATGGAATCGAAATTATTTAATTCAAACATTATTATCTCCTCCTTTCAGCTCAGTTCTTGTCATCGAAATCAAACAAATCGTCGTCGTCGAGATCGTCCAATTCCTTATCGGCAAACGGATCGTCAAGTTCAAGCTCGTCGTCCAAAATACTAATTCCGTCAAGATCTTCTTCGGCAACGACGTTCTCTTCATTAAGAGTTTCGTCGGCGTCGCTGAATTCAAGATCTTCGTCGTCGAAGTTAAGTTCGCGATGTTCGTACGGTTTACGCTGTTCGAACGTATCGTTATCGTCGTCTTCCATAAGCTCGCGAATACCGACTTCTTCTTTGTTTTCGGTAAGCACCTTTACGTCAAGCGCAAGCGCCTGAAGTTCCTTGATAAGAACTTTGAACGATTCGGGGATTCCCGGCTCGGTCATATTAAGACCTTTTACGATAGATTCGTACGTCTTAACTCTGCCCACAACGTCGTCGGACTTAACCGTCATGATTTCTTGCAATATATTTGCCGCGCCATAAGCGTAAAGTGCCCAAACTTCCATTTCGCCGAAACGCTGTCCGCCGAATTGAGCTTTTCCGCCCAAAGGCTGCTGGGTAACTAGCGAATACGGACCGGTAGATCTTGCGTGAATCTTGTCGTCGACAAGGTGGATAAGTTTTATCATATACATATATCCGACAGTCGAACGGTTTTCAAACGGTTCACCCGTTCTGCCGTCGTACATCTGTATTTTGCCGTCTACCTGACCGTCGGTAGAGAAGCCGTTTTCTTTAAGTAAGCCGTAAATATCGCTTTCGAGCGCACCGTCGAAGGTAGGCGTTGCAACCTTCCAACCAAGCGCCTTGGCTACGAGTCCGAGATGGACTTCAAGCACCTGTCCGATATTCATACGAGAAGGTACGCCTAGCGGGTTAAGCACGATTTGAAGCGGCGTTCCGTCTGCCATGAACGGCATATCTTCTTGCGGAAGAATACGGGAAATAACGCCCTTGTTACCGTGACGACCTGCCATTTTGTCGCCGACCGATATTTTACGTTTTTGAGCGATGTATACTCTGACGAGCTTGTTTACGCCCGGACTCATTTCGTCGCGGTTAGCGCGAGTGAATATCTTGACGTCTACCACTATACCGCCCTCGCCGTGCGGAACTTTGAGTGAGGTATCGCGAACTTCGCGAGCTTTTTCGCCGAAGATCGCACGCAAAAGTCTTTCCTCGGGGGTGAGCTCGGTTTCGCCCTTGGGAGTTACCTTTCCGACCAAAATGTCGCCCGAATTAACTTCGGCACCGATGCGAACGATACCGTCTTCGTCGAGGTTTTTAAGAGCATCCTCGCCTACGTTGGGAATATCTCGGGTAATTTCTTCTTCGCCGAGCTTGGTGTCGCGCGCCTCGATTTCATGTTCTTCGATGTGAATGGACGTGAATACGTCGTCCTTAACTATTTTTTCGCTGATAAGAATTGCGTCCTCGTAGTTGTAACCTTCCCAAGACATGAAGCCTACCAAGATGTTACGGCCAAGGGCAAGTTCGGCGTTTTGAGTAGAATGACCGTCGGCAAGAACGTCGCCCGCTTTTACTACCTGACCTTTGCTTACTATCGGCTTTTGATTTATACAAGTACCTTGGTTGGACGCTTGGAACTTTTTAAGAGTATACGTTGCTACGCCGCCGTCGTCTTCGTTAATTTTGATGGTATCGGCGTCTACGAACGAAACGACACCGCCTTTACGACTGATTACCATTACACCAGAGTCGTAAGCAATTTTATGCTCGATGCCGGTACCTACTATGGGCGCTTCGGGCTTAAGAAGAGGAACTGCCTGACGCTGCATGTTAGAGCCCATCAACGCACGGTTGGTATCGTCGTTTTCGAGGAACGGAATAAGCGCGGTTGCTACCGATATCATCTGACGAGGCGAAACGTCCATATAGTCGATTTCCTCGCGCGGACGCTCGGCAATGTCTTCGCGATAACGCATAAGCACACGCTCGTTTACGAACCAATTGTTTTCGTCAAGCGGTTCGGTAGCCTGAGCCACGGTGTATCTGTCTTCTTCGTCGGCGGCAAGATATTCTACGCCTTCCGCTCCGGGGATAACGCGCTTGTTCACCTTGTCCACTTTGCGATACGGTGCTTCGATAAAGCCGTATTCGTTTATGCGCGCGTAGCTACTGAGCGAGGAAATAAGACCGATGTTTTGACCTTCGGGAGTTTCGATCGGACACATACGAGAATAGTGAGTATAGTGTACGTCTCGAACTTCGAAGGACGCTCTTTCGCGGTTAAGACCGCCGGGGCCGAGCGCGGACAACTTACGTTTGTGCGTAAGTTCGGCAATCGGGTTGGTTTCGTCCATGAACTGCGACAATTGGCTGGAACCGAAGAATTCCTTTATCGCGCTTGCTACCGGACGAATATTTATAAGGTTTTGCGGGGTAAGTTCGCTGTCCTGCTGAATTTGCATTCTTTCGCGAATTACACGCTCGAGCCTTGCTATACCTATACGGAATTGATTTTGCAACAACTCGCCTACGCTACGAACACGACGATTTGCAAGGTGGTCGATATTGTCCACGAAGCCTATATCGTATCTTAAACCTATAACGTAGTTAATAGTGCTTATTACGTCGTCGATAAGGATATGCTTTACTATTAACGAGTCTACGTTTTTGGCTACGAGCCCCATAAGCTCTTCGGGAGAGGAAGCCTGATCCATAAGGGCTTTAAGCGTGGGATAGTGAACCATTTCGTTGATGCCGAGATCGAGCGGATTGCAAGCGATATAGTCGTTGATTTCGACCATATTGTTGCCCATTACCACATGATAATACGGCTCGACGCCTATTGCCACTTTTACTTCGTTTATACCGCTGTTTTGAATTTTGTAGGCGGTAGGCTCGTCGATAACTTCGCCTTTGCGAACGTACAAAACACCGTCGCCGTCTACGATGTCTTCGTAAGCGATTTTGCCGGTTATTCTTGCGCGCAAAGCGAGCTTTTTGTTGAATTTATATCTGCCTACTCTGGAAAGGTCGTACTTGCGGCGATCGAACATAAGACCATCGACGTAAGTACGAATACTGTCTACGTTGGGCACTTCGCCAGGACGAAGCTTGCGATTAAGCTCGATAAGACCCTCGTCTTCGGTTTTGGTTGTATCTTTTTCGCAAGTGTCTACGATAAGCTTTTCGCCGTGGAAAATTCTGATAATATCTTCGTCCGAGCCGAATTTGTTTTCGGTTTGCGTAGCGGAAAGAGCGCGCAAAAGAACGGTTGCCGGAACTTTACGAGTTCTGTCAACGTGTACCCACAACATGCCGGAAGAATCTTCCTGAAATTCAAGCCATGCGCCGCGAGAAGGAATATTTGTTGCCGCGAAATACGAATGGCCTGTTTTTATGTCCTTTTGTAAATCGAAGTACACTCCGGGAGAGCGAACGAGCTGACTTACGACTACACGCTCGGCGCCGTTTATGATAAACGAGCCGTTGGGAGTCATAAGCGGAAGGTCGCCCATAAACACTTCTTGTTCGATTGCACTGCCTACGTCGCCGTTTTCGTCGTAGACTTCCAGCCTTACCTTAACTTTTAAAGCGGCTGCAAAAGTGGCGTCGCGGTCTTTGCACTCTTTTTCGGTGTATTTGGTCTTTTCATCCAAATGATGATCCAAAAAATGAAGAGCGATTCTACCCGAAAAGTCGGTGATCGGCGAAAAATCTTTTAGTACTTCGCCTATTCCGTGATTTAAAAAGTCGGTGTAAGACGCCTTCTGAACTTCGATAAGTTGCGGCATTTCGATAACTTCCTGACACTGCGCAAACGACAGTCTTTCGGTGTTGCCGTACTTAATCTTTCTGATGATTCTTTCGGACATTTATAATCTCCTTATATTTAGTTCGCACTATAAAATAGCAAAAGCGGCAGAATTCTGCATTATATTATAATAATACACTTTGTCAAAAATTGTCAAGCAAAATAAAGCATAAAATTTTGTAAAAATAATAAATTTTTTTCAAACAGCCATTTTCGCGTTTTTCAGGCAATATACGACAAAAAAAACTTGTCGAGCCGAAAAAAACGAGTTCGTTACGTAAAAAAATCGGCGCAGCAGCAAGTGCCACGCCGATTCTGTTTTTATTTTACGACTAACCTATCGAATAGGTATTTATGCGGTTGAAGATCATACCGCAAGAAATGTCTTGCGCGTAGTCGGTATCCTTAAGAGCGGAGACGATTTCGGTGTATTCGCTTATCGTCTTCATACGTTGTACGGTACGTTCGCCGCTTACATATTGCGTATAATCTACGCCGACGCTGAACGACTTTTCACTCTCGAACTCTATGGTGAACGTTCCGTAATCGTTATCGTCGTACGGGAACTGGAATCTTATGGTCGATTTGCCGTCGTTTTCGATTTCAATTTCGCTACGAAGCGTTTTAAGCGTGATTTTGGTTACGCTGCTTACGTTGGTTAGTCTAAGGTCGATAAGACTGTCGGACGCAGTATCGAAGGCAGTAAACGTAAGGGATTTTCCGGACAATGATATACCTATCGGACTAACGGTACCAAGCGACGAACTGCTTCCGGTAAACGTCTTTTCGTACGCGCCTACCGAGGGATTGAACGAATAGTCGTTGTTTACCCTTCCGAAGAACGAATAAGCAACCTGATCGTAAACTCTTAACGTTTCGACTGCGGAAGACGTGCTTTCTTGCTTCCAGCAATATACGACGGAATCGTCCTTTACGGCTTCGCGATAGGAATACGAATCTACGATATTAGTGCTGAAATTATGAGTCGGACAAACGGCGAACATTACGATTATAAACGCAGCCAAAAGCGCGAGTATCGCTACTCCGTATCTGTTGCGATACTTCCAAGCGACCTTTTCGGTAACGACCTTTTTGGAAGTTACTTCCGTATATCTGCCTCGTTTTGCGCCCTCTACCCTTTCGGTAACGACCTTTTCTACCCTTACGCTGTGCTTGGGAAGTTTTTCAAACGCGTTTACAAGTGCCGGCTTGAGCGATCCGAAGTACGGAGCTATTACGCCGAAACCAAGCATTGCCGCTATAAGCACGAGCGGCAAATAGATAGCCGCAAGCACGGAGGTAACGCTTACCATTGCCGATATAATTGCGGGCGTAAGAAGAACGACGGGCACTGCGTACGGGAACAATCTTTCGATGCTCTTTTCGGTCTTGCTCTTGAATTTGTCCGCAAAAAGCGCCGAAAGAATAAGAGCTACGCCCTCTAAAATTGCGACGATGACAAACAGCATCGAAGCCGAAGGCATTGCAAACGACATTGCGATCCCCGCAACCATAAGCAATACGGCACCGCCGCGAACGACGTCGGTAGGCCTTACCGAATAGAGCGAACGAACCAAAAGGAACGAACCTACGTACGCGGCAAACGCAAGAATTAGACAGCCTATTAGCAATCCGGCGTTGGAATACGTAATCGTAAACAACGCGTTGATGGGAACGACGCCAAAGCCCGCAAGCATAAGCGCAAGCACGAAGTAGCATGCAAACAAAAGCACTGCGGATATTGCTATCGCCATAAGCTGAGCAAGAACTCCTCGGAAGAATTCGCTAAGCTTTTTGCCTTTTCGAACGAGCACTACTACAGCCAACACTAAAAGAAGCGCCGCAACGCCGCCGAGCACGTACGAAGTGACGTCGGAATACGAGAACGTTAATCCTACGTAAGAGAACGTGCCGTCCGAACTCGACTCTTTTATCGCATCGCCGAAGCCGTACGCCGAGACGAGCGAACTCATAGCTCCGCCTATCGCAGCTATTTTGGAATCGGACACGTTTTGTATCGTATCTCTAGAAGTGTTGATATATTCTTTGCTTCCGCCGAAGAACACGTTGATTTTTGCAACGTCCATTACGTCGTAGTCGGAAACTTCGCTTGTCGTTTCGGTTATCGCATCGGCAAGTCCGCTTGCGTTAGCAACGACTTCGTTTACCGAAATTTTATCGGACGAAACCGACAACGCACCCGTGCCGACAGCACCGAAGTTTATTGCAAGTTCTATTTTGTCTACGATCCCGTTAAAACCTTTAAACTGATAACGGAATGCGTACGCACCCAACGCCCCTTCATGTTCGGCGTCGGTAAACACGAACAACAACGTCTTTTGCGGAATCGAACCGTTCTGATAATCGGAAGCTACGTCCAACACGGTTTGAAGCATTGCTGCCGCTTGAATACTTTCGGTGCCGCTTTGACTTTTTGCAGCCGTGTCGTAGTTCGCCGTAAACATTACGGTTTCTTCGCTTTTGCCGGGAATCACTACGACTACGTTAACGAGATCTTTTATCGCATAAAAAAGTTCGTCATCGCTTTTTATCGCATTGAAAGTATCCTCGTTTAGAGTAACTTCTTGCAAAACGTAAAGCGGTTGCTTGTCCTCTTCGTCGATAGCAGCACTTTCGTAACCGTTGTTTTTGTTTCCGCCGGCATTGTATATACCTGCAGCAACCAACGTATCCTTTATATAGGTACGCACGTTGGATTGATTTTCGGACTCGTACGAATTGTGTACAACTTCCATAACTTCGGCGTGAACGCGAACGCTGTCGACGAAGCTTCTATCCGCTTTTGCGCCGAAGCTTGCGTATGACGACACGAAGCCTAGCACGAGAGCAATCGCAAACACGACTGCCAAAATCGGATAATAGATTTTTTTCAATTTAGTCATTTTTATATCTCCGTAGAATATTACGTATACCAATACATTTTACCACAACGAAAGAAAAATAACAATTCTTTTACTGTGAATTTTTGTAAAAAATACCTAAAATTTATTGTTTTTGCCGCAGGCTTTAAAAAATAAGTTAAGCGCGCAAATGCCGAGGTGGCATTTTTTGCCTTTTGCGCGCTTTTTTGCTTTAACTTTTTTTATAAAAAAAGGTCTGCTTAAAGCCGACCTTTTCGTTGTTTGTTGCCTAGGTTTTTACCTGGTAGGATTTTGTAGCCAATTAAGAAGCTGACTGTACTCGTTGTACGCTCCGTTTAACGCGCCGATTATCTCGCCGTTGTCAAGCAATACTACGTACGGAAGTCCGCTTTTGCCGGAAAGAAGATATCTTTCGTAATACGGATACAATTCCGGATCTCTCGTGCTTTCCGCAAGAGAATAACTGCTGCCTACGCGAACCTTAACGATTTTGATATCTAACGCTACTTCGGCGGCACTGCCGTTGTTGTAGTTGGCGATAAACGTATTAAGTTGCGGAGCAAGAACCTGCGTGCAATAATAACAATCGTCCGCCCAGAAGTCAAGCAGGACTTTGCCCTTTCTTGCAATCATGCCGTCGATATTTGCCGCGGTTGCCTGAGTTATTACGCTTACGTCAACGTCGAAAGTTACGGTTACGGTGGTGTTTTGAGTTACGTTAAACTTATATTCGCCGTCCGAAAGAGTGCAAGAAACGTTGTTTACCGTTACCGACTTTATAATAAAACTTGCGGCGGTAGTTACGGTAAGAGTAACTTCTTCGTCTTGCGCGAATCTGCCTCGTTCAGGCTCGATGGAAACGGCGCCCATTGCCGTGTTGTACGGCGTAACGTTAAGCGAATAAATATAATTGGAGTTTTTCCACGTTCCCTCGGTTTGGAACATAACGGTTATCGTTCGATTCTGGTTAGCCGTGAAGGTGTACGACGTGGACGTAAACTCGTTGGAACCGTTTCGAAGCCGACTAGTAAGATCGTTGTTGTCCACGTATACGGACATAATCTCGTACCCTGCCTTTGCGGTTACGGTAAACGTAGCGCTGTCGCCTACGTTATACGAAGCTTTATCGAGCGTAACGGTACCCTTGTCGGTATCGTAGTCGGCAACGGTAACGTTAACGGTTTGTTTTTTTACTTCGGGCTCATCGGGGCTTGGACATGCGACAAGCGATAAGCAAGCGCCCAACGTAAGTAGTACACTTAAAGTCACTACCAAAAGTCTTTTTAAACTTTTCATAAGTCTCTCCTTACAAAAATATCGTGTTAAGTATCGTTTGCGCAAGCTAAAATGTAAAACTCTTACAAATACAAGTACTTATTACGGATAATATATCACAATTAAAAACCGATGTCAAGACATAGATTATAAAAATTAGCTGAAAATGAATTAATTTGTCTTTCAAAAAACTTGACGAAAAAAATTTTGCTCATAATTTTTTTAAGAGCCGTTTAAAACAGTTTACATATTTTTCGGATAATGTTATATTATTATAGTTGTTATACGTGGTAGTTTTTTACCTGCATAACAAAACCAAATAGTAATTTTTACGCCTAAGGCGTACATATCAGGAGGAAATTTATGATTATTGGTATCCCTAAGGAAATTATGCACGACGAAGCTCGTGTAGCCGCTATTCCCGAAACCGTTAAAAAGATGGTTAACGACGGTCTTACCGTCCTTTTTGAAAAGGGCGCGGGCGTAGGTTCGTTCTATCCCGACGAACTTTACGCAGCAGCGGGCGCAACTTTGGTAGAAGATTGCGAAGAAATTTTCCAAAAGGCAGACGTTATTCTTAAGGTTAAGGAACCTCAGTTCAATACCAAAAAGAATAAACACGAAGTTGACATGATGCATAAAGGTCAATATATTATCACCTTTATCCACCCGGCAGCTCCCGTTAACCACGAAATGGTTAAGCAAATGGCTAAAAACGGCATCATCGGTTTGACGCTTGACGGTATTCCCCGTATAAGCCGCGCTCAGTCGATGGACGCTCTTTCGTCGATGAGTACCTGCGCAGGTTACAAGGGCATGCTTATGGGCGCAAGCGACATCGCTAAATTTATGCCGCTTATCGGCTCGGCAGTAGGCATGATTCAACCGGCTAACGTATTCGTTATCGGTACCGGCGTTGCAGGTCTTAGAGCGGTTGCTACCGCTAAGTCGCTCGGCGCAAAAGTTTATTCTGCCGATATTCGCCCCGAAGCTAACGAACAAGCCGCTTCGCTCGGTGCAAAAATAGTAGACACCGGCGTTCCTAAGGAGATCGCAGTAGCTCCGGACGGAAAGCACGCAATGAAGCTTTCGGACGAATGGCTTGCTAAAGAACGCGCTAATATCTCGGAAGCAGTTAAAAACGCCGACATCATCTTCTGCTCCGCTCTTTTGCAAGGCGAATTGGCTCCCGTTCTTCTTACCGATGAAATGGTTGCTTCCATGCGTCCCGGCTCGGCTATCGTAGATATCTCCATCGACCAGGGCGGTAACTGCGCTATAACCTCGGCAGGCATTAAGGACGTTAAGCACGGCATTACCATCGAAGGTATAAAGAATATACCCGGACAGCTTCCCACCAGCAGCACCTGGATGTTCGCAAACAACATCTACAACCTTCTTAAGTACCTTAACCACGGCGGCAAGATCGAACTCGATCGTGGCGACGAAATCGTTACTGGCATTTTGGTTACCATTGACGGCGAAATCGTTCATAAGGGCGCTAGAAACGCAATGGGCATCTAGTCCCCTTTGTCGAAGCTACAACTTAATTACTTGAATTTATTGCCGATTTCTCCCGCAAAGTTTTTGCGGGAGAATATTAGCGTAATAAGCGTTTTATCGCTTACAATATTATAAACCTTTAAGGAGAACTTTTGATGTTCGGATTAAAATCATTGATTGGTCTGGAGACTCCCTTCGGACTGGAAACGATTTATTTTCAGTTAATTTTGCTCGGGGTGTTCGTGGTATCGACAATCGTCGGTTACCTTATTATTAAGAACGTCCCTAGCCTTTTGCATACTCCGCTTATGTCGGGTATGAACGCATTGTCGGGAATTACCGTATTGGGTGCATTGACCGCCGCTGCCGCGATCGTCGCAAAAAACAATATCGTTTTGGCGGCAACTTTGGGCGCTATTGCCATTGCTCTTGCTATGGTTAACGTCGTAGGCGGCTTTATGGTTACCGACAGAATGCTTGGTATGATAGTAAAAAAGGCACCTAGACACAACGCGCTTATCTACGCTCTTACCGCCGTATTTTCGGTTGCGGTGGTTGCTCTTATCGTTATGATAAAAATAGCAACGAAAGAAACGGCAGAAATCGTTTATCTCGCGGGCGCAATCGCACTTTCCGTTATGGTGCTTGTGGGCATTGCAATGATGAGCAAAGCGGCTATAAGCAAAATCGGTAACCGCGTAAGCGCGATCGCAATGCTTTTAGCGATAGTGTTGACGCTTGTATACAACAACATTTACACCGACTGGGCGCTTTACTTAGGTCTTGCTCTCGGTACCGTTTTCGGCGTTATTCTTGCCGTAAGAGTAAAGATGATTCAAATGCCCGAAATGGTAGCTTTGCTTAATGGTCTTGGCGGCGCGGCAAGCGCAATCGTAGGCGCGTTCGCAATGGCAGGTATCGGCAGCGGCTTCGACGTATTCTCTAAAATTACCGCTTCCGTAGCTTTGTGCGTAGGTATGGTTACTTTGATAGGTAGCTTGGTTGCAGCCGGAAAGCTTCACAAAATCCTCCCGCAAAAGCCCATTATTTACAAGGCGCATCAATTCTGGACGATTAGTTCGCTTATCGTTTCGATTGCAGGTATCGTCGCTTATTGCATCTTGGCAGGCGAAGGTACAATCGCTTATATCGCAGGCGGAATCGCAATCGTAGCAATTTTCTCGGGAATGTTCGGCTTTATCTTCTCGATAAGAGTCGGCGGCGCCGATATGCCCATTACCATTTCGCTTCTTAACAGCCTTAGCGGCGTTGCCGGCGCAATCGCAGGTCTTGCGATTAACGACTTGCTACTCGTTGCAATCGGCGGTATCGTAGGCGCTTCGGGCTTGTTGCTTACTCAGATTATGTGCAAGGCGATGAACCGCAAACTCGGCGCAATACTCTTGGGACAGACCGCAGCTCCGTCTGCCCCCGCCCCGATGAAACCCGCTTCAGCTATCACCGCTCCCGCAACTTCCGCTACTTCTGCGGCTCCCGCCGTACACAACTATGCGGCAGATCTTAAAAACGCTAAGGAAGTTATTATCGTACCCGGTTACGGTATGGCTATCGCTCAGGCTCAACACCTCGTTAAGAAACTTGCAGATAAGCTTACCGCTAACGGCACCAAAGTCAGATACGCAGTTCATCCCGTTGCAGGTCGTATGCCCGGACACATGAACGTGCTCCTTTGCGAAGCTAACGTAGAGTACGAAGATTTGTACGAAATGGACGACATTAACGGCGACTTCGCTTCTGCCGACGCTACTATCGTCGTAGGCGCTAACGACGTTCTTAACCCTGCCGCTCGTGAAGCTGAAGGCACTCCTATTTACGGTATGCCGGTGCTTAACGTTGATCAGTGCAAGAATATTTACATCTTTAACTACGACCTTAAACCCGGTTACGCCGGCGTTGACAATCCGCTTTACTCTAAGACCGAGGGCGTTCACCTTTATCTCGGTAACGCTAAGGATACTCTTGCTAAGTTTATCGACGCTATCGACGGTGAAGTTACTTCCGCCGCTCCTGCCGTAAAGGAAGAACACAACTATGCGGCAGATCTTAAAAACGCTAAGGAAGTTATTATCGTACCCGGTTACGGTATGGCTATCGCTCAGGCTCAACACCTCGTTAAGAAACTTGCAGATAAGCTTACCGCTAACGGCACCAAAGTCAGATACGCAGTTCATCCCGTTGCAGGTCGTATGCCCGGACACATGAACGTGCTCCTTTGCGAAGCTAACGTAGAGTACGAAGATTTGTACGAAATGGACGACATTAACGGCGACTTCGCTTCTGCCGACGCTACTATCGTCGTAGGCGCTAACGACGTTCTTAACCCTGCCGCTCGTGAAGCTGAAGGCACTCCTATTTACGGTATGCCGGTGCTTAACGTTGATCAGTGCAAGAATATTTACATCTTTAACTACGACCTTAAACCCGGTTACGCCGGCGTTGACAATCCGCTTTACTCTAAGACCGAGGGCGTTCACCTTTATCTCGGTAACGCGCAAGACACGCTTGCCAAGTTCATTGACGACATGGACGCTTAACCTAAATTCAACTTAAACGAAAAGCCGCTTTCGTAACGGAAGCGGCTTTTTTCTTTATTTAAGTATGTTTTTGCTAAGTTCGTAAATAATTATCGTTATGAGTAAAAGTGTTTTAGTTATCGGCGGCGGCGTAAGCGGATTGTCGTGCGGCATTCGCTGCTTAAAGTACGGATACGACGTTACCGTTTTGGAAAAAAATCCTTGTTTGGGCGGTAACCTTACCGGTTGGCACAAAAACGAATGTTATATAGACAACTGCATTCATTGGCTTAACGGCTCGAAAGACGGAAACTGCGTGAATAAGCTTTGGAAAGAAGTCGGAGCGATCGACGAGCATACTCGATTTTTTGAAAGCAAGTGTTTTTACGTAAGCAGCTTCGGAAACGAATACTTCGGACTAAGCAAAAACTTGAACGAAACCCAAACGGCTATGCTTAGCTGCTGTAATGGCGACGACCAAGCGATAAAGAAATTCGTTACGGCGTGTAAAATCTGTTGCAAATTACTCGGCTGCGATAGCGCTGCTTTAAAGGTTTTTTACGCTTTGCGACTGTTTGGTATATATGGAAACGAAACGCTTACGCAAGTAGCCGCTTCGTGCAAAACCGAACGACTAAAACGATTCTTTACCGATTTTATTTTGGGCGAATATTCGATTTATACACTCCTTTTCGCTTATTGCAGTTTCGTTACGGGCGACGGTAAAGTGCCGCTTGACGGCTCGTTTAACATGGCAAAACGCATCGGCGGAAAGTTCGTTGCATGCGGCGGAAAGGCAGAAACTTGTTGCAAGGCGGTTGCCGTAAATATTGTCGGCGGCAACGCTAAGAGTGTTTTGACGGCAGACGGACGAACGTTTGACGCGGACGTTTTCGTTTTTGCCTGCGATCCCAAGATTACCTTTTCGCTTCTTGGCGGCTACATGCCTAAAAAAATGAAGAACTTGTACGCCGACCGCCGCACCTACCCGATTATAAGTAGCTTTCACGTTGCATATAAGGTGAATTTGCCGTCGGTAAACGTTCCGGATTCGTTCGTTTTCGAGTGCGAGCCGATTAAAATAGGCGCGTCGAAGATTGACAGACTTATGCTTAAAAATTACGACTACGGATTTGATTTTGCGCCGCAAGGATTTTGCGTTATTCAAATGTTTGTTTTACAGCGAGAACGCGATTACGACTACTTCGAATTACTTCCTTTGGAAGAATACGAAAAGGAAAAGCAACGAATCGCTACGCAAATTACCAACGCGTTGATAAAAAAATTTGCGTTTTTAGCGGGAAAAATCGAAACGCTGGATTGTTGGACTCCGCTTACTTACAATCATTTTTTCGGCGCGTACAAAGGCTCGTACATGTCGTTCGGCATCGGGCGCAAAGCGATTCTTAGCCCAATAAAAAGCAGAATAGACGGCTTGAATAATTGCTTTTTGGCAACGCAATGGCAGTCGCTTTTCGGCGGTTTGCCCAATGCGCTCACTCTTGGAATCGCGTGCGCGGACGCCGTTAAAAAAGCGGGACATAACGGCTAGTCTTTAGCTAAGCCGAACGACGCGCGTACGAAAAACGTCCGCTGTCGCTGAGCGTAGGGCTTTCGCTGGTAAAAAGCGCAACGTTACCGTTTAGAATTGCGGCATGGCCTATTACTCTGCGATTGCCTATACGGCTTTCGACAAAAGAACGCGAAACACAACCTTCGGGCTGTCGCTCGGTAACGAACCCGACTATGCCGCCGCCTATTTGCTTTGCGGCAACCTCGCCGAAATACTCGTCCTTTTCCAGAATAATAACGTCACCTGCCCTTAAATTGCCGGTACAAGAAACACATACGTACATAATTTTTTTCCTCCTGAAGTTTTTCTGTATTATACCGAAATAAACTTGACATATGTATGTCGTATATATTATAATTTTTATGATTTTTAAAAAATAATTTAACGGAGGACGATATGAAGAGCGGAATAATGTTCGGAATTCTTTTGACGATATTAAACAATCGCAAGGCCAAGGCGGAATATCTTGCCGAAAAATTCGAGGTAAGCACTCGCACGGTGGCGAGGCACATCGACACGTTGTGCGAGGCCGGCGTGCCTATTATTGCTTTACGGGGCGCAAACGGCGGTTATATGATATCCGACGACTTTAAGTTGGAGCGGTCGTTTTTTACTAAAGACGAATTACACAGGTTGCTTACGTGTCTTAATGCCACGGCGAGTTCTTTTGACGGGCAAAATTACGATTTGATAGAAAAATTACGGCACATAGGAGCCGTTAAAGAAAACGAGAAGTATTTGTTGAAAACCGACACGCTTATTATTGACGTGGGAACGTGGACTAATCCGCAAAACTATCGAGGGAAGATCGAGGCGATTAATCGCGCTATTGACGACGACTTTACGATACATATGGTTTATACCGACAATAAAGACTTTTGCAGCGAACGAGATTTCGATCCGTATTGTTTGGTCCTTAAAGAGGGCGTATGGTACACGTACGGTTACTGCCACTTACGACGCGATTTCAGGCTTTTTCGTCTTACGAGAATTAAGCAGATGACTATCAGCGAAGAAAAGTTTGAAAAGAAGCCGAGCGACGTGTACGAAAAGCTGAACGGGACGTTTGACGACAGCGATCTTGTAAATATAGAATTCGAGTTCTTTTCTACCGCGCTTTCCGACGTGGAAGAATGGTTGGGACCCGACGCCATTAGCGAACGCGGAACTACGTACGTTGCGAAAGCTGCTTTGTACGGCGGAAATTTGCTTATTAATAAGTTGCTTTCGTTTGGCAGTAGTATTAAAGTTTTGAAGCCGCAAGTACTAAAAGAAGAGCTGCTTATCGAATGCGGTAGAGTTTTGAAACGCTACGACTACTAACTTACCTTTCTTTGGAAAAGAAAGGTAAGCCAAAGAACTTACTTTTCTTCCGTGAAGAAAAGTAAGCAAAAGAAGCTTAAACTATTTTAGTTACAAAAGTAAGCAAAAGAAGCTTAAAC
>CAZEXL010000017.1:0-10465 GCA_964516925.1 uncultured Lachnospiraceae bacterium | reverse complement strand
AGCAAAAGAAGCTTAAACTATTTTAGTTACAAAAGTAAGCAAAAGAAGCTTAAACTATTTTAGTTACAAAAGTAAGCAAAAGAAGCTTAAACCAATTTTAAGTTACAAAAATAAGCCAAAAAAACCGGACAAATTTTAAGTTACGATATTAGACAAAAATCAATCACTTCTTATTATACAAAAAGCGGCAAATCGTCTTTGCCGCTTTTTTTCGATTAAATTACGCCTTGTTTGCGCGCTTTTGCGCACGTGTCGTTTTTAGATCGCTCTTCCACTTGACTACTATAAGCGCCATATCGTCGTGTTCGTCCTTGCCTTCGAATTCTACGGCTTGGTCAATTATTTCTTGTGCGCTTAAAGATGCGTACGAAGAATAACTGCTATATCGAACATAATCCGCAACACCGTCGGTAAGCAAATAAACGACGTCGCCGTATTCCAGCGAAATATGCGAGACGTTGAAAAACTTTTCTGCCCGCTCGTCGCCGTTTACGACACCGTAGCCGCACGGATTGTTAACGTTGTTTATATATTCGCGTTGCAACGTTTTGCGATCGGATTCGACTTTCTTTTTTTCAAAAGCACCGGAAGTCTGCTTGTCGGCAAATACGATTTTTTGCCCGTTGCGCACAAGTATCCCGACACAATCGCCGACGGACGCATAATACAACGTATCGTTGTAAACGGCGGCGGCAAGTGCAACCGCACCGGGCTTTTCTACGTCGGTTACGGAAACGTCGGAACCTTCGTCGAGATATCCGTCCAAGCGATACTTGATTGCGTCGTCGTACTCGCACAAAAGCTCGCTTACTTTTTTATTTGCGCCCTTGAAGGCAACTGCGAATTTTTCGGGTATCTGCTCTTCGCGCAACAAAACCAGCAATTCGGAGCATAGCGTATCGACGAAAACGTTGCAAAATTTTTGCGCTA
This sequence comes from uncultured Lachnospiraceae bacterium, assembly GCA_964516925.1. Taxonomy (GTDB): domain Bacteria; phylum Bacillota; class Clostridia; order Christensenellales; family Pumilibacteraceae; genus CAG-552. The sequence continues at coordinate 9,535 of CAZEXL010000017.1, read as the reverse complement.
TTTCCTGCGGCAAAGATTTTCCGCTTGCAGGATACCTTAGCGGCTTTTGCAACGTTATGCCGTCGGCAACCACGTAAACGTGCCTGCGTTCGTCCAAACGCAAATAATCTTCGTTAGGTCTGTTTTTGTTTACGTTCGTCTTTATCGCATAGTCCGCTTCGTACCCGTTTATAACTTCGGGGCACAATATCGACAACCGACTTTTTACGTGTTCGACGTGCTCCGTTGCAAAAGGATCGCCGTTACGCGCAATAACGTTATTGTTATCATCGAACTTTTTAGAAAACCAATACATTCCGTCCGACGTTACGCGCGGCGAAAGCTCGGAGTTTTTTGCAACACGCATAAACAATTCGGATATTCGATAGTTGCCGCTAAGGTCGATTGCTACAAGCGGCTTATTGTACTTTTCTATGAGTTTAAGCTCAGTCAAAATTGCCGAGCTTACTACGTAATCTTCGCTTAAATAACAGATTACGCCGGCACAAGAACGAATTTTTTCTTCGACGACTTCGTACCACTTTTGCCTTTCAGCTATTTCGGACTTTTCATACGACGTCATGTCTCTGTCGTAGTCGCAAAGTATCCCGACCTTTTTGTACTCTAGCATATCGCAATACACCGACTTGTAGTCTTTTGAACTGTAACTTACGAAAACGTAAGGTGCCTTGGTTTTATTGTTGTACGTTTTTGGCTGCGCGTGCTTTATGTCGGCAGAAAGAACGATCTTGCTTTTTTCCGCCGCCAAAGCGTAGTCGTCGGTTTCGTGCCACTTAGGAGAATCTGCCGGACACGAACTTACTATTTCCTTAAAATTGTCGTATCTTTCTTTAAGCAAGCGATAGTCTTTGTTTTTACCCTTCGTTCTTTCTACGTTGTCTATCGCTTCGTCTATAAGTACCAGAGCCGATTTTATGGTTTTTTCGCTTACTTCACCTTTCAAGTAAAGCTCGTTGTAAAACATAAGCTGCGCCTGCAAATACGGATACTTCGGATAGTCGGGATTAACCTCTTTGGCAACAATCGTATAAAAAAGCGCTTTGTTGAAAAATTCTTCGTTTAAATCGTCGCACGTATACTTGCCCGTGGGCTTAACGGCTTTTGAAAGGTACTCCGTCATCTCTTTTTCCGCCGTTTCGCTTCCGCCTTTATTCGGCTTAGCAAAAGCAGTAGCCGCTCTTAAAAAATCCTCTTTCTTGCCGCCGTAAATCAAATTGCGCAAAAAACAATATTCGGCAATTTGCCCTACGGCAGAAGCATAAGCTATTCCGCCTAGATAGAATTTCTTTTCGGTGTCGTCGTCCGATTCCGCATAATAATCGGCGTGACTTTGTATGGCTTTTTGCGAAAAAACGATCATTCGCTTATAATCTTTTATAACGCCGCAGTATCTTGAAAAAATCAAATACGTGTTTGCAATGAATTCGTCGCCGAAAAACAACTTTACGTTGTTTTGCAAAAGCTTTCTGAACCGTTCTTTGTCGGCAGCACGCGCACACGCCACTCCGACGTAGTAAAGGGCGGCAAACGCCACCTTGTCGGGAATCGTCGATTGCTCGCCGCGCGAAACGTCATAAGCGTAATTCTCCAAAATTTCCTGCGCGCTGTCAACGATAGTCTTGCCTATCCTTTCGACAAGTTTCGTTTGCGCCAATACGAACGCGTAACTGTTGCAGTCGAAATTTTTGACTACTATCGACAAAAACTTAAACGTCTTGCGGTATCTTAGCGACAAACCCGTGTTTTCTAATTTATACTCCTCGTCGCTTATTTCGTCAAAAACGGCATCGACTTTCTTTTGTATTCCGTCTCCCATATGGCTCTCCTGTAGTTTTTGCGTTCGGACGCGTCGGTTATTGCTGTTACGCCGATTAGTTCACGCCCGCTTCGTCTATCGATTTGTTGTATTGTATCATAAAAAGCGCAAATTTGCAATGTATTTTTAAGAACTTTTCTGGCTTTTTGCCTCATTAGCACTTTTTTAGAGTTTTTTCTTTTGCACTTATGCCGTTTTTGTTTGAAAGGACAAAAAAAGGTAGTACCTAACGCACTACCCTTTTCGTTTATATCGAGCTTCTTTTTTTATGTTCTTTTGTTAAGTTTTTTTTATTAAGCTTCTTTTGCTTACTTTTTATCGCCACAATCCAACGCACCGACATAAGTAATTTTTTAAGCTTCCTTCATTAAGCTTCTTTTGCTTACTTTTCTTCACTGAAGAAAAGTAAGTTATTCGTTTTCGGTATTCTTAAGAGCGCGCGCTCGGAGCTTCATACGCTGTTCAGCACTTAAAACTGCCTTTCGCATTCTTATGTTTTTTGGCGTTATTTCCAGCAATTCGTCGTCCGAAATAAACTCCATAGCTTCCTCTAGCGACAGCTTTCGAGGCGTTTCGAGCCTGAGCGCATCGTCGCTGCCCGACGCACGCATATTGGTAAGGTGCTTGCGTTTACATACGTTTACCGGTATATCTTCGCCGCGCATGGTTTCGCCGACTATCATACCCTCGTAAACCGGCGTTCCGGGCCCTATAAAAAGCGGGCCGCGCCCTTGAGCGTTAAATAATCCGTACGTTACCGCTTCGCCCGCTTCGAATGCAACGAGCGACGCCGTAGAACGACGTTCGATTTCACCACGATACTGCTCGTAACCGATAAAAGCGGTGTTAAGTACACCCTCGCCCGCAGTATCGGTAAGGAACTTGCTTTTGTATCCGAATAAACCTCGTTCGGGTACCGAGAATTCCAATCGGATACGACTCCCCATACTCTTCATTTCGATAAGTTCGCCCTTTCGCTCGCCCATTGCGGAAAACACCGGACCGGTCATGTTTTCAGGCACGTCGACAGTGAGCTTTTCGATAGGTTCGTAAAGTTTACCGTCGATCTTTTTGTACAAAACCTTTGCCGGGCCTACGGCGAATTCGTAGCCGTCTCGACGCATCGTTTCGATAAGTATGCTAAGGTGCATTTCTCCCCTGCCGCACACTCTGAAGCAATCGGCAGAATCGGTGCGTTCCACCCTTAGAGACACGTCCTTTAACGTCTCCTTAAACAACCTTTCGCCGAGATGACGAGTTGTAACGAACTTACCCTCTTTACCCGCAAACGGCGAATCGTTGACCATAAACATCATTTCGACCGTAGGCTCGGATATATGTACGAACGGCAACGGCTCTGGCAAACTTACGTCGCATACGGTGTCGCCTATGTTTACGTCGGGAATGCCCGAAAAACATACTATATCGCCCGCTTTCGCACTTAGAACGTTAGACTTACTTAATCCTTCTATTTGAAAAATTGCCGTTATTTTGCCGTTGCGTTTGCCGTCTACGCGAGTATTGCAAACCGTAACGGACTGACCTACCGACAATACGCCGCGTTCTATTCTGCCTATACCCATTCTTCCTACGTAATCGCTGTAGTCGATAGAAGAAACGAGCAGCTGCGTAGGCGCGGTTTCGTCCGCTTCGATGGGCGGAAAATGATTGATTATGCAATCAAAAAGCGGCTGCAAATTTTCGCCTTGCTGCGTGTAATCTAGCGACGCCGTTCCTTTTTTGCCCGAACAATACACGACGGGACTGTCAAATTGAGACTCGTCGGCGTTAAGCTCTAGCAGCAATTCGTAAATTTCGTCTTTTACTTCCTTTAGTCTTGCGTCCGGCCTATCCGTTTTGTTTACCACTATTATAAGTTTGTGCCCGAGCGAAAGCGCCTTTTCCATAACGAACCTAGTTTGAGGCATAGGTCCTTCGACGGCGTCAACGAGTATAAGTACGCCGTTGACCATTTTTAGTATGCGCTCTACTTCGCCGCCGAAATCTGCGTGCCCCGGTGTGTCGACTATATTGATTTTTACGCCGTTATAATATGCCGACGTGTTTTTTGCCAATATCGTTATTCCGCGTTCGCGTTCTATATCGCCGCTGTCCATAACTCTATCGGCTATCGTTTGATTTTCTCTTAGTATACTGCCTTGCTTAAGCATTTCGTTGACAAGCGTCGTCTTGCCGTGGTCAACGTGCGCTATGATTGCAACGTTTCTTAAATCGTTTCGTATCATACCCTTCTCCTAACTTGACAAAAATAGCACTTTCGTATAAAAAAGTCAACCGTTTGGCGGTTATTTGCAAAAATTTTGTTCTCCGTTTTCGCCGACGCGTACCGCTTCGTTTAACTTAAATAAAAACAACCGAACCAAACAACTTTTTTAAATAAACTATTGACTTTTTTTTAAAATCGTCGTATAATGTTTGTTAGTAAATTTTGTAAATACGGAGGTGTGTTTATGGCTTCTAAGTCATCGAAAAAATCGTCGAAAAAAGTCAGCGACAACGTCGTTTACGCTTTGCTTTACATCGTTATCGGCGTATTGTTTATCGTGTTTAAAAACAGCATGCTGGGTTGGCTTATGACAATCGCAGGTATCGTTTTCATCGCTTTGGGAATATTCGATATTTTACGCAAAAACCTTACTCAAGGCGTTATCGAAGTGGCTATCGGCGTAATCATTATTCTTGGCGGCTGGCTGTTCGTGGAAATCGTTCTTATCGTTTTCGGCGTGCTGCTTGTAGTAAAAGGCGTTTTGGATTTACTTACCTTTCTAAAAGCAAAAAATGCCGCCAAGGTTATTACCGCTGCGCTTACCGCAGTTTTGGGCGTGTTGCTTATAGTAAGCAAGTGGCTGGTACTCGACTGGTTCTTTATCGTGCTTGGCATAATATTTATCGCAAACGGACTTTTCGCTTTGTTTAATAAATAATATCGTTATAAACAAAACCCGTACGCCTTATTTCCGTACGGGTTTTGTTTTGCATTTTTGCTACGAAAAAAGTCGCCTTTTAAAGCGACTTTTTTTATGGTTGCGGGGGCCGGATTCGAACCAACGACCTTCGGGTTATGAGCCCGACGAGCTACCTGCTGCTCCACCCCGCGTCAATGGAAGCATATTATAACACAAGATTTTTGCGTTGTCAAGCAGTTTTACCGCATGCAGCTTATTTTTTATAATTAATATTATGCTTTTATTGTCGTGTAAAGTTTTACAATCTTATAGAACAGTCGTTTAAGCGGCTGTATCTTACAGGTGGCGACTGAACGCCGGAGAAAAGTATATGGAAAACAAGACGGAAAAGACGGTTACGGAAAAAGTAGCTGACGGAAAAATGCAGACGGTTGTAACTGAAGTTATTGACGGCAGATTAGTTTTAGTTCGAACGGAAATTAAAGACAAGAACGGCAAGAAACTAAAGTCAAAAGACGGACGACAGCTTTATAGCTACACGGTAAACGGAAAAGTACGCGGACGCGACGTTAAAGCAGATTTTATTCCGCGCGATCTAGGCGGATATGAGCCGCTGGACATAATCTTTGATTTCGAGCTTCCGGTAACGCTGGACGTTTTGGAAGAATCAAGTGTAGATTATTCCGGAAACAAAAACATAAGAACTGTTTACTTTGCGCAAGTAATAGACGCAGACGGTTGCGTCTATAAATGCGAAGTAAAACCGCAAAGGCAAAGTGATAAAGCTTTGGTTGACATGTTGCTTAACTTTGTTAAGTAGTTTTTTTGGGGAGCTTAATCGCTCCCCTATTTGTTTATAAGGAAGTGATTTTAGTAGAAAAAGAAATTTGAGAATTTGAGTGTCTTATTATTCTATAAAAAATAACCGCCCCTATTCGGAACGGTTAGATGCAGAGCCTCACAGCCCATATCACTCAAGGTGAAGAATTTCAGCGTTTTTGCTACTCTGCTCGGTTGCACGACGTCGTCCGCAACTTTAGGTTTTTTACCTACCAGCGCAGCAAAAGAATAACATTATTTAAGGAGATTGTCAAGTGAAAGACGTTAAACGAAATAGAAAAGATAAAAATCTTGCCGGGCTTTATGCTGTATCGAATGATGCGGCATATAAAGACGGCAAACTTCGTAACGGTGTATACGGCGCTGTAAGTAAAGACGTGCCGTACATATGTAAACCGGCAAATAAAGCTCGGGACAAGCCTCGCACTTTTGTGCGGGATAGCACAGACATTCCTAAAACATGCAAAAACCGCATTTTAGCGTTTTGGGATGATAAACACAACAAAGGAAAAACCACATGCTATCTTGTTGAAAAGTCTATTTACGAAGATACAAAAAACAAAAGTAAAAATTGCTAGCTCCCATGGCAAAAGGGAAAAGGAAAAACAAGTATGAAAAATAAAGTAAAATGGATAATCACGTTGATTGTCGGGATCTTCTTGGTAGCGGCAGTAATCGGCTTAGCTATTAAGTTAGATCGAAGCACCGACAGTGAACGTCTGGGGTCTACAGCTTATGATGTAGGTACGGTATTAACTGTAAATTCCGATACTAAAAAAGCCGGAGAAGTCGACACCAGTGTAAAGACGTCTATTTATACGAGAGAGTTGCTTGAAGCGAGCAAGGTTACTATAAGTAAAGCTGATGATGCAAAAATTAGTTTTCAAGTTTTTGCTTATGGTGAGAACAAGAACTTTCTTGGTGCTTATGATCAAGATCAAGCTATGTCGACTAAATATGAGAATGTTAAATACATTCGAATTGTAATTACTCCGACTGTAGTAGACGAAAACATTACAGTTTTTAAAGTTCCTACTTACGCAAATCAACTTGTAGTAAAACTTGCAAAATAAGAGGTGCAGTATGGAGAAAATCAAAAGCAAAACAAAGAAAATAGTAGCAATAGCACTGTCAGCAGTATTGTTGGCAGTGGGATTAGCTACATATTTTATTTTTAGAGACACGGAAGAATCTAACCCGGAAGTAGAGATTCCCGGCATGAGCGTAGAAGACGGACTCGAGCAAGGAATTAATCTTTCGGCAAGATTGCTTAGCGTAGAAGAATACGACGAATACGGAGTTTCGCCTCTTGCAGATTCTGCAATATCCGTAACAGCGACGGTAACGTCGAGCGACGCGACGTATAAGACGTTGGTATGGTCGGTAGCTTGGAAAGACGCAAACAGCACTTGGGCAAAGGGAAAAACCGTAACGGAATATGTTACCGTAACACCGACTTCGGAAGGCGCATTGACCGCAACGGTAAGCTGTAAGCAAGCTTTTGGCGAACAAGTAGTTCTTAAAGCAGCGTTGAAAGGTTTCGAAGATACAATCTATGGAACGAAGAACGTAGATTATGCTCAGCGTGTAAATAGCGTTAGTTTAACACTTAAACAAGGAGATTATTTCAGTCTTACTAATGCTAGTATTACTGCAACTACTTCTAGTACTGCTGCTACTGCGACTGTTTCCTTTCCGTTGTTTGAAACTTCTTATGATAATTGGGATACATCTCTTAGCACTTCTGCTGTAACGAAAACAGTAAACGGGTCTATAGGTGTAGGTACTTTAGCAGCATCTGTATCGCCTTCTATTTTTGTTTATCTTTCGATTACAGAATATAACACATATAAAGCTCTTATTGAAAAGTTTGGTGGAGTTTGTTCGTATTCTAACGGTATTGTTGATAGCAATATGAGTAATAGTTATTATCGAGTATGTTCACTATCTAATTTTGATCTTCCTACTTTATTGGGAATTAAAAATTGTACAAGCTCATTTAATTGGGGTGGATTTAAGCAGGCATTTTCAGCGCAGTGCGATAATTTTAAATTCTACATAGTTATATCCGCAAGTCAAGGAGATGGTTCTTATAAACAGTTCTATCAAGCTTTTAAATTCAATGCTTCGAGTGAGAAATTCGTAACCGGAATCGATCTCGGCAGCGATAGTATCGTATTCTAAAATTAGGATTAAGGTAGCGGCATAGTGCTGCTACCTATTTTCCAAAGGAGTAAACATGGATAAAATTAACAAAAAAATTTTATTAACTAGCTTGCTAATGGTAGTAATTATAATTATAGAATTAGTGCTTTATTTTGTAATTTTATCTAGAGTAGAAGACATTGAAGATAAAGAATTATCTTTTACCGATTCAGTAGAACACGGAATTAATCTATCTGTAACGGAATCCGAAGAGATTTCGCTACAATCGAGCGTTGCGCTTATTACGTATAACGTTACGGCAACGGTAACACCAAGCGACGTAACGGATTATGAGCTGAATTGGAGCGTAAGTATAGGTTCTTCCTTTTTAGACATTGAATCCACCGGGCAAAATACCGCAAAGTTGTATTTGTATGATTACTTTGATAACTCAGCAACGTTGACGTGTTCGCTAAAAACAGATAGTAGTATTTACGGTACGAAAAGCGTTTCTTGTTATAAACGCCCGGAAGGAATGTATTTTGATAAATTCACAGTAACGGTGCCTGCTGTTAGTGCTACTGTAATGGAAATGCCTTTGGACTTAGGTAATCTTGTAAATATGCAAATTAATCCGATGACTTCTGAAGCAATAGAGCAATTTGCATTAACGGCTACTTTGAAAGATTTAGTTATTTACTCTGTAGGATCTGTCGCTATGGGGTATAACTTTAAAATGACTATATCGTTATCCGAAGAAAAATATTTTGATTATTTGGATATGGTAATTCAAATATTCGGACTAGATAGTGATTTAGTGGACGAATATGCGAATGCAGGAACGTATTCATATGATATTTTATCTACTCGATGTGTGCTGAATTCTGCAAGTAGTTCGGTGGCTTTACAGGCCACTAACGAAGAATTCAGTTACTATGAGTTTTTGGGATTAGGAAAGGTTTACGATGCAGGGCTAATCGATTCTTCTAATTGGGAAGCGTTTATATATACGTTATATAGTCGATCCGATATAGTGTTCGATATTAATTTCACTTTTACGCCGCTTATTTCTAAACCTTACTTAGAAGTAATAACTATTCCGATGTACGTTAATTTTGTGGAGATGTGAGAATGAGTAAGCGAAGAAAGAAAACGAAGAAGCGGACAAGCTTTTTTAGCGTAATACTTTTAGTGCTGTTGCTTGTAGGCGCTGTAGGAATAGTAGCGAAATGTGACGGTAAGAATGATACGACAACGCCGGTGGTATCAATAACGATAACCGGAGAAGATATAGTTTTTTAGGAGAAGAAAGATATGCGAAAGAAGATAATTAATATAATTGCAGCGATAATGCTAACGTTGGTAAGCGTATTAACGCTTATCAATTTTAGCAACGTCGTAATAGCGGAAGAAGCTAACGTAGAAGAACCGACGGAAGAAGTTACATATACGACAGCCGACGAAGACTTAGTGAATAAAGATGGTACTTTAAAGGTGCCTGGAAATTATAGTTCAAAAGTAGTACCTGTAATATATGAATATAACGAAGATGGAAGTTTAAAACTCGATGAAGATGGATATCCATGTTATACTATCGACTCTAGTTTATCTAGTGTAGAAGAGTTCGTAAGTGTTATAGCTATAGCTTTAGATGAGAATTTAAAGCAGCTTTTTATTTATGCTTATAGTCCGTATAGTGATTTATTAGGAATTAAAGTGGACTCAATAAATCTATATACGACGATGTCAGATTATTATGATGAAGAATATCATGTTTATAATTACGAATTAATGCCTATAGATATAG
>CAZEXL010000016.1:0-30344 GCA_964516925.1 uncultured Lachnospiraceae bacterium | reverse complement strand
AAAATTTCTAAAAAATATATGCTTATATTATAATATACACTAATATATGGGACAAAAATGAGACTTAAAATGGGGAATATTCAAAAAAGATAAAGTTTATAAATATTAGTAAAAAACTTCAATTTGCAACCGTGGCGTGTGCTTGGTCTTTTACAAATGCTCTCGCTTCGCTCGAGCAAACAAGCACACGCCTAAGTAAATTTAACTAAATAAAATAAATTTATTTTATCGGCTCTTGTTTAAAATCTCAAATAGCCTCCCCACCCATTTGCTACTTATGTCCGGCTTAAGTTTCTTTTGCCTAGTATTGCAAACTTAGAATTTGCTGAAGTTTCTTTTGCCTACTTTTCTTTTCGAAAGAAAAGTAGGTTTCTTTTGTATACTTTTTTCCCCTAAAAGAAAAATATCCAAAAAAGGAGCCCGTAAAAAACGAACTCCCTTTTTGATAACAAGAAAAATATTTTTATTTCTCTTTGATTGCGCCAACGGGGCAAGCGCCTTCACAAGCGCCGCAGTCGATGCATTCAGCCTCGTTAACTTCGAAATGGTCTGCGCCCATGGCGATTGCGCTTACGGGGCAAGCAGCCTCGCAGCTACCGCAAGAAAGGCATTCATCACTGATAATTCTCGGCATAACTCTATTCTCCTTAATAGTATTACCAACGACTTGGCATATTTATTGTATCACACATTTTTAATTTTGTAAACAGTTTTTGAGTAAATATTTACATAATTTTTATTGCATACAAACGTTGCTTACTCGTCGAGCGTTTTTTCGTCGGGCTGAGCAACGGACTCACCCTTGGGCTTGAACTTGATTTGGTCTAGCGGTACGGTGGTATACGTAAACGTATCGTCCTTAGTCTGCGTTTTTACGGTTACGTTCTTTTTAAGTTGATTTAATGCGGTAACGACCCCTTTACCGCCGTCGGGCAACGTAACTTCGCTGCCGACCTTGGGCATAAGCTTATTTACTTCTGCATAATAATTATTCTCATACTCCAAGCAACACATTAAACTTCCGCAAAGTCCGTTGATCTTGCCGGGATTAAGCGCAAGTCCTTGATTTTTTGCCATTTTTATGGATACGTGCGTATACTCGATAGAATGCGAAGCGCAACAACACGGTCTGCCGCACGGTCCTATGCCGCCTATCATTTTACATTCGTCGCGCGCGCCTATCTGGCGAAGCTCGATACGCGTGTGAAAAGTTGCAGCAAGCTCTTTTACAAGTTCGCGAAAGTCAACGCGATCCGCCGCGGTAAAATACAAAATCAATTTTTGCTCGTCGAAGGTGTACTTTACGTCCACGAGTTTCATGGGCAAGCCGCTTTCTTGAATTTTTTCCGCAGCCAGCTTCATCGTTTGCGGTCTTTTTGCCTCCAGCTCGGCGAAAGTTTGCTCGTCTTCCTGCGAAGCAATGCGAATTATCGGCTTAAGCTGCCCTACTATTTTGTCATCGGGTATGTCGGTAGGCATCATTACCGCCTCGCAATACTCGACGCCGCGCGCCGTCTTTACTATTACGCCGCAAGAGGACTTGTATTCGTAATTTCCCGCTTCGAAATAATATATTTTAGGCGAATTTGAAAATTTTACGCCAACTACCTTTGGCATTTTGCCTTTTCCTCCAAAATTGAAAATAATAACTCGTCAACTATGCTGTTGACATTGCCGTTTAGCGACAGTCGCTTTCGCGCCCGAGCAATTAACGGCAAAACTTTTATAACGACGTCCGGTGTATAAACGCCGGACAATTCGCGAATATCCATAACGTTGTCTTTAAGCTTTATAAGCTGCGGCTTGCTTGGCGCAACCATACAGTCCCTAAGCAATAACTCAAGCGCGTCAAGCGCGAGCGGTAACTTTTCTTTGCGAGCAATAAGCTGCGTAGCGTACGGAAGGATTTGACTGCTTTTGCGCATAAAATTAAGAACGTTAAGCGCGCGATCGAACGCCTCGGTCCCCTCTAGCGCCACGGACGCAAGCCGTTGCAAATTGCCGCCCGACGCCGCTACCGCAAACGACGGATTGTTTACGTCCGCAAATTCCGTATCTATTACGCTTCGTAAAGTCTCGTCGTCGTAACCTTTGGGATAAATTTTGCGACAGCGTGATTTTACGGTGGGCAATATCGCGTATTCGCTAGAACACAATAAAATTATCGTCGCCGTTTCGGGCGGTTCTTCCAGCGTTTTAAGCATTTTATTTTGCGTCGCTTCGTTTGCGCCCTCTGACATGTTTACGATAAAATATTTTTTTAAAAGCTGAACGGGCATTACGTTGACGGTTTCAGTAAGAAAATTAGCGTCGCTTATAAGCATTTTTTCACCGAGCGGCAAGAAGTATACGTCGGCAAGTTCTTCGACCTGCTCGATGCTTTTGCCCGTTAGAAAACTTACGAAGTACTTAGCAAGCATTTCGTTGGTTATTCCGTCGGACGAAACGAACATGTACGACTGAGCCGCGTTTTTCGCTTCGTTTTTAAGCGTTGAATACGCTTCGTTACGTTTTACCGCTTCGGCTATCGTCATATCAAAATTCCTCTTTCTTCAAGCGTGTCCACTAGCCTTTGGTGCACTTCCTTTGCCGAGCCGTGCGCGTCAACCACGGCAACGCGTTCGGGTTCTTTTTGCGCTATGATTTTGTATCCTTCGTAAATGCGATTGTAAAAATCGATTTTTTCGCATTCCAGTCGGTCGTTTTTATCCGCGCCGCCCTTGCGCATAAACGCCTCGGTCGGACTAAGATCGAAAAAGACGGTAAGATCGATTTTCTGTCCGCCCATGGCTATCTTGTTGCACAGCTCGATCGTCGTTAAATCTATCCCCCTGCCGTACCCTTGATACGCTACGGTAGAATCCGAGTATCTGTCGCAAAAAACGAGCTTGCCGTAACGCAACTGCTGACCGATAAATTCCGCCGTGTGCTGACGACGCGCCGCCGCATACAATAACAGCTCGGTAACGTCGTCCATCTGAGTAAAAGTCGGATCGGAAATTATGCTTCGTATCTTCTCGGAAATATCGGTACCGCCCGGCTCGCGAGTAAAAGCAAAATCCACGCCCCTACGCCTTAACGTAGTTTTAAGCATGGCTATTTGCGTGCTTTTGCCGCATCCGTCGCAACCTTCTAGCGTAATGAATTTACCGCGCATAATTCGTCCTTTAGCTTTTCTATCGCTTGTGGCTCGTCACATAACGTAACGATAAACACCACGTAGTTTTCGTCGTATTTTTCGGCAACGTATCCGTCGCACTTTAGCTTGAAGTATAATTCTTTGCCGCCAAGCCCCATTGCCGTAGCGTCTACGACTATTCTTGAAAAATCGTCGTTACTTAAAGTCGGTACGCTTTTTTTAAGTTCGTCCACTTTAAGTTTAAGTTCAAAATATTTTTTTGCGTTTGCTTGAGCGTGCTTTGCCGCGTATTCCAAGCCGCCTAGCAATACGTACGAAGGGCTGGTAGTCCCTAGTAAATCGAGCGCGTCGTCTATTTTTTGCATAAGCTCGTCGTCGTTTACGGCAAGGTACGCCGTTTGCGTATATGCGGCAAGCGTCTTGTGCGCGCTTAGATTGGTAGAATGAGCGAAAGTCGAAAACGAACGCGGAAACAGCTCTTCGCAAAACGGAAAGTGCGCTCCGTGCGCCGCGTCGCAAAACAGATATACGCCCTTGTCCTTTGCGACCTCGGCTATTTCACCCTTTGCCGTAAAACCGTAGTAGTCGGGCGAAGTAATATATACGGCCTTCACCGACGAATGAGCGTTTAGTCCCGCTTCGATCGCACGTGCGTCCGACGGCATAGGCAAGCCATAGCGATACTCGTTTTTTACGGTAAATGCGTTTACTTTGGCAAGTTTAGCCGCTTCGAAAAGCGCTCGGTGCGAATTTTCGGCGACGAGAATATCTCCGCCGCATGCAAGCACGTTGGCTTTTATGCCCATGGACGAACCGCCCACCAAAAATCTGCAATGTCTGCTTTTAAGAAGCGCAGCCGTTTCTCGCTGCGCTCTTTTTATTGCATCGCTCGGAAACGCATCGTCTATTTCGGTAATGTCTTCCTTTAAAAGCGTTCCCTTATGGCCGGGAGTATGATAGCGATATTTGGTTGCCGCTACGTACTCGCGTATTTTGTCGCTGATAAACAAATTCACTTTTTAGGTTTCATCGTCGGGAAAAGCAATACGTCCCTTATCGAAAAGCTGTCGGTAAACAACATAACGAGTCTGTCGATACCTATGCCTATACCGCCCGTAGGAGGCAAGCCGTACTCTAATGCGGTTACGTAGTCCTCGTCCATCATCTGAGCTTCGTCGTCGCCCTTGCTTCGAAGCGCAACTTGAGCTTCGAATCTTGCCCGCTGATCGATAGGATCGTTAAGCTCGGCAAAAGCGTTACCCATTTCGCGCGCGTACATAAAGAACTCGAATCTGTGAGTCATACGCTTGTCGTCCGCCTTGCGTTTTGCAAGCGGGCTTACTTCGACGGGATAGTCGTAGATGAACACCGGTTGAACGAGCTTTTCTTCCACGAGCTGATCAAACGTTTCGTAAACTGCGTTGCCCCACGTCTTTTTGGACTCGTCAAGTTCTACGCCGAGGTCCTGCGCAGCCTTTACGGCTTGTTGCGCATCCATATTCGTGTAGTCCACGCCGGTATACTTTTTGACTGCTTGAAGCATGGTAAGCCTTTCCCACGGGGTTTTAAGATTGATTTCGGTGCCTTGATAGCTTATCGTCTCGTCGAGATCGAGCGCCTTGCGGATTTCGTCGAACAAATCTTCGGTAAGCGACGCCATGTCGTCAAGGTTTGCGTACGCCTGATAAAGTTCCATAGTCGTAAATTCGGGGTTATGCTTTATATCCATACCCTCGTTACGGAACAATCTGCCTATTTCGTACACTTTATCGAATCCGCCTACGATAAGACGCTTAAGGTAAAGTTCGGGCGCTATGCGCATATACATGTCGATATCGAGCGTATTGTGGTGCGTTACGAACGGCCTTGCGTTTGCGCCGCCGGCAATGGTGTTGAGTATGGGCGTTTCCACTTCGATAAAGCCCTTCTTTTCTAAGTGTTTACGAATGGTGGAAATGATTTTGGACCTTTTTACGAACGTGTCTTTTACCGACGGATTGGCGATAAGGTCCACGTAACGCTGACGATAACGAAGATCGTTGTCCTTAAGTCCGTGCCACTTTTCGGGCAACGGCAAAAGCGACTTGGATAAAAGCTCGATTTTTTCGACGGCTATCGACGTTTCGCCCTTGTGCGTAACGAACACTTTGCCACTTACGCCGACGATATCGCCGATGTCGTACTTCTTCCAATCGTCGTAACTTTCGGCACCTACCGCGTCGATTTTTACGTATATCTGAATTTGCCCCTTGGCGTCAAGCAAATGCGCAAAACTTGCCTTGCCCATAACGCGCTTGCTTATAAGTCTGCCGGCAACGGTTACTTTTTTGCCCTCGTACTTGGGCGTGTTGTCCAAAATTTGCTTGGACGTATGCTTTACGTTAAACTTAGTGATTTCGTACGGATTCTTGCCCGCCTCGACAAAAGCGGTAAGCTTGTCGCGACGAACCTGCAAAAGCGTTTGACGCTCTTGCTCGGACATGGTTTCGTCCGCGTTTTCGGTTTCGGGAATATTTTCTGCCATAATGTCCTCCTTAGCTTATCTTGATTATACGGAATTTTTTTACGCCTGCCTTAACTTTGACCTCTACTTCGTCGCCGCGTTTTTTGCCTATTAGCGCTTTGCCCACCGGCGAATCGTTGCTTATTTTGCCTTCCATCGGATTAGCCTGGTGCGAACCGACTATGTCGTAAGTTACTTCCTCGTTGGTATCGAGGTTAACGATGGTTACCGTATGACCAAGACCTACCTTGTCGGACTTAGACTTTTCGTACACCTGAGCGTTGCGTAATTTATTCTCGATTTCTACGATACGAGCTTCCATTTTTGCCTGCTCTTCTTTGGCAATATCGTATTCTGCGTTTTCGGACAAATCACCGAATTCACGAGCCACACGGATTTTTTCTGCCATTTCGGCTCTGCCGTGAACTTTGAGTTCCTCAAGCTCGTCTTCGAGCTCTTTTATATCTTCTAAAGTCAATAATTCAACCATAATTGATACGTCTCCTTATAATTATCCTTTTAACTGAGTTATTATAACTCAAATCAGCCGCTTAAGTCAAGCACAAAATATATCAAGCCTGAATTTAACCGCTAATTCTTTTGACGAAAAACCGTTTTTATGATATAATACTCGTCGTAAGGAGAATCGAATGTTTAAAATCTGGGCTAAAACCACAAAAAAAGATAAAATTCTTAAAAGCTTCGTTTACAAGGGCGAGGACAAGTTCGACTCGAAACTGTTTGGCTCGTATCTGCCCGATTTGTGCGAACAAATGGACGTACCTACCCCCGTCCTTTTGAAATCGCACGTAAAAAACTTCGACGCTTTCGGCACGACCAGATTTTCGCAATCGGACTTTGTAGAACAAGTCAACTTCGACTATCTTACCCTTGAGTATTGCAAGGAAAACTCGGGCGAAAAAAAACACTTATACAAGGAATATCTTCCCGTAGATTAAAAAAGAGCGGCTATGCTATGCACCCCAAAAGTTTTGTCTAAACTTTGGGGTTTACTTCACTAGCCGCTCTTTTTTCGTTGCTTTTTTTGTAAATTACTTTACGTGCTTGTTAAGAATTTCGATAAGCTCGCCCACGCCGCTTACTTGAACGTCGTCGGGGAATTGAAAATTGAATTCTTCTTCCAAACGCATTAAAAGCTCTACTTTGTCGAGCGAATCGAACCCGAGTTCGTCAAAAGTCGTTTCGGGTTTAAGGCTGATTTGTTCGCCTCGATAATCGCAAATAATTTCTTCTAATTTTTTAATTATATCCATTGTAAAAATCTCCTTTTGGCAAGTTGCCGTTTTTTTGTTTGTGCGGAACGATTCCGCACGTCTTAGATTGTTATTATACACCATAACGATCGCTTTGTCAACTGCATAACCGCGCTTTAAACGATTGCGCCAAATAAGCTTTTGGCGTATAGCTAGATTTCTTCGATAATAATTTTGGGATAATCTTTTTTAAGCTCGCTAGCAAGACTACTTGGCGCCGTTATTTTTTTAAGATTACTGCAACAGCCAAACGCCCAATCGCCCACTTCGGTTACGCTTGAGGGTAATTCGACTTCGACGAGTCCTTCGCAATCGTTAAACGCACTTCTGCCTATTTTAGTTACACCTTGCGGCACGACGAAAACCTCGTCGCTTTTGCCGCGCGGATACATTAACAGCGTCTTGCCGCTTTTATCGAACAGCACTCCGTTTACCGAGCTGAACGCTTTGTTTTCGCTTACCACGTCTATAGTTACAAGATTTTTGCCGAAGTTTACCGTACTCAAAGAATTTAAGCTTGCGGGCAGCACCACTCCGGTTAGGCCGCTAGAGTTGGAAAAAGCGAACGAATTTACGACAGTTACTCCTTGCGGTATTTTGAATACCGAAGTTAACCTGCCGCACGGATAGATAAGCAGCGTTTGAGCGTTTTTATCGTACAATACGCCGCCTATCGACGTAAACGACGCATTACCGTCTTCCACTTCTATGCTCATAAGATTTTGGCAATACGAAAACGCCATATCGCCGACTTTCGTTACGTTTTTCGGAATGGTTACGCTAGTAAGATTTTTACAACCGTCAAACGCGATTTCGCCAATAAAAGCAAGACTTTGAGGCAACGTTATTTCTTCCACGCCGCTATATCTAAACGCCTCTCTTTTTATATTCGTTAAGCCTTCGGGCAAATTTATGCTTTTTAGCTTGCCGCAGTTTTTGAAGGCGCCGTTCCATATTTTTTTGACGGTGTCGGGCAAAACGACGACGTACACGTCGTCGCGATCGCTAAACGCATCGACGCCTACGTCCTTGATGCCGTACGGAACGACGACGCGACCGCCCTTGCCCGTATACCTTACAAGCTTGTCGCCGTCGACGTTAAAGTCCTTGCCTATAAGCGAGACGGCTTTTTGAGTTTCATCCTTTATTTGACTTGCCGTCATATCGTTAGGATTGCCGCCCAACACCTCTAAGGCGATATCGTAGTATTCTTCTTGCAATCTTTTTACGATTTCGCCGCTAGCCGTTATTTTTGCGTCGCAACACAAAAATGCGCCGCTACGAACCGCCTTTACGCTTTGCGGCAGAGTTATTTCTTTCAAGCCGTCACAGTACATAAAAGCTTCTGCTCCTATGTCGACTACGCCTTGCGGCAAAACGATCTTACTAAGGTTTTCACAGCCCTGGAACGCTCCGTCGCCTATGCTGATTAGCCCTTGCGGCAGAATCACTTCGGTTAGACTTTTGCAGTAACAAAAAGCTTCTTTGCCTATCTTGGTTACGCCTTGCGGCACCGTTACTTTTTCGTTGTTTCCGTTGTATTTTTTAAGTACGCCGTTATTTATTACAAAATCTTCCGTTGACATTATTTTTCTCCTTTACAATCACTTTTACGCTTTCTGTCTATTAGTCGAAAATTCTTTTAAGTTGAGCAAAGCTTTGCGCGTACACGTCTGCCTGCGCCTGACTTTTGGACGTGAAATGTTTGTCGAAAATCGCTACCGTCTTAAACCCTGCGCTTCTGGCGCAATCGATCGCCTTGGGCAAATCCTCGAACACGACGCACTCAAGAGGCGCCAATCCCATTTGTGCCGCCACGTCAAGATACACGTCGGGAAATTCCTTGCTTCGACGCGAGGTGGTATCGGCAACGGCGCAAAAATACGAACGCACACCGTTGTTTTTAAGCGCAGGTTCGTACATTTCGGGCGTGGACGAAGTTGCGATGCCGAGTTTAATGCCTTTTTTTAGTAAAACGTCCAAAAATTCCTTGGCTCCGTCCTTAAGTTTTACTTCGGTGGCGTACAGTTCTTTGGACATTTCGTGCCACTCGTCCATTAAAGCCTGTGGCGAATCGCTTAGTCCGAATCGTTCTATCGTGTAGTCGGCGGTTTGGCGATACGTCATTGCGCTTACCTTAGCCGAATAATCGTCGGGAACGCTAAAACCGCGCTTGCCCAAAAAGCGTTTGTCGATTTCTTCCCACATCCACAGAGAATCGAACAGCGTGCCGTCCAAATCGAAAATGGCTCCCTTTATTCCGTCCATAATTTTTCTTTCCTTTGCTAGTTTATTACTTCCAACACCATCGGTCGCTTTTTTGGAGGTACGTCCCCTATCTGCGTTGCCCGAAGTATTTTGTTTGCCGCCTCGATTTCGTCGCCTTCGTTAAAGTAAAGCGTTGCTATTTCTTCCCCTTTGCTTACGTAGTCGCCCGTCTTTTTGTTAAGAATTATTCCCGCCGAAAAATCTATTTTTTCGCCGAGCTTGGTTCTTCCCGCACCCAGCAACGAACTTGCTACGCCGTACTCCTCGGCGTTTACGGCAGTCACGTAGCCGCCAAGGGGCGCTACTACCTTTAAGCTATGCCTAGCGCTAGGAAACAGCGACGTATCGAATATCCACTTTTCGTTGCCGCCCTGCGCCTTAACGAACGAAACAAACGTATCGAGCGCCTTGTGCGAATCTATTCGTTCTTTTGCTAGACGAACGCACTCGTCCGCCGTACCGTATCCGCTAAGCCTTAGAATTTCGGCGGCAAGCGTTAAAGAAAGTTCGCGTAAATCACTTGCGCCGCCGCCCTTAAGAATTTCGACCGCTTCGATTACTTCGAGCGAATTGCCTATCGCCCTGCCAAGCGGCTTATCCATATCGGTGATAAGCGCGGAAACCTTTTTGCCCGCTTTTTTGCCTACGTCGACGCATACGCTTGCAAGCTGCTTAGCTTCGTCAAGCGTTTTCATAAACGCTCCGCTGCCGCACTTTACGTCAAGCACGATAACGTCGTCGTTTGCCGCAAGTTTTTTGCCCATTATGCTGGAAGCAATAAGCGGAATACTGTCCACCGTGGCGGTTACGTCACGAAGAGCGTAAAGCAGCTTGTCGGCAGGCGCAAGCGTCGCGCTTTGACCTACTATCGAAAGTCCTACGTCTTTTACTATTTGCGAAAATTTTGCCGACGGTATATCGGTATTAAATCCTTGAATAGATTCGAGTTTGTCTATCGTGCCGCCCGTGTGTCCGAGTCCTCGGCCGCTCATTTTAGCGACCTTAAGACCGCACGAAGCCACTATGGGCATAACGATAAGGCTGGTTTTGTCGCCCACTCCGCCGGTAGAATGTTTGTCTACCTTGATTCCGTCCGTACTTCGAGATATTACTTCGCCAGAATCGCGAACGGCAAAAGTCAGTTCCGCCGTTTCACTTTGAGTCATGCCTCTAAAAAATATCGCCATAAGCAAAGCCGACGTTTGATAGGAAGGTATTTCACCGCTTACGTATCCGTTTACAAAGAATCGTATTTCCTCTTTGCTAAGCTCGTACCCGTCTCGCTTCTTCTTTATTATATCGTACGCTCGCATACTACTCCTTTAAACCGAACGCAAACGGCAAAAGCTCGTAAAGCTTGTACGCCTTTGTTTTGCCGCCGTTAAGCAAAACGACGACGAAGTTTTCGTCGCAAAACTGAGCCATAACCTGACGGCACGAACCGCACGGAGCGCAGTCGACAAGTTCGTCTTTTCCGCCTACTATCGCAATCGCCGTAAATAGTCGCTCGCCCTTAGAAATCGCATTAAAAAACGCAACGCGCTCGGCACAAACCGTTTCGCCGTAAGCGGCGTTTTCGACATTGCATCCGCTGTAAACCTTGCCGCTTTGCGCAAGCAAAGCCGCCCCTACCTTAAATCCCGAGTACGGTGCGTACGCATTACGCCTTGCCTCTTTTGCTTTTGATATTAATTCGTCGTAATTCATTGCTTCCCCTACTTTGTTATTTCGTGCAAAAAACTAGTTCCTTGTACGTCCTCTTTTTCTACGCCCAAATATTCGAGCGTTGTGGCCGAAACGTCGGCAAACGTGCTACGAATTCCGAGGTTTACGCCTTTCTTTACTCTTTGTCCGTAAACGATAAGCGGCGTGTATTCGCGAGAGTGATCGGTGGACGGCGTGGACGGATCGCAACCGTGATCGGCAGTTATTATAAGCAAATCGTCTTTTTTTAGTTCGGGCAAAAACGAACCCAGCCACTCGTCGAAAGTCGACATCGCTTTGGCATAGCCGTCTACGTCGTTGCGGTGTCCGTACTTTGCGTCGAAGTCTACGAGATTAACAAAGCACAGTCCGTTGAAATCTTTTTTTGCAAGCTCGCTCGTAACTTTCATTCCGTCGTCGTTGCTCGTCGTGCGATAACTTTCGGTTATTCCGCGCGAGGCGAAAATGTCGTTTATTTTACCTACGGCAATCACGCTTTTGCCGTTCTTGTTTAAAATATCGAGCATAGTGTTTTTGGGCGGAGCGATAGAATAGTCGTGTCGATTGCTCGTTCGCTCGTACGGATATTCGCCGACAAACGGACGAGCTATAACTCTGCCCACACCGTAAGAATCGAGAATTTTTCTTGCTTTTACGCAATAATCGTACAGCTCGTTAAGCGGAACGACGTCCTCGTGCGCGGCGATTTGAAACACCGAATCAGCCGACGTGTACACTATAAGCGCGCCCGTTTCAAAGTGTTTTGCTCCGTAATCCTTTATTACTTCGGTGCCCGAATACGGTTTGTTGCACAGCGTCTTTCTGCCGGTTGCCGCTTCGAATTTGTTTATTATCTCTTGCGGAAAGCCGTTAGGGAAGGTAGGAAACTCTTTGTCGGTAATAAGTCCGGCTATTTCCCAATGCCCCACGGTAGTGTCTTTGCCGGCGGACGCTTCTAGGCATTTGCCGTAACTTGCAGTAGGCTCTGTCACTCCGCCGTTTCCGTCGATATTAAATAGCCCTGCCTTGCGCAAATTGTCGCACTTAAAATAAGGCGAACGGCGTATCGCGTTAAGCGTGTTACTGCCTTGGTCGCCCCACCTACACGCGTCGGGCGCTTCGCCAATGCCGAAGCTGTCCAAAACTATTATAAAAACTCTTTTTGCCATATACGTTATGCGATTTCCAGCGCGATTTTCATCATTTCGGTAAACGCGCTTTTGCGTTGCTCGGACGTAGTGTTTTCGTCGGGATAGATAAACGAATCGCTTACCGTGCAAATACACAACGCTTTTTTGCCGGCACGAGCAGCATTGCAATAAAGCGCCGCCGACTCCATTTCAAGCGCTAGTACTCCCATCTTTACCCATTCTAACGCCGAAGCTGAGTCATCGTAGAACGTATCCGAACTTAGAACGTTGCCCACCTTGTAGTTTACTCCCCTTTTTTCGCATTCTTTAGCCGCCTTTTGAACGAGCGAAAAATCGGCTATCGGGCAAAACGTGCCCGGCAAACGATATTGCGCGGCGTAGTTGCCGTTGGTACAGGCGCCCATTGCGATAACGACGTCCTTTGCGTGCAAATCCTTGTCGATACTGCCGCACGTTCCTACGCGAATGATGTTTTGAACGTCGTAAAAATTAAAGAGTTCGTACGAATATATTCCCATCGACGGTTGCCCCATGCCCGAAGCCATAACCGACACTTTTTTGCCGTTGTAATAGCCGGTGTAACCCTTCATTCCGCGTACGTCGTTAATAAGCTTAGCGTCGGTCAAAAAAGTATTTGCTATAAATTCAGCCCTTTGAGGATCGCCCGGCATAAGTACCGTGGGCGCAAAGTCGCCGTATTTTGCCTCGACGTGCGGCGTGGGTACGTTGTGCGTATTGTGATGCATAATTATTCTCCTTGCTTTGCCTTTACGGCTTTTATTATTCCGCTTGTGCCTATACGGTCCGCTCCAAGCGCAATAAACTCTTGCGCCGCTTCTATCGTGCGTATGCCGCCGGCTGCCTTTATTTTTAACTTAGGATTGCTAAACATTCTCATAAGTTCCACGTCGGCTTTGGTTGCGCCGCCCGTCGAAAATCCTGTGGACGTCTTTATAAAATCCGCTCCGCCGTCGTAAACTAGCGAACAAGCTTTGATTTTTTCTTCTTCGCTAAGAAGGCACGTTTCGATTATCACTTTAAGGATTTTGCCTTGACACGCCTTTTTTACTGCGGCAATTTCGTTTACGACGTAATCGTAGTCTTTTTCTTTAAGTTTGCCGACGTTTATTACCATATCTATTTCGTCCGCTCCGTCGCTTATTGCACGAGAAGTTTCGTAAACCTTGCTTTTAGCAGTGTTATATCCGTTCGGAAAGCCTATGACCGTACATATCGCAACTCTGCCGCCAGCGTATTTGCTTGCATCCTTAACGAAACACGGCGGAATGCATACCGAAGCGACGCCGTACTTTATTCCGTCGTCCACGACTGCAAAAATATCCGCAGTTGTTGCTCGCCTGTCTAGCAACGTGTAGTCGCATTTAGCTAATAATTCTTTTTCGTTCATAAATACATTTTATACTACCGCCGCACAAAAGTCAAGAAGTTTTCATAACGCTTTTTGTAAACCTCTTTTTGTTAAAAGGCAATAAAAAAACCACCTTGAATTAAGGTGGTTGTGGTGGAAGCTATAGGGATCGAACCTATGACCCTCTGCTTGTAAGGCAGATGCTCTCCCAGCTGAGCTAAGCTTCCTTTGGTGACTCCATCGGGAATCGAACCCGAGTTACCGCCGTGAAAGGGCGATGTCTTAACCGCTTGACCATGGAGCCGAGTATTTTGGTAGCGGCAGTGGGATTCGAACCTACG
The DNA here is from genome assembly GCA_964516925.1 of uncultured Lachnospiraceae bacterium. Classification (GTDB taxonomy): domain Bacteria; phylum Bacillota; class Clostridia; order Christensenellales; family Pumilibacteraceae; genus CAG-552. The sequence continues at coordinate 16,595 of CAZEXL010000016.1, read as the reverse complement.
ACCAATCGGGTATGAACCGAGTACTCTAGCCAGCTGAGCTATGCCGCCACGAATGATAGCTTTAGCATTATATCAAAAACAAAATCATAAATCAACCGTTTTGATACGGTTTACAAAAAATTTTTATTATTTTTTTGGCACCGTATTATGTTTTTTTGCTTACTCGTGCGCCTTTATTATGTTGGTCGGCTTAAGACGACGAAGTTTAAGCAACGGCGTAACGAACGACGAAACTACGATTGCGGCAACAAGCAGTCCGTTTAGCAAAAAGTGCTTTGCTTTGCAATAGAGTAATTGTACGTCGATTACCATACGCTGAGGCGCAAGCTCGACAAGCGAATTTATAAGAACGTCGTTGGCAAGACCTATAAACACTAACGAGCCAAAAACGTAACCCACTATTATTATCGCCGTAAGCAGTATCGCCTGAAGCCCGACAATAACCGACAAATCCGAGTCGCGCGCGCCTAAAGCCTTTAAAACGCCAAGCTCGTGCTTGCGCTCTTTAATTAACTTCATACCGTAATTGGCAATTACGAAAACGGCGCAAACGCACAAGCCTACGAAAATAATAACGAAGAAGTCCTTAAATACGCTGACGGCTTTCGTCATAGTCGCAACCGTAGCTGCTATTATAGACGTGTTTTCGTAGCCGAGTTCGTTTACTGCGTTTATAAGCGTGCCTGCCTTATCGGTATTGTCGAAGTACAATGCCGAAGTAAACGTTTCGTTTTTCAACGCTTGATTAAACAAATCGTCGGATAAGTATATCGATCCGTCCTTGCATAGCGAAACGATTTTTGCAGTAAAGGTATAGTCCACTTTAACCGAATTAATATCGTTGTAGTACGAATGTTTAAAAGTTACTTCGTGCGGAACGAAGTTGCTAAAATTGTTTTCGTCGTACTTCGTGCCGAATATCGAATTATACTTTCCGTAATTCATAACGATCTCGCCGTCGCTTAAAACGTACTCCGATTTTGCCAAAGCACGCTCGAAATAACCCGACCTGCACTCGTAATCCTTATCGTCGTAAGAAAATACCGAGTTGCCGACGGGACAAAACTGTTTTGCACCCAAGCTTATCATGTCTTCCACGAAATTCGGATTGGTTGTGTATGCGACGGACAAATTGATCATAACGTCGTCGTAGTAACTGCGATAAAGTTCGCTAGACGTTATTTTTTTTATTTGGTCGGCAGTGAGCTCCTGCGATCTATCTATATCGATAATTTCGGCGTATTTTTCGCGATAGTTGGTTTTTATTATGCCGTTTATGTATCCGTAGCCGTTATTGTTTGAATTTTTGTATACGCCCAAAATCGACTTATAAGTTTTGAAATATCTGGGATTGCCGTACAAAATGGCGTCGGCGGTATAGTCGGTTATGTAAACGCCGCCCGCTTCGATTACGTCGGCTTGAATTACGTACTCGATATTCCCGAACACGCTTTGCATATACTCCTCGGTCGTTATAAGCGTACCCGAAGTAGTGGTGTAAAAAACGTTGTTATACGTAAACGTACTTACAAAGTGCTCGTCGCTTATCGACGTGCTTGGCGACGGAATAACCAAATTGACGAGCTTAAACACGTTGCCTTCGTATCCGTCGTCGTAAAACGCTTGTATTTCGTCGTCGCTTATGCTAAACAAGCACATACTGTTAACCTGCGTCGTTGTATCGTCCGAAAGCGCGTTTTTTCGAAGCGCAACGCTCATTTGCCCGTTTTGACTAAGCTCGTCGCTTATTATTTCGGACGCGTCAAAATCGACTATGAGTTCGCAAAGCCCAAGCACCACGATTAAACAAACCACTATTACGGCGTAAATTACAAGCCTAAACAGATCTTTTTTTGCAAATTTTACGGCAAGGTCAAGCGTGTCGCGCGGCTTCATTTTGCCGGCAGACGCAAATCGCATAGGACGCATTATTAGATCGCTATGATTTTTATCTTTGTTTATTATAAAAGCGTTGTTCACTTGAACAAGCTGCTTTATTTCACCGCCGCTAAGCGCTCGATTAATAATTTCGCCGTCGCTTTTGCCTATTTTTTTGTACGACGGCAAAAACAACTTGCCGTTTTCGATTTTTATTTCTTCGCTAAAGTCGGGGTTGCGCACCAAATCTCGCACTATTTTGCCTTGCGACAGCTCGATTATACGATCGGCATATCTACGCGCATCACCCAAATTGTGCGATACGACAACGACTAACCGATGCCTAGACAATTCTTTTAGCAAATCGAGTACTTGCTTGGTCGTGCGACTGTCGAGATTACCCGTAGGTTCGTCCGCCAAAATTAACGTCGGATTTTTTACCAGAGCGCGCGCTATGGCAACTCGTTGCTTTTCACCGCCCGACAGCTCTTTTGGGAATCTGTTTTCGTAACCTTTAAGCCCGACCTGTTCCAGCGTTTTAAGCACGGCTTGCTCGTCGGTTACGCCTTGCAAATCGAGCGACGCCTTAACGTTTTCCTTTACCGTAAGCTCGTTTAAAAGGTGAAAGTCTTGAAACACGAACCCTATCGTTGCGTTTCGATACTTTACGTAATCCGAAGCAGAAAATTCCGAAAGAAACTTGCCGTTTACGCATATATCTCCGCTTGTTGCGCCGTCCAATCCGCCGATAAGCGAAAGCAACGTCGTCTTTCCGCTGCCCGACTTGCCGGTAACGAACACCATTCCTCGATCTGCGAGCGTAAACGAAACGTTGTCAAGAGCAACGCACTGCCCTTCACGCTTGCTTTTGAATATTTTGGTGAGTTTTTCTACTATAATCATACGAGTTTTATCCCATATTTACCGACAAATCGGATCGATTTTGTACATTTTACCATATTTTTACGGCAAACGCAACTGTTTTTTGCTTTTTTGCCCACGGTTTAGTGATTTTGAACGTAAATTAGTATCGGAGCACCTCTTTTTTTGAGTTTTTTCGCCGTTTTACGCGACTTTTCGCCCAGCTTTCTTAAATTACAAAAAGCAGTAAGTTCGCACCTACCGCTTTTTGTAATTTAAGGATTGCTTATATAAAGCTTCTTACATGCATTGTAAATTGGAATTAGCTTAGGCTTCCGTTACTTATTTTTGCTCCTTAAACCCAGAGTTTAAGTTTCTTTTGCCTGCTTTTGCCTACTTCTGCTTCTTAAACCCGGTTTAAGCTTCTTTTGCCTGCTTTTGCCTACTTCTGCTCCTTAAACCCGGTTTAAGCTTCTTTTGCCTGCTTTTGCCTATTCCTGCTTCTTAAACCCGGTTTAAGCTTCTTTTGCCTGCTTTTGCCTACTTCTGCTTCTTAAAACCCGGTTTAAGCTTCTTTTGCCTGCTTTTGCCTACTTCTGCTCCTTAAGCCCAGAGTTTAAGCTTCTTTTGCCTGCTTTTGCCTACTTCTGCTCCTTAAACCCGGTTTAAGCTTCTTTTGCTTACTTTTCTTCACTGAAGAAAAGTAAGTTAGTCTTTTTTTACCCTAACGTCAAGCTGATTAGCGGGCATTTCGATACCGCTTTCGTCAAGCGCTTTTTTAACGTTTTCCTGCAAATCGTAATAAACGTCCCAATAATCGCCGGTCTTTACCCAAGATTTAAGCACGATCTTGGTATCGTTAGCCGAATGCGCTTCGATTCTTGCCGTCGCCTTAGGATCTTTAAGCACCATTTCGTGCGCGTTTGCGGTAGCAAGTATAACTTCCTCCGCCCTTTTATAGTCCTCGGTCTTGCTGATAGAGAAGAACAAATCCACACGACGTAAATCCTTTTCGGAATAGTTGATTATCGTTGCCGAAGAAAGAGTTCCGTTGGGTATGTAAACGACCTTGTTGTCGAACGTTCTTACTTTAGTGAATACGATATGAATATCCTCGACTATTCCGCTGTATCCGCCCGCTTCGATATAGTCGTCGATTTTGAACGGACGAGTAATAAGAATGAGCACGCCGCCCGCAAAGTTGCTGAGCGCACCGTTTACGGCAAGACCTATTGCAACGCCTAGCGAAGCGATAAGCGCGGTAAGTCCGCTGGTATCGATTCCGAGATAGCCGATAAGGCAAGCAACTACGACGATCTTTAACGCAATACGTGCAAGGTAGAAAAGCGTAGTAACGAGCGTTTTGTCGACTTTTTTGTTCTCGACTAGTTTCTTTTCGATTTTTCGTGTAACTTTGTTGATGATTTTAAACGATATCGCCAAAACGACGAGCGAAATTAATATCTTTAAAATAACGCTGGTGCCGGTAGTCGTAAACCATTCAACGATATTGTTCCACAGGTCACTCCAATTAATATCCATTCCCTACTCCTTTATCTTTAGCTTACAAAGCATTCACTATCTGCGATTATACACCTACTTTTTGAATTTGTCAAATACATAACAACTCAATCGAACTAACAATCAAAAAAAGTTGACATCTTTGCTTTTGAATGTTACAATAACGAGGTATGGATCTTATTAAAGAAATAGACTGTTTTTTACTTGACCTAGACGGCACGGTGTACCTGGGCTCTAAATTGCTTCCGGGCGCGGCGGACGCAATCGATCGTATGCGCACGCGCGGTAAACGAGTGATTTTTTTGACCAACAATTCGTCGGCAACCAAAGGTTACTACGTTAGTAAACTTCGTTCGATGGGCATCGACGCCAAACAAGCCGACGTATACACCTCGGCAAACGCCACAACCGACTATCTTACTCGATTCAAACCGAACGCAAAGGTCTACGTACTCGGCTCGCAACCCGTTAAAGACGAATTTATTAGCGGCGGCGTTACTTTAAGCGACGACGCCGACACGGTAGTTATAACGTTTGATAAAACTCTAGATTACGCCCGCCTTTGTCGCGCGTGCTATCTTATAGAAAAGGGCGCGTTTTATATAGCCACTCATCCCGATATGACCTGCCCCGTAGAAGACACTCAGCTGCCCGACGTAGGCTCGTTTATAAAACTTATCGAAGGTACTACTGGCAGATTGCCGGACGTAATTTGCGGCAAGCCGTACAAAATTATCGCCGACGGAGTTTCTAAATTTACAGGCGTTCCGCTTTCTCGTACCGCAATGATGGGCGACAGACTAACCACCGATATGAAATTTGCCGTAGACAACGGCCTTAGATCGGTCTTGACGCTTACGGGCGAAGCGACGCTTGGCGATTACTCTCGTTGCGGCTTTAAGGTCGACAAAATAATAAATTCTATTGCGGAGTGGGACGTATGAAATACCTTTGCTTTGACATAGAAAGCTGCGACGGCGGCAAAAACGGAAGTTTGTGTAGCTTCGGATACTGCCTTGCGGACGAAAACTTTAACATAATAGAACAGGACGACATTATCGTAAACCCGAACAAACCGTTTAATAAAAAACTTTTCGGCACGGTAATAAAACTTGCTTATGCCGAAGAGGTATTTCGCGCCGCCCCGCGATTCCCCGCAGTTTACGACAGAATAAAATCTTTACTTACGGGCGACGTAACGATAATCGGTTTTTCGATAATGAACGACGTTAATTACGTCACCGACGCCATTCGCACGTACAAACTGCCACAAGTAGAATATAAATTTTACGACGTACAACTTATGTACGGCATTTACAAAAAAGAAAATCGCAACTATAGCCTCGCGGCGGCAGCCGAAGAATTCGGCATAGAATTTTTAGAACATCGCTCGGTGGACGACGCCGTTGCCACTCTTAAAGTTTTGCAAGGTCTGCTTACCGCCGAAGACAAATCGTTCGATGAGTTCGTAAACGAATACTCGATAATTCCGGGCGTTAAAACGAAAGACGGTGCCAGAGCCTGTTATACCGATGCGGTGTACGTAAACATCGATTACTCTAACGTTAAAACCAAGAAAAAGCTATTAAACGAATTCGTTATGTCCATGCCGCGCGGCAAAAAACGCGGCCTCCCCTGTTCGGGCTTGGTCGTTTGCTTCGACGAAAAACTCGAACTTGACGACATAACGCTTTGTCGCAATCGCATCGCCGCTTTGTACGATCAAGGCGGACGCTATACTTCCGGCATTGAAAGCTGCAACTTGTTCGTGTACGATCTTAAGGATTCGGCTCGCTACGTTTACGCCGTTAATTCGACAAAAAGCGGCAGACGCTTAAAGTTTATGCACGTAAACGAGTTTTTGCGCCTACTCGGCCCTATTGCCGAAAAAGAATACGACGACGCATCGATTTTGCGCGCAGGCAACCGTCGTCGCCGCATAGCGCGAGAACAAGCGGCAAAAAAGAACAAAAAAACTCAACGCCAAGGTTTTGCCGCCAAAAGCCCCGAAGCAAAACAACGCAACGCGAAAAATAAAAGCGACCGCAAATCCGCTTCCGCCAGAAACAATCGTAACGCAGATCAAAGTTCGCGCGTTCAAAAATAACCGATTCGACAGACGCGCGTTTTGCACGCCTGTTTTTTAATCGTAATTTAAACTTTTTTTAACGTCTAATGACTATAATAGTTTTATTATTTAAGGAGCTTTATATGTCAGCATTTATTGTTACGCTCAGCGTTCTTACCGTTGCTACGCTAGGCGCGTACTTCGCCTTTAAAATCAAATATTCGTCTAAAAACGTTCAAGCTGCCGGTAAAGAAAAATTCAACGCCGTAGTAACGAAGCTTTTGAAAATCGCCGCAGTAGTATATTGCTGTTTGATGCTTTTGTGCGTTCTTTTGCCGGACGCCTTCGTTTTATCGTACGAACCGGACGAACTGCTACGTACGCCCAAAGAAATAGCGTTCGCTTTCGTTCGTTGGTTCGGTTCGCTCGGATTTATAATGCTTCCGCTAGCCGTATTTTTCGACAAACGTAACGTACGAAACGTTGCGATTTACTTTTGCACGGCAATGACCGTGGTTTCGATAATATACTGCCCCGTGTATCTAGAATACTGCACTTCGACGCTTGGAAAAGGGCTTAACAGCATGTCGGTGCTAAGTGGCGACGTTAAGTCGTTTTTGATAAATCCCGACTTTAGGGGCGTTATACTTGCCGTTCAGCGTTATTTCGAGTTGTGCGTTGCCATAATCCTTGCAGTACAAACGAAGCACGTCTTCGATTTTAAAAACCCGAAAGAATACTCAAGCTTTTTTGTCACTCTCGTCCCTTCGCTTCTTTGTTGCGTTCCGATATACGTACCGCAACATATGTTCGGATATTCGGACATAATTTTTAACGCTTGGAGTTTGCCGCATATCCTTTGGCTCGTTTTAACGATATGCCTGATAGTTTCGCTCTACTTTATATTTCGTAACAAATCGACCGAAGACAAAAGAATTTTGTGCTTAATCTTGTCGCTTGCGCTAGTTATGCAGTACACGCAAATGTTCGGCGCGATATCCATAAGCTTAAAAAGATTGCCGCTTCAACTTTGCAATATAGGCTCGTTCCTTATCTTGTTTACGCTTGTTACTCAAAACAAGCGGCTGTTTAATTTTACGGTAATAGTCAACGTGGCGGGCGTTTTGCTTGCGCTTGCAGTCCCCGACCTTGACGGAAAAGGCGTTTTTTATCTGTATAACATGCACTACATATTCGAGCATACCAACGTTTTGGTAATCCCCGTGCTTGCTTTGCTGTTTAAACTATTTCCGTATCCGAACAAACAAACGCTTAAGGACTGTCTTATAGGATTTTCCGTTTATTTCGTTTTCGTACTTATAGTAGGAACGGCTTTTAACGCCATTGCTTCGGTTACGGGCAACGGATTTTATAAGGCAAACTATATGTTTATGTTCGACGGCAACGTGGCGGCAAATCTTATCGAGCCGCTTGGAAAATTGTTCGAAACGCAAATCCGCATCGGCGAACACATAACGTTTTACCCGATAGTTCAACCGCTTGTGTACGTAGTGTTCTCGGCAATTTGCGCCGCCTTGTACTTTGCGTTAAGATTAATTTATATAATAAAAGAACGGCTGTCAAAAAGCAACAGCCGCTTCGAAAGCGAATCATAAATTAACTTCCGCCTTGACGTTTTGCTCAAGGCGGATTTTTTATTTGGAGTACGGATAAAGCTTTTTGGGCAAGTTCAAGTACGGCTTTACCTTGTGACGCGGCAACGATTGCGCTAGCGACGTAATCTCGGATTTAAGATAGTCGCATATTGCTTTGCGTTGCTCGGCTATCGGCAAGGACGGATCGTATCGTATAGGCTTGCCGAACACCACCGTTTTTAGCGCGGGCGCAACGTACATCGGCACGAACGACACCGCTTTTTTGCTTCTTGAATAGTACAATTTGGCAACGTCGATAAACTTATCCTGAAATTCGTTTACGACGTTGTTGTACGTTTGCGGTTCTTCGGGAAAGATAACCAAATTTTTGCCGTTTTCTAGCGCGCTTACGCTGTTTTTAAACGTTGAGAGCAATCTTGAGTCCTTATAAACGGCAAGCGTATCCGCCCTTTTGAACGTATACGCCGTTAAGGGCGCTATTGCGTACGAAGCAATTTTATAAAACCACCTTATTCCCTTAGGCTTATTCGCCCAAAAATCGTTGTACGCATACGACGGCGTTTCCTTTACGCTCATCATTTCGCCGCGACACCATACCGCCTTGGGAGTAGGGAAACGCAAAACCGAAAACATCGGACCGTTTGCCTGCGCGTGATTGCCGACGATTATCGCTCCGCCGCTAGGCAAGTTTTCAGTTCCTATTAACTTAGGCTGACGATAAAACAGCCGAACAACACGATAAATTATTTTATATAACAGCGTTTGCTTATTATTTTTATCCCCTTTTTTTGCGCACATTTAATTTTTCCCTCTTCCTTTGATATATTTTACAACACAATTGTTATCTTATTGTTAATATTTGCAAAGTTTAGAAAAAATGAACAAAAAACGGACGAAATTTTCTTTCGTCCGTTTTACTCGACTAATTTCGTTCGTCGTAATCGTCTTTTATTCGTCGCGCTAACGCTCGTATTTCTTTATCTAAAATTCTCGGCGAAGGCAAACCGTCCTTTTTTCGTCCCTGAATAAAACTTTCGACGGCGTATTTTTTGAAAAACCGCAAACCGTCGGTGTGCAGTTCACCCCAAACGTAAAACACTTCGTCCGCCCACGGCGCCGCTTTTTTTGCAGCCGCCTTCATATCCTCCTTTTTTTCTATTTCCGCTCCGCATACGTATACGTAGCGTTTTACGTTGCTACCGAGCTTTGCCGCCTCTTTTGCCAGCTTGATAAAGCGCTTGTTTAATTTGGAAAAACGCACGTTTGTACCAAGCACGTACGCGTCGTAGCTTGCAAGCGTCTTTACTTCTTTGCCGTCTACAACGTCGACGTCGACGTCCAAAGCATCTTTAAGCTTTTTTGCGGCTTTAAGCGTTACGCCCGTTTCGCCGCAAGCGATAATCAAAACTTTCATTAGTATACCACCTTGTAAAGATACAGTCCGTGAGCAGGCGCGACTTTGGTAAACGTCGCTTTTTGCGTAAGAAGATCGGATATTTGTTCTTGCGACATTCTGCCGCTGCCTACGTCGATAAGCGCTGCCGACATTTTGCGCACCATGTTGTACAAAAACCCGTCGGCGGTAACCGAAAACAAAACGAGCCCGTCCTTGCGCTTTACGCTTGCGTCGAACACCGTTCGATCGGTGGTAAGCGCATCCGAGCCTAGCGATCTGAATTCGGCAAAGTCGTGCTTACCCAAAAAAAGCTTTGCCGCTTCGTTCATTTTTTTTACGTTAAGCTTGTTTTCTACTCGTACCGCTCTGTTACGAAGAAGCGGATTGCCCGTTTTTGATTCGTAAATTACGTACACGTACGTCTTTTTTTTGGACGAAAACCTTGCGTGAAAGCTCTCGTCCACGGCTTTGGCGTCCGTTACCCTGACGTCGGGCGGCAGATAAAAATTCAGCGCTCCAACGTATTTTTCGCCCAAATCTTTGTCGGTATCGAAATGCGCAATCTGCCCTATTGCGTGCACGCCTGCGTCCGTTCTTCCGCTTGCCGTAACTCGCGAAGAGCTGCCTGTGACTTTATATATAGCCGTCTCCAGCTCGGACTGCACCGTTCTTTTTTGAGGCTGCGTTTGAAATCCGCTAAAGTCCGCTCCGTCGTATTGTATCGTTAGCTTGATCCTCATAATAGCGTATACGCCCAATCCATTATAACGGAGGCTACTCCGAAATAGTTATACACAAACGTTAACACGATGAAAAACGTTGCCGCAACGACTAGCGTAGCAAAAAGGTCGCGTAGCCCAAGTTTCATAACCTTCATCCTCGTGCGCTTTTTACAACCGCCGTAACATCTTGAATCCATAGCGTACGCCAGCTCGTCGGCGCGTCGAAACGACGAAGCCAGTAGCGGTACGAGCACGGGGATCATTGCCTTGGCGCGCTTAAACACGTTTCCGTCGTCGAACTCGGCAAGTCGAGCCTTTTGAGCGTTGGTGATTTTGTCGGTTTCCTCTATCATCGTAGGTATAAGCCTTAGCGCGATACTCATTATTATCGCTATGTCGTGCACCGGGACTTTGATAAGCGCAAGCGGCTTAAGCAAACTTTCCAGTCCGTCGGTAAGCTGAACCGGCGTGGTCGTAAAGGTAAGCAACGACGGTCCGGTTACCAAAAAGAACAGTCTTAACGCCATTACGGCAGCGCTGATTATACCTTCGAGCGAAATTTTTATTCGCCACCACGTTGCGTAAACATGAGTTGCCGGTCCGTTGTAGAACAAAAACATTATTATTGCCGTTATAAGCACCAACACGGTTACCGATTTTACGCTTTTCAGCACCTTTAAAAGCGGCACTTTGCTACACAAAACGGCAATTACGAAGAACAACGCCACCGCCAGAAACGCTAAAGTCACCTTTACGGTATATTCGCCGAGTCTTCCGCCCGACGCCAAATATCCGTCCACGGACGGAATGAAAAACAACATAACTATATACGCAATTACGAGTACGAGCTTTACTCTTGCGTCCATTCTGTGCACGACCGAATTTGTCGGATAGTACTGACCTATGGAGACGTCACGCATTTTTGCCCCCTTTAAGCGCAAGAATCGCTTTGACCAATCCGTCTTCGTCATACGCCGTAACGTCTATCCCCTTGTCGCGAAGCATCTTTGCAACGAGCGCGGCGGACGGAAGCTCCAATCCGAGCCGCTGAATAAGCTCGCTTTTTCCGAAAAGCTCGTTTGGCGTAAACACGCCTTCGAGTTTCCCTTTTGCAAGCACGGCAATTCGATTGCAATACGCCGCCACTTCGTCCATATTGTGCGAAACCATAATAACCGTAGGACATTGCTCTTTTATTTTAAGCGTCAGCTCCAAAATCTCTTTTTTGCCGCGCGGATCGAGCCCTGCGGTAGGCTCGTCCAATACCAACACTTTGGGACGCATAGCCAAAACGCCCGCCAAAGCGACACGGCGCATCTGCCCGCCGCTTAATTCGAACGGCGATCTGTTTTTAATTTTATCGTAATCCAGTCCGACCAGACGAATCGCATAGGCGACGCGTTCGCGTATTTCGCTTTCGCTAAGTCCTTGATTTTTCGGCCCGAAGCCTACGTCGCCTTCTACCGTTTCGTCGAACAGCTGATATTCGGGATACTGAAAGACCATTCCGACTTCGCTGCGCAACTTTTTGTAGTCGTATTTTTTGCTTAAATCTATACCGTTTACCGTTAATTCGCCGCTTTGAAGTTTTATTAATCCGTTCAAATGACTTATAAGCGTGCTTTTGCCGCTGCCGGTATGCCCTATTACGCCAAAATAATCGCCGTCGTTAATTGTAAACGTCACGTCCGACAACGCCGTTTTTTCAAAAGGCGTCTTTGGCGAATATACGTAATTTAAATTTTTTATAACGATCGACATACTTCCTCCACAAGCTGCTCCGAAGTGTATACGTCCCCTATCGCCATTCCGCCTTCGCGTAATTTTCGAGCAATGCTTACGGACGGCGGCAACCCGAGCCCTTTGCTTATAAGAAGCGGATCGCTTAAAACTTCTTTGCCGCCGCTTTTTATAAGTTCGCCGTCGTCCATCACGAATATTTTGTCGGCTCTTGCCGCTTCGTCCATAAAATGAGTTATCATAATAACGGTCATTTTTTCTTCTTTATTAAGACGAGTAACGATATCCATTATTTCCTTTTTGCCGGTCGGATCCAACATCGAAGTGGATTCGTCCAACACCATCGCGCTAGGCTTTATCGCAAGTACGCCGGCAATCGCCACACGTTGCTTTTGACCGCCGCTGAGCCTGAACGGCGTACCCGAGCGATATTCGTACATATCTACGCTTTTAAGCGCCCAGTCCACGCGCGAACGAATTTCGCTTGACTGTAGTCCCAAATTCTCGGGGCCGAACGCCACGTCGTCCTCGATAATGGTTGCCACCATCTGGTTGTCGGGATTTTGAAACACGACTCCCACGTTTTTGCGAATATCGAAAAGGCTTTTTTTGTCCGACGTATCCATTCCCGCAACGGTAATACGACCGCTTTTCGGAACAAGCAGTCCGTTTACTAGTTTTGCAACCGTGCTTTTTCCGCTGCCGTTGTGACCCACAAGCGCAACGAAGTCCCCTCTTTCTATCTTAAAAGAGAGATTTTTTACGGCTTTTACTTCGCGATCGGTGCCGGGTGCGTAAGTATAGGATACGTTGTCGAACTCAATAAAACTCATCGCCTTATAATAGCACATTAACGACCAAAACTCAAGGTTTTTTGCCCTTATTATTTGCCATCAAAAAAAATTAATTTTTTTAGCGATAACCCTTGCATTTTTTTGCACGATGTGTTACAATAAAAATAATAAAATTTGCACGTAGCCAAGGAGCAAAGCAATATGTCTAAAATCATCGCCGTTGCCAATCAAAAAGGCGGCGTAGGAAAAACAACTACTTGTATCAACTTAAGCAGCTTTGTCGCTGCAATGGGCAAAAAAACGCTTATGGTGGACATAGATCCTCAGGGCAACTGCACCAGCGGTATCGGGCTTAATAAGCGTGAACTTAAACATTCCGTTTACAACGTTTTGGTTGGCGAATGTACCGCAAAAGACGCAATTGTAAAAACTTCGGTGCCCGGTCAGGACATCATACCGTCAAATATCGATCTTGCCGGTGCGGAAATAGAACTTATAAAGGTACCCGGCCGTGAAAAAGTTTTGCGCAAAATTTTGCAACCGCTTAAAAACAAATACGACTATATCTTTATCGACTGCCCGCCGTCGTTGGCACTTTTGACTGTAAACGCGCTTACCGCCGCGGACAGCATACTTATCCCCATTCAAGGCGAGTTCTTCGCGCTGGAAGGACTAAGCCAACTTATGAATACCATTCGCCTAGCAAAAAAGCACCTTAATCCGTCTTTGGAAGTAGAGGGCGTTTTGCTTACGATGTACGACGGCAGAAGCAACCTCGTTGCAAGCGTTACCGCCGAGATTATCAAATTCTTCGGCAAAAGCGTATACTCGCACCGTATCCCTCGCAATATCAAGCTTGGCGAAGCGCCCAGCTACGGTATGCCCATAATGCAATTCGAGCCGCGCTGTTCCGGCTCCGTCGCCTACAAAGCGTTCGCCGAAGAATTCCTTGAACGCAACGGCGATTACGGATATAACAAAATAACGAGTATGAGCAGCTTAAGGCGTAAGGTGCCCAAGAATAATGAATAACGATTTTTTTGCCAAAAAGAATATAATTAAGCAACGGCCCGTGCTTAAGTACGTTAAACGCGGCGGTCCCGACAAACGTCAACACTCTCATCCGCATCCGGAATTTATCTTCGTGGTAAACGGCAGCGGCAGATTCGAGACGCAAGACAACCAGTATCCGATAAAAACGAACGACGTTATTATTTGCAGCAAGGACGTTCTTCATTCGGAATACCTGTTCGATTCGCCCGACTGCGAAATGTACCACCTCGGCTTCGACAACGTTTTGCTTAGCAACATGGAAGAAAACGATATTATTCAAGAGCCGTTCTGTATAATTCACAGCGGCGAAAAAGCGCAAATCATAAGTTCGTACTTTAAAGCGATTATCGAAGAACGTCAAAACATGCAACTTTGCAGCAAGACGATCATCGACGACGTTTTGCGAGTGCTTTTGCTAACGTTGCTCCGCTTCGCCGTGTACGACATGGGCGCACTGTTCTCGCAAAACAAAGCGTTTTTTGAAGCGAAAGAATATTTTGACAAAAACTACTCGTCTATTTGTTGCATTCAGGACGTGTGCAATTTGCTTAACGTAAACAAGTACTACATCACTCACGTCTTTAAGGAACAGTTGGGAATGCCGCCCATTAAGTACCTTATGAACAAACGTCTTGAAAAGGCAAAAAATCTGCTTGGCACTACCAAACTTCCGATAAGCGAAATTGCTACTAAGTGCGGCTATACCGACGCTGCCTATTTTTGCAGAATTTTTAAAAAAGTCGAATCCATAACTCCGCTAAACTTCCGCGCCAAAGTCCGAGACGGCGAAATAACTCTTTAGCCAAAAGGGCTACGCTATGAAAAATTCGACGAAAAAAACAAATTTATCGACAAAAGAAAAACGCCGTAACGTTTTGAAATACGGCGTTTTATTTCTATATTTGCTTTTAACCGTCGTTTTGTGCGTAGAATCGCTTATGCCGGGCGACGTTTCCGAACAGCACTCGGACGCAATCGGAAATTTGGTGGACGTCCCCGTCGACGTCGTGATCGCCCCCGAAACTTTAGAACTTACAAGTACTGACGGGGCGCTCGTTTCCGACGTAGAGGTGGGCAAAAGCTTAACTTTGGTGCCCGTTTTTACGCCGTCGGACGCAACGTACAAACAAATCGAATGGAGCCTTTCTAACGACCTAGCAACAATTAGCGGCAACGTTATAACGTTTATAAAACAAGGAACGGTTACGGTTACCGCAACCAGCGTCTACAATCGTTCGCTTAGCGCATCGTTCGTTTTTTCGATAAATACCGTTCCAGTTTCGTCGATATCCGTTTCTCCGATTTCTTCGCTTGAAGTCGGCGAAACGCAGACGCTAACGGTAAGCGTTTTGCCTGCGAACACAACGAACAAGGGATACGAAGTCACTTCCAACTCCGATTGCGTGTCGATTAGCGGCAGGACGATAACCGCGCTTAAATCGGGCGTAGCGACCGTAACGATAACGTCGACCGACGATCGCTCGATATTCTGTTCGACGACCGTTACCGTAACCGAAAGGATCGAAAGCGTTAATTTCGTTTGCGACGGCGAAAACGTCTCTTCGGTAGACCTGCAGCCTAAACAAACCGAAACTTTTTACGTAAGCGGCTCGGGGCTTAGCTGGTCGGCTAGCGGCGATATAATAGTGCGCTTTTCGTCTCTTAACGAATTCACCGTTTGCCCTACTAGAAACGGAGTTGCCACCGTTACCGTTTGTAACAAAAACGGCTCGACGCAAACGCTTACGATAAACGTTAGCGGCGACGAACCCCAAAACGAACAGATTTCGGCAATAACGGCAAACGACATGATTGTCCAAAAAAAGCGCGGACGTTCCTTGGATTTTGCAGTCGTTACTAGCGAAGGCAAAACGCCGAACGTAAATTTTGAATACTCGACTAGCGATAACAACGTGATTTTCGTAAACGAGCTCGGACTTGTGGAAGGCTTGAACACAGGCACGGCTGTTGTTAGGGTACGTGACCTTGTAAGCGGACTTTTTGCGGACGTTACCGTTACCGTTACCGAATTGTACGCAAGCGAGCTTTCTATAAAAATGCCGCCTACCCTTTACGTCGGCAAGCACTATCCGCTTTCCTACTCTTTTACGCCCAAAGACACTACCGCCGTAAAAACGTTCTGGCAAGTAAGCGATCAATCGATTGCGCAAATTACCGATAAAGGCGAACTGTGCTTTTTAAAAGCAGGAAGCGTAACCGTAACGGCAACGATTGAGGGCGGCGCCTTTGCCAAGATCGACGTTTCGGCTTTAAACGTTCTTGACGTTTCGGACGTAACTTTACTCGATTTCGAGGACTTCGGCGGATTTACCGCAAATTACGGCGAAGCAACGCTTAAACGCAACGGCTGCGGGCAAATTAACGTAACGTTCGGACAAAACGCAACGTACAAAGATTTTTTGATTACGTCTTCGGACCAAAAAACGATCGCGATTAACGGGAACTCCGTTACTGCGCTGAAAAAAGGAACTGCAACCGTAACGATTACTTGCCACGACGGAGACGAACGCAATGCGCCGATAGTTTATACCGTAAAAGTGACGGTGGAAACGCAACGACTCAGCGACACGATATCCAACTGGATGTACAAGATACGCAAAGCCATAGGGCACTTCGGCGCGTTTTTCGTTCTGGGAATACTAACGTGCTTTACTTACCTTACGTTTATAAAAACAAAGTGGCTTGCCGGCTGCGTTACGCTAACGAGCGGTTTTGCTACCGCCGCGCTTACCGAGTTTTTCCAATCGCTGGTACCTAACCGCGGTCCGTCGCTAAGCGACGTTCTTCTCGATTTTTCCGGCTTTTGTCTTGCGATAGCGATTATCGGCACGATCGCGCTTATAGTGCATATAATAACTCGATTAAAAAGTAAACACACCTTTCTTCAGTGAAGAAAGGTGTGCCAAAGAAGCTTGATATATAATT
>CAZEXL010000015.1:0-31120 GCA_964516925.1 uncultured Lachnospiraceae bacterium | reverse complement strand
TCATTTAATTTTTTGTCTAAAAACATTGTACCACTTTCTGCGGCTCAGAATGACATAAGGTCGAAGTTTTTACGCTTGATTGTGACTAGTGGTAAAAGTTTAACGGAGAGATTGCCACGTTTGCTAACGCAAACTCGCAATGACATATGAATAAAGGGTAGTAAGTTTATTCTTACTACCCTTTTTGTAACTTAAAATTTGCTCAAGCTTCTTTTGCTTACTTTTCTTCACAGAAGAAAAGTAAGTTAGAGTTCGGCAATAACCTCGACTTCTACCAAAACGTTTTTAGGCAACGTTTTTACTGCAACGCACGAACGAGCCGGGCACGAAGTAAAGTATTTTGCATACACGCCGTTGAACGCTGCGAAGTTTCCCATATCGCTAAGGAAGCAAGTCGTTTTGAATACTTTGTCGATAGATGTTCCTGCGCCTTCGAGTACGCCTACTACGTTTTTGCAAACTCTTTCGGTCTGCTCTTCGATAGTAGCTCCGTCGATTTCGCCGCTTTTGGGATCGAGGGGAATTTGTCCCGAAGTGTAAACGATATTGTTTACTACCATCGCCTGCGAATACGGTCCGATCGCGCCGGGCGCTTTGTCTGTTTTGATAACTTTCATTATTGTGTCCTCCTGAAATTATACTATTATGTTAAAGCCGTTGCCGTGAAGGGTGGCTTTTATTGACTGAATATGCTCGAAGTTACGCGTTTCGAGCTCCATCTTTAGGTAGCACGTATCGATATCGCCGTTTGCGGCAAGTCGCTCGTGCTGAGCGGATATTACGTTTGCACCCATGCGAGATATGCACTGAAGCGCCTTTACGAACTGTTCGGGCGTGTCCTTAAGCTGAATGGTAAGCATTACTCGTCTGCCGGTATTAAGCAAGCCTTGCGCAATTACACGCGACAATCTGTTAACGTCGATATTACCGCCGGATATTACGCAACATACCTTTTTGCCGGATATGGGCAATTTATTGAACATCGCTGCCGCAAGCGGTACTGCGCCCGCACCTTCGGCTACGAGCTTTTTCTTTTCGATAAGCGTCAAAATCGCCGTGTATATCTCCGCTTCGTTAACGGTGAATATTTCGTCCACGTAATGCTTGGTGTAGTCGAAAGTAAGATCGCCGGGGCGTTTTACCGCAATACCGTCGGCAAGTGTGTTTACCGTTGCAAGCTTTATTGCTCGGTCTTCCTTTATGGAATTGTACATGCTGGACGCATTGCTTGCCTGAACGCCGTACACCTTTATGCTCGGCTTAATTTGCTTTGCCGCATACGCTATGCCCGAGATAAGTCCGCCTCCGCCGATAGGAACGACGATAGCGTCAATATCGGGCATTTCTTCCAAAATTTCAAGCGATATGGTGCCCTGACCGGCTATTACGTCCTCGTCGTCAAACGGATGAACGAACGTATAACCGTACTCTTTTTGAAGTTCCCTCGCCTTTTGATAAGCGTCGTCGTACACGCCGGGCACGAGCATAATTTGCGCTCCGTAGCTTCGAGTCGCTTCTATTTTCGATATAGGCGCACCCTCGGGCAAACAAATAAACGCCGGAATACCGTTCTTTTGTGCGGCAAGCGCTACGCCTTGAGCGTGGTTACCCGCCGAACAAGCTATTACGCCCTTTGCTCTTTCTTCGGGTGAAAGACGCGATATCTTATAGTAAGCGCCTCGAATTTTGAACGAGCCGGTGATTTGTAAATTTTCGGTTTTAAGATAGATTTCGTTATCGCACTTTATGGGCATTTTTAGAATGTCCGTATTGTTGATTATCGGTTTTAATACCTTTGCCGCGTCTTGAACTTTTTCAAGTGTTAGCATTATTTGTTTTCCTCCTTTACAACGCCTTTAAGCTGTTTGGTTTTTACGCGAACCGACTTTGCAAGTCCGCCTTCCGAAGTTTCGCGATAGCGGTTGGACAAGTCGTGTCCGGTTTCGTACATCGTCTTTACTATCGTATCGAACGATATCTTTCTGGTCGTGTACAAAAAGCTTGCTAGATTTACCGAATTGATTGCACGCATTGCCGCGACGGCGTTACGCTCGATACAAGGAATTTGCACCAATCCGTTTACGGGATCGCAAGTTAATCCCAAATGATGTTCGATAGACATCTCGGCTGCGTACTCTATTTGAGCTATGGTCATTCCGTAAAGCTCGCCGAGCGCGGCGGCAGCCATAGCGCACGCTGTTCCGATTTCGGCTTGACAACCGCATTCGGCGCCGCTTATGGACGCATTGGTCTTTACTATGTTGCCTATTATTCCGGCAACGGCAAGAGCGCGCACGATGTCGCTTTCTTCGTACTTGCGTTTTTGCTTGACGTACGCAAGCACAGCCGGCAAAACGCCGCAAGCGCCGCACGTAGGCGCAGTAACTATTTTTCCGCCGCCTGCATTGTTTTCGGCAACGGCGTAAGCAAACGAAGCAACCATACGACTTTCACGCGTTTCGGGGCTTTCGTCCACATAGCGTTGATTGAACAAGAACTTAGCTTTGCGTTCGACCTTTAGTCCGCCTGCAAGAACGCCGGTTGCCCTTAGCCCTGCCGAAATAGACTCATTCATAGTGCGCCACACCTTGGACAAATAATCTTTGATTTCTTCGCCCTCAAACTCAAAAACGTAGTCGCTTAGAGAAATGCCCTTTTCGTCGCAATACTTTGCAATTCCCCTAAATGTAGAATGAGGGTATACTTTTTTGGTTTTTACTTCGTCTTTGTATTTTTCGCCTTCGAAAAGTATATCGCCGCCGCCGATGGAAATTACGCGAGCGTGATTTTCGTTTTCTCCGGTAAAAAGGTCCATCGTGTTAGGACGAGCCACCGGCGTTTCCGCATCGAAAATTATATTGACTTTTGCCGGAGCAAGCACGTCGAACAGAGCTTTATCGGTAAAGTGCCCCTTGCCCGTTTTGGCAAGAGAACCGTAAAGTACTATCGTATACTCGTCGCTAGGATGTCGTTTAGCGTAAATCGCAGCCGCTTTTGCAGGGCCCATAGTATGTGAACTAGACGGGCCGTAGCCGAATTTGTAAATATTTTTTATTGATTGCATAACTACGTAGCTCCTAAAACTTCTACGGCTAAATGTTAGCACAACGGGTACTGCTTTGTCAATTATTTTTGTAATTTACATCCGCACAAATTAGGGAAATTTTACCGCATTTTTTTGTGACGAATCGCTTAAAAAACAGCCATTTTTACATGCGCGATTTTATTGATCGATTAGGCTTTGGCAGCAAAAAAAATTCGCAGTTTTAACTACGAATTTTTTGATTTTTGTACTTATTCTTTAGCCTCCGAAGTAACTTTAGAAGGTTAACTTTCGTCGCTAGGCTGAAGCATTTTGGCAAGCGCCTGCGCTACCGATTTTATGTCCGCATTAGTGGTGTTTATACACAAATCGTAATTGTTGCGTTCGCCCCAGGCGCGTCCGGTGTAAAACGAATAATATTTGGCGCGTTGACGATCTACTCGTCGAATAAGACGCCATAATCTGTTTTCGCTTACGTCCTCGTTTACATTAGCGTTTCTTTTGCATCTTTCTATACGCGATTGCGGCATTGCGAACACGAAAATCCTAAACGGATTATAATCGCGCAAAATATAGTCTGCACATCTACCCACTATTACGCAGTTTGATTTTTCTGCCATTTCCTTTATTATCTTGGTCTGCTCTACGTATATGCGCGTCGCTTGCTCGAAGTCGGTGTGCAACACGGTAGGAAAGAACGTTTGCCCTATCGTTATGGGGAAACTAGTTACGGGGCTGTGTTCGACTATTTGCTTAACGTAAGATTCGGCAAGTTCGGTCTTTTTTGATATTTCAGTAATTATTTCGTTGTCGTAGTACGCCCAGCCGAGAAGATCGGCAATTCGTCTGCCAAGCTCTCGTCCACCGCTGCCGAACTGTCTGCCGATAGTGATAATTTTGTTCATACAGTTTTACCTCCAAAACTAATGTGTTTTATTTGTCGTAGACGCAATTACCCGCACAATCAACCGCAACTATTACGGGAAAGTCCTCTACGTAAAGCTCACGCACCGCTTCGGCGCCGAGATCGTCGTACGCAATAACACGCGCTTTTTTTACGACCTGACTGTACAAAGCGCCCGCACCGCCTATTGCTGCAAAATACACGCATTCGTTGCGAACTATTGCCTCCACTACTTCGCTAGACCTTGCGCCTTTGCCTATCATCGCCTTTAGCCCGTTATCCATAAGCGTAGGTGCGTACGAATCCATTCGATACGACGTCGTAGGTCCGCAACTGCCTATTACTTTGTCGGGCTTTGCGGGACAAGGCCCGACGTAGTATACGGTTTCGCCGTCTATTCGCAAAGGAAGGTCTCCTTTTTTTAAGCCTTCGACTATACGTTTATGGGCGGCGTCTCTGCCCGTAATCATTCTGCCGCTAAGCAATACCGTATCGCCCGCTTTAAGGGAACGTATATCCTCCGAAGTTATCGGGAGCTGAATTCTTTTTGTCATAACACCTCCGTGCTTGCCACACGATGTGCGTTACATTGAATGGCAACGCCTACGGGCAATGCGGCGATATGCGTGGGATATTTTTCGATACGCACGTCCAGCGCCGTCGCTCGTCCGCCAAAGCCTTGAGCGCCTATGTTCAATGCGTTGATTCGATTTAGCAATTCGACTTCCATAGAAGCAAGCTCGGCATCGCACGAACGCTGACCTACTTTGCGCAGTAACGCTTTTTTTGCAAGCAACATTGCGTAATCTGCCGTGCCACCTACGCCTACGCCAACTATAATCGGCGGGCACGGATTTGCACCCGCTTGCTTTACAGCCTCGACGACTTTATCCATAACGCCGCTTACTCCCGCAGCCGGCGTAAGCATATAAAGCTTGCTCATATTTTCGCTCCCGAAGCCCTTAGGAAGCAACGTAAGTTTTACCTTGTCGCCGTCGACTAACGACGTATGTATTATCGCCGGCGTGTTGTCGCCGGTGTTTTTTCGAGTTATAGGATCGAGCACGCTGTTGCGAAGATAATATTCTTTATAGCCAAGTCTTACGCCTTCGTTTATCGCTTGCGTAAAACTTCCGCCTACGAAGCGTACGTCCTGCCCGACTTCGGCAAATATAACCGCCATGCCGGTATCCTGACACACGGGCATTTGATTGGCTTTTGCTAGTTCTGCGTTATTAGCGAGCGTTTCAAGCGCAAACGCAGCCGTGGCGTTTTGTTCGTTTTTTGCCGCTTCTTTCAGCTTATCTATTACGCCCGGAGCAAGGTTTAGACAAGCTTCTTTTACGAGTTCCTTGACTGCCGAAGTTAATTTTTGAACTTCAATTTCTTTCATATACACATTATACACTAATTCAAAACAAAAATCAAGCTTTTAACAAAAAAATATCATATTTTTTAGTTGGATTTTTAGGAGATTTGTGATATACTTGCAACACTTATCTATGCTTGCAGCCTTGGGCTTGCGGACTTAATCTAAGCGTAGGTAAAGACGAGGAAAGAGTTATGAATATTTGGGAAATTGTGCTGTTAGGCGTGGCGCTTAGCATGGACGCTTTTGCCGTAGCGATTTGCAAAGGACTAAGCAGCGAAAAATTTTCGCTTAAGTCGGCGCTTATCGTGGGCGGTTGGTTTGGGTTCTTTCAAGCTTTGATGCCGTTTATCGGCTATTTACTTGCCGAGCTGGTTGCAGAATACATAGTTGCCGTAGATCACTGGATTGCCTTTGTTTTGCTAGGGTTTATCGGCGGTAAAATGATTGTTGAAGCAATTAAAAGCGATGAGGAAGATAAGAACGCTTCGGTTGCGTTTAAGGTGATGTTACCGCTTGCGATCGGAACGAGCATTGACGCAATGGCTGCCGGTATTACTCTTGCGTTTTCGAACGTAAGCATATTTATTGCAATAGGAATAATCGGATTTATTACGTTTGCACTTTCTGTACTTGGCGTAAAAATCGGGAACGTATTCGGCGCTAAGTTCAAAAAGAAAGCCGAAGTTTTCGGCGGCATCGTGCTTATTGCACTTGGGATAAAAATATTGATCGAACATTTATTCTTTTAGCTCCTTGCCTTTCTTGCCGATAGAAGGGTAAGACAAAGAAGCTTAAGGGAATAGGTTCGAGCGGCAGTGCCTCTACTGTTACCGAGATGAAGGAGTAACGGAGAGATTGCCACAGGACTACGTCCTTCGCAATGACATATGGTTTCGCTTCCGCGAGATTCTTCGCCTGCGGCTCAGAATGACAGAAAATGCGGCTCAGGATGACATAAGGTTAAGCAAAAATAAGGGTAACATTCTTCACGCTACCCTTTTTGTAATTTATATTTAGTTTAAGTTTCTTTTGCCTACTTTTCTTTTCCTACTATTTAGTTTAAGTTTCTTTTGCCTACTTTTCTTTTCCTAAAGAAAAGTAGGGCGCTTCCGCGAGATTCTTCGCCTACGACTCAGAATGACATAAGGTTAGGTTTCTTGGGCTTACCTTTCTTTTCCAAAGAAAGGTAAGTTATAGCGAAAAATATTCCTTTATTGCCTTAAACGCCGACTCGCTTATTACGTGTTCCACCTTGCAAGCGTTTTCCTCTGCGTCGACATAATCCAGCCCCATTTTTACGAACGCATCGGTAAGTGCCTTGTGCTTATCAAAAATTCCGTTCGCCTTCTTTTGTCCGGATTGAGTAAGCGTTATCGTACCGTCCGAAGAAACAACTATAAACCCGTCGTTTTTTAGAATTCCGACCGCTCGCGATACGCTCGGCTTGCTGTAATTAAGTTCTTCGGCGATGTCTATCGAATGAACGTTCCCTTTTTTATTTTGAAGCCTGAGTATCGTTTCGAGATACATTTCTTGAGATTCGTTGTTTGACATTGATTTCCTCCGACGTTATTTACTTTAATTATACTTATTTTTGAAAAAAAATCAAGCGATTTAAGCGAGTTAGCCGCCGCTTATTGCATATTTTTAGCGTTTATTACCGTAATCGCATAAAAAAACGCTTCGCATACGTTAATATGCGAAGCGCACTAGAAAATTTACTAGCTTATTAATCTTGTATTTTATCAACGTACACCATAACTCGCGTTACTTCGGCGCGTTTTATGAGCGCTTTGCCGCCATGAGTACGAGACTCGATTTTGAAGTTGTCGGACGGAACGCACATCAGGTATTCGCCGTCGAGCTCTAATACCGCTTTTATTTGCTCGGTTATCACTTTTGAGAACACGATGCGTTTGCCGTTTGACTTAAGGTCGATAATTTTTACGCCTTTACCGTATCTGCCTATTATATCGAAGTCACTGACTTTTACTCGTTTAGCGTATCCGCGATCGGTTATCAGCGCGATTTCGCCGTTTCCGTCCGATTGAGTTGCGCTTAGCACTTCGTCCTTGTCGCTTAATTTTATGCCTTTTACGCCCGCGGATATTCTACCCTGCTGCGGTACGTCGTCCGAACTGCACCTTAGACACATTCCGCTAGAAGTAACGAACACCAGCGATTCGCCCTCGCGTACCGTTTCCATTGCGATAACCTCGTCGCCTTCCTTAAGCTTGATTGCCTGATACGCACTTTTAAGCAACGTGTATTCGCTCCAAGGCGTCTTTTTTATCATTCCGTACTTGGTAAAGAAGTACACGTCGCCCTGCGGCGCATCGCCCGCAAGCGCGTACACGACCTTTTCGCCTGCCACGTATTCCTTTATTATGTCCTTTAGCGCCAAGCCTTTTTCGCGCCACTTGCCGTCGGGAATATCCTCGGCGCTTAGCTTGTAACAATTACCGTAGTTTGTGAACAAGCTTAGCTTTTTGTCGGACTTTAGGCACACTAAGTGGCGACATACTTCGTTCAGCGTACTACTTTCGCCGAACTCTCTGGTTGCCATATTGTAGTTTTTGTTGAGCATCTTTTTGATGGTGTCGTTTTCGGTAACGGCAACCACGTACTCGTCGGCAAGCTTGATATCCTCGGCTTTGACTATCTTGTATTTTTTAATATCCTCGATGATAATCGTTTTGCGACTAACCTTGTATTTGCGCTTGATTTCATTCATCTCGCTTTTTATGACTTCCATTTGAAGTTTTTTGCTGCCGAGAATTTTGGTAAGACGTTCGATAAGCTGATGAAGCTCTTCCAGCTCTTGCTCAAGCTTATAAACTTCCAGCGCAGTAAGTCTTCCGAGCCTTAGCTCAATTATCGCCTGAACCTGCTTTTCGCTTAAATCGAAGCGCTGACGAAGTCGCTCTTTTGCTTCGGTAGTGTTTTTGCTGGTTTTTATTATATGGACTACTTCGTCTATGTTTTTTACGGCTATGACGAGTCCTTCTAGTATATGAGCGCGTTCCTTGGCTTGTTCGAGCTCGAACTTAGTACGACGTATAATTACCATTCGTTGATAATTTACGTAGTAAGCTATTATATCCAGAAGTCCCATTTGTTGCGGCTTGCCGTCGGCAATAGCCACCATGTTTATGCCGTACGAAACGTGCAAATTGGTCGTTTTGAACAGAATATCCAAAATTTTATCGACGTCGCCGTCTCGCTTAACTTTAATTACGGCTCTCATACCGTTGCGATCCGACTCGTCGGTTATTTCGCTGATATACGAAAGCGCCTCTTTCTTTTCTTCGCGAACCTTTAGTATGCTTTCTAGAAGCGCCGCTTTGTTTACCTGAAACGGCAGTTCGTCGATTACTATAAGTCGCTTTTCACCTTCGTTTTCGACGTGAATTTTTGCCCGTATGGCGATTTTACCCTTGCCGGTTTCGTACGCGTTTACTAGATCGCCTTGAATAATAACGCCGCCCGACGGAAAATCGGGTCCTTTTATTATCTTCATCATGTCGGCAAGCTTAATGCGCGGATTGTCGATATACGCTACTACGCCGTCGATTGCTTCGCCGAGGTTATGAGGCGGAATGTTGGTAGCAAGTCCTACCGCTATGCCGGTAGCGCCG
This sequence comes from uncultured Lachnospiraceae bacterium, assembly GCA_964516925.1. Taxonomy (GTDB): domain Bacteria; phylum Bacillota; class Clostridia; order Christensenellales; family Pumilibacteraceae; genus CAG-552. The sequence goes on along the minus strand of CAZEXL010000015.1, from coordinate 22,163 downwards.
TTTACGAGCAAATTGGGGAATCTGCCCGGCAAATAGCACGGCTCGTTTAGACTGTCGTCGAAGTTAGGTTGCCAATTTACGGTATCCTTTTCGAGATCTCTCATAAGCTCTAGCGCAAGCGGCGCCAAACGCGCTTCGGTGTATCGCATTGCGGCAGGTCCGTCGCCGTCGATCGAACCGAAGTTGCCGTGTCCGTCGATTAGCACCGAGCCCATATTGAACGGTTGCGCCATACGAACGAGCGCGCCGTACACCGACGAGTCGCCGTGCGGATGATATTTACCTAAGCAATCTCCGACGATGCGCGCGCACTTTTTGTGCGGCTTGTCGGGATTAATGCCAAGCTCCGCCATAGAGTACAATACTCTGCGTTGAACGGGTTTTAAACCGTCCTCGACGCGCGGCAACGCTCGATCCATTATAACGTACTCGGAGTACGGTATCATGGAGTCGGTCATAACTTCTTCCATGGTTTTGTATAAAGTATTTGCGCTCTCCATATTATTAACCTACCTTAAAATTATCTTCTCGATTAAAGTTTGCGTTTTCGATTATGAACGCCTTGCGCCTTTCGATTGCGTCGCCCATTAGTATGGATACGAGTCGCTCCGCTTCCGCAGCGTCGTCGATAGAAACCTGTATTAAAGTTCGGCGCGTAGGATCCATAGTGGTCTCCCAAAGCTGCTCGGAATTCATTTCGCCAAGTCCTTTGTAACGTTGAATATCGTAGCCTCTGCCCACTTTTGCTTTTGCTTTTTCCAACTCGTCGTCGTTGTAAGCGTACTCGACTACGTCCTTTTTGTAAACCTTATACAGCGGCGGCATACCTATATACACGTGTCCGCCGGTGATAAGCTCCTTCATGTACCTGAAGAAGAATGTAAGAAGTATCGCACGAATGTGTCCGCCGTCCTGATCGGCATCGGACAATATTATTACCTTGTGGAACTTAAGATCTTCCTCGTCGTAATCGTCGCCTATGCCGCAACCGAGCGCAGATATTATGGTACGAATTTCCACGTTATCCAAAACTTGGTCGATGCGCTTCTTTTCGGCGTTGAGCGGCTTGCCTCGAAGCGGCAATATCGCTTGGTAATGGCGATTACGCGCCTGCTTGCACGTTCCGCCCGCGCTGTCGCCCTCGACGATGTACAGCTCGTTGTCTTCGGCGCGTCTGCCCGTACAGTTGCTCAGCTTGCCGACGAGGTTAAAGTTTTCGATACTGTTTTTTTGCCTTGTAATTTCCTTAGCTTTGCGTGCTTCTTCGCGTACTTTTGCCGCCATAAGCGCCTTTTTGAATATTGCGTCGGCAACGAGCTTGTTGGCGGGAACGTCGAAAAACTTGTTAAGCTTAGTTACTACCAAATGCTCTATCGCTACCCTTGCGTCGGGGTTACCGAGCTTGGTTTTGGTTTGACCTTCAAACTGCACGTTTTGCATTTTTATGCTTAGCACCGCCGTTATGCCTTCCATAAAGTCGTCGCCCTTAAGGTTTTCATCCTTTTCCTTTAACACTCCGTTTTTGCGAGCGATATCGTTCATAACTCTCGTAAGCCCGCTTTTAAAGCCCGTTTCGTGCGTACCGCCCTCGGTGGTAGGAATGTTGTTTACGTACGAGAAAATATTGTCGGTATAACCGTCGGTATATTGGAACGCAAGTTCCATTTCGATGTCGCTTTCCTCGCCTACGATATAGATAGGATCTTTAAAACACGGCGTCTTGGTTTCGTTAAGGTCTCGCACGAAGTCGACTATGCCGCCGTCGTACCGATAATCCACGACTAGCGGCTCGTCGCCGTAACGAAGGTCGCTGAGCGTGATATGCGCGCCCTTATTAAGAAACGCAAGTTCTTTTATTCTTCGTTTTATAGTTTCGAAGCTGAGCGTGACGCTTTCGAATATGCGAGCGTCCGGCTTAAACCTGATAAAAGTGCCGTGTTTTTGCGTTTTTACGCCCGTATCGAAAAGCGAAAACTTGGGCACGCCGCCTTTAACCTTGCCGTCCACTTCTTTGCTTTCGAATTCCATTTTGTAAGTAGTGCCGTTTTTGTAAACTTCGACTATTAGCCATTCGCTTAGCGCATTGGTAACCGATGCGCCTACGCCGTGCAATCCGCCCGAATGCGAATAATTGTCGTTGTCGAACTTGCCGCCCGCATGGAGCTGAGTGAAGACCACTTCGACCGCGCTTACGCCGAGTTGCGGATGAATATCGACGGGTATGCCTCGACCGTTATCCTCGACCGAAACAGATCCGTCGGCGTAAAGCTTTATGTCGATTTTGTCGCCGTAACCGTTCGTTACTTCGTCCATCGAGTTGTCGACGATTTCCCACAATATGTGATGAAGTCCTTTTATTCCCGTAGTGCCTATATACATACCCGGTCTTAGACGAACTGCATCCAAGCCCTCTAGCACCTTTATGTCTTTAGCGTCGTATGTTGCTCCCATTTTATACCTCCTTGGTTTATTATAACCCGTTACGTTGCCAAAATAATTTGTAGTCTTTAGTTGAGCGTATTTCGTCCAACGCTCCGTAGTTGTCGCTTAAAAATTGCATTACGTCGGCAGGAATTTCTCCGCGCCTTTTTGCCGCAAGCGTATAAAAGCGCGTTATCTGCTTTTGAGAAAGCTGCCGCTTGCCGCACAGATATTGCACCATCTTGGTTTGAACTTCGGGTGTCGGCGGACGACAAGAATCGGTTTCAACATCGTTAAGATACGCCTTAGATACGCCCAGAGCAAGGCGGAATTCGTCGAAACCTATCCCCCTTTCCTTACGCAGTTCGTAGAGATACCCTCCGAAATTTTTATTGTCCCGTTCTTTTTTGTTCATAAAATCCTTGTTAGTTAGTTAGCTGACTACCTTACTATTTTAGCACAAAAATTTCCGTTTGTCAACACTTTTAAACGAGCAAATAACTTGTTTTTATATTTTTTATGTGTTATACTTTGAACATGCTTAAAAATTCCGCTTCGACCAAAAACGGAGTTAAGGACCTTACCAAAGGCAATCCTTATACCGTCATACTTTTGTTTGCGCTTCCTGCTTTTTTGAGCAATTTGTTTCAACAACTATACAATACCGCAGACGCGCTGATAGTAGGACAATTTTTGGGTACCGAATCACTTGGTGCGGTCACCTCGTCGGGCAATCTTATATTTTTGCTTGTCAGCTTTTTTAACGGCGCGGCAATGGGCGCAGGCGTAGTTATCGCAAAATACTTCGGAGCAAAGGACGAGGACAAAGTTCAAAAAGCGATACACACAAATATTGCGTTCGGTTTAGTGAGCGGAACGCTGCTTACGATAGTCGGCGTTGCATTAACCCCTACTTTTTTGCGTTGGATGAATACCGACGAGGCTATTTTGCCCGAAGCGATAGAATACTTTAGATACTATTTTTTAGGCGCGCTGGCTACCGTGATGTACAACATTTGTTGCAGCATTATGAATGCGGTCGGAAACAGCAAGCGACCGCTGTACTACCTTATAATATCGTCGGTAACAAACGTTTTGCTAGACCTATTGTTTATTGGCGTGTTTAAATGGGGGGTGTGGGCCGCAGCCGTAGCTACCGTTATTTCGCAAACGATAAGCGTGGTATTGTGCTTTTGCTATCTGCTTAAAAAAGGTAGGATTTTTTCGGTTAGCATACGCAAAATTCGTTTTGACAAATCCTTGCTTAAAGAAATTTTGCGCATAGGCTTGCCGTCCGGAATACAAAATTCGGTTATCGGACTGGCTAACGTAATAGTACAATCGCAAATAAATTCGTTCGGCGAATACGCCACCACAGCGTACGGTATTTACAGCAAAATAGAGGGTTTCGCCTTTTTGCCGATAAACAGCTTTACTATGGCGCTTACAAACTTTATCGGGCAAAACCTAGGAGCGGCAGAACACGACCGAGCAAAAAAAGGCGCTCGGTTCGGCATTTTTGCGGGCGTTGCGATAGCCGAAGCAATTGCCGTTTTGATATACTTACTTGCACCAAAGTTAGTCGGTATTTTCGACAGCGAAAACAATCCCGAAGTTCTTGGCTATTGCGTACAACAGATGCGAACGGCTTCTTTGTTTTATTGCCTGCTAGCCTACTCGCATTGCATAGCTTCAATTTGCCGAGGCGCCGGACGCAGCGTAGTGCCTATGGTTATTATGCTTAGCGTATGGTGTATCCTTAGAGTCATTTACATATCGATCGTTATGAGCATCGTTCACGATATCGCGTACATATACTGGGCGTATCCCATAACCTGGGGAATAACGACGATTATTTACTTTATTTACTACCATTGTTCGGACTGGATACACAGTTTCGAAAAAGCAAAAAAATAAAAATTGTCGATAAATGATTTTTGCCTCTATTCGCCGCTTTTACATTAGATAAAGCGGCTTTTTTTGAATAACCGCAACGACTCGACTATATAATATTACGTCGCAAGGTATAAAAGTTTTGCGTTGCGGTAAAATCAATTCGTATGGAGCAAAGAATGAAAAGAATAGTGCTTACCGGCGGCGGCACCGCAGGCCACATTATGCCTAACGTGGCGCTTTTGCCGTACCTTGCGGGAAACGAAATTCATTACGTAGGCGGAGACGGAATGGAAAAAGAAATTATGAGCAATTATCCAAGCGTAATATATCACGAAATCCCTTGCGTGAAATACGCGCGAGACGGCTTTTTTAAAAACGTTGCCGTGCCGTTTAAGCTGATGCGGTCGATTAGTAAAGCAAAAAAAGTTCTTAGAGAAGTTAAACCTGACGTTGTTTTTAGTAAGGGCGGTTACGTGAGTTTGCCGGTAGCGCTTGCAGCAGGCAAAACGCCGCTAGTTACGCACGAAAGCGACCTTAGTTTGGGACTTACCAACAGGCTGATCGCAAAAAAGTGCAGGTGCGTTTGTTGCAGTTTTGACGTTACGGCAAAAAAACTTGTCAACGGCGTATATACCGGCGCAATTTTGCGGCGAGGACTTACAGGCGGCATACGCACTTCGCCCTTCCCTACTTTGCTGATAATGGGCGGCAGTCTTGGCAGTAAAGCGCTTAACGAATGCGTTTTTGAAGCGTTGGACGCCCTTACGAAAAGATATAACGTAATACACGTGGTCGGCAAAGGCAATCTTACGGACAGACGAACGGAGGGCTATAAGCAAACGGAATTTTGTAACGACATGTCCTTAGCGTACGCAAACGCCGATTACATCGTATCAAGAGGCGGCGCCAACACTCTTTTTGAAATAGCCGCGCTTAACAAAAAAGCACTTATCGTTCCGCTTCCTTTGGGAGCGTCGCGAGGCGATCAAATAGAAAACGCCGAATATTTTTCGAGTCGTAACGTGATACGCGTTTTGCCGCAAGAGAACCTTACTAGCAAAAATTTACTTGCCGAGCTAAAAAAACTCGAATCGTTCGTACCCGAAAAATTCGAAGCCGACGGAACAAAAAAAGTTGCAAGCATAATCCTTAGCGTATGATACGAGCGTTTACGCCAAAATACGACGAACTTTCCTTTTATAAACGATCCTAGCGGCGTTACAATAAGAAAAAGTTTATTTAAGGGGTTGTTATGCACGAAACGAAAACTCAGTTGCGCATTATTGCGGCGTTGCTTATTGCGGTTATTGCGCTTGCTACGGGCTTATTGTTTTACGATCCGACTTCGAGTTCGTCAGCAGGCGCAAATCCGTTGCCTAGTGAATCGAAAGAACACGACAAGGTACGCGACGCGATAGCCGAGCTGGAGCCTTCGCTCGTTTTTAGCCAAACGTTTGGCGGAAGCGGCGACGAGACGATAACGGACGTCTTTTTTGAAAACGAGCGGTTTTACATATTCGGCAACACGACGTCGAACGACTTCGATTTCGAGCAAAACGGCGCCTTTTTGGCGATTATCGAATCTAGCGGAAAGACGGTTGATTTTTTTACGTACGGCGGAACGCTTAAAGCCGTAACGCTTTATAGCGGCGGCTTTTTGATGGCTTTGGACGACGAATCGCCAACCGCTTTGGCGGTAAATTATTTTGGAGCAGAACTTAAAACGCTGATTTTACCTTGCGTTGCGACAGAAACGACGTTGGACGTTAAGTACTCTGACGGCAATTACGCGTTTATAACTGCTTTAACGTCGCAATCGACCAAGTTTACCAGAATAAAACTTACGCTTATAAGCCCTAGCCTGGAAAAGCTTAGCAGCGTCGTTACCGACGAAGTTTACGACCTAGAGTACGTGGACACGCTTAACGTTTTAGGTTCGTGGCAGCTTATTGCAAACGCCAAAGGCGGGATAAGGAACATGCTGTGCGTGGGAGAATGGAACAACCTAGCCTATTACCCTAAAGAATTTTCGTACGTAGTTAAGGATTTTTGGATAACGGACAAGCCGTATTATCTTATACAAAGCGACGACGAATTTATGCTTTTGTCGGGCGACGGAAACGTAATTAGGATTTGTGAAAGCGGCTTGGTCGGTTCGATTTGCGGTGACGACGAATACCTTTACGTAAGCGTTGAAAACGATTTTTATTGCTTGCGTTACGGGAAGACCGTTTTTTCGGAAAACTACGGACCGTGTTCGTTTTTCGTTTACGGCAATGCGGTATACTCGGTTTGTTCGCTAGACAATACGTCGGTGCGTTCGTTTAGTTGCGGAAGTAAAGCCTTGGACGTTTCCTTTAATAAAGAGATAAGCTCCCCTTTAATTTTCGTTTGCCCCGTCGGCGCGTTCGTTATGGGTACAACGGACGGCGTTTACGGCGGAAAAGACTGCGCGATATTTAAAATTAATTGCTAAGGCTTGACTTTATAACTCCTTTACCTCCTGTAAAACCAAAGATAACGGCTTAAACGCCAAAAGAAAAACCGCTCGGTAAAACGAACGGTTTTCTTTTTTAATCATATTGAATTTACACTGCCGTGTATTCTACTTTCATATCTATAAAGGCAAGATAGCGAAGCTTTTTTAGCTTTAGCTTCCGATTTTCGAAAAAGCCTATATCGACGGCTTCCCACAAAAACACCCACGCAACGATATCGATTACCGCGGACCAAACGAAACTGTCGATTAGGCTAGTAAACACCATTTCGGCGGCAAGAAAAATTACGCCCAGCACGGCAAGAACGGCTACGATAAATTTATTGCGCTTGTATTCGCGCTCGTTTGACACGTATTTTTGCTTGTAGTATTCGGCTATCGCGTTTTTGTACGTATTCTTTTCTTGTTCGTCGATACAATCGCTGCTTACTTTAAGAGTAAGTCGTTCATCCGGCAAAGCCGCTTCGGCGGCGTGCTCGATAAACTCCGCGACTTCGGCGCTTATTATCGGCGTGGAAGTAGACGAATACGGCGACAAAAACTGTTCGTCGTTTTTTACCGTCATATTTAAGATTATTCTGCCGTCTATAGTAAGCCTGCGATTTTCATCGACTTTGGCAAGTTCGTCTTCGATATGCTTAAACGCTTCGTTCATACTTAGTCCAACTCCTTGTCGCAGTACACGCAACGACGTTTGCCGCTGTGATCCACTTTATAAAAGCTTTCCAGTTCCTGCTCGACGGAAGATATACACTTGGGGTTTTGGCACTTGCAAGGCGTTTTTTCGCCCGTAAGATTTATTTTTTTACCGTCGGAAAGCTTAAGTAAATACATTATAAGAGCCATACGGATGTACTTGCCGTTTAAAGCCTGTCTGAAATAACAAGCGCGCTCGTCGTCGTCCACCTTTACGCTTATTTCGTTCACCCTTGGAAGCGGATGAAGTATACGCATATCTTTTTTTGCGCTCGTGAGCTTATCGGGAGTAAGAATATAACTGTTTTTTAGTCGCTCGTACTCGCTTGCGTCCGAAAACCTTTCGCGCTGAATACGCGTCATATACAAAATATCGAACTTATCCATATACTTAGTAAGGCTAGTGGTTTCGATAAACTTTGCCGACTTTTTTTCGTCCGTCTTTACGTACGACGGAACCTTAAGCTCGTCCGGCGAAACGAGTATAAACTCGTTGCCTTCGTACCTAGACAGCGCCGCAATAAGCGAATGAACCGTTCTGCCGTACTTAAGGTCGCCCACTATCCCCACGGTAAGATTGGATAATCTTCCTTTTTCACGATATATCGTAAGAAGATCGGTTAGCGTTTGAGTCGGATGATGATGCCCGCCGTCGCCTGCGTTTATTACGGGTATCGAAGCGTTGGTTGCCGCCACGTACGGCGCACCCTCTAGCGGATGACGCATTGCGATTATATCGGCGTAGCAGCTTATTATTTTTGCCGTGTCGGCTACGCTTTCGCCCTTTGCCGCCGACGAGCTGTTTGCTTCGGAGAAGCCGAGCACGTTGCCGCCAAGCTCCAGCATTGCCGCTTCGAAGCTTAGTCTAGTACGTGTGGACGGCTCGAAAAATAACGTGGCAAGCTTTTTGCCTTTGCATTTTTCGGCGTATTTGCTAGGATTTTCTGCTACGTCCATGCCGATTTTTATAAGCTCGTCAAGCTCGTCTATCGACAAATCGAGAATATCTATTAAACTTTTCATACGCTACTTTATCCAGCTTTCGTCGGAAGGATTGTTGCGGAAGGCGATTAAGCGTTGTTTGTCGTCAACCTTTATATAGCCCTCTTCGGCTGCCGTTTCGACAACGGCGTCGAAGTCGGTAAGCGAATAATTTACTACGTTCGCTTCGGCAAGACGATCGAGTCCCTTCTTCATTCCGTACGTAAAGATACTAACGATTCCGAGCACTTCGGCGCCCTCAAAGCGCAGCGCCTCGACAACTTCGATCGCACTGCCGCCCGTGGAAATAAGGTCTTCGACTACTACTACCTTTTGTCCTTTTTCAAGCTTGCCTTCGATACGATTTTGTCTGCCGTGATCTTTGGCTCCGCTGCGAACGTAACCCATAGGCATATCCAGAATGTGCGCCGTTATTGCCGCGTGAGCAATACCTGCGGTTGACGTACCCATAAGCACTTCGGCGGTAGGAAAATGAGTTTTTATAAGCTTAGCAAGTCCGTTTTCGACGTCGGTACGCACTTTAGGTGCGGTAAGCGTAAGTCGATTGTCGCAATATATCGGACTTTTGATTCCGCTCGCCCAAGTAAACGGTTGCTCGGGACGCAAGAACACTGCCTTTATGGACAGCAAATCTTTTGCAATTAACTTTTTCATATTCGTTTTCTCCTTTACGATTTTCGTTTTGGTCGTTATTTTTGCGTTACGCTGCCTAGTCCACGAATTCGCTTACGCACTTTTGGTAAGCCGCAACGGGATCTTCCGCCGCCGTTATCGGTCTTCCGACCACGATATAGTCCGAGCCGAGTTCTTTTGCCATTAGGGGCGTAGTTACTCGCTTTTGGTCGCCTACGTCGCCGCCTGCAAATCGTATGCCCGGCGTTACGGTAATAAACCGCGCTCCGACGGTTTCGTGAACCTTGCCCGCTTCGAGCGGCGAACACACTACGCCGTCCAAGCCGGACTGCATTGCGTTTTTAGCGTAGTGCATAACAGTTTGGTCGAGCGGCTTAGATATAAGCAAATCTTCTTTCATGGTTTGCTCGTCGGTTGACGTAAGCTGTGTTACGGCTATCAAAAGCGGTCTGGTTCCGTCGGGACGAGTAAGACCTTCCACCGCCGCGCTCATCATGCGCTTGGTTCCCGCAGCGTGTACGTTGCACATATCTACGCCAAGACGACTTAGCACAGCCATGGCTTTTTTTACCGTGTTGGGAATGTCGTGAAGCTTTAGATCCAAAAATATTTTGTGGCCGCGCTGTTTTATCGCCTTCACTATGCTTGGTCCTTCGGCGTAGTAAAGCTCCATACCTATTTTTACGAACGGTTTCTTATCCTTGAATTTATCCAAAAATTCAAGCGTTTTTTGCGCGCTGTCGAAGTCGCACGCTATGATTACGTCTTTGCCCATTATTTGCACGCTCCTATTATTTCTTGTAGAGAATTTATTTTGTATCGTTCCATTACGCTAGGAAGATCGTTTATTATATCCCTGCTTGCGTACGGATTTACGAGATTTGCCGCGCCTACCTGCACTGCCGTGGCGCCTGCCATCATCATTTCGATAACGTCCTCGGCACTGCTTACGCCGCCCATGCCGACAACCGGGATTTTTACGGCGGAAGCGACTTCGTTTACCATTCGGACGGCAACCGGGAAGATTGCCGCGCCCGAAAAACCGCCCTTGCGATTGGCAATTATCGGCTTGCGAGTTTTAAGGTTTATTCGCATACCAAGCAAGGTGTTTATAAGGCTGATTCCGTCCGCGCCTTCGCTTTCGCACGCAAGCGCAATGGAAGCGACGTCGGTTACGTTGGGCGACAACTTGATTATTACAGGCTTTTTTACCGCCTTTTTTACAGCTTTGGTTACGCTTGCCGCCGCCGAAGCAGAAGTTCCGAAACTCATTCCGCCGCCGTGAACGTTAGGACAGCTTACATTGATTTCGAGCCAACCCACTTGGTCGCACTCGTCTAGCATCGAAGCGGTTTGGACGTACTCGTCTATCGAAAATCCGCCCACGTTTGCCATAACTTTTTTGCTGAAACACTTTTTTAACTTAGGAAGTTCTTCGCTTATAACCTTTTGAACACCGGGATTTTGAAGTCCTACGGAATTTATCATTCCTGCGGTACATTCTGCGATTCGCGGCGTGGGGTTGCCGAATCTGGGACTTAAAGTAGTACCCTTAAACGAGAAAGTCCCCAAAACGTTTATGTCGTAAAGCTCGGCAAACTCGTAACCGTAACCGAACGTACCCGAAGCCGGTATTACGGGGTTACTAAGAGGTATTCCGCACAATGTTACTCTTGTGTCTGCCATAGTATTTCCTCCTTAAAAAGCACCGGGCCGTCCTTGCAAATGCGTTTGTAACCCGTTATCGTTTTGCAACTGCAGCCCATACACGCCCCGAAACCGCAACCCATGCGTTCCTCGAAACTGAATTGACCGCCCGTGACCGACTTAGAGTAAACGCTTTTTAGCATGCCTTCGGGACCGCAAACGTACACGTACGTGTAATCTAAGTCCATATAGTCGGTTACTCTGCCCTTTTTGCCTGCGCTACCGTCCGAAGTAACCACCGTTACGTTTGCTCCGATCGCCTTGAATTCGTCAGCCAAAAACACGTCGCAAGCACAGTGAAATCCGAGCAAAACGGAGACCTGCTTGCCCTCGTCGATAAGGCGTTTTGCCAGATTGTACAGCGGCGGCGCGCCTACGCCCGCTCCGATAAGAAGCGGCCTTTCGCCCGAAAGCGAAAGATCGTAGCCGTTGCCTAGCCCAACGAGGATATCGAGCTTTGTGCCAACTTCGGTTGCCGCAAGCTTTTTCGTGCCTTTGCCGACGATTTTGTATACCAGCGTCAGCTCTTCGTCCATTACGTCGCATACCGATATGGGACGACGCAAAAACAAGCCGTCGATAAGAATATTAACGAACTGTCCTGCCTTTTTTATTTCGGACGTGTCGCCGCTTAGTCGCATACGCATAACGTTTTTAGTAAGCGGCACGTTTTGAGTTACCGTAAATATCTGCTGCTTCATTTATGCTCCTTATGCGTCGATGGGAGATATACACAACGTCGTTTCTTCAAGTACGTCGAGTAGCGTATTTACCGTATCGAGCGAAGTGAATATAGTTACGTTGTTTTCGATTGCGTAACATCTTATTTTGTAGCCGTCGCTTTCGCCTACCGAATTGGCGTCGCGCGTATTGATTACGTACGCCATGTATCCTGCGCGGATAGCTTCTTGAATTTCGTTGTTTTCGCCGAGTTTATGCAACACATGCGTGCGTATTCCGTGTTCTTTAAGGAACTTTGCCGTTCCTTCGGTGGCTTCGATATTAAAGCCGAGATTGTAAAATCTGCGTATAAGCGGCAACGCTTCTTCCTTGTCCTTGTCGGCAATGGTCGCAAAAACCGTGCCGTAGTTTTGAAGCTTCATTCCCGACGCTTGCAACGCTTTGTACAATGCGCGGTAGAGTTTGTCGTCGTAGCCTATCGCTTCGCCGGTGGACTTCATTTCGGGCGAAAGGTATGCGTCCAGTCCTCGTATCTTATTGAACGAGAACACGGGAACTTTTACGTACCAACGTTTCTTTTCGTCGGGATATATATCGAATATTCCCTGCTCTTTAAGCGTTTTTCCGAGTATTACTTCGGTGGCAATATCGGCAAGGCTGTAGCCCGTAGCCTTGGACAAGAACGGCACCGTTCGCGACGAACGAGGATTTACTTCGATTATGTACACCTTTTCGTTTTCGTCGACTATGAACTGAATATTGAACAGTCCGACTATGCCTATGCCGAGTCCGAGCTTTTTGGCGTATTGAAGTATCGTGCCCTTTACTTTGTCGGATATGCTAAACGGCGGATACACGCTTATCGAGTCGCCCGAATGGATACCCGTTCGTTCGATAAGTTCCATTATTCCGGGTACGAATACGTTTCTGCCATCGCATATCGCGTCGACTTCGACTTCCTTGCCGCTTATGTATTTATCTACTAGCACCGGCTTGTCCTCGTCAACTTCGACCGCGGTTTTTAGGTACTTTTTAAGCTGAGCTTCGTTGGCTACGATTTGCATTGCTCTGCCGCCGAGCACGAAGGAAGGACGGACGAGCACGGGATAACCTATGCGGTTTGCAGCCGCAACGCCGTCGTCGATGTTGGTTACAGCCGCGCCCTCGGGACGAGGGATATCTAGCTCGTTTAGTACTTTTTCGAAGCTGTCGCGGTTTTCTGCCTTTTCGATTGCCGCGCAGTCGGTACCTATAATCTTTACGCCGCGACGCATAAGCGGTTCGGCAAGGTTTATTGCCGTTTGTCCGCCAAGCGAAGCTATTACTCCCTCGGGCTGTTCGTACTCGATTATGTTCATTACGTCCTCGGTGGTAAGCGGCTCGAAGTACAACTTGTCGCTGGTGGTGTAATCGGTGGAAACCGTTTCGGGATTATTGTTGATTATTATTGCCTCGTAACCGGATTTTTTGATTGTCGTTACGGCGTGCACCGTCGAATAGTCGAACTCGACGCCTTGTCCTATACGAATGGGTCCCGCGCCCAAAACGACGATCTTCTTTTTATTCGTTTTTATCGACTCGTTTTTGCCGCTGTACGACGAATAAAGGTACGGTATGTACGTGCCCGTATGCATCGTGTCTACCATTCTAAACGAAGGGAAGATACCGTTTTGCTTACGAACGGCATAAATTTCGTCTTCGGATTTTTTCCAAAGTTTAGCGATAAACTTATCGCTGAAACCCATTTGTTTAGCCCGTTTGAGTTTGTCGACGCTGCCTACGCTCTCTTTTAGCACGGCTTCGAAGTCGACTATCTTCTTTATGGATTCAAGGAAGAAGGGTGTGATTGCGGTTGCTTTGAATATTTCGGTTACGCCTACGCCGTTGCGCATAAGCTGCGCTATTGCGTACACGTTGTCGTCGTGGAAAACGCTTACGTACTTAAGCATTTGTTCGATTGAATACGAATCGAATTTAGGCAAGTAAAGATGACACACGCCGATTTCCAACGAACGAACGGATTTTAGTAAGCATTCTTCCAGGTTAGAGCCTATGCCCATAACCTCGCCCGTTGCCTTCATTTGCGTACCCAAAAGATTGGACGCCATGGTAAATTTGTCGAACGGAAAACGCGGGAATTTGGCTATTACGTAATCTAGGCTCGGCTCGATTGCCGCCGTGCCGCCGCCCACCTGTATTTCGTCGAGCGACATTCCTACCGCTACTTTTGCGGTTACTCGCGCAATCGGATAACCGCTTGCCTTGGAAGCAAGTGCGGACGAGCGAGAAACGCGCGGATTTACTTCGATTAGATAGTATTCGCTCGTTTGCGGATGAAGCGCAAACTGAACGTTGCAACCGCCTTCGATTTTAAGTTCCTTTATAAGCTTGATCGCACTGTCGTTGAGCATCTTTTTGTCGTGATCGCTAAGCGTCATTATGGGCGCAACGACTATCGAGTCGCCGGTGTGAACGCCTACAGGATCGACGTTTTCCATTCCGCAAATGGTTATCGCTTTGCCCGTAGAATCGCGCATTACCTCGAACTCTATTTCTTTGTAGCCCTTTACGCTCTTTTCGATTAGAACCTGATGGACGGGCGAAAGCTTGAACGCATTAAGTCCCACTTCCACGAGTTCTTGCTCGTTGTCGGCAAAGCCGCCGCCCGTACCGCCCAGCGTAAACGCGGGACGAAGAACTACGGGGTAGCCTATGCGTTTTGCCGCCTCTTTAGCTTCGTCGAGGTTATACGTAATTTCGGACGGGATTACCGGTTCGCCTATCGACTGACAAAGCTCCTTAAACAATTCTCGGTCTTCGGCACGTTCGATACTCTCGCTGCTAGTACCGAGAAGCTTAACTCTACATTCCTTTAGTATGCCCTTCTTTTCGAGCTGCATTGCAAGGTTAAGTCCGGTTTGACCGCCTATGCCCGGCACGATTGCGTCCGGACGCTCGTAGCGAAGAATTTTTGCTATGTATTCTAGGGTAAGCGGCTCCATATAAATCTTATCGGCAATGGTCGTGTCGGTCATTATCGTTGCCGGATTGGAATTGACGAGCACTACCTGATAGCCCTCTTCTTTAAGCGCCAAGCACGCCTGCGTTCCGGCGTAATCGAATTCCGCAGCCTGCCCTATTACTATGGGACCGGAACCGATTATTAAAATCTTTTTTACGTCTTGTCTTTTTGCCATAAAATTTATTTCTCCTTTACTTATTGATTTCGTTTGTTACGTACACCGGCGCGCCTTGATAAACCGTTAGCTTGTTTACTCCAAACAGCTTTGCGCCCGCTAGAGGCGTCGCCCTGCCTTTGCTTAGGAATTCGTTAGGATTTACGATAAATTCTTCGTTTAGATCCCACCCCGAAAATCCTTCGCTTGATATGTTAAAACGTTTTTTTGGATTGGTTGACATAAGATCGACCAATTTATCAAGCGTAATTATTCCCTTTTTTACGAGGTGCGTATACAAAAGCGGAAAAGCCGTTTCTAGTCCCACTATGCCGAACGAACTACCGCTTAGCCCTTTGCTCTTTTCTTCTAAAGAATGCGGCGCGTGATCGGTTGCTATCATATCTATCGTTCCGTCGATGACGCCCTCGATAAGCGCGTCTCGGTCGCTTTCGTTTCGAAGCGGCGGATTCATTTTAAATCTTCCGTCCTCGATAAGATCGTTTTGAGTAAGAACGAGATAATGCGGAGCGGTTTCGCAGGTTACGTCCACTCCGCTCTTTTTTGCGTCGCGCACGAGTTGAACGCTTTCCTTTGCGGATATGTGGCACACGTGATACTTGCATTTGGTCTTTTCTGCCAAAATAAGGTCTCGCTCGATTTGCTTGTATTCGCTTGCCGAGCTTATGCCCTTATGACCGTGCGTTTTTGCGTACTCGCCGTCGTGGATGTAGCCGCCAAGCAGAAGCGAATTGTCTTCGCAATGAGCGGCTATTATCTTACCTAGAAACGCCGCTTGTTGCATTGCGGCAAGCATAATTTCCTCGCTTTGCACTCCCTTGCCGTCGTCCGAAAAAGCTATTGCGTTTGGCATTTTAGACATATCTACGAGCTCTTTGCCGTTTTGCCCGATCGTTATCGCTCCGTACGGATACACCGCTATGCACGCGTCACGGTTAACGATATCGGTTTGAACTCTTAGGTTTTGGGGACTATCGGGAACGGGATTAAGGTTGGGCATCGTGCAAACCGCAACGTATCCGCCGCGCGCCGCCGCTTTGCTGCCCGAAGCGATAGTTTCTTTATAAGAAAAACCCGGCTCGCGAAAATGCACGTGCACGTCGCAAAAACCGGGCAAAAAAGTCAATCGAGATACGTCGCCGAGCTGTAAAGAAGCAGCGTCCGTTATCTTTTGGTATTGAGCTTTGAAGTTCTTATCCATACGTTCTCCGTAAAAAAATCTCGTCACGCATGCGACGAGATACAGGTTACGAAAACAATATAGACTTATAGCCTACTTTTTTACGCAATCTTGCCGACGTCGCAGCATCGACTTAAAGATCGTTGCCGTGATTATAGCACTACAAAAAAGTAATGTCAAGCGTTTGCCGCGGCTAAGAAAAATTTTTTCGTGCAAACGCATTTAACGGACTTGCCGCTAGATCAAGTTTTTTTCTTGTAACTTTTTTATTACTTCATCGGCTACCTGTTCTACCGTTTTGCCGTCGGTGCTAACGGTGATATCGGCGGCTGCAGAATAAGCCTCCTCACGCTCGTCGATGATTTGAGCGATTTTTTTGGCACTGTTGTCCTTAAGCAACGGACGAGCGAAGTCGTCCTTGGTGCGCTCGTAAATTTCTTCGGGCGACGCGGTAAGACGAACCTTTATAAAATCCTGAATAAGATCCATGTTGCGCTTAAAAAGCGGAACGCCGCCGCCGCAACTTATTATGAAGTTTTCCTGCCACACGATAGAACACATTATATCGTACTCGTAGTCGCGGAAGGTCTTTTCGCCGAGCTGTAAAAACGCTACCGATATGGGCATTCCCATTTTTGCAACTATACAATCGTCGATATCGAGATAGTTTTTGCCGAGCTTTTGAGCAACTACTTTAGCGGTAACCGTTTTGCCCGTACCCATCATTCCTATAAATGCGATATTCCTCATTATGCCGTTCTCCTTTGTTTTGGGCGCGCTTTCGCTTTGAATTTGGTTGCTTACTTTGCTTAAACGGCGTTTTATTATATCGATTGCAGCCTTGTATCCGTCGATACCGAATCCGGTTATTACGCCGTCGCACTTAGAACCGGTGACGGTAAAGCGTCGATATTCTTCGCGCGAATGGATATTGGTAAGATGAACTTCTATTTTAGGGACGGTAAGCATACTAAGCGCGTCGGCTATTGCGACGCTGGTGTGCGAATATCCGCCGGCGTTTATTATAAGCGCGTCCGCATTGCAGTTTTGAACTGCTTCGATAATTTCGCCTTCGTGATTGGAAGTAAAGAACTCCAGATCCGCTTCGCCTGCGTAAGCAACGAGATCGCTTTGAAGTTCGCTTAAAGTAAAGTCGCCGTATATCTTTTCGCGCTGACCGAGTTTGTTAAGGTTTGCGCCTGAAATTACTAGTATCTTCATAAACTCTCCTTTACGATTGAGTATAACCTTTTTAGCTCGTCGTTGTCAAATAGTTTTCCGCAAAAACGGCAATACGAATATATTGCTTGCATTACGAGCATGCCCAGTCCGTTTGACGACGAACAATCCAGTTTTAACGTTTCACCGCTGTAACGAAGGTCGTAGCAGAACTTTACGCCCTTTACTTTGGGTACAAACGTTTGCGTAACGCAACTTACCACGCCGTCGGGCAAAAACGAGTCGTCGTAAACCGAAACGCCGTTTTTTTGTGCAAACTCCGCTAACTTTTGCTCGTTACGCCCCGTTACCGCAACGGTCGCACCGCTTGACTTAAGCGCGTTTACGCAAGCGGTTGCCGCTCCGCCGTACCCGACGACAAGCACGTTTGACTTACTTGCGCCGCTATAACAACGCTCGATATCGAACAAAAAGCCGTCGCCGTCCGTACTGTAACCGGTCATATCGCGCGTAGTTACGGTATTTACGCTTGCATAACCGCTTTTGTCGGAAGCAAGGTACTTTATTATCTGCGTTTTGTATGGTTTTGTTACGTTAAAACCGTCGTAGTCCTTGCAAATTTCCACGATATTCGGCAATTTATCGGGCGGAAGGTCGATTATCGAGTACTCGCCTTTTTCGCCGAAATTTTTGAATAAAATATCGAAAATGCGCGGAGAAAGCGAGTACGATATGTTGTTGCCTAAAACGAATAGTCTCATATAAAAAGCTCCCAAAACGACGGATAGCTTATGTCGACGCATTTATCGTCGTCGACAGTTCCGCCGCAAAGCGACAGAGCGTTGGCTACAGCCATGCTCATTGCCAATCGGTGATCGCCTTTTGTTACGGCGTTTCCGCCTTTAAGCTCGCCGCCGATTATTTTGAATCCGTCTTTAAGTTCGGTTACGTTTGCGCCCATGCTTTTTAGGCACGTTACGGTTTGCTTTATCCTATCGCACTCTTTGTTGCGCAATGTCGCCGCGTCGGTAATAGTACTTTCGCCGTCGATAGTACACGCAAGCACGGCTAGAAGAGGCAGTTCGTCGATAAGCGCGGTGGAAAGATTGCCGCTTAGCGTAAACGGCTTAAGGTTAGACTGTCTTACTACTACGTCGCCCCTGTCGCCTTCGCCGTCTATCGTTATATCTCCGCCTATGCTTATTAAAAAGTCGATTAGTTCACGTCGGGATAGTCCTACGTTTTTTAGATAGCAATATCCCTTTTTTAGCGCAAGTACCATCGGATACGCCGCCGAAGACATATCGCCCGGCACGAGAATTTCGGTTCCTTTAAGTTTGCTTGGCAATAATTTTATTACGCCGTTATCGATTTTTACGTCCGCACCGAAAAGCGGCAACATTTCCTCGGTATGAGAGCGCGTGGGAATTTTTTCGGTTACGGTAGTTTGACCGTTTGCGTTTAGCCCGGCTAGAAGCACTGCGCTCTTTACCTGAGCGGACGGAGAAGTAGGAACGAAGTCAATTCCGTTAATCTTGCCGCCGTTTATTTTTAATGGCGGACGATCGCCGCTGACGTCTGCTCCCATGCTTTTTAGCGCCGATACCAGCGAGGCCATACTGCGGCTTGACAGCGAGGCGTCGCCCTTTAGCGTAACGGTTACGTCGTAGCCGCTTACTGCGCCGGCAAGAAGTCTTAGCGTAGTTGCTGAATTTTTCGCGTCGACTACCGCGCTTTGCGGTTTGCCGCCCCTTATTGTTATTGCGCCCGATTTGAAATCGACCTCGGCGCCCAAAGCGCTTATTGCGTCAATTGCGGCAACCGTGTCGCCGCTTAGAAGCGGATTTTTTATTATCGTTTCGCCGTTTGCAAGCATACCCATTATAAGCGCACGTATAGTTATGCTTTTGTCGGGCGGAGGCGTAAGAGCGCGAAAAAATTGTTTTATTGGCTTTACTTTCATTACATGGCGTCCCTTAGTAACCTGATAAATTCTTCTTTGCTTAGTACGGCTTCCTTAACGTCTCCGAGCGAGCGAGGATACATTACGCTTATGCCTTTACCGTTCTTTTTGTCCGAAGCCGCTATTTCGGCTATTTGCTCGGCGTTAAAGCTTATCGGCTCGTTGCCTATAAAGTCGCCTAGGTACGACTGAACTTCGTAGAAAAAGTTGTGGCTTATATAATCGCGCAACATAAGCATTTCCAATCTTAAGCCTATGAGTATACTCGTTCCGTGCGGAAGAGAAGTTAACATTTCGATTGCGTGCCCTACCGTGTGACCCATATTAAGTGCTTTACGCGCGCCTTTATCTTTAAGGTCTTTGCTTACGATTTCGCTTTTGACTTTTACGCATTTTGTTATTGCTTCCGTTTCGTCGAACTCGCCGTGCATAAAATCAAAAAGGTCGGCGTCCAGAAGCGACATTTTTACTATTTCGCCCATGCCGCTTTGATATTCTTTTTGCGGTAAAGTGCGAAGATACTTGGTTTCGATATAAGCGTCGGGCGCACTAAACGAGCCTACGGCGTTTTTTATCATGCCTACGTTTACGCCGGTTTTGCCGCCTACACAGCTGTCCGCCATGGAAAGCAACGACGTAGGAATAAAGCTCCACTTTATGCCGCGCATGTAAATAGACGCGGCAAAGCCTAGAATATCGCCCACTACTCCGCCGCCGAACGCAACGACTTTATCCGAACGTTTTACGCCCTTTTTTAGCATTTCGGTGGCTATGCGTTCGACCGTAAACAGGTTTTTGCTCGTTTCGCCCGGCTTTATTACCATTCTGTCGGGAGGAAGCATCGGTCCGTATATACGACTTAGGTTGTCGTCGGTGAGTACGAACGCACCGCTATATAATACGTCCGTTTCTTTACCCGAATTTATAAAGATTTTTTGCATTGGCTTTTTCCTTTTTGCTTATACCTGCTTTTTAGTTCGCTTATAGTATCGCCGCCAAAACAGTCCGAAATTGCGGCGGCTAGTTCTAGTCCGATAACCGCGCAAGCTACCGAGCAAGCCGCAGGCACTGCAGTTACGTCGCCTCGAACCTTGGTCGTAAGCGTAGAATTGTAGTTGACGTCGAGAGTTTTTACGTCGGCTACGCTTGGAATAGGCTTTAGCGTTAGCGTAAATTCCAAGTTTTCGCCGTTGGATATGCCGCCCTCTATGCCGCCGCAAAAGTTGGTTTTACGAACGATTTTACCGTCAATTTTATCGAATTCGTCGGCGACCGATTTACCTTTAGCCGACGCAAAATTAGTTCCGTAGCCTACTTCCACTGCTTTTACCGACGGTATCGCCATTAGCGCGCCGCCAAGCTTATAGTCCAGTCTTCGGTCGTAATGAACGTGAGAGCCTATGCCGGCAATTAAGCCGCTTACAACGAGCTTGATTTTGCCGCCGAGCGTTTCGCCGCACGAAGCCGCTTCGTCGATCTCCGCTTTCATTGCGTTTGCCGCAGACTCATCGCACATAAGGTCGTCGTTAAGTTTGGTCGGAGTCGCGGAAGCGCAGACGCTGCCTATTTGAGTAACGAACGCACTAACCGTGATATTAAGTTCGCTTAACATTTGAAGCGCTATTGCGCCGAGTGCCGTACGCATTGCCGTTTCGCGTGCGCTGGCTCGCTCTGCGCCAAGTGACGGAGTGCTGTACGCATACTTTTGCGCTGAGACGAAGTCGACGTGACCGGGACGATAAAAATCGAATTCGACTTTGCCGCACGAACCGTTGTTTATGACGACCGCTACGGGGGCGCCTGTAGTTACACCGTCGCATACGCCCGATTTTATTTGCGCCGAATCGGGAACGACGGACGCGCGAGAACCTCTGCCGTAAACCAATCTACGGCGCGAAAGCATTTCGTTTATAAAGTCAATATTGATTTTTAAGCCCGACGGCAGCCCCTCGATTATGCCGATAAGACTTTCGCCGTGCGATTCGCCTGCTGTTAAGTACCTCATGAATTAATTATAACACGATTGAGCCGAAAAAGCAATACTTTAGTTTATATTTTTCTTTATAGTCTTACTTTTCTTCCGTGACTTACTTTTCTTCCGTGAAGAAAAGTAAGCAAAAGAAGCTTAATAGAATATGTTTGCGAGCGGCAGAATGTTGGATTGTGCCGACCTACTTTTCTTCCGTGAAGAAAAGTATACAAAAGAAGCTTAATAGAATATGTTTGCGAGCGGCAGAATGTTGGATTGTGCCGACCTACTTTTCTTCCGTGAAGAAAAGTAAGCAAAAGAAGCTTAATAGAATATGTTTGCGAGCGGCAGAATGTTGGATTGTGCCGACCTACTTTTCTTCCGTGAAGAAAAGTAAGCAAAAGAAGCTTAATAGAATATGTTTGCGAGCGGCAGAATGTTGGATTGTGCCGACCTACTTTTCTTCCGTGAAGAAAAGTATACAAAAGAAGCTTAATAGGAGTTTATTGGGCGGTAGTGCCTTTGATGATGCCGAGAGTTAGGAGTTTAACGGAGAGATTGCCACGTTTGCTACGCAAACTCGCAATGACAACGTGGTCGAGATTGCCGCGTCGCTAAAGCTCCTCGTTGGTGACATATGGTGGTGTTGGGCGATAGTACGCTTGATTGTGCCAAGAGTGTACAGTTACACGGAGAGATTGCCACGTTTGCTACGCAAACTCGCAATGACAACGTGGTCGAGATTGCCGCGTCGCTAAAGCTCCTCGTTGGTGACATATGGTTGAGATTGGTTCCTGCTGTTACGATAGTGCATTCATATGCTTTCGCTTCCGCGAGATTCTTCGCCTGCGGCTCAGAATGACAGAAGGTGCGGCTCAGAATGGCAGAAGGTTTAAGTACGAAAAAAGAGTAATGTTTCTTCACACTACCCTTTTCGTAATTTAGAATTTGTTTAAGTTTCTTTTGCCTACTTTTCTTTTCCTAAAGAAAAGTAGGTTTCTTTTGCTTGCTTTTCTTTTCCTAAAGAAAAGTAGGTTTCTTTTGCTTACTTTTCTTTCCCTAAAGAAAAGTAGGTTTCTTTTGCTTGCTTTTCTTTTCCTAAAGAAAAGTAGGTTTCTTTTGCTTGCTTTTCTTTTCCTAAA
>CAZEXL010000014.1:0-37228 GCA_964516925.1 uncultured Lachnospiraceae bacterium | reverse complement strand
ATAGAACGACAAGAAGACGATATAAAATCTTACATAATTACTGAAAGTTACGATATCGAAGTTGTTGAAATCGAATACACTTATGCCGGTAATTTTGAATTTAAAAACGGATTAACGTTGGGCTCTCTTATAGGTGTTACAAATAAGGGACATTCTTGGTTTGTTTGTTTTAATGTAGAAGAAAAATATGATATAAAACATCTTTACGATGTAGATTTACGTTATGATGAACGAGACGTAACTAGAGAAACATATCTTTTGATTCCAACGTTTAAAAAAGGTTCTTGGTGTACTGAAACTTTATATTTGGCAGATATTGATGAAGTAACTTATAATACTAGTGGTATTGGTGGTAAAAAGTATTCGTGGAACCGAATAATGTCTGCAAGTGATTTTATAAAAAATGCAGAAAATCAGGATATATCTATCAATGAGGATGTTAAAACAAAGATTAATAATAGTCAATGGGTTATTAGTTTTGCTGAAACAAGATCATATCATAAACGACAAAATTGGTATTATACAAGTGATACTTATGTTGAAATAGATAATGTTTCAGTTTTACGTATGCATTTTTCAACGCCAACAGATGTTTATAATCTTGGTGTTGTAGCCGAAGTAGTAACACCTGAACAAGAGCCGGGAGGAATTGGCGAGCCGGATGATATTGACATAGTTGTAAAATCATGGTGGGATTCTGTTACAGATTGGTTTGACAATTTCAGTTTGAATAAGCTTTTAGGGATAATCCTTGGCGTGGTCATATTAATTCTTTGTATACCCATATTGCCGTACATAGTAAAAGGCATAGTATTTGTAGTAACCTTGCCTGTAAAAGGCATTAAGGCACTAAAGAAAGCCTCAGAAAAGAAGAAAGAACGGCGGAAAAAGTAAATGAAGAAATGGAACAGAGAACATAAATTTTCAAAAAGAAAATCGACAAAATCTACGCCCGGACATCCGGCGTACATATACGGCAAATCGGGTCGTCAACGTAAATACTTGGCTTTTACCCATTCCAAAACTACTAATGGGCAGAAGAACGAAAAGCTTAAAGTAAATATTGACGGTTCCGATGAGCCGTGTTATTTAAGAACGACTCCGTTATATGCAAATGACGATGACTTTGAACTCGGTAAGTTTAATTATAAATTGCGTAGTAATTACGATATAGAACTTGTAAAAAGGTATAAAAAATAAAGACAGTCTGCGATAGCGCAATCGGCACACATCCGTTTTCACGGCAGACCCACTGTCTTTACGGTCATTATTGTATTACAGTGTTTAAAAAAAGTCAAGTAAAAAAAGATAAAGGACGAAAAAAATAAATAAATTTCGCGGTAAAAAAGAGTAAAAAAAATCCCCGAAACTAATCCGTTCGGGGCAATGCCGCAATCCAATATCGGCGGGAATGAACGCGCATAAGCCGTTTAACTGTTAGGTATTCTACCCTATTAAAAATCTAAAGTCAAGCAAAATTTAATGTTTGCTTGCAAATACAAAAAATTAGCTAGCTCCCAGGCAAAAGGGAAAAGGAAAATTATTATGAAAAATAAAAAATTTAATAGTAAGAAACAGTCTTATTCGGCTCTGGAGAAAAAAGCCTACTATACCGGTTTTGGCGTCGGCTTAGCTGATGCACCTGGTCAAGGTTTAGTTGAGAGAGCATATTGGCAAATGAGCGACAAAGAGCGAGAAAGTTATTGGAACGGTTTTTTCTTCGGTAAGGATAATATGTGTGTTCGTGCCGGAACACGTGATTCTAAAACTTGGTTTGTAACAAAAAACAGCAAAAAAAGTAAATGAAGAAATGGAACAGAGAACATAAATTTTCTAAAAGAAAACCTACAAAATCTACACCCGGACATCCGGCGTACATATACGGCAAGTCGGGTCGTCAACGTAAATATTTAGCATTCACCCATTCTAAGACTACCAACGGACAAAAAAACGAAAAGCTTAAAGTTAATATTGACGGTTCTGATGAGCCGTGCTATTTAAGAACGACTCCGTTATATGCAGAAATTGATCAATTTGAAGATCCGTTTAAAGAATATAAATTGCGTAGTAATTACGATAAAGAACTTATAAAAAAGCATAAAAAATAAAGACAGTCTGCAATAATGCAATCGGCACACATCCGTTTTCACGGCAGACCCACTGTCTTTACGGTCATTATTGTATTACAGTGCTTAGAAAAAGTCAAGCAAAAAAAGATAAAGGACGAGAAAAAATGAACAAAACGACAAAAAATATATTAATGGTCTTACTTGGGATTGTGGTTTGCGCATTTTTGGGCTACTTTATCTTTACGGCGGTAAACCTATGAGCGAAACAAAAAAGCAATTTAATTATCGTCATATTATTTGCGCAGTTATTACGCTTGGTTGTTTATGCTTTACTTTTTTTACGTTCTTCGGCGCGTTTTTGCGACTTTGGGAAAGCATAAAAGACTTTGTTAATTCGCTTGGATATTACTTTACCGAGATATTTTTTATTCCCGGTGTAGTAACCCCTATCGTTAACAACTTGCCGGCAGGCGAACACATTTTGCCGTTTATTGCGGATACCTTCGAGGGCTTTAAAATTCAATGGGCAAACTATTGGGCGCTATGGATTAGCGAAAGTAATTTTTTAGCCTACTTAAAATATTTGCTTTTACTTATTTTGAACCTAAGCAAAATATTAATTCTTGTAATTCCGCTTGTGTGCGTCATTTTCGTTTTGTTCGAACAAAAAATTAAAGAAAAGAACAACGACTATAACAAAGATTCTAAACCTCTTGTACGTTTTAAGCGTTTTACAAAAAAGTATTACGTGCCTACTCGTTCTTGGATACTAAGCTTTTTTGAGTTTGTTAAAAAGAACAAATACTACTACATAATCTGGGCTGTTATTTGGGCTTTTAACTTTAATTTTATTACAATCGTGCTCGAAGCATTAGCTTATTACCTTTACTTCGTTGCTTCGTTCGATTTGGCTTCGATTTATACGCAAATATATAAGCTGCTTATAGATCTTGCCGCCGTAACAAACTTTTTGCCTTGGTGGGCATGGGTAATCTTAGGTTATTGCTTATTCGATTTCCTTCGCAAAAGAATAGCATATTTGCGCCTCGAGCATTGCGAACGTCGTAATCGCGGATTTATTAATGCTCGTCCTATCGTTTATATGGTATGCGGCACAATGGGCAAAAAGAAGACCACGGCAATAACGGATATGGCGCTGAGTCAAGAAGTAATGTTTAGGCAAAAGGCTTTTGAGCTTATATTAAAGAACGATTTGAAGTTCCCCTACTTCCCTTGGATTAATTTGGAGAATGAGCTTAAACGAGCTATGAGGTATCACGTCGTGTATAATCTTGCTACCGTAAAGAAATTTATTTACAAAAAGAAATGCAGGTACTTTAAGGCTCCCAATGCTAAACGATTGTTCGGATACGACGGCGAACGATACGGGTTCACTTACGACGATAAGCTTAAGGTCGTTAACGTTTGGGACGTTATAGAAACGTACGCGCAGCTCTACTTTATTTACGTTATAACGTCGTCGTTACTTATTACTAATTACAGCGTGCGTGTAGATAGCGTTTTGAATTCCGTGGGTAATTTTCCGCTTTGGAAGTCTAACTTCTTTAAGACGGATTCGAGGCTTATAGATAGCTATAGCCGTCATTCGCATATTTTGGACTTCGATACATTGCGCCTCGGCAAAAAAGTTATCGAGGACAGTAAGACCGCCGACAGTTTCGAGTTCGGCGTCGTCGTTATTACCGAGATCGGCAAAGAACGCGGCAACACGATAGAACTCAGCGACAAGAAAAAGAACGATAATACTACTAATCAAAAGAACGATCTTTTTAATTCCTGGCTTAAGATGATACGACACTCTGCTACGGTAGACAACTTCCCCTTCGTTCGCGTTATTTGTGACGAGCAACGTCCGGAAAGCTGGGGCGCCGACGCCAGAGATTTATGCGATATCGTTTACATAAAAGAAAGCAGCGATACAATGCTTGCTATGCCGTGCTTTAATTTATGCGAGCTTGTTTATTCGTTTGTTATGGATAAGTTTACTACGTTGTATTATAAGTATCGGTATTTTCGGGGTGACAATTCTTTACTTGTTTATTTGATTAAAAGCTTGGTTGCGAAGTTTAACGATTATTACACTAAAATATACAATCGATTCGGACTTATTCGCTTAGACGTGCAGATCGAAAGCGGAACGCAAGACGGCGAGCGAAAAGAAAACGTTTACTTCTTGTCCACCAAAAAGATTTACAGCAAGCGATTTTCGACCGATTGCTTCAGCGATTTCTTTACCGTAAAAGCGTTGCGCGCAACCGTCGGAATTAGCGACTTATTCGAATACAAAACCGAAAAAGCGACTTTTGCCGAGCTTGGCGTACAGAATAGTTATTTTGTAAACGATTTGCTTAACGGCTTAAAGAACAACAAAGGAAAGTAATTATGAAAAAGAGATTTCAGCCACATTTTAGAAAATTTAAGAATGCAAAATTCACTGGACATCCGCAATACGTATATGACGATATCGGCAAAGAATATAAAGTTTTAGGTATAACATCTTCACCCAAGACAAATGGCGTTGCTAATATTAAACTAGAACGCAATCCGGAACCTAAAAACACTAAAACCGCTTATGTCCGCGTTAACCCGGATAAGGTAGAAAAAGGTGTTCGTAACGAACAGCTAAAAGGTTGGAAATTTTCAGATAACGATAAAAAGAAAGTGCGAAACATTATTGAATCGCACGAAAAGAAAAAATAAGCATTAAAAAAGAAAGGTCTGGGAACCGATAAAATCGTTTTTACACCAACGTTCAAGCCTTACGGCGAACAAATAACAACCTTTCTGTGGGATATTCTACTCTATTAAAAATCAAAAGTCAAGCAAAATTAAGTAATATTTTTTTAAGGAGTTAAAAATGAGTATAAGCGTGTCTGGATACAGCAAATATGGTTTTACGCAAGTTTCAAATTTCGAACTTGCAGGCAATTTAGAAAAGGATCTGTATCGTATTTACCACGATGGCAATCATTACGTCGCGTCGAAGTGTTATAACCGCGCGCCTATGGATAGTCGTCGCGGCAAGGCTGTATTAAGCGAAGTAGATCTCGCCTTCGACGACGCATATTTTGAAGCTTTAAAAAGCGGATTGCATGCGCCGAAGAAGTATCGTAAAAACGATAGCAATAAATTCGTTAAGTTTGTGTCGGACAAGTTATCTACTCGATTCCCCAGTATAGATATTAACGAGTATGTTTGCGAGCGTATCGATTACAAAGCGCATATTCTTCATTTGCGCGTTAAACGTTTTAGGCGTAAAGCTTATTTAAACAAGTGGACTCATTTTGTAACGTTTACTTACGATGATAAATTGTGCACCGAAGAAGAATTTAAAACCAAGCTTCGTAGGTGTTTGTCGAACCTTAAAGTGCGCAAAGGCTGGAAGTATATGGGCGTGTTCGAGCGCGCTCCGGAAACGCAACGATTGCACTTTCATGGCATATTCTATATTCCTGACGGCGAAATGGTCGGAAAAATAACCAAACAAACGTATTATTCTGTCGAGCATAAAAAAATGCAAACTTCTTTTAATAATTCGTTTTTTGCAAAGCGTTTCGGGCGTTCGGACTTTCGTCCCATAAATGACGCTATGTTTAAAAACGGATCTGCAATCGACTATATGTTGAAGTATTTAGTCAAGGACAATAATCGCATAGTGTATAGCCGCGGTGTTGCTTCGGAATTGTGCAAAGAATTAGATCGATGTGAATTTGCTACGGAATTTATGGATTTTGTCGCAAAGTTTGTTGTATTCGACGACGTCATCGATTGGGAACGAGATATCGTTAAGTTTACCCCTACTCAATTATCGTTTTTACCGCAAAAAAATAAGTTAACATCTTAGCTTTTAAAAAAATAATAGCAAGTTTTTTAAGCGCCTACGTCGTAGACGCTTTTAGTCGTTGTTTGGTGTAATTTTCGGAATGTTTTTATAGCCAAAAACAATAAGCGCAACGCTCGTAAAGCGGTCTAGCGGCGAGCGTTGCTGTTTGTTTTTGCAAACAAACGGCATAAATTAGGCTATACCTTGTCGAGCGCCGCGTCAGCGGCGCTCTCGTACAAAGACAAGGTATCGTGTAATACTCATTTTCTTTTTTAGAAAACGGAAGAAAGAGTTAAGTAGATTGTTTGTTCAAAAAGAGTAAGTAATTCCTCTTTGAAGGAATGCGAAGATTTTCCACAAGGAAAAGCAATTTTCGGCGCAGAATAGGAGAAACGGAAAAAAGGTCAAAGACATAATAAGGGAGCCGCTCCAAGGCTTCATAAAGAGTGGTAGAAAAGTCAGGGGCACGCGCCCGGAGCGAACTGCGCCGAAGTACTTGCTTTTTGCTTGAAAATATTTTAAAATACGGTAATAGAAACAATGACGGACAAAGGACGGAATAATGAAACAGAACGGAACAAAAGATTTGAATTATACTCAACGACTTAAAATAGAAGTTTGGAACAATGAAAAAATCACAAAAAAAGAAATTGCAAGCCGATTAGGAATATGTGTTGCGACAGTATACAACGAACTAAAACGCGGTGAGTTTATACGCAAACGAAAATATTATTATTACAAAGGCGCTACTCATTATAGATACGAAAAAAGTTACAGCGCAGATTTAGCCGAACAACGTTATCGTATGGGATTGACTTCTCATGGTCGACCTATTAAACTCGGAAAAAACTATGATTATTGTTCTTACGTCGAAAAACGTATAATGCGCGATAAGTTATCTCCCGACGCTGTGTTGGGCGAAATTAAGCGTAATAATCTTTTTGATTTGTCTATAAGTAAAACAACGTTGTATCGTTATATCTCGTCAGGTGTTTTTATGAACTTAACAATGAAAGATTGTCCGTTTGGCGAACGAAAAAAACATTATCGTAAAGTGCGCGCTAAGCGTCCGCCTCGAGGAACGAGTATCGAGCAACGACCTAAAGAAATATTCAAACGAAATGTGTTTGGACATTGGGAAATGGATTGTGTTATAGGATCAACCAAAGAAACGTTATTGGTGCTTACCGAACGCTTGAGCCGAAAGGAATTAATCTTTTTAATGCCGAATCGAAAAACGGCTAGCGTAGTTAATTGTTTAAACATTTTAGAACGACGTTTCGGCAAGCAATTTAGAAAAGTATTCAAAAGCATTACGGTAGATAACGGTTCCGAGTTTGCCGACTTTAAAGCAATGGAGCGTTCGATTTATCGCGGCAAGCGAACGTCTGTATATTATTGTCATCCCTATTGTTCGAGCGAACGCGGAACAAACGAACGTATAAACCGCGATATTCGTAGATTACTTCCAAAGTCTACTAGTTTTGCTTCGTTGACCGCCGACGACGTGCAAAAAGTAGAAGATTGGGTAAATGCTTATCCGCGTAAAATTCATAATTTTGCTTCTGCTTCTGAAGTTTTCAATAATTTAGTAGCTTCGTTATAATATTAATTTTTTATGTGACTCACCGTTAACAAACGGTCTTTTTGTCGCGCCGTTTTTACAAAAACCTATCCCTTGCAAGGGATAGGTTTTTGTTCTAATGTATTAAAACTTATTTGTTCTCTTAATTCTGCAGTAAATTTTTTAACTTTTTTGAAAAAACTCTATAAAATTTCTTGACTTTTCAATGCTTTTATTGTCGAATTTATTCTTACAGCCAATAAAACAAAACGGTAAAAACAACCGCTACGACGAGATACGCTCCGCCCACGATTACTAGGAACGAGCAAGGCGTTTTCTTTTCGCTCTTTCTTTCGACGTAGTCGGAATACGTTTCCTTGTGCGTTTCCCTATACTCTAAGTCGTGCAACGAGACGAAAATACTGCGAAACGCATAGCCTAAGCCGCTGAACGTCCCTTGATTTACGAGCCACACCATTGCTCCGGATAAAGCCAAAATAAGTCCCCCGCATAAAAAACCGTCGCTTAGTATTCGCATAACGTCGTTTACGGTTTGCGCATTGCCGACTCGAGTAAAGATAAAAACGCAACTTATCGCCGCGCCCGCAAGCGTGGCGATAAGACTACGTAACACTGTTTTACGTTTCATTTTCGTTTCGCTCCTTAATAAGTTCGGCGTACTCCTTTTCGTTACAAAGAACGAAGTGTCCGCTTGAAATTTCCTTAAAGCTAGGCTTAGAAGCGGAATAATCGTGCGCAAGCAAGGGATTGTACGAAACACGTTTACGCTTTTTTTCGTAAGCGGGATCGGGCAAAGGTATGGACGACAGCAGCGACTTGGTGTACGGATGCAACGGATGGGCAAACAGTTCGTCGGCAGAAGCTAACTCGACGATTTTGCCGAAGTACATAACCGCAATGCGGTCCGAAAAATATTTTACGACCGAAAGATCGTGCGCTATAAACAATACGGTTAGTCCCAAGCTGTGGCGCAAATCGTTTAAAAGATTTATAACCTGTGCTTGAATGGATACGTCTAGCGCCGATACGGGTTCGTCGGCTATAATAAGTTCGGGCTGCATAATTACCGCGCGCGCCACTCCTATACGTTGACGCTGACCGCCCGAAAATTCGTGCGGATAACGATTGGCGTGCTCGGGTAAAAGCCCGACCAAATCAAGCATTTTATTGACTTGCTCGTCGATAAACTTATTGTCCCTTACGCCTTTTATTACAAGTCCTTCGGCTATCGTGTCGCGTACAGTCATACGCGGATTAAGCGAAGCGATGGGATCTTGAAAAATCATTTGAATTTTGTTGGTTATGCGCTCTCTTTTTGCAATACGCAACTTTTGCTTGTACTCTTTTTCGAGCAAAGGACGTTCGGCTTCGCTACACTCTGAAAATTTTGCTTCGTACGCCGCGTTTAGCTTTTTTACTTGAGCGGCGGCGTACGCCTTGTTGCAATGAGAATCGTCGAACTTAGCCGACGCAATTTCTTTTTTCTTCTCACGCACGAACGAAGCATACTCGGCGTTTTCGCGTTCGATTTTTTCGGCATCGTTTGACTTATTAAGTTCTTTTAGCCTTTGCTTGTGCTTTAAAGCCTCTTCCTTTAGCAGAGTTTCGAGCACGTACGTGCCTGCGGCAATACGAGTATTTTCGAAATAGACGTTGCCGGAAGTAAGTTTGTAAAGCTTGATGATTGAACGACCGGTAGTCGTCTTTCCGCAACCCGATTCGCCGACAAGTCCGAACACTTCGCCTTTTTTTATGTCGAAACTTACGTCGTCCGCCGCCTTAAGAACGGTATCGCCCGACTTGAAATATTGACATAAATTTTCTATTTTTAAAAGCACCTCGTTATTCACGTTCCGCCTCCTTTTTCATGCGCTTTATTCTTTCGGTAATTGCGGCGGGTATTTCTACCTTAGGCGCCTTAGGATGCAGTAGCCACGTCGCCGCATAGTGGGTATCCGTTATACGGAACATAGGCGGTTGTTGCTTAAAATCTATCTCTAGCGCATACTTGTTGCGTTCGGCAAACGCGTCGCCCTTGGGCGGATATATAAGATTTGGCGGCGTGCCGGGAATTGCTTCCAACCTTTCTTTGCTTTCTAGGTCGGGCACCGACGAAAGCAACGCCCAAGTGTACGGGTGCGCCGGTGAATAAAATACCTCTTCGCATAAGCCGTACTCTACTATTTTTCCGGCGTACATTACTGCGATTCGATCGGCGATATTAGCAACCACGCCTAGGTCGTGCGTAATGAATATTACAGACAACTCACGTTCTTTTTTTACCTTGCCTATCAGCTCGAGGATTTGCGATTGAATGGTTACGTCCAGCGCGGTGGTCGGTTCGTCGCATATAAGCACTTCGGGATCCGCCGAAAGTGCGATTGCGATAACTACTCTTTGTCGCTGTCCGCCCGACATCTGGAAGGGATATTGATCGTACCTTTTTTCGGGTTCGGGTATGCCGACCTCGATAAGCAATCTGATCGCGCGACGCTTTGCCGCCGTTTTTGTCATTTTAGCCGCTTGGGTTGACGCTTTGCGTTTTAGGTATTCTACAAGTTCCACTGCCGTTGCGTGAACGGTTTCCGCCGTAGGCTGTTGCAAATTTTCGTATAACTCTAAAACGTCTGAGATTATCGACAACGCTTTTTGCTTAATCAAGGAAAGGTCGGTAATTGCAGGCGGAACGACTTCCCAATCTACGCGCTTGCCTTTTTTGAGCATTTCTTCTTTTTTTGACGACTGCGCGTCGAAGCGTTTTTGTTCTGCCGCATTCTTCTTTTGAGCTGAAAAATAATTGCTTATTAAAGACGAAAGCCCCGAAACGAAGGTGCGCTCGGCAACGTTGGTGGTTTTTACGAGCGGATTTGCCGCCGCTTTAACTTTTTCGAACAACGACTTTGCAACGTTCGTGACTTCTTTTTTGTTCCAATCCCCTTGCAAAACGGTTAGCGCATTCTTTAATTCGCCTACGGCGGCGCGTTTAGCCTCGTAAGCGGTTTTTACGGAATATTCAGTACCCTTTTCGACCGCCGCAAGAAAGCCGTTTTGGAAAGCTTGAGAGCATTGGCGCGAAGATTCGTTTACTTCGCTTACGTCGGACGCAACCGAAGACGATTTTTCGTTTTGCAAAGATTCGCAATAAGCAATAGTGAAAAACTCAGGCTTTTTTAGACTTAGCCCCTCTTCGATTTTGCCGTTTAAAAAGCACAGAGTTTCCTTTACGTCGCCTTTTTCTTTTAAACTTTGCGTTGCCTTTACGTATTCTTCTTCGCTAAACGTCTTTAGGAATCTGTTTTCGCATTTGGAAGCGTACTTGTATATGCCGTCGCACTTAGACGATACGGTCTTTTCGTCCTTTTTGTCAAACGCAACGAGCAAATCGTCTATACGATACTTTGCTTCTTCCGCATTTTTAAGCGCTTGATAATAGGCTGCCTCTTGCCTGGTCGCTTCCTTTTCGACTTGCGTGAATTTTTTTGCAAGTTCTTTAAAGTTAGGTTCTTTGCCGCTTAAGCCGACCGCTTTCTCGATTTGCCGCATGGTAGCGTAAAAATCTTTTTTTGCGTTTTTGCGATCAGAACGATTTTTTAGCAGCATCGCTTCGGTAAGCTGCTTGCCAACCTTTACTATGGGATTTAGGCTGGACATAGGATCTTGAAAAATCATCGCTACCTTGTTGCCGCGTATTTCTTGAAAATCTTCCTCGGTATACTTTACCAAATCCTCGCCGTCAAAAAGAATTTCGCCGTTTTCTATTACTGCGTTAAGCGCGGATATTCCCATTATGGCGCGCGCCGTAACCGATTTGCCCGATCCCGATTCGCCTACTACGGCAAGAGTTTCACCCTTGTACAAATCGAAATTTATGTCGCGCACGGCTTGCAATTTGCCGCCTTGCGTACGAAACGAGATTCTTAAATTCTTTACTTCTATTTTCTTTTCCATTATTCATCCGCTCCACGAAGCGACGGATTGAACGCGTCGCGCAACCCGTTGCCAAACAGGTTGAAAGAGATCATTAGCAAAGATATTACGAGCGCAGGGAACAAAATTACGTGCGGGAACGACGATAGAACGGCTTGCCCGTCGGACAACATTGCGCCTATGCTGGTTATCGTTGCTCCGTCCAAGTTAACTATTCCGAGATAAGAAAGCATAGATTCCGAAAAGATTACGCTTGGAATTACCAAAACGGACGACGTGATAATAGTTCCCAAAGTGTTGGGGAAAATGTGCCTAAACATAAGGCGTCCGTCGCGTGCGCCGAGCGTTCGAGCCGCCAGAACGTATTCTTGATTTTTAAAGCGATAGAACTGTGTACGAACTCGGCGCGCCGTGCCTATCCAACCGGTTAGAATAAACGAGAACAGCAGCGATCCCAGCACTCCCGCCGATTTTGCAAGGTGTAATTGAAACAGCGTCGCCACGACGATAAACGGCAGTCCCGACAAAATATCGACTATTCGCTCCATAACAAGGTCGGTCGCTCCGCCGTAGTAACCCTCGATCATACCGTAAACCGCACCTATAAAAAGGTTGATTATAGACACGCCAAAAGAAAGCAACAACGAAAGTCGTATGCCCGAAGCAAGTCTGACTAGAATATCTTGTCCGACCTGATTGGTTCCGAACAAGAATTCGGGCGCTACTCCGTTTTTGAAAACGAAGTATTTATAGTACAACACTCGAATGGTAAGTCCGTTTGCGTCTCGGTTAAGATAATAACAAACGTTGCCGTTTTCGTCACGCAAATAGTCACTTTGATAATTACCGTTTGAATCGAACACGGCTCGTCCTCGCTCGTCGGTAAGATACCAATAATTGGCGGCGTCCTCGTCGGAAGAGTTGTAGACGCTAAGCATGGGATACAACACCGTTTCGCCCGTTTGCTCTTCGTACTGCACTATAAAATCGTATTCGGCACGCGTTATGGATATATATCTGAAGCCTTTTTCGAAATAGGCGTCCATCTTTACGTTGGTACGACCGTCGGTCGTTTCGCCTTTTATTTTTCGAATTGCCGCGTATTCTCCGCCTATCGCGCACGAGTCGTCCTCGGAATCGGTAGCGCGATCGTACGACGCTCCTATTCCGATTGCCGAATAATATTCCAGCGCTCTTGCGTTAAGTTCTTTGTCGTACGTTCCCGTCGCTATGCCCAGCACGGCAAGCGTACTGTTTTTGGGAATACGGTTGCTGTAAATAGGATCGCTAAAAGACATCTCGAAAGCGGACACGATGGGAACGATAATCGCAAACAACATTAGCGCGACGATTATACACAACGCAACGATGGACGCTTTGTTCTTTTTGAAGCGTCGCCAAGCGTCCAGAAAATAACCGACCGGCTTAGTTTTTGGCTTATCGTCCTTTATTGCTCCGCTACGAGAAGCGAACTTGAAATCTTCTTCTTGTAAAACCATTTGTTCTTCGTCGTTCATATTACTTCTTCGCCCCCATTCTTATTCTAGGATCAAGGAAACCGTAACTTAAGTCGACTATAATGTTGGCAACGAGTCCTATAAACGTATAAAATATACTTACCGCCATAAACACGTTGTAGTCAAGTTCTTGAATGGAAGTTACGTACAAGCCGCCTATGCCCGGTACGGCAAATATCTTTTCGATTACCAGCGAACCGGACAAAATGCTTACGAACATCGCTATTATAGTGGGCAGAATGGGAACCATTGCGTTTTTTAGCGCGTGGCGCATAACCGCCTGCCCTTTGGTTAGTCCTTTTGCTCGCGCCAGCAGCATGTATTCGCTAGTTAAACTTTCGGTAAGCTCGGCTCTTGTAAAACGAGCAAGCGAAGCGATCGAGCCGAAGCTGAGCGCCAAAATAGGCAGAATCATACTCACGAACATAGTCGCCGTAAAGTATCCGCCCGTCTCGGCTACGGAAGCAACGGTTACCGGCAATCCGGCTTTAGATCCGAAGTACTGCAAAATAAACGCGTACACGAAACTTGGTACCGAAACGAAAAGCATAACCAGCGTGGATATGGTGTGATCCTGCCATTTGTTCTTTTTAAGCGCGGCTACTATGCCGAGCAATATGCCGAGCGGAATGGAAATGATAAGCGAATACACGTTTAGCAATACCGTGGGCAATAATTTACTTTCGATAATAGAATTTACCGAAGCAAGATACGATATCTTAAACGAAACGCCGAAATCGAACTTGGTAAAGATATTTTTTAGGTAAATAAAATATTGTACCAATATCGGCTCGTTGTACCCGAGCGCGTCGCGAATCGCCTCTTCTCGCTCTTTTTGCGTCAGATTCGTTATTTCGTTCGGCTCGAGCAATTTGATAAGCACGAAGCAAAGCGTCGTAATAACGAACAACGTAAAAAGCATAAGGCAAATACGCTTTAGAACGTACTTCTTCATAAACAACTCCTTTTTTTTGAAAGAGGCGGGGAAGCATAATTTTGCCTCCCGCGCCGATGTTGACGCCTTAAAGCGTCGGTATAGATTATGTGCCTTTTATTCGTACTTGAGGTTGCTTTGCGTCTTGCAGAATTCCGCCCACTGTGCGTCCGAATAGTTGTACGTCATAAGACGAACTCCGCCGTACGCTACGAATATATTAGCGTTGTCGGTAGCGTAGTTAACCTTTTTGGATCTTAGCGTAAGATCGGTACCGACACAAATAGGAATGGTACGGAAGCCGTTGAGCAAGTTGTACTCGAGCTGAGACAAAATCTCGAGCTTTACTTGAATGCTTGCGGTAGCGTACTGTCCGCCTGCCGCAATGCTCTTTTGCCATGCGTCGTAAGTCATTTCCTTGGTGGTTACGCCCGTGCCGTCAAAGTCGGCGGTTACCGAGAACACTTCGACGTTGGGATCGAAACCGCATTCGGGAATGGTGTTTGCCTTGGTGTCGGTAAAGTTGGCTATCATACCGTTGGGATTAGCGTAGTCGCCTGCAAACGAATAGTATCTAGCTTCTACCGTGCCGTTGTGAATAGCGTCGGCAAGGCCGTTTTGCTGAACGCCCGTGGTAATAGTAATTTTTCCTTCGAGTGCAGTTCCTACCGTCGCTTCGTTTACCTTTTGCTGGATGTAGCCGATAAGCGACGTGAATTTTGCAGAAGTCGAAGTGTTGTAGACGGTAATACGGATATTTTCGCCCTTGGTGTAAATACCTGCGTCTACCGCTTTTTCGTAAGCGGTGATAAAGTTTTGCTTAGCGCTGTCGATATCGTAACCGGATATGGCTTTGTACGCCTCGTCGAGAGTTTTATACGTTTTACCCTCGCCGTACTCTATGCCGTAAAGCTTGCAAATAGCTTGCTTAGCTTGAGTGGTATCGCGGTATACGCTGGTGGGATCGTTTTCCATATCGTAGTAGTAGTTGCTGTTGATAAACGAGAACGCAGCAGCCGAACCTACCATTATGTTCTGACCGATATAGCTTCGATCAATGCTGAGCGAAAGAGCTTTACGGAACTCGTAAACAGAAAGAATTTGACGATTGCCGTTGCCGTCGGATTCAAGAGCCTTTAACTTTTCGAGGTTGGAGTTGAACGATATCGACCAGGTGTTGCTTGCCGTACGTTTAAGCAAATAGTCGCTGAACTTGTATTTGTCCATATCGTTTGCCGAAAGAACGACGTTGTCGAGGTTACCGCTTTCGAATTCCAAAAGCGCAGTTGCCTGATTTGCGATTACTTTGCAAACTATACGGTCGGTCATAAATTCGCCTTCGTGATAGTTGCAAGCGTCTTGATTGTAACCGTACCAGTTGGTATTTCTTTCAAAAACGAGCTGCTTGTCCGTCTCGTACGAAACGAGCTTGTACGGACCGTAACCCATATATTGTCCGGAAGTGGTTCCGTAGGAAGTTAATTTAAGCGAACCTTGATTGGAATAGCCTGCTTCGTAATACGGCTTGTAGGCAATCCAGTTTTCGGTAAGCGCGTCTTTTACCTGATAGAGAGATAATGCGTTTTTGAATACGATGACGAATTTCATTTCGCCCGTTTTAAAGATACCTACCTCTTCAAACGGCACTTCTTCGTTTTCTACGTATTCCAAAATCGAGGTTGCATTGTACCATGCCGGTAAGTTTTTTGCTCCGATGTTTTCGGACAAAACGTTCATTGCGGCTTCGATATCCGCCCTGTTGCTTTCGGTTACTTTGATATAGCCGTACTCGTCTGCCGAAGAACCGTACTTTTCGGTAAGGTATGCGTACCAGTCACGATATACGCCTTCGGTATCGGCAGCAAGCGTTTCTTCGTCTTCCATTTTATCCTTGCGGAAGAATCTGTGGTTGCGCGGCATAAGGTCGTGATAGTATTGTAACGTATACTTGCCTAAGATTATTTTGCTGTTAGTAAGCGAGAATTGCAACTTGCCTTCGCTTATAAGTGCGGTAAGCTCATCCTCCGTTTTTTCACCGCTTATAAGCGTATATTCGGGATGTGTGTTGGATATTTTGCTGAGCGCACAAGTCCAATCGGGCAAGTTTTTGGTTCCGATGTTTTCGGACAAAACCGTCATACCTGCTTGAATATCTTGATAATTGTCTTCGGTTACCAAAATGTAGCCGTACTCGTTTGCCGAAGAACCGTACGTTTCGGTAAGGTATGCGTACCAGTCACGGTATAAGTCGGGATCGGTAGCGATCTTTTCTTCGTCTTCCGTTTTATCCTTGCGGAAGAATCTGTGGTTACGCGCCATAAGGTCGTGATAGTATTGTAGCGTATACTTGCCTAAGATTATTTTGCTGTTAGTAAGCGAGAAGTACAACGATTTTTCGGCAATACCTTCGGTTACCTGCTGTGCGGTAAGCGCTTCGCCGTTTAGAACGTAGTTAACGGTAGAGCCGCCGTTGTAATAATCTTTGGCGTTGTAAATTTCGGTCTCGCCGGTAATGTAAGCAGCCGACAGGCTGTTCTTCATTTCGGACGATAAAACTCGCTCCATCGACCAAACGTAGTCGTCGGCGGTGATCGCAGTGCCGTTTTCCCACGTTGCGTCGGGGTTAAGCGTAATTTCCCACGCCTTACCCACTTTGTCGCTAGATAGGTCGCTTTCGGTTATGCCGAACGAATCTTTGTAGGTCGCCGTTACGTTTACAGGATCGCCCGTTGCCATTTCGTCAACGAACGCGTAAGACGTCTTGTCGGCGTTTAGCGTATAGGCGTACAAGCCGATTTCGGCGTACTTCTGAACGTACATGTCTGCGTCGGAAGTAGCGTTGTGCGTACTCCAGGACGACGGGAAACGAGCGATATACTCGTTGTACGTATAAACCGTTTCCGTTTGTTCGGGCGTACACGCGAACATCGAAGCAGCCGCAGTAAAGGTTAGTATCAGTACCGCTAGCAGTGCCACAAGTCTTTTAGCTTTTCGGTTCTTCATAAAAATCTCCTTTGTTTTTTGTATCGTTTTTTGTCGTTCTTAAAACAACAATTTGCGCCAATTTGTTTGTTTCTACCTTGTGCACTATTCTATCACTTGTTTTTTTTTTTTTGTCAAACGATTTTATATGGTTTTTTTACATTTTTTAGATTTTTTTTATTTTGCACACATTTAAGGTGTTTTACGCATATTCGACAAGTGTAGACAAAAAAAGCACCTTTCTTGCAAAAAAGAAAAGTGCTTAAGGGAATTTTTATATTAGATTTTAGTGGTTTTGCCGCTTTTGATAAAAAACGCGGCTAGTAAAAGGCTGATATTAGACTAAAAATTTATCGTTTGGGGCGGAGCGGTAAATGAGCTGAACGTTGCTGTTGCGTTTTTAAAATAGAAAACTTGGGTGTTTCCGTCGTTTTCGTCGTACATAGAACGCAACGAAGGATATGCGTCGAGCATGGATTTCCTTGCTTCGACTCTGTCGTCTTCGACAAGTTCGCCGCTTACTCGTAGCCAAACGCCGTTGTTAAATGCGCATATTTCCGCCTTCGGGTTGGATTTAAGTTGCTTAGACACGGGCTTTATCTTACCCGTTTGAACGTACAATTTGCCGTCGAAAACGTTAACCGTTCCGAACGGACGAACTCTGGGCTGATCGCCTTCTACCGTAGCAAGATAGTAGGTTTCTGCCTCTTTTAAAAAATTGTAAACTTTTTGCATATTGCCTCCGTTAAAGTTTTTTAGATAATTTCTATTTGGACCGCTTTCATTGCGGCAAGCGCCGTTTCGTGACTTTCCGTAGTTACGCCGGCGCAACACTTCGAATCTACGATCAGCTTTGCTTCGGGGAAAGCGGATTTTAAAATCATTGCGTTGGATATAACGCAAATGTCGGTACAAAGTCCGCACAGTTCGATTTCTTCGACTATTGCTCGACGTCTTTTTATGACGTCGATAAGTTCTAAGCTGCCGAACGCGCCTTTGTCCACGACGTTTTTTGCGTACGGCTTAAGTTGATCGCATATATCGTGTCCGAACGTTCCTTGCACGCAGTGCAAAACCGGAAGGTATTTGCCCTCTTGAGTTTTTAGGTATTTATAGGTGTGAGTGTCGCGAGTAAAAATCGTCGTTCCGTCGAATGCTTTTACTTTTTCTACGACCTTCGGGACGATATTTTGCGCTTGTTCGCTGCCAAGCGTACCGGCTATAAAGTCGTTTTGCATGTCTACTACTACCAGATATTTCATTGCCGCTCCTTAATGGGTTTTTTATTATGATACTACACAAGTTGGATTTTGTCAAGGATTAGTCGGTTGGATTGCGACCTACTTTTCTTCCGTGAAGAAAAGTAGGCAAAAGAAGCTTGAGAAAAAGTTGGTTGAGTGGTTAGTCGTTAAATGTTGCTAACCTGCTTTTCTTCCATGAAGAAAAGTAGGCAAAAGAAGCTTGAAAAAAAGTTAGTTGAGCGTTTAGTCGTTATATGTTGCTAACCTGCTTTTCTTCCGTGAAGAAAAGTAGGCAAAAGAAGCTTACTAGAATATGTTTGCAAGCGGCAGTACGCTTGACTAAAGCCGAGTGGTAGGAGCTTAACGGAGAGATTGCCACGCCTACTGCGTAGGCTCGCAATGACATAAGGTGCGCTTCCGCGAGATTCTTCGCTAACGCTCAGAATGACACATGGTGTGTTTATTAATAATATATATATAAATACTTATTCTTTTACTACTAACAAAACTAGAAAGTCGTTTAAGTTTCTTTTGCTTACTTTTCTTTCCTAAAGAAAAGTAAGTCGGGTGAAAAACCCGACTTACGGAAGTAACGCATATTTGGAGATTTGCGTCTAATTTTGGCTGAATAATCAAACGAAATTAATCTTTTTTGCCGCAGCCGCAACAACAGCTGCTTTCGTCGTTTGACTTACCCTTTTTGTTCTTTTTGGGGTGACACGTACTGCAATGCGGACAGCCTATGCACTTTGCGCCGCTTTTTTTAGCTTTGATGATGTACAAGGTTGCTCCGATAACTATAAGCGCCACTACGACTATTGCAATAATTTCGCCTGCTTGCATAATTAAAACTCCTTTTTTACGCCTTAGCCGAAAGCTGATATTCCGCTTTAAGCTGACGTTGCTTTTTGATTATTAGTACGGCAACGGTTGCTGCTATTGCAAGCACTATTGCCCAGCCTACTATGGGCATCCAAACAGAACCGAGGCTTCCGCCCGTGAATAACGTGCCGAAGAAGAATACGAGGAACGCTACGGTATAACCGGTTGCGAATTGCAAGCCGATTCCCGCCCAGAACCACTTTCTGCTTTTGATTTCGGAGTTCATTGCGCCGATTGCCGCAAAGCACGGAGGCGTATACAAGTTGAACATTAAGAACGCGAGCGCCGCAACTTTAACAAGTCCGATGGCGATAGCGGCTTCCGTACCGGCACCTTCGATAAGTTCGTTTTCTTCAAAAAGATTGGATATGCCGAAGCAAACAGCAATAGTACCTACTACGTTTTCCTTGGCGATAAAGCCGGTAACGGCAGCTGCCGCAAGCTTCCATGCAACCACCCCGATTACGGGCGCGATTATGTACGCGAACGGAGTAGCTATATCGTGAAGTATCGATTGTTCGGCTTCTACGACCTGGAACGTCCAGTCGAAAGTTTGCATTACGTGCACTACGAAGTTACATACGAGAATTATCGTACCTGCCTTTACTATGTACGCCCATGCACGATTGAGCATCGACTTGCATGCGCCCCAAAGCGACGGAGCTTTATATTCGGGAAGTTCGATAATAAAGAACGACTTTCTGTTTTTGTAGCCGGTAAGAAGATTGATAAGCAACGCGCCGAGAAGAATGAGTGCGATACCTACGAAGTACATTATCGTACCTACCCACGGCGAATTACCGAAGAACGCGCCGGCAAACAACGATATTACGGGGAGTTTTGCACCGCACGGCATAAACGGTGTAAGCATTGCCGTTGCTCGGCGTTCACGCTCGTTTCGTATGGTGCGGCATGCCATTATGCCGGGGATTGCGCAACCCGTTCCGATAACGAACGGAATTATCGACTTACCCGAAAGACCTACTTTTTTGAATATGGGATCGAGTACTACCGAAGCGCGCGCCATGTAGCCGCAGTCTTCGAGAAGCGAAATAAGGAAGTACATTACCATTACGAGCGGCAAAAATCCTATAACGGCTATCACGCCGCCTATTACGCCGTCGACGAGAATGGACGCCCATATTCCGAGGTTACCTTCGCTGTCGGCAAGCGCGCCGGCAACGAGTTCTTGTCCCGATTCGAGCAAACCCGTAAACGCGTCGGCGATCCATGGTCCGAGCCATGCTTGCGATATACCGAACACAAGGAACATTACTACCGCAAAGATGGGAATTCCGAGCCACTTGTTGGTAAGCACTGCGTCAAGCTTGTCCTGCCAGTTCTTTTCTTTTGTTTGCACTTTACGTTTTTCTACGTCGGACACTATGCCTTTTACGAAGTCGAAACGCTTTCGGTCCGCTTCTTCGACAACGTGCTTGTCGGTAAGGTCGATATCGCCTTGAATAAACGGAGCGGTTTGCACCTTGCCTTTTGAAGCCGCAGCTGCATCTACTACCGCTTTAAGACCTTCGGCACTAGTCGATACGGTTTGAATTACAGGGCAGCCGAGCTTTTTGGAAAGCTCTTCTACATCGATCTTGGTGTCTTTCTTTTTGTTGATGTCTACTTTGTTAAGTGCAACAACTACGGGGATACCAAGTTCGAGAAGCTGAGTCGTGAAGAACAGGCTTCTGCTTAGGTTGGTTGCGTCCACTATGTTAATAATGACGTCGGGATGTTCGTCACGTACGTACGAGCTGGTTATACTTTCTTCGGACGTGAACGGAGACATCGAATAAGCTCCCGGCAAATCGACTGCAATCAATTCCTCTTCGCCGCTGTAGAAGCTCTTTTTAATCTTGTGTTCTTTGCGTTCGACGGTAACGCCCGCCCAGTTGCCGACTTTTTCGTTTCGGCCTGTTATGGCGTTATACAACGTCGTTTTTCCGCTGTTCGGATTGCCTGTTAAAGCAATTCTCATTGATTTATACCTCCATCTATAATCAATAATTACCCGTGTTAGCCATTGCGAACTCGCAATGATTTTTTTAGTTCGCCATTGCGAACCATTCGTCTAAAAAAATAATCGTTAGATTACTTTTTTGATTTTTGCGCCTAAACTATAATAGCCTGAGCAAGTTGCTTGTCGATATTATAGCGAGCGTCCTTTATGGCAACAACGTAGCCGGAGCCGTGATGCGCCACGACGGTAATAGGCTCGCCACTGTAACAGCCGAGCGAAAACAAGAAAGCGTTAAGATCTTCGTCGTCGGTCTTAATTTCCTTAACAATGTACTCTTTTTCGATTTCTGCTTTACTTAAATCCATAACCGTCTCCGTAAGTTAGCCATCGCTAATTCGTGCTAATTATATATTAACAATATTCATTTGTCAACCGTTTTAGCACGGTTTTAAGAAAAAAATTAAAATTATTTTTTGCCGTTTTTATTGACGAATTTTGTCATATTTCGACAGCCTAGACAATACAATATCGAATATGATAGTTAATATCTTTTTGTTTACCTTGGGACTTGTTCTTATAGTGGTAGGCGGCAATTTGTTCGTCGATTCGGCAATATGGATTTCGGAAAAATTGCGAGTCCCTAAGTTTATTATAGGCGCAACCGTTGTAAGCGTTGCTACGACTTTGCCAGAACTTTCGGTGTCGCTTATAGCTACTTTGGGCGGAAAGTACGAAATTGCAGCCGGCAACGCCATTGGCTCGGTTGTGGCAAACATCGGGCTTATTTTGGCAATAAGCATTATAGTAATGCCGTGCGAAATTAAAAAGCAACGACAACTTTTTAAGTCCGCACTACTACTTGCCGCCGCAATCGTTACGCTGGTTTTCGGCATAAACGGCTCGCTTAATATTTTACCCTCTGCCCTTTTGCTTTTGATATGGATTACCTTTATGGGTATAAATCTTTACGACGGAAAAAAGGCGGAAGAACTTGCCCCTTCCCTGCATACTCCCGTTCTTGCAAAAGAAATAGCTTTGGCGCTTGTAAAATTCGGACTCGGCATAGGTATGCTGGTGTGCGGAAGTAATTTGCTCGTTACGCAAGGATGCAACATTGCTCGCGCTCTTAAAATAAGCGAAAGCGTAATTGCCGTAACCATAGTTGCGATAGGAACGAGCCTGCCCGAACTAGTAACCACCGTTACCGCTTTAATAAAAAAGCAACCGTCGCTGTCGGTAGGCAATATTTTGGGTGCAAACATTATGGACATCGCTTTTATTATGCCGATATGCGTATTCGCTTCGGGCGGACTGATTATTAAAAGCCAGACTCTTATGCTCGATTTGCCTATGTGTATAATTCTTACCTTGCTCGCCTTCGTGTATCCTGCGGCAAAAAAGAAGTATACTCGCATTATAGGAATAATCGCTCTTGCTCTTTACGCCGCATACGTAGCCGCATTGCTTATTTAGCGACAAAAAAGTTTTGCAAAACGCAATAAAAACGCTTTACTTAAAAAGCTTTTGTGGTATAATGTAAACACTTTTTTAAGGAGGCGATATATGGACGTAGCAAAACTCGTGTTCGAATCTATCGATAAGGCGTTCGACAAAAAGATGAACAAAAACTTTCATATCGACGGCGCAGAAAAAGTCGTTATTACCAAAGACGTTTTATACGACGAAAATAACATAAAAACTTGTCTGCTCGACTATTATTACGTACCTAAAACGGAGGGTACGTACCCCGTTCTTTTTAACATACACGGCGGCGGT
Source organism: uncultured Lachnospiraceae bacterium (assembly GCA_964516925.1). Lineage (GTDB taxonomy): Bacteria > Bacillota > Clostridia > Christensenellales > Pumilibacteraceae > CAG-552. The sequence goes on along the minus strand of CAZEXL010000014.1, from coordinate 14,508 downwards.
TTTATGGCAGGCGACAAACAATATCGAAAAGCTCTTTGTACCTGGCATGCAGTTAACGGTCTTTTTGTAATAAACGTAAACTACGGACTTTGCCCCGAATGCAACTACCCGACTCCGATAGTTCACCTTGTAAAAGCGCTTAATTGGGTGGTTAAGTTTGCCGATATCTTGCGACTGGACTTATCGAGAATGGCAGTGTGCGGAGATTCGGCAGGCGGATATTATGCCGCCATGCTTGCCGCTATATGCGACAGCGAACAACTACAAAAGACATTTAACGTAAAACCGAAAGCAAAATTCAGCGCGGCGATACTTAACTGCGGCTTGTACGACATTTCGATGACGCTTAAAAACAGAATGGTGCTTGACCTTAATAAAAAAGTCTTTTCGGCGTATACGGGATACGACGAAGAAGATTTCGTAAATTTCGAGTACAAGGATTTTTGCTCGCCCATTGCGTTTATAACCGAAAACTTCCCGTCGTCGTTTATTATTTACGCGAAACGCGATATATTCTGCAAAGACCAAACCGAACCGCTTTTGGAAAAATTGGAGAATAACGACGTATATTATGAAAGTTACTACTCTACCTCGCTTATTCGCAACCACTGTTTTTCGCTTGATTGGTCTACGCGAGAATCCAAAGAAGTTAACGCGCTTATACGAGAATTTATGAAAAAATTTATAGATGGCACGTTGCCGCATAAAATCTCGGAAAGCGACGTTAAAATACGCGAACACGAAAAACGTTCGACTACGCTTAAATAATCGAGTCGCTTTAATTTAAATCAAAAAAGCCTTCTGTTCGGAAGGCTTTTTTTTAACGCGCGTTATTTATTTGCGCTTTGCTTTAAATTTGCGCTTTGCTTTAATTTTTTTGCCGCTTCTTCGCGTTCGCGACTGATATCCGTCCACTTTGGCATTGTTTGCAGCTTTTGCGACAATTCGTCCAGTACCGACGGGATATTTATGCCCTGCGGGCATATTTGCGCACACTTGCCGCATTTGACGCATGCCGACGGGCGATTGTTTTCGGGCAGAGCTTCGATACGCATCGAAGCGTTTACCGACGGCGAAAATTTAATTTCGTTGTACACGGCGATAGCCATGGGGATATCTATACCTTGCGGACAACCGTCCACGCAGTATTTGCAACCTGTACAAGGAACAGCCGAATGCATTCTATTTACGGCGCGTTCGATAATTTGTTTTTCGTTTTGCGTAAGCGGCTTGCGCTCTTTGAACGTTTTAAGATTATCCACCGTTTGCTCCCTATCCGACATTCCGCTTAATATCGTCGTTACGCCCGGAAGTTCCAAAAGCCATCTGAACGCCCACGAAGCGATGCTGTCGTTAGGTCTTTCGCTAAGCATTTCGGATTGAGTAACGTCGTCGAGTTTTGCAAGTCTGCCGCCGCGTACCGGTTCCATTACGAACACGGGTATATTGCGTGAAGTTAACAGCTCGTACTTGGCTTTTGCGTCTTGCAAAGTCCAATCCAAATAGTTAAGCTGTATTTGACAAAATTCCATTTTATCGCCGCAGTAATCAAGGAATTTTTTTATCGTTTCAAAACCGCCGTGAGTAGAAAAGCCTAAATGACGAATTTTGCCAAGTCTTTTTTGCTCCATAAAGTAGTCGATTATTCCCCACTTGGGATCGGTGTACACGTCGATCGAATTTTCGTACACGTTGTGCAATAAATAAAAATCAAAGTATTCCACTCCGCACTTTGCAAGCTGTTCTTCGAAAATCTCTTTGGGGTTATACGTCGAGCTTATTTGGTGTCCGGGGAACTTTGTGGTAAGATAAAAACTCTCGCGCGGGTAACGAGCGAGCGCCTTACCCATTACTATTTCGCTGTAACCGCCGTGATACGGATAGGCGGTATCGAAATAGTTTACGCCGTTTTTTATGGCGTTGTCCACCATATCGAACGTTTGCTGTTCGTCGATTTTGCCGTCGATGGTCGGCAACCTCATTGCTCCGAACGCAAGAGCGGATATCTTTTTGCCTTTAAATTCATTGTAAATCATACTTTTCTCCTTCGGTTTTTGCCACGCGTTATTTGCGATGTTCTTCTTTCCATTGCTTAATCGCTTCGTTGCGCGATTTAAATTTTCCTTCCAATCCCTCTTCGGTAGGCACGTAATACGTTTTGCCCGCCAGCGCATCGGGCAAACATTGCATTGCGCTTAGTTTGTCTTGCATATCGTGAGCGTACTCGTAACCTTTGCCGTACCCGATGTCCTTCATAAGATCGGTGGGCGCGTTGCGTATTACCAGCGGCACGGGTTGCGCCAGCGTGTTTATTGCGTCGCTTTTTGCGCGCAAATACGCTACTTCCATTGCGTTGGACTTGGGCGCAAGCGCCATATAAACCACCGCCTGAGTAAGATGAACGCTGCATTCGGGCATTCCTATAAAGTGACACGCCTGATACGCCGCAACGGCGATTTCCAATGCACGCGGATCGGCAAGTCCTACGTCTTCGCTTGCAAACCGAGTTACTCTGCGAGCGATATATATGGGATCTTCGCCCGCTTCGAGCATACGAGCAAGCCAATAGACAGACGCGTCGGCGTCGGAATTGCGCATAGACTTATGCAACGCCGAGATAAGATTGTAGTGTTCTTCGCCGTTTTTATCGTACAAAAGCGATTTTTTGGAAGTACATTGTTCGACGATTTCCTTGGTTACCACCGTTTTTTCGCCGTCGAATTCGCCGTTTAACACAGCCATTTCCAAAGTGGTGAGAGCGTTGCGAGCATCGCCGTTGGAAAAACGAGCTATCGCCTCCACTAAATCTTGCTCTATTTGTATATTTTGATCGCCAAAGCCGCGCTTGTCGCTTAGAGCGCGCAACAAAAGCTGAGTGATTTCTTCGGGCTTAAGCTGATTGAGCACGAAAACCTTACATCTTGAAAGTAACGCGCTTACAACTTCGAACGACGGGTTTTCGGTGGTCGCGCCTATAAGCACTACGCTGCCTTTTTCCACGTACGGCAAAAACGCGTCTTGCTGTGCTTTGTTGAATCGGTGTATTTCGTCCACGAACAATATCGTCTTTTCGCCGTAGATACGGTTGTGGTCGGCTTGCGCCATTATTTGCTTGATTTCTTTTATTCCGCTGGTGACTGCCGAAAAGTTGACGAACGTGGACTTAGTTTGGCTTGCTATTATCTTTGCAAGCGTGGTTTTGCCGACGCCCGGCGGTCCCCATAAAATCATAGAACAAACCTTGTCGCCCTCGATAAGGCGACGTAAAACCTTGCCTTGACCAAGCAAATGCTTCTGACCGAAAAATTCATCTAAATTGCGCGGTCGTAACCTTTCGGCAAGCGGCAAATCCACGTCGCTTGCAAACATCGAACGTTGCTCCATAACCTATTCCGTAGTAATAATAATTTGTTTAGTAACCTAGCTCGCCAAGCATGTTGGACACGAACGGCGCAAGATCGGGCTTGTCCATAAGCTTTTTTACGCCTGCCGCCATTGCCCTTGCCGATGAAATATCCGTTCTTGCCTTGGACGCTATTCCGTCGCAAAGGAATATGTATTCTTCCTTTTCGCTTGCCGAAAAACCTTCGTGCTTTTCGATAGCGTCGGCAAGATCCATTGCTCGGCGTTCTAAACGGCCGTGATTTACGTTTACTTCATCCATCTGTCTTTCGGACGCAAGCGCGCCTACGACGTATTTTTTGAACGGAACGAGCAACGTAGAAACGAACGCGCCGTAAGCCGAATTTATATCGCCGTTCCAGAAAAATTTACGCAAAAAATCGCTTAAAAATATCTTTCGACTGTCGATATCCGCCAAAATACAAAACACGAGCGCTACGTGATCTTTTTCGCTAAACGGCGGCCTTTTTTTGCCCTCGCCCCAATCTCGCGCCGTTGCGGCATAGTCGAAACCGCTGAGCGCAGAACCGATTATTTGTTGAAGCACCGTGCTTAAAGCAACCGTTTGCAGTATTTTTATGATTTTGCCCTCGGCAAGAATATAGCGCGAATTGATCATTTCGTCGCAAAATGCCGCAAATTCGTCGACCTTGCCTATATCATCCGTCATAAGTTCTTTAATATCCATATTAAACCTCGGTAATATTTTAACATAACCTTTATTAAAAGGCAAGTCTTTATTGCAAAAAAGCTGAAAAAGTTTGTATAATTGCCGATTATTAGGCGTATAATAACCATGCAAGCCAATCGATTGCAATTTAAGTCCGTTAAGCTATAAACGCAATTTTGCGCCTAGTCGCTTTCGTAACTTAAAGTCAATCGGTATCGAAAGCGGCTGCAAAACGCAAATTGTAGTTTGTTCGACGTTTGAGTTTTAGCATAGCTCGTTTAAAGTTAAAACGATTAATTTAAGCACACGATTATCGTTTGCACCAAAAACGACAAAAGTCGTCTTCTTTATTCCTCGGCTTGTAAAGTCCGTAAAACTATTTACGGACTTTTCGTTTTACCGCGTTGCCTATCGACGAGCATGCGTCGTTCGTTTTTAACAGTTCCTCTAGTTCCGTTTCGCTTATTATTCTAGTCACGTTTAAATTTTGATCGGCTATTGCAAACTCGGTATAGTAATTACCGTTGAGCATTTTGTCGAGTTGAAGCAAAGTTGCGTCTTGCGAAACCAATATACGAATGATTTTTAAACCCCTTTTTAGCCTTTCGCTGAAGTACGCCGCTTCGTACACTCGCCTATACGTGCTGTTTTTGTCGGGAAAAACGGAACTTACGAAAATAAATACGCTGATAAGCGCAAAACTTACATTAAGCGTTTTGTTGAAAAACGCAATCAACACAAACAAAACAGCAAAAACGGGAGCCGCTACGAATCCGAAAACGCGCAAACGCTTGTACGCTTTTTGTCTTGGAAGTTTAATCGAAGCCGCAGCTAAGACTATTCGTCCGCCGTCTAGAGGAAAAACAGGCAACAAATTGAATACGGCGGTAAATACGTTTGCAAATACGAGTCGCTGAGTAAAAGCGTACGACGACGGTACGAGCCACCATAACGCCACGCACACGACGGATAAAACGCAATTAAACATCGGTCCTGCCAATGCGATGACGATTTCGTCTTTTGTCCTTACGCCCTCGAATTCGCCCTTAAGTGCCGCTCCGTACGGCATAAGAATAAATTTGTCCAGCGTATATCCCAGTCGAACGCTGACTTCTGCATGCGCAAGCTCGTGCAAAACTATGGTAGTAAAATATACTATACAGTCGTAAACGTAGCCAAGCGCAATCAATATGACGATCATAGCTACTAAAAACGGCGAAACGCTCCACTTGATTCTCGTGCTTTTACAAGAGCGGCAAGATTTGAAAATTTTATTCACACGGTATTATATGGCAAAAAAACAGGTAAAATTACAACGTTAGTCGTAGTGATGTCCGACACTTTTTATGTCGTCTCCGCTTACGCGTATAAGCACCTCGCCGGGTAAGATATCTATATTTACGCCGTACACGTTCATAAATTCTTTAAGCGTTTTGCCTATCGCCGCACTTAAAGCTGCCTTAAACGCCTTTTCGGCTCCTCCGCCGTCCGAACTAAGCGTTTGCTTAAGCCGTCCGTAAAGCTCGTTCATACCTTTTTAAGCCTCCGTTTTATTCCGCCGAAGAACCCTCGATATTTTTTTGCAACGTCATAAATATCGCAAGCGCCGTAATGGATATTGTCAGCCAGCATTTTTATCGCTTTACTGCCGTCGCATCGCTTGTGCGGTTCGCCGCCGCTACTTAGCATATTTATTTCGTCGTCCTCAGGCACTACGCCAAGTATTTTTACACCCAAAGCTTCGGAAATTTCTTCTATCGATAGCGTTTCGCCGCTTAGAAGCATGTCGCCTCTTATACGATTGAGCGCAAGGCTTACGGGAATTTTGTACGACTTTATAAGCGAAGCGACTTTAGACGCGTCTTTAAGCGCAGACAGGTGTGCGCTGGTAACGATTACTGCTTCGTCGGCAGCCGACACGGCTCGATGAAAACCGTATTCTATGCCCGCCGGACAATCGATAAAAACGTATTCGTAACTCGTTTTTAGCCTATTGATAACCGCTTTTAAGTTCTGACCGTCTATAAGACACTCCGAGTACGAATGCGTTGACGGCAACAAAGACAGCCTGCTTTTACAGTCGCCTATAAGCGCCTGCGAAAGACGACATCTGCCCGCGATAACGTCGGTAAGGTCGTAAATAACTTTACTTTCGACGTTCATAAGCACGTCAAGATTATTAAGCCCTATATCGGTATCGATAATAACTACCTTACGTCCCGCTTCGGCAAGAGCTCTGCCTACTCCGAGAGTAAGCGTAGACTTGCCTACTCCGCCCTTGCCGGACGTAAAAACGATAGACCTACTCATATTTCCTCCTTTGGCTTATACGATTATACATTATTCGGCGTGACGAATCGTGCGCCTTTGCCACGAATTTTGCCTTTTTTGAGGAAATAAAAAAGCGCCGAACGATATCGACGCTAGGTTAAATTTTTTGTCGCCGTAAACTAACGACGTTTTTTTAATCCTTTTAGATATTCTTTTTTCTCGTTAGGAATGCGATAAGATTCCACCGCCTTTTGTATGGTTTTATTGTAAGTCCACTCGTCGAAATTTTCGCTTTCCATAAACTTTACGCAATAGTCGTACTGCTTGCAAAGCGCGGTTGCAAAGTACCACGCCTGCATCATTTTTACGTAATATTCGTCGCTTTTTACGGAAGCAACGATACAAAGATCTTTTTTATCGAATCGCTCCCCTAAAAAAAATCTCATAAGCACGCCTATGCCGAATCTTATCGAAAACAGCGCGCCGGAGCTTATCCAACGCAACGCGTCGTCTTTTAGTTTGTCGCTTGCTTTAAAAGCTTTCGGAACGAGAACGTCGCACGTAGCCCAATTGTCGATATAGGGCAGAAATTCGTCCACTTTTTTTACGCAACGGTCGTAGTCCTTAATTAGATTAACGACGTATGCGTGCAAGGTATTTTCTTCGTAATAGTAATGCGGAAGACAAGATAAAAATTCTTCGTATTCGCCGGTTGCAAACAGCTGTTTGGCTATTTTTTTAAGTTCCGGCGCGCGTACCCCTATTACGGTATCGGCGTTAACGGTAGGCATTAGCGAAGAAGAAAAAGCTTTATACTTTTCGTCTTTATGCCTTATCAGTTCGGCCGTTACGTCCACTATACCGAGCCTCCGGTAATAAGTTGTTGCATAAGCTCGTCGTTGTAAAGAAGCTTGCCCGCTCCTTTTATTTGCAAATATTCGGGACGTTGGTATATTTTTACGGGCAACGAAAGTTTGTCGATAAAATACTCGTCTATGCCGAGAATATTGCTTACACCGCCGGTAATTGCCACACCACCGTTCATAATGTCACCGGCAATACCTACCGGGCAAGATTTTATTATCGTTTTTACGAGATCGCACACTCTGGAAAGATACGGCAACGCTACGTCGCGTACATCCAAAGCAAAAATATTTACGTTTTCCGGCACATTTGAAGCTATGTTCATGCCGCCTACCGTCATGCTTGCCACGTCGTTATCGTACAACGAACCGATTTCTTCACGCACTCTGCGAGCGTCTTGCAAGCTGATTTTTACGCCGTACTTGCCTATTACGTAATCAACCAGCGCTTTGTCCAACGTTTCGCCGCCTATGCCTACGCCGCAACCGTCTATTATGCCACCGTACGAAAGCAATCCGATTTCCGTTCTGCCCCCGCCTATATTAACGACGAGTAAGCCGCTTGCAGTACCCACGGGAAGATCGGCGCCAACTGCCGACAACACTATGCTGGGAACCAAAGTTACGCTGCTTATGCCTGCGTCGAGCATAACGTCTTCGTACGCTTCTCGTTCGTCCAAAGTAAGTCCAAGCGGAATCGCCACGATCGCTTTGTACCTTGGACGCACTACGGCGTCGACGGGACATATTTTATCCAAATATTGCCTTAGCATAAGCGTAAATATTTCCGGATCGGAAATTACGCCCTCGGTTACCGGCGAAATTACCGTTACGTTGGGGGCTTTACCCTTCATTGCAAGCGCTTCGTAGCCGACGGCGCGTATTCGCTTTCTGTTCTTTCCGTCAAAAGCAGCCACCGTAGGCTCCTTTAGAACGAGTCCGTGCCCGGCCACGTAAATGGACGTATACGTAGACCCCGGCTTAATCGCAATTGTAGTCATTTTTATCTCCTGAATTGCTTTAGTATTTCTTCTACTTTTTTTACCGGAAGCCCGATTACGTTGTCGAGATCTCCGTCTACGGCAAGCGCAATCGCTTTGATCGCTTCGTCTTGGATTCCGTAGCCTCCGGCTTTATCGAACGGCGAACCGCTCTTTATGTACTCGCCGATACGTTCTTTATCGTACGGCGCGAAAGTCACGCGCGTTTCTTCGTAGTCGCAAGCGCTGCCGTTTTCGCTTATAACGCACAGTCCGGTTATTACCGAATGCGTCCTGCCGCACAACTTTTTTAACATGCGTTCGGCGTCTTGCGCGTTTTTGGGTTTGCCCAAAATTTCGCCGTCCACGGCAACGACCGTATCGGCACCGAGAACGACTCCGCCGTGCTCGTTAAACACCGAACGGGCTTTGATTTGCGCAAGTTCCATAGCGTAGCGGGCGGGATTTGTTTGCGTCGTTTTTTCTTCGGCGTTGCTTGGAATTACGTCAACGGTAATTCCGCTTATTTTCGTTATAAGCTCCTTTCTTCGAGGCGAAGCGGAAGCAAGAATCAACCTCATAGAATTTCCAGATTTTTACGATACGCTCTTGCAAAATCGGGCGAAGCCTTAAGCGCGTTTTTGATTTCCAACGAACAGTCGCCCTCGACTTCGGTTTTCATGATAACCGAATCGCCCAGCACGTCGCAGCTTATGCCCTTTACAGCACCCGACATAGAACGATCGAAGCTTTCGGCAATACGCAAAATTACGCTTAACTTTACTACCGCAACAAGGTCTTCTTCGCGTAAAAGCTCCTTATACTTACTCCAGTCGTTTAAACTAAAGTCGTCGCTGTGTATTCCTTGCGCGATAAACGCGGCAAGAATGATGTCGCGATGGCTTACTCCGTATAAATTGGAATTGAGTATAAAGTAGAAGGTATGCTTGTTGTGTTGATAAAACTTTAGCCTCGTACCTGCGTCGTGCATAAGCGCCGCAATTCTTAACGCTCTTACGTATTGACGAGGCAACTTATGTAATACTCTTAGCTGCTTAAACAGCTGTATGCTTAAATTGCACACGTGCTCTGCGTGCGAAACGTTTATTTCGCAATAGTTCATCATCGTGTACAAAGAATGGCCTAGAACGTCGGATATCGATTTTTCGACCGTAGAAGGAACGGCGTGATTGAACATTATGCCCTCGCGCAGTCCGGCACCGGATATAACCATATCCGAAAGCCCGACATAATCGACAAAAGCCTTTATGCCTGCAAGCGCGGCGCCGAATATGTCGGCACGATCGCTGTTGATTCCCTTGATCTTAGTGCGCTTTTCGGGCGGAAGAACTTTTACCATATCGTACACATTGTTAAATTCGTCAGCCGTAACGTGATAATTGTGCACCATATCAAACGGATAGCGTTTTACTCGTTTGCAAATTTTTGCGAGATTACGGAACGTTCCGCCTACGCCTACGAATTGATAGTCGGGCTCGATTTGCTTGAGCCACTCTATTTGCGAAAGCTGATCCAAAACGTAAAGCTCAATCATTTGGCTTTGCTGTTCGGGCGTAAAGTTTTGACCGACGAACAAGTCGTTTAACGTTATCGCGCCAAAAGGCAAACACTCGCGATTGAGAATGTTGCGGCGGTTGTACTGAATTATTTGCATGCTGCCGCCGTCGATGTCCACGATGACCCCTTTGGGCACGTCGAGCGAATTTATTACGCCGCAATAAACGTGCATAGCTTCTTCTTCCTCGCTTAAAACGCGGAATTTAAAGCCGCACACCGAATTGATTTCTTCGATAAAACTCTTTTGATTTTTTGCGCGACGGAACGAATTGGAAGCAACGGCGTACACCTTGTCCACGTTGTAGCTGTCGCAAAGTTTGCGGAACATCTTAAGCGTTTTTACCGCTTGGGCAATGCGCGCTTGCTTTAAAAAGCCGTCGCGTTCCATGTCCTGACCTAGTCGCACGGACTCCTTAAGTTCGTCGAAAACTACGAAATAGCCGCCGGAAAGAATGTTGGCAAGAACCAGTCGTACAGAATTGCTTCCCAAATCGATAATAGCAATTTTTTCCATTTATTACCTCACAAAATGAATATCAACCGTAATTACTCCAAAGCAAATATCGGCTTATCCTAAAAAGAGCACACTTTTAACCCAATACAGCCTCAGCTTTTTTATTATAACACATATTTTTTGACTTGTAAATACGTTTTAAAAAAATTTTTCGATTTTTTCGCTAATTTTTTTCGCAAAATTATTCTTATTTATCGGTTTGGACTTTTATATAATTTACTTTTGAACGTATTTTGTGGTATAATTGACGTATAAGCCACGTTTGGGCAACTTTTTCGGAGAGTCGTTATGAAAAAAATCTTAGTTTATATTTTTACGGCTGTGATTGCCGTCGTTGCGTTTTTCGGCGTTTACCGCAGTCCGAGCGCAAACGTCGTTTGCGCCGATACGTACGACGACGTTATTACCGCAACCGTTCTTAATAACAGCGCCGTTACGCTGCGACACGTTTTTAACTCTCCTTCGGATATTTTTTGCGCCGACAACGCCGTTTACGTTCGTACGGCTGACGGCTGCGACGTTTACCTTGACGAAAAAATCACGTCCGACGCGCTTAATGCGGACGGAATCGCATACCTTAACGGACTCGTTACGCTAAGCGGCAGCGCGATAACGCTGAACGAAACGACGTACACAGGTAATTATTCTGCCATTTCGGCTCACGACGAAACGCTTTACGCACTTGAAAACAACGTTATATACAAATTCGATTACATAAACGGCGCGCTCGAAAACAAGCAAATTTATGCCGAGTCCGCTTTGCAAATAAACAGAATCGCCGCTGCCGAAGACGGTTGCGCGTACGTAACGATTGCATCCGACGGCTATACCAACCTGATTTACCTAAATGGCGAGCTTTTTGCCTCGTTAGACGAAGACGTCGTAGACCTTGAATACAACGGCAACGTTTACGTTCTTACGGCGAGCGGAATAACGAAATACTTAAGCATGTATAACTACTGTAAATATCCGATTATAAGCGCCAAAAGCATGGCGATAAGCGACGGCATTTACGTTTTGACAAGAACGAACAACGTCGAAAAAGTAACGCTGGATCTTGCCTCGTCTTTTACGTTGATTGCGGCAAGCGGCAATGCAGATTGGTTTTACACCTCGCCCGTTAACGGTTCGACAAGGCTGAATAAGATTTACGTTGCGGACAAAAGCGAAAACAGAATTGCCGTTGTAAGCGGAGAAACGATAAGCTACCTTACGGGCTTTACCCAGCCGATTGCCGTAGAAAGCGACAATACCGGCATTATTTACGTTGCGGAATACGGCAACAAAATCGTTACGCTGGAAAACGGCGTACGAAAAGCCGAATATCAGTTGCCCGAACGAATTATAGACGTTAAGGTCGATTATTCGGGTAACGTTTACGCGCTTACGACGAAAGGAAACGTATTCGACCTAGAAGGAAACGTAATAAAGGAACACGTTACCGCTTTTGATTTTCAGGGCAAATGGTACTACCTTTGCAACGGTTTTATTGACGACGCTACAGTTGAAGCAACAAACTTTACGGTAGACGCTCTTGGTAACGTTTTCGCAGTTAGCGGCAATACACTTACAACCGTGATAAACGGAGTAACTAAAAAATATCTTGTTAGCAACGCCGTTAACATCTCTGCCGTTACGATAAGCAAAGTTCAATCTAAGCTTATCGGATACGGCGACCTTATTTTGTTTGACGAGGGCGGCAAATGCGTTTTGGTTGCAGACGGTTCTAGCTTAGGCAGCGCGGACATAAGCGACTTATACCCCACTCCGCAGCTTTCTTCGGATGCTATAGATAAAACCGAAGGAACCATAGCGATAACCGCACTAACGACCTATATGTTTACTAAGCCCATCGAGGGAGAAATAGCGTACATAACTAACGCAAACGAATACGTTATAGTTTGCAAAGAAATAGACGCTCCGAAGCCGTTTGTTTATTGCCTTGCCGAAGATAAGTTAAGCGGCAAACTTGTAGGCGGCTATTTGTACGAATCGTCGCTGACTACGATAAAGTACAGCCAGCCCGTTCATTCGGAAGCAAAAATTAATGCGGCAAATACGCCGATTTACAAATTTCCGTCGCTTCTTGCGCCAATAGTCGCCAGATTCGAAAAAGACAGCATGATATCCGTTTTGCCGTTTGCGGTAAACTACATCGACGATTACGACGAGGGCTGGTTTGTGGACGCTTACGGCAACAGATGGTACCGAATTTCGTATAACGGAAAAGAGGGCTACGTTCTTGCCGGCGACACCAACGTGAATTTCTTTTCGGATGTAGAAATGCCGCAAACCAACGCTACGATTACCGAAACGGCAACGTTGTACCGCTACGACGAAGCATCGGACAGTTACGTGGAATTCGAAGCTGCGGGACTGTACATTAATAAAGACACGCGAGTTGCCGTAGAGCTTCCGTTTGACACGTCGCGCAAATACACTAAAATAGTATTTTATCGGGACGGATACGGTACGATAGATGCGGAATGCTACGTTCGCACCGAATACATAAGCTTTGACGGCGTTGATCTAGTGAAAATTATTGCGATAGTCGCAATTGCCGTTGCCGTTATTACGCTTTTCGGTGTTGTGATTTACAAAGCTAAAATAGGTAAAAAACCGATACGAAGGGATTTACGCTAGGTTTCTTACTTTTCTTGCCGATAGAAAAGCAAGCAAAAGAAGCTTAAAGGAAATTTATAAGGATAAAATTAAATAAATGCGAATAGATAAGTTTTTAAAAGTTTCCAGAATACTTAAGCGACGAACGCTGGCTAATTCGGCGTGCGAAAGCGAAAAAGTATTCGTGGGCGGCAAAGCGGTAAAACCGTCGTACAAACTTAAAATCGGCGACGTCGTTACCATAGACTTTTTGAGCGGCAAACTTACGTTTGTGGTTAAATCGCTTAATGAAAAAGCGTCCAAAGATGAGGCAAGTTCGTTATATGAAATCATCCAAAATTAGCGCGATTATACTTTGCGGCGGCAAAGGAAGCAGAACGCACAGCGAAAAAAATAAAGTTCTTTGCTACTTTGGCGCAAAGACCGCTCTTGAATATTGCCTTGACGTTTTTATGCCGCTGTGCGACGATATCGTGATAGTTGCTGCCGAAAAAGACATTGACGAAGTTGCCGAAACGGCAAAAATTTACGGAGAAAAAGTAAAAGTCACAGTCACGCTTGGTGGAAAAACTCGCTTTGAAAGCGTTAAAAACGGATTAAAACTCGTGGACGACGGCATCGTTCTTATTCACGACGGCGCGCGTCCGTTTGTTACGGAAAAAATTGTAAAAGATTGCATCGACTCGGCGTTCAAATGCGGTAGCGGCGTTGCCGCAATTAAACAAACGGATACGTTAAAAACCGTTTGCGACGATACGATTTGCGGCGAATTGGATAGAGAGAGCGCCTATTGCGTTCAAACTCCGCAGGCTTTTGACGTTGAGCAAATTAAAAACGCTTATAATGCCGCAACGAGCGACTTGTTCACCGACGATAGCGCAGTATATCTTGCTTTTGGCGGTAAACCGAAAATCGTTTTCGGCTCAATCGGCAACAAAAAAATCACGACCGAAGAGGACCTTATATCTACCCCGCCCTGTCAAAACATCGGTTGTGGCGTAGACTTTCACGTTTTTGCGCCAAGAAGAAAACTCATAATCGGCGGCATACAAATTCCGTACGAAAAAGGGCTACTTGGCAACAGCGACGCCGACGTTCTTGCTCACGCCGTTATGGACGCTTTGCTTTCTGCAATAGGTCAGCCCGATATCGGCGTACTGTTTCCGTGTACGGACGAATTTAGCGGCGCGGACAGTATGAAGTTGCTTGAAACGGTTGTAAATAAAGTTGGCGAATGCAATAAAAAAATCATTAGCGTATCGGCAACGATTATGGCGCAAGCTCCAAAAATGAAAAATTACATTCCGCTTATGCGACAAAGATTATGCGACGTTATGCGTATTCGCATAGACCAGATAAACGTTTCCGCAACGACCACCGAAGGTCTGGGCGTAATCGGCGAAGGCAAAGGAATTGCCGCTTCAGCCGTTTGTTTATTACAATAAAGTAATATTGTCTCTTACCTTTCTTCCGTGAAGAAAGGTAAGCCAAAGAAGCTTAAGGAAATTAAGTTTGGGCGGTAGTGCCTCTGCTGTTGCCGAGAGGTAAGAGTTTAACGGAGAGATTGCCACAGGACTACGTCCTTCGCAATGACATATGGTTTCGCTT
>CAZEXL010000013.1:0-43969 GCA_964516925.1 uncultured Lachnospiraceae bacterium | reverse complement strand
GTGTACTATTACAGAGCGCCCAAAGAGTAAAATTAAACTATGCGTAAAAGACAGCTTTTACGCAGTTATAACGCAAAATAAAGTAGTGTGGCAGTAGCGCACATACAATAACTTGTATAAAGCCTTGCAAACCAAATAAAAAAATTTATCAGCAAATTTCTTGCCAAAAAAAAATTATTATGGTATAATAAAGCTATGGACGATTTTTATGCTCAACGAGACGATTGCAATCTGGCTAAAATAAATGAACTGTGCGAAGAATTACCAAGCTACGTTCGTGAATTTATTGTCGGGATTCATACGCGTACCTCTACGTTGACAAGATTAAATTACGTTTATGATTTACGCATTTTCTTTGATTATTTATCAAAGAAAGTTTTTCGTACATTAAAACCGAATGAAATCGAGCTTGTTGATCTAGAGAAACTTAAAGCGGCAGATATCGAAAGTTATTTGTATTATTTGTCGTCGTACGAGTTTAAAGGAAAGAAATATCGTTGTCAGGAGCGCGCAAAAGAACGTAAGCTGTGCTCTTTACGATCGTTTTTTAAATATTTTTTCAATCGCGATAAGCTTTCTTCTAACGTATGCACAAAGGTCGAACTTCCAAAACGTCATGAGCACAATATTATTCGTCTTGAAGCAAACGAGGTTGTAAAACTTCTTGATCGCGTTGAGTCTGATAATTTGTCAAACGTTAGCCGCCGTGAAAATGCCTATCACGACATAACTCGTATTCGTGACGTTGCAATTATTACACTATTTTTAGGGACAGGTATTCGTATTTCGGAGCTTGTCGGATTAAACTACGAAAACTTTAATTTTGATGAAAACAGCTTCCGCGTTGTACGTAAAGGTGGCAGCGAATCCATACTTTACTATTCGGAAGAAACATCAGACGCTTTAAAGAAGTATTCTGCATGGCAACAAGAGCAAATCGATTCTAAAACAGCGTTTGGTAAAAAAATAGAAAATCAAACAGCCATGTTCTATTCTTTACAAGGAAAACGCATTTCCGTCCGTGCTGTAGAAAACTTAGTTAAAAAGTATTCTAAATACATAACGGAGAAAAAAATAACTCCCCACAAATTGAGAAGTACGTTTGGTACAGAATTATACCGAAACACGCAAGATATTTACGTTGTGGCAACGGTTTTAGGTCATAAAGACATTAACACTACTCGTCGTCATTATGCTGCGACTAGCGATGAGCTTAAGCGGAAAGCCGCTAAAACCGTTAAATTACGAGATGACAAATAAAAATTTATGTCATATTATGTCTATCATAGGAATTAAGCAAGATTATATTTAAAATTTATATTTGCCACAACTCAAAATAATTGACATCTATATCAAATATATTGTATAATAATATACGAGTTATACAATTACGAGGATTACAGTGGATCAAAATGAAGTTAACAACTCAATAAATAGCGATTTGATCAGAGGTCATATCGATACCATAATTTTAAAAGCTTTACAAGCCGGAGATAGATATGGTTATGATATTATAAAGGAAATTGAGCATAAAAGCGATGGTCAATACGTTATAAAACAGCCTACTCTGTACAGTTGCTTGAAACGTCTAGAGGTTCAAGGATTTGTCAAGTCGTATTGGGGGTCAAAATCCATTGGCGGTCGTAAAAAATATTTTACGCTTACCGATATGGGCAAAGAGCTCTTTTTGAAGAACAAAAACGATTGGGATTATTCGCGTGACGTTATAAACAAACTTATTTCGGATGATGATTATTCTGTAAGTGAACAGAATGAAGATGACGAATCAGAGTCTGGCGAAATCATAGATAATGTTCAAGAAATGATCGATTCGCCGGCAGGCAATTCTGCGCTTGATTTTGTAAGCAAAAGCGATTCTATCGAATCCGAAGAGGAATCCGAGCTTGACGATATCGACGACGAGGACGAATCTGAAGAGGAATCTGAGCTGGATGATACCGACGACGAAGAAGAGAATGAAGACAAAGTTGACGAGTTACCTTCTGAAGATGAAGCAGAGTCTATTACGTCTGACAATTACGTTCAATCCAATAATGAGTCCATCATTGTTGAATCAAGCGACGAAGTCGAATCTGAAACAGTTGAAGTTTTTGACGACGAGCAACACGCGGAATATTCGGCTGCACCCTCTGCCAATTGCGCCGATGCTTTAGATTCTGAAATTATCAATGCAGATAATTTTGTAGCATCCACCACAACTGAGCGGATTTCTAACGAAATTGACGAAAGCAATCTAGAGTTTTTGCAGCAAGATGAATCTAATTCTGTCGATTCCCTGCCCTTATCCGTAGCGGAACAAAATCATAATCTTGATAATTCAAATCTTTTGGAAGAAGAAAATTCGGAATTAATCAATCAAGTTTATGACGAACAAACTCAGGAAAGTTATATTAACAGCGTAGAAAATACGGAGTATGTCCCCACTCAAGATGATTTAATCGACGTAAATGATTATTTTGAAGATATTGAAGAGTCTTATGATGATGAGGACGAAGTTGCTGCCGCTGTTGACGTAGAACCGCAAAAAGACGTTTTGAACGAAGAATCGTCACCGTCTATTCAAAAGATATATCCTTCTCGTAAAATTATAAGAGATGTTCCTGAAAAACAGGAAACTGTTTTTTATAGCTATAAGCAACCTGTAAAAGATATAGATGAAGGCTCTGCAATTATAGATAAAGAATATCGCGGCGTTATTTCAAAGCTTATTTCCGATAATATC
Source organism: uncultured Lachnospiraceae bacterium (assembly GCA_964516925.1). GTDB lineage: Bacteria > Bacillota > Clostridia > Christensenellales > Pumilibacteraceae > CAG-552. Next base: position 41,226 of record CAZEXL010000013.1, on the reverse strand, counting down.
GTTGTTTCGGCTCCGCCGATTCAAAACAATGATTACTCTACTCGCAATTATTATTCTAGCGAACCGAAGCCTACGGCTGAAGTAAATACAACCGAGCTTCGTACTGAAGAACCTGAACAAGTAGCTGCTTTCCAGCGTGAAGAAGATAACGTAATAGAGACTGAATCCGGGGATACGCTTAGCGTAAGATCTCATAGTAACGTTGCGATAAGGGTTTATAACAACAAGCATTATTATTATGCTAATCAATTACGACTTTTGCAAAGTGGAATTTTATTTGCGATAATGTTAATAGAAATCGTTTGTTGCTTTTACTTTATCGAAGTTGTTCATAATGAGCTTAACGTTAGTAATTTTACTTTAGCACTTTACATACTAGCCGTTGCAGTTGCAGCTGCGTTCCCTATTGTTTCGTTCTTTATGGCAAGCGCCGATTATTATAAACGTAAACGCATTAATTATAGCGGAAAAAGTAACGCTCTGTTTTCAATTGCGGCAACCATATTGTTAGTTTTGATTATCTTCTTCATTAACGTATATGGCGGGATTTTGATCGGAGACATAAATAATTACCTATCTTCGCTTATAATGCCTATGGTTCTTTGTACAAACGTTATAGTGAATAATATTATTTTCCACGTTTTGTATAAATCCGGGAAATATAACATAGAAAAATAAATAAAAACAGATCAATTTTATTTCTGAGATTGATCTGTTTTTTTGTTTTAAAGGTATCCGTTAACAATCAATTTTGTATATTTTTTGGCCCGATTGTTTTAATAGCCAGTATGCGTCGTCTAGAATTTGATAGTCATACTTGATAACGTCTACCGTTTCTTCCGAGACATTGTCACGTTTAGCAATCATTTCACGAAACGATACGAGCCCGTTAAAAGTCGTTAAATTGCCGTGGCGGCGTAAACGATAGTTTTTTCCGTTAGTTGCTTTGGCGTCGGGATCGTGCGTTTTTTCATGCAAAATCTGCTCTTTAGACGACGGTATCATACCTTTGCTTAGCATAAACGAATTCCAGCGATAATGTTCGAGAATTGCCAGATTTTTTCTAAGAGAATCTTTATATATCAAGCTGTAATGCACTATAGCTTTGCCATTAATTCTTTTAGAATAATAAGAAACGTTTGGCTTATCATTTGCAGCATAAATGCTTATAAATTCGTCTTCGGTAAGCGCTTTGATAGTTTCGTTTTGCGCTTCAGCGCAATAATTCAAGCCTATAAGGTTCAATTTTTCGCGCAGGCTTAAGCAGCAATAAATACTAGACTCGCGCTCGAGTTGAGATTTTTTAAGATGCCAATTTAGCTCTGCCTGATTTTTGGTTATTTCAATAAGTTCGTTTAAGGCGGTTTTTTCTGAAGGTGCAGACAGAGCGCGTTCAAGCGAATATAATTCGTCACGAAGTTTTGCCATTTTATATATTCCGTTGCCTACAATGTTATCAATATTGTAAACTATATCTTTTTCGTATAACGGAATAATGTTATTTTCCTTAAAAATCTGTTTATCTTCAAAATTTCCACGTATTTTTGCAAATATTTGAAGATTGTCTATGTTCCATTCGATGGCTTTTGTGGAAATTTTTTGCGCCATATCTATATTTTCTAAATCGGAACCGTAAGAAATAAGTATGCAATTAACGTCATTTTTTGATTTTGATATTATATTTTTAATTTCAGCGTAAAAATTAAAATCATTAATATCTAATTTATGGAAGAATTCTTTTGCGGGATATTCTGGAAGCGGTAAATAATCGTCTGTATTTACGCACGAAAATTCATTTTTGTATCTATAATACGAATGATTTAAGTTTTTATTGCTTTCGGAGGATTTTTTATCAAAAATATGATAGTTAACTTTTTTTATTACGATTTCGCCGTTTGCGTCATTTGTAATAAATTGGTTGTTTGCTACCGAAGTTAAAAACACTTGTTGATTAGTGTTTCCGAATCCTACGAAGACGACATTTATATTAATGTCGTTTTTTATTAAAGCAGACGAATAATCGACTTGTGTTTTGTTCATAAATTTTGTTAACGGATAATTGTTTATAAAATCTATTGCTAGTCTTTGATATTTGTTTATATACGTAATACATCCTAGCCCGTTATTTTCGAGATTTTCGTATATAGTAGAAAACTCAGGATTTCCGAATACATAAATAGAAAGATGTTTAAAACACAAAGTTTGTTCTTTGACGCTTAGCTTTTTTAATTCGTCTGTAAAATATCTGCATAATTCGATGTTTAAATTTTCGTTTGTGGTGTTTATTACAGATACAATTTTTTTGTTTTTAGTCGTGCATTCAAAAATGATTCTTTTTATATAATTTTGCCATAACATAACTCTAGTATAAGTTATATTTTTTAAATACAAATCAAACGTATCGGAATTTGAAAATTTGTCTGCTATCGTTTTATTTCGCGATAGTTCACTTTTGTATATAGAATAATTGTTCGCATTATTTCCAAATAAAATCAACTTTTCTTTTTTAGTCGTCCTTAAGTTGACGTTTTTGAAGTAATTCCATAAATGTTGGTTCGCTAAAGAAATAATAAATAATCCGATATTTAATGCGGCAAGAAAATAGCAGACGTAAATAGATATCGAATAAAGCAAATTTTGGCTCATAAGAAGCTCAACCGAGCTTATATCGTAACGAAGCAATATTAAATTTCCTATTTCGGCAATAGAATTAATAAAGGCGTTAAATATATTTTGTCCGTCGTAAATTAAACCGATCCACAATAATGGAATTGCGTAAATATACACCAATACGCTTTTGCCCTTTTTAAAGTCGCGAATATATAAAATTTTATTTGCCCGTGGTTTTGTAATAAGATTATAGACTACTAAAACGGCGCTTGCGACCATTAAGGATAGGCATAAAATAGAAATAGTATTATAAAGTGCCATAATTTACCTCATAAGAATTTTAATTATTATAGCGTAATTACGAAATAATGTCAATATTTATTTATATAAAAAATACCAAGGAAAAACCTTGGTATTAATATTTATACGGCTTGTTTTTTAATTATCGTCTTTGGTGGAGCTGAGTTTAAGATGCAATCTTTAGTTACGATTATTTTGTCCACGTTACCATCGGACGGTGCGTTGTACATTATGTCTGTCATACAATGCTCTATAATTGAACGTAAGCCGCGCGCGCCTGTCTTTAGCGCAATGGCTTTGTCGGCAATTGCTTCCAAACATCCGTCTTCAAACGAAAGTTCTATATTGTCCATTTCCATCAATTTTTTATATTGCTTTATAAGTGCATCCTTAGGTTCACATAAAATTCGAACAAGATCTGATTTTTCCAAAGGATTTAGGCTTACCGTAACAGGAATTCTTCCCACGAATTCAGGAATTAAACCGTACTTTATAAGATCGGTCGGTTGAATAAGATCGTTGGTTAATTTTATCGGTTCCGTAAGTTGAGATCCAAAGCCTAAAGATTTCTTTTGAGTTCGCTTTTCAATAATTTTATCAAGTCCTACAAAAGCGCCACCAAAAATAAACAGAATGTTTGACGTGTTAATTTGTATAAATTCTTGTTGCGGATGCTTGCGACCACCTTGCGGAGGCACGTTTGCAGTGGTACTTTCAATTATTTTAAGAAGAGCTTGTTGAACGCCCTCTCCGGACACGTCGCGAGTTATACTTACGTTTTCGCTTTTGCGAGCAATTTTATCGATTTCATCAATATAGATTATACCTTGCTCTGCGCGTTTAATATCATAATCTGCATTTTGAATAAGCTTAAGCAAAATATTTTCAACGTCTTCTCCGACATATCCTGCTTCGGTTAACGTTGTTGCATCGGCTACGGCAAACGGAACATTAAGTATGCGAGATAAAGTTTGAGCAAGCAAAGTTTTGCCGCTCCCCGTAGGACCAAGCATAAGTATATTTGTTTTCTTTAATTCAATATCGTCTTCAGTCGTATGTGACTGTACCAGATTATAATTGACTCGTTTATAATGATTGTAAACAGCGACCGAAAGAACTTTTTTTGCCTCGTTTTGACCTACTATATATTCATCAAGGCGCGCTTTAATCTCGGCGGGTTTTAAAAGATTGAGAGAATCTTCAAAATCATTCCCTTTATTTGAAAATTCATTTTTGCATATATCGGTGCAATCTCTGCAAATATAAACGTCGTTTGGACCGTGTATCAAGTCTACCAATGATTCCGGTCTACCGCAAAAAGAACATTTTGGTTCAAAATTATAACTCAAAATTTTCCTCCCTACGCCCTTTTGTCATATATTGCATCGATAAGACCGTAGTTCAAGGCTTCTTCGGCACTCATATAATTATCTCTATCAACGTCGCGTTCTACTTTTTCAATAGGTTGACCGCTGTTTTCAGAAAGAATTTTTATCATTTTTTCCTTTGTGCGCACGATATGCTTTGCAACGATTTCAATATCGCTTGCTTGCCCTTGCGCACCGCCTAAGGGCTGATGAATCATAACCTCGCTGTTTCTTAATGCATAGCGTTTTCCTTTTGCTCCGGAAGAAAGTAAAAATGCGCCCATGGACGCAGCCATTCCCACGCATACGGTGCTTACGTCGCATTTTATATAATTCATCGTATCGTATATTCCCATACCTGCAGTTACACTTCCGCCGGGACTATTAATATACAAGCAGATATCCTTATCGGCATCTTTGCTTTCAAGATAAATTAACTGCGCTATAACGATATTAGCCGTTGTGTCGTTAATTTCACCGGACAAAAATACAATTCGGTCTTCTAGTAGTCTAGAATAAATATCGTACGATCTTTCACCTCTATCAAGTTGTTCTACAACCATAGGTACTAATTGATTGTTGATCATAGTTAAAATTCCTCCTGCATTTATATTTTCTACGGCAAAAGCAAACGCCGTTGCCGTAGAATTATAATTAATTAAAACGTAAAACTATTCAGTTGCCTTTTTGGTGGATTTTTTGCAACTCTTTTTTGTCGGTTTTTCGGCAGATTCGAAACCAACTTCGATCAGCCCATTCGCAACGTCTTCTTTAACTTCAGACTTTTTAGCTTTTGTCTTTTTGGTGAAAGTATTATTTTCTTTCAAGAAAGCAATAGCTTTTGTCATAAGAAGATCGTTTCTGAAATAATTTTCTTGTCCCGATTTTTTAAGTTGTTCGGCAGTTATTTTGCCACCTTTTGCATATTCTTCAAGTTTATCGTCAACTTCTTTATCCGTAACTTCGATTTTTTTGTCATCGACAAGCTGTTTTACGAGCGCCTCAATTACCAGTCTGGTTCTTACGGTGGTAAGAGCATCATTTTTACGTTCTTCTTTAAAATCTTTTTCGCTTGAACCGATATACTTAAAGTAATCTTCTAGCTTAAGTCCGCTTGCAGAGAGTCGATATCTGAGATCGTCGAGTTCGTAGTTAAGCTGAGTTTCTACCATACAGTCAGGAACGGTAAATTCGGCATTCTTAACAACGGCTTCGATGATGTTATTTTCATCGGCAAGATCGGCTTTACGCTTGTTATCTTCTTTAAGCTTCTTTTCAACGTCTTTTTTGTATTCTGCAAAAGTTTCGTACGGACCCATTTCTTGAGCGAAATCGTCGTTTTCTTGCGGAATTTCTTCTACAACGCCGGAATTAACCGTAACGGTAAAAATTGCGTCCTTACCTGCAAGATTTTTTGCATGATAATCTTCAGGGAACTTAACCGAAATATCTTTCGTTTCGCCGATATTCATTCCGATAAGTTGTTCTTCAAAACCCGGAATAAACATCTTGCTTCCGATAGTAAGCTCCTGTTTTTCTGCGGTACCGCCTTCAAATTTAACTCCGTCAACAGAACCGCTATAGTCAATGTTAAGCTTATCGCCGTTTTGAACTGCTCTGTCTTTAATCTCGAGTTTGCGAACGTGTGCTTTTTTGTCGCGTTCGATTGCGGCTTTTACATCGTCCTGCTTAACAGTATACTCAACTTTATCTAAATTAATACCTGTATAGGCGCCAAGCTTTACTTCAGGTTTAACCGTCACTTCAAGAGTGAAAACTTTTTCTTTATCGTTAAATTTTGCAATGTCGGCTTGAGGTTCGTCTACGGGATAAATATCAGGATTTTCATCAAGAGCCTTTGTATAACCGTTTTTGATGCAGTTGTTTATAGCGTCATCAAAAAACACGCCTTGTCCGTAAAAATTCTCAACCATTTTTCTCGGAGCGTGGCCCTTACGAAATCCGGGAACGTTAAATCGGCTTTTCGATTTATTAAAAACGTTGTTAATCTCAGCTTCCCATTCTTCAGGGGAAACCGAAAATGTAAACTTAACTTTGCCTTCGGCTTTTTCTAATTGGTAATTCATAAATTACTCCTTTGCTTCTATTTCTTTCGCAAGGAATATAATACCACAAATTAAAATAGTTTGTCAAATTTTATTGACTTAAATATCGTTTTGGAATATAATAAATTATAAAATTTATGTTAAAAAGTGAGTTAATATGCCAAAGGATGCCTTAACATATTCATTTATTGCAAAAGAACTTGACGAAAAACTGTCCGGTAGTCGAATAGAAAAGATATACATGCCTACTCCGACCGAGATTACTTTAAAATGTCACAAAGGTAAAGAATCTGCGGTGTTGTTAATTTCGGTTGCAGCAACCAATTCGCGCATTCATTTAACGAATATTCAAAAAGAAAATCCGCTGACCGCTCCTACATTTTTGATGCATTTACGAAAAAATATCGGAAACGGAACGATCACGTCGATAACAGCGCAACAATACGAAAGAGTAATAACCATAGAAATACTTTCTAAAAATGAGTTTGAAATTTTAAAACGAAAAATCATTGTTGAGGTAACCGGGACCTACTCTAATATTATATTGCTTAATGAAAATGACGTAATTTCCGAAGCGATACGCCACGTTACTCCGGATGTAACGCAAAAACGTTTGGTTTTGCCTGGATTAAAATATACCCCAATACCTCCGCAAGAAAAATTAAAACCGTCGGATGAAAAATTGATTGATTTAATTGCAGAATTCGGTGGCGATCGTCCGGATAAATATATACTTTCAGTTATGTGCGGAATGGCTCCGTCTACAATCACGGAATGTGTTATGCGGGCAATTGGTTGCATAAGAAAAATTAACGGCAAAGACGAAGCGAAAAAAGTTTTTAAAGAAATAAACGATATATATTGTGATTTTAGACCTTGTTTAATTAAAAATAACGGAGTGTATTCAGATTATTATACATCGCCTTTTTGTTCAGTTTTAGGAGAAATCGAATATTACCCGACTTTAAGCGAATGCATGGACTTATTCTATAAAGGCAAAAGTGACGACGTTAACTTAAATTTACAAATTAAAAGGCTATATACGATTGTTAAAAACGCGGAAAAACGTACAAAGAAAAAACTTGAGGATTTTATTATAAAAAAATCGGAATGTATGGATTTTGAAAGCGATCGAATTAAAGGAGAATTGATAACGGCAAATATTTATAAAATCAAAAAGGGAGAATCGGCTATAGAAGTTTTTGATTACTATTCCAACAACGCGGTCAAAATATCTCTGGATAAAAACAAATCCGCCGCAGAAAACGCTCAAGCGTATTATAAAAAATATGCAAAAAAGAAAAATACCCTTATGGCATTGGAATTGCAAATTAATGAAAGCGAACAGCTGCTGACAAAATATGGGAATGCGTTGTGTTCATTTGATTTATGCTCTTCAAAATCCGAATTAAAAGATATCGAAACCGAACTGTATCAATTAAAACTGCTTCAAAACAAAGAAATTAAAAACAGAAAGAAAGAGATGTCGTCGTGCATCACTCTTGTGCTGGATGGGTATAAAATAGAAATCGGTAAAAACAATATTCAAAATGAACGATTATATAAAAGTGCGGCAGCCAACGATATATGGTTGCATGTTTTAGACGCGCACGGATCACACGTTATAATTCGTAGCGAGCAAAAAATAATACCGGAAGAAATAATTATTTGCGGCGCTCAGCTTGCGGCATTTTATTCAAAAAATAAAATGGCGGATAAAGTTGCTGTAGATTATACGTTTGCGAAATTCGTAAAACCTTTACCCGGCGGCGGGCCCGGTCGCGTAAATTACACGAATCAAAAAACAATTTACGTGTCACCCAAAAGCGTAATTGACTTTAATTAATCTAATAAAAAAGGCTATCGTGTTCGATAGCCTTTTTACGAATTGGTTATTGTAAATTAGTATATTTATTAAGATAGTATGTTAATCTTCTTGTTCGTCAAATAAAGCGTCGATAAAAGATTCTGTATCAAAGTCTTCTAAATCATCAATACCTTCTCCGACACCGATGTAAACAACCGGAACGGCAAGTTGACCTGCAATAGAAAGAACGACGCCTCCCTTTGCCGTGCCGTCAAGCTTTGTAAGAATTATACCGTCTATATCGATTATCTCATCGAAAACGTCAACTTGAGAGATTGCGTTTTGACCTGTAGTCGCATCTAAAACGATATAATTTAAACGCATAGAATCGGGAAACTCCCTATCTATGACACGCATAATCTTGTTGAGCTCGCTCATTAAGTTCTTTTTATTGTGCAACCTTCCAGCAGTATCGATAAGTAAAACGTCAACGTTTTTACTTTTTACACTGGCAATAGCGTCATAAACTACGGCGGCAGGATCGGCGCCTTCTTCATGCTTAATTATGCGTACGCCCGCTCTTTCGGCCCAAATTGATAATTGATCGGATGCGGCGGCTCTAAAAGTGTCGGCAGCGGCTAACGTAACGGACTTGCCCATAGATTTAAATTTATGCGCAAGTTTTCCGATTGCAGTGGTCTTACCTACTCCGTTTACTCCGGCGACCATTATTACAAGCGGATATTCATATTGCGGTTTTTCGTTTTCGTCTAAAATTTCTTGTAATATTGCCTTAAGCTCATTACGAACGTCAGCACGAGTACGAATCAATTTTTTATCAACAACGCTACGCAAGCGTTCGAGTATTTCGTCTGTAGTTTCGATACCAACGTCGGCAGAGATCAAAATTTCTTCAAGCTCGTCATAAAATTCGTCGTTAAGTGCGCCACCTGTAAACAGTTTATTTAACGCATATGAGATTTTATCTTTTGTTTTCTTTAAACCTTCTTTGATTTTGCTAAAAAGTCCCATGCTAAGCTCCTATTGTGTCTGCCTTAGTTGCTTGTTTTACAGCTTCGCTTAGTTTTACAGATACAATTTTACTTACACCGCGCTCTTCCATAGTTACGCCGTAAAGATTGTCCGAAAGTTCCATAGTCGGCTTACGGTGCGTAATAACAATAAACTGCGTCTCCTCGGAGAATCTGCGAAGATATTGCGCAAATCTCGATGCATTTGCATCATCAAGAGCAGCTTCTATTTCGTCCAAAACACAAAAAGGCATAGGTTTTAAACGCAAAATAGCAAACAAAATTGCAATTGCTGTAAGCGCCCTTTCGCCGCCGGACAGTAACGAAATGCTTTGTAATTTCTTCTGAGGCGGTTGAGCAACGATTTCAACACCGGCTGCAAGCGGATCTTCGCTTTCAAGAAGAATTAAATCCGCATTGCCTCCGTCAAAAAGTTCTTTAAATATTTTAATAAAATTCTGTCGGATTTGTTCAAATTGTTTAGAGAAAATATTAATCATATCCGCAGACAAATCATTTATTATTTTGACAAGGTCGGCTTCTGCTTTTTCAAGATCCTGGCGTTGCTCGTCAAGATTATGATATTCCTCATAAACTACTTTGCACTGTTCGATTGCATCGATATTAATATTCCCAAGAGCAGCTATTTGACGTTTAAGTTTATTAATTGCCGTAGTGCCTTCGGTAATATTAAAGTTGTCGGCTTTAAACGCAAGGCAGCCTTGATAATCAAGCTCGTACTGTTCGCGAACGTTATTTTCCATTATTTCGATATCGGAATCGACTTTTTGAAGTTGATATTCTTCCGAAAGCTTTCTTTCGTTAAGCGATTGGATTAAGCTATTGTAGTCTGTTCGCTTTTTATCAATAGAATCGATTTCATTAACGATATTCTTTTTATATTCGTTAAGTTCGGCGAGTTTGTTTTTTACGACTTTAACTTTTTCTGTATCGCTTTCGCCCGTTTGAGAAGTTAATGCGCTAAGCTTAATGTCTATAGATTTTTTCTCTGACTCGTTGGCGGCGATTTGAACCGAATTTAATTCAATTTTTTCCAATTGATTTTTAATTTCGGACTTAATTCGCTCTATTCCACTTGTTAACGAGTCAATATTCGATTTGTGCGAATTGATTTTTATCAAAAGCCGAGTAACCTCTTCGCGAAGCGTATCACGTCGTGCGCGTAATTCGTCAATATATTTTTGCTTAGATTCGTTTAATTCGCTAGCTTCGGCACGTTTCGTTCTTATTATCTCTTCAAGCTTTTCAACGCTGTTTATAGAGTTCGTTATTTCTTCGACTCTAGAATAATCGCGCTGATATTGATATTCTACAGCAATTAAGTCTTTTTGTGCTTGTTCAAGTTCAACGTTAATAGCCGTTAAATTTTCCGTCTTAGAAGCTTCTTCGATTTCACAACGATGAATAACGTCACGAAGTAATTTAATTTCGGAGTCAACGTTTTTTTGATTGGCTGTAAGCGAGCAACGCTCTGAATCAAAAGATTTTAAGCGGTTGTCTATTTCTTTTACTTGCGAAGTAAGTTCTTTTAACTCACGCTCGTAAGTGAAAATATTCGTAATATTCCTATCGCCTGTTCTACTTCCGCCTGTTATAGAACCTTGAGGATTAATAATATCGCCGTCCAAAGTAACGACTCTGAACGAATAACCGCACGATTTGCTAAGCTTAATTGCAACATCCATGTTTTCGGTTATTACAGTAGCCCCGAGCAAACTTTCCATTACGCGAGAATACTTTTGATCGTATTTGATTACGTCGCTAGCCTTTCCGTAACAGCCTTCAACGTTAAGGAACGAAGTATACTTGTCATCGATATCGCGAGGTTTTACGGCATTTATAGGCAGGAACGTTACTCTGCCGTGTTTCGTTCGTTTTAAATGTTCAACTAAGTATTTAGCATCGTCTTCAGTACGAACGACAATATTTTGGACTGCCGCACCCAGCGCCATTTCAATCGCCGTTTCAAACTTAGGTTGAACGGTAATTAGTTCGGCAACTACACCTTCTATACGCGACGACACGTCTTTGTTTTGCTTGGCGTCTATGAGAAGATTTTTAACGCTGTTGTTATAAGCGTCGTAGGATTCTTTCATGTCGCGCAAAATTTTATACTGTCCGTTCTTTGTATGAAAAACGTTGCTGAGTTTATCGATTTCGGACGATAATTCATTTATACGGAATAAAAGTTCGTTATTTGACGTATAAAGTTTTTCAATTTTTTCGGTAGAAGAAATTCGTTGATTTTTTATATCAGTAGTTATAGCTTCTAATTCGGCAGCTTTAGGTTCAAGTTCTTTGATTTTTGTTTTATAGGCAATTATTCTTTGTCCAAATTCGACTACACGTTCGTTTAAAGCTTCACGTTCTGCAATATAGCGTGACATATTAGCTTTAATATCGGATAATTTTTCTATTGCATCAAGTTCTTCACGTCGCGCCGAATCCACTTCTTCCGCATTGGCGGTAAGTTCATCTGAAACTTCAAGATATTTGTTGTTTTTTTCTTCATAGTCGCCGTTAAGAACTTTAATTTCGGAATTAAGCTTTTCTAAAATAATTTGATTGTTTTCTACGGACTTTAAATTTTCGGAATGCAAAATTTTAAGTTTAGCATTTTCATCTTTTAGTGCAGACGTATTCTCCGTAAGATGCGCAAGTTGTTGATTAAGGAAACGTATTTCCCCAGCTTGATTTGCTATTCCTACAGAAAGCGTGACTAATTGTTCACGTAATGATTCTATGTCTTTATCAATAAATTCACGGCTGTCAAGAGTTTTACGATAATCCGAAAGCAACTCGTCAAATTCTTTTTGACGAAGTTCAAGTTCTTCGATGACTCCGTTAAGACGATTGTTAATTGCCTCTTTGGCTTGATTTGCGGTGTCGTATTGATAAATGTAAGCGTTAATTTCATTGTAACGCAATTGATCTCGTAAATTCAAATACTTTTGCGCGGTTTCGGCTTGTTTTGTAAGAGGTTCAAGTTGACGACCTTTTTCTTGCAAAATATCGTTTACGCGGCTCATATTATCGCGAGTACGAACAAGTTTACGTTCGGATTCGATTTTACGAGCTTTAAATTTTGATATCCCGGCAGCTTCTTCAAAAATAGCGCGACGGTCTTCAGGTTTAGCGGAAAGTAACTCGTCTATACGACCTTGTCCTATTATGCTATATCCTTCTCTACCCATTCCGCCATCACGCAAAAGATCGGTTATATCTTTAAGGCGACAAGGCGTACCGTTTATAAGGTACTGGCTTTCGCCTGAACGATATAACTTACGCGATAAAACGACTTCATTAAATTCAAGCGACGGGAACAATTTGTCGGTATTATCAAAGTAAAGGGCAACTTCGCAAAACGACATGGATTTACGCTTTTCAGTACCCTTAAATATTACGTCTTGCATGTTTGTACCACGCAAAAGTTTTGCAGATTGTTCGCCCAGAACCCAACGAATCGAATCCGCAACATTGCTCTTTCCGCAACCGTTGGGACCTACGATAGCAGTAATACCATCGCCAAATTCTACAGAAAGCTTATCTGCAAAAGATTTAAAACCATATACTTCTATTTTTTTGAATTTCAACTTTATAACCTCATAAAAAGAGCTGTAGATATTATATCATTTATAGTAAAAAAAAGCAATTAATTTATATGGAGAAGTATAAATTACACGGTCGAATTTTGATAATTGAGCAATGGAATCACCAAATAAAATTAGCTTTTGCACTTTCACCGTTATCAATCAAAAGATCTTTTGCCGTCATAGATTTATTTACAACGGCAACAAAATATATCCATTCGGCAATTTCTTCCGAAGTTGCCCATTTACGTAATGGAGTCTCATCCATAACCAGCTGCCAAAGTTTAGGATCCTGTATAATATGTTTATTTAAATCTGTAAGCACGCCTCCCGGCGAAATACTGTTGCTGGTAGCGCCGTATTTAGCTATTCGTAAGGCTACGTTTTTCATATAAGAAACGATTCCGCCTTTGCTTGCGACATATTCCGGGAATTCAGAACCTGTATCTGCGCTTGCAGAAGCTACGAAGACCACGCTTTTAATTTGAGATGTAAAGGCGTATTTTTCGGTTATATTTATAGTTCCTTTAAGATTAATTTCAATATCTTTTCCGGAGTCCTGAACGCCTGCATTGTTAACGATAATATTAACGTCTTTTAAATCCGGTAATTCGTCTGAAGTTATGTCAACTTTAAAATGTCTATAATTCGGCAAGAAAATAGTTTGGTCTGCAATATCGAAACCAATTACGTTGTGACTTGAATTTAAAAACTTTAATGCGGCGCATTGCCCTATGCCAAAACTTGAACCTGTAATCAAAACATTCATAGTCGTCCCCTTAAATTAAAATATTCTTTTCCTACGTTAGCGCTCACCCATTTTTTGCAAATGTAAAAACCAAGCGGGGAAAATATCGCTTCAAACACCAATTCTGCAATCATTCCCGTCACTGCGCAAGTAATACATTGTAAAATCGTCCAATCAAAGAAAAAATGACTGACTATAAATGCAAAAATAAAATTATCTGCAAATTGGCTGATTGCGGTTGAAACATAAGCGCGCAAAATAAAAGTAAAAAAACAGTCTTTTTTAAGTGCTTTTCCGATAGCAAAATTTATTGAATTATTTAAAATCGACGAAAATGCTAATGCAACGGCGCTACCAAAAACGACATACCATGACGATGCAAACGTGCCGTTTAAGGCGATGTTTGTTAAATCATTTTCGCCTAATTGATAAAACTGCCCCCAATTACCCGGAACTTTACTAATTAAAAAAAGTAATAAGCTTACAAATAGATTTAAAAATATAGCGAAAAAAGACATTTGAGTCGCCGCTTTAGGCCCGAAATGTTTTGTTAGTACGTCCATACACAAAAAAACAATCCAGGAAACGAATATTCCGCAATCAAGTGCAAGCCAATCAACGTTAATGTCAATACTTTTATTTGCAAACAAATTCATAAGAAGAACGGCTACGACAAAAATTACCGTTACAACAGATGGAATGTTTTTTAATAACAGCCTAAATTCATAAAATTTTTCTTTAATTTTTTTCACTATAAAATTCCTTGTTTTATTGCTTTTACAAGCAGCCTTAAATCAATATAAGGAGCAACATATGGTTATGCAAGGCAACACGTGTTGCAAATGATTATAAAATTTTTAACTTTTTTAATGCGTTTTCGGCAGCATTACGTTCGGCGAGTTTTTTCTTTCTCCCCGTTCCCGCTCCTATCAATTCGCCACCAAGATAAACGTTTGATACAAAACCTCCGTCTATATAATCAGAAGTTTTAAATTCTAAATCAAGATCGTTGTATTTAGCTTGCTTATATTCATAAAGACGCGATTTGTAGTCGATATGTGTCGTTTTTGCAATATCTCTTCCTAAAAAATTATATACAAATCTTTTCGCACTTTCCATTCCGCCGTCGATATAAATAGCACCTAAAACAGCCTCAAAAAGATTTGATTTAAATTTTGTGGACCAATACTTTGAATTATAAAAGCCATCGCCCGTTTTTAGATACTTAAGCAAGCCTAAATTTTCAATTACCGCGGCAAGCGGCTCTCGTGATACAATCGATGCCCTATTAGTAGTCATGGTGCCCTCGTCGTCTTTTGCGCTGAAGTATAACAACTCGGCAATAACAAAATTTAGTATGCTATCGCCTAAAAATTCAAGGCGTTCGTTGTTTTCAACGTAATGTTCATTTGAATATGATGAATGCGTAAATGCCGTTTCAAGTAAAGACTTATCTTTAAACGTATAATTAATTATTGTCTCAATATTACTCGTTTGCATTATTTACTGTAGTTATGTTATTAAGCGAAGCAACTCCGTCTTTAATATTTTGAATTAGGTTGCCGCTATGCATTTTTTTTACTTGATTAATTGACGCCATAATTGCAGAACTATTTGACGCGCCGTGTGCTTTTACTATAATTTTTTCTACTCCAAGCAACGGGGCTCCGCCTTTTTCTTGATAGTCCATTTTGTTTTTAATGTCGTTAAATGTTTTTTTCATAAACAATGCGCCGAATTTTGCAGAAGTACTGGACATAATAGAATTCTTCATTAATTTCATAACCATTTTCCCGGCACCCTCTATTGATTTTAGCAATACATTGCCTATAAAACCATCACATACAAGAACGTCAAAATTACCGCTTAGAGCTTCACGAGCTTCCATATTTCCTACAAAATTTATAGGAAGCTGTTTGAGGCGTAAAAACGTTTCTTTTACTAACTCGTTACCCTTTTTATCTTCTACGCCGTTAGAAACCAAGCCTACTCGAGGTTCTTTTATACCATATACGGATCTCATATAGCTAACGCCCATTAATGCAAATTCAACCAGATACTCCGGTCTGCAATCGACGTTTGCGCCGCAGTCAATTAAACAAACGTTTTTGCCTTCAATCAACGTCGGCAAAATCGGCGCTAAAGCAGGACGATGTATTCCGCGAATTCTTCCTAATCTAAAAATTGCGCCTGAAAGCACGGCGCCGGTGCTACCGGCCGAAACCATACCAATCACATCATTGCGTTTTAAAATATCAAAAGCTTTAACTAACGAAGATTCGGTTTTTCGCCTTATTGCAACCGTAGGAACGTCATCGTTTGTAATAACTTCTTTTGCATCTACTATTTCAAAACGGTTATGATCAAGATTATATTCCGACAGAGTTTTATTAATCAGTTCTACGTTGCCAGTTAGAATGAGCTCCGTATCTTTATTTTCTTGAAGAGCAAGCGCACATCCTCGAACAACTTCTTCGGGATTGTCACAAGCTGCGGTGTCAATGACAATTTTCATATATACACTCCTGTTAAAATAATTTTGCCAATCTAAAATAATTGCCCCAGATTATCACCCGGGGCAAAGCGTTTGAGAAATTAGTCCTCTTTGTCTTGTTTGATCTGAATAACAGATTCATCATTATAATAACCGCAATGACCGCAAGCTCTGTGCGGAGTCTTAAGTTCGCCGCACTTAGGGCAAGCTGCCAAAGTCGGCTTGCTGATTTTCCAATTAGCTTTTCTCGTTCTTGTTCTTTGTTTAGATGTTTTATGCTTTGGTACTGCCATAACACGCACCTCCTATGATAATCAATACTCTTAATAAGCCTTATAATTATAAGGAATAACAAACAATTTGTCAAGAAAAATGACGTTAGTTTTAAAAAATTCTAATGCAAATTTTTATCATTTTTTTATTCGGTAAATGATTTCTTAGCTAAAAGATTATAGTTTTTTAGCTAGCACTTTTATGTATTCTTTTAGGTCGTTACCGAAATCATTTCGATCAAGCGATAACTCTATACTTGCCTTTAGCGAAGAAAATTTATCGCCCATATCATATCTTTTTCCGTCGAATTCATAGGCATACACCGAAGTATCTTTACATTGAAGCATTAACGCATCGGTTAATTGTAATTCATTCCCTTTTCCGGGCTTTATCTTGCCAATATACGAATATATATCTTTTAGAATATATCTGCCATAACAAGCAAGTCTTGACGGCAAAGAGTCAAGCGATGGCTTTTCCACAATGCCTTTAAGCAAGCTGAGTTTGTCTTTAGTCGAAAAGACGTCCGCTACACCATATTTTACAATATCGTCGGTTTTGCAAGACTGAACGCCTATTATAGTGCTGTCGACTTCGTTATAAGCATTTATCAATTGTTTTACGACCGGAATATCGTGCGAAACGGTAAGATCATCGCCAAGAGCTAAGCAAAACGCCTCATCACCGGTAAACGGTTTAGCCAGCGAGATTGCATGAGCTGAACCTAGCGGTTCTTCTTGAGTTACAAAGCTTATTTCAGCTTTTTTTTCTGCCGATGACAATAATAATTCGGCTAGTCCTGTTTTTCCTGTGTCTAATAAAGTTTTATAAAGCGTATCGTTGTGGCTAAAATAATCTTTAATAATGTGTTTTTGCGGATTGATTATAATTAATATGTCCGAAATACCGCTGTTTACACATTCATCGATAATATATGAAAGCACCGGAACGTCAACAATCGGTAAAAGTTCTTTTGGAATAGTTTTTGTTATCGGTAAAAATCTTGTTCCCATTCCGCCACAAGGAATAACTGCTTTCATAAATTACCTCTTAAATATTTTTCGTCGGCAAGTTTCACAAGTGCAGATGCCTTTTTCGTTTAATTCGCTCGTGTTTTTTTGAGAAAGTTGCAAGCCGCATCCCGTGCATGAATATGTGCCGTCACTTAAATAGACTTCGACATATGCCGGATATTTATTTTCCGCCGTAATAGCTTTGTAATTCTTCAAAATTTCTTCATCTATTTGCGGCTCAAGTGCTCTTAATTGTTCTTTTAGCGAGTTAATTGTCGGCTCAGAATTCTTTTTTAATTCAGTATAAGCCGTTTTTGCCGAATTAAAATAGTTTTTCATTTTATTTCCGATCGTACCGGCATCTTGGTAACCCTTAACTAGTTTTTCCGACAATAATTTTAAATCATGTAGTTTTTTATCGAGCGTAATTACGCGATCTCTTAATTCTTCAAGTTGTTGAGCGAATTCGCCGAGTTCATTAAACTCAACGTTTTCAAGCGTCAATTCGCATTCTTTTATTTTTTCATTAATTGTTGTTAATTGTGCGGAACATAATTCATAATCCGCAATAACGTTTTCTGCTTCGCGAGCACAATCCGAAGCCGTCTTTTTAGCATTATTAAATTCGTTGCGAGCTTGTTCCATTCTTTTACTTGCATCGCTTTTTTCAAGCGCATCGAATGTTCTTTTAAGCTTAATATCAAGTTCCTGATATTTAAGTAATACTTCTAAATTTTGGTTCATAATAAACTCCTTTATAATCTTGGATTTGCTTCTTGCATCGAAAGCAAGACGTTAACGTTCAAATTATTCTGTTTAAAAAGTCCATTTAATATTTTTACAAACTCAGGTATATAAATTCGTTCTGACGTATAATGTTGGGTTTCTATAATATTAAATTTATTCTCTTTTGCATAAATTGCAACGTGGTGTTTTACTTCGCTTGTTATTAATAGATTTGCCTTAGCTGCGATTGCCATATCGATAAATTTTGTATCTCCGCCGCCCGCACCGTTAATAATAACCGCGCGTTGCGTTGTGTCGGACGGTATTCCGATAATACGAGAAGCATCATTCAATAAAGAATTCACGCGTTTACACATATCCGATATGGTGACAGAATCGATGTCGCCTATTCGGCCAAAGCCCTCGGAATCAGAAAGGTACGGATTAAGGGGAACGATATTTTTAAAGCTTAACAACTTTGCTAAATATTCGTTTATACCGCCGGCAACAAAGTCTAGATTTGTGTGTGCAGAATAAATTGCAATGTCATTTTTTATAGCTTTGTATATTATTCTCCCCACAAAAGATTCGGACGTTACATTTTTAATCGGAGAAAATATTAACGGATGATGACTTATGATGAGCTTACAATTTTTAGCTATTGCTTCAGATAGGACATCGTTTGTAACGTCAAGACAACATAAAACGTTATTAACGCTTAAATCAAGCCGACCAACCATTAAACCAACGTTATCATATTCATAAGTCGCCGTTTCGGGAGCAAATTTTTGTATTACGGAAATGATATCGTTTAGTCGTGTTGTCATTATGCCATCTGTTGTTTCGCCTCCGCAATACATTTTTCCGCCTCCGTAATTAATTGTAATTTTTTAATGTTTTTAAAAGTTTGCTTAAAAGAAAGAATCTTGTTCTTTTCTAAAGCAAGCCTTTCTAAAAAAATTTTTTCGCCTCGGCTAAAGAAAACCCCGAAATTTTTTTGCAATTCCGACAAGTGCTGTTTTCCCGGCACAAGTTTCAAAAGATCATAATATCTTCCGCTGTCCAAGATTACTTTGTCTTCAATAATCATATAGCCACAATTTGTTAATACGTCGCGAACTTTATAAACATCGTTATGCGGAGAAAGAATTACTTGCGGAAGCAAACGATCTTGTAAAATATGCAATATCGTATTACCGCCCATGCCGCTTATAACCGTAACATCGGGAACAATATCGCCAAGCGGAACAAGTCCGTCGCCACAAAAGTACTCGGCATTGTCTTTTAAAAGTATTTTTGCTTTTAAAAGACACGTTTCGCTAATATCGGCTGCTAGTATTCTTTCTGCTTTGCCGCTGTCTAAAACCATTTTACAAAGTTGACCGTGATCGCAACCGATATCTGCAAATATTTTTGATTTTTCTATTAAAACGAAAATTTCGTTTAATCTCATTGGTCGATATATTCCTTAAGCTTTTTACTACGCGAAGGATGCCTCAGCTTTCTTAATGCTTTAGCTTCGATTTGTCTTATACGCTCACGTGTAACTCCGAATTCACGACCGACTTCTTCTAGCGTACGAGGATGTCCGTCTTCGATGCCGTAACGAAGTCTTATTACCATTTCTTCACGAGGCGTCAAAGTATCCAATACGGCTACAAGATGTTCTTTTAAAATAGTAAACGAAGCAACGTCTTGCGGAGCGGTTGCATTAGTATCTTCAATAAAATCCGAAAGATGGCTGTCGTCTTCTTCGCCAATCGGTGTTTCAAGCGAAACAGGATCTAAGGATATGCGTTGGATTTCCCTCACTCTTTCTTCGCTTATTCCCATCTCTTTGGAAATTTCTTCCGGTGTCGGATCTCTACCTAGTTCTTGAACAAGAAGTCGCGTTGTTCTTGTAAGTTTGTTAATTGTTTCCACCATGTGAACCGGAATTCTGATAGTCCTGGCTTGATCAGCAATTGCTCGAGTAATTGCTTGCCTGATCCACCAAGTAGCATAAGTAGAAAATCTAAAGCCTTTAGTATAGTCGAATTTTTCTACTGCCTTCATCAATCCAAGATTGCCTTCTTGAATAAGGTCCAAAAATAGCATTCCTCGTCCGGTGTAACGTTTTGCAATGTTAACGACCAAACGAAGATTTGCCACGCTTAATTTATTTTTTGCTTCTTCGTCGCCGTCATTCATTCGTTTTGCCAAATCAACTTCTTCTTCCATAGTAAGCAACGGAACGCGTCCGATATCTTTAAGATATACTTTAACCGGATCTTCTATGCTTACGTCCGAAATTAATTTGTCAAATGATTCTGTTTTAAGTTCTGCCGTATCGTTATTGTTAACTATTTCAACATTATTGTCGGCAAGAACCTTAAATACATAGTCAATTTCATAGGCGGAAGCTTCGCAAACAACGGCAAGTTTTTCGCAAATTTCATTATAAGTAAGCGCACGAGTTTTTCCGATACTTAAAAGTCTATCAAGTTCTTTATTGATAGCCTCGTTTAACTGTACGTCGCAATTGGCAGTTTGTTCATCCTTTAATTCAGCGTTACGCTTGGATATTTTTATTCCGTTGTTTTCTAAAATAGAAATAACTTCGTCCATATCGTCGGCAGAAGGATTAAATCTTGCAATTTTATCAATTATTTGATCATAAGTAAGCCCGTTTTCAACGCCGGAAATAATTAAATCCCCCACTGCTTCGAGTATGTTTGCGTTTAACTTAGAGTTTGTTTTCTCAGCCATAATAACCTCCGTTTTTTTTCATTTGATTTAGTTGCTTTTCGATGTTGTAGATTTTTGTTAAAATACTAAAATCGTTAGAAGCTTGATATTGTTCCGATAGCTCTTTTTTTTGAGTTTCTAAACTCCGGCGTTTTATCAAAATAACGCATTCATTAAACTTCTTTTTATCATCGGTTTCATCAAACTTATAATTTATCAGTTCATTTAAATACGATTCATTTTCGTCGTCTACTCTATTGAAAAGCGATTGCAAAGAATAGCCGTTTTTATATTTTTCAAGCGCAATGCGATACGCATTCATTGATTTTTCGCCGCTTAAAAATTGATATATATCCTCGGAAAAATCTGCAAACGGCATTTCGTTAATAAGAGCCGCCAAAACAAATTTTTCGGCATAAAATAACGAATCGCCGTTTTGTTCTTTTGTATGTTCGATAACTTCCGGCGGGGAATCGATAGTAATGTCAGCTTGCTTTAAAAGCACGTTCATAGAATAACCCGTAAGATTATGAATATGCGTCAGATATTCTTCTTGCTCAATGGGATTGTCAAGTCTTTTTATAACTTTAATTGCTTCAACGGCAAATTTACTTTTTCCGTCGGAGTCACTTAGATCATAAGCCGAAGCAAGCGTATCGATTTTAAAAGTAGTAAGAGCAACCGCCGTATCGAGTAGTTTTTTATATTCACTTGCGCCAAATTTTTTGATTATATCATCAGGATCAAGTCCGTCCGGTAGTTTTACAACCCTTACGTTAAGCCCGACCGATTCAAGTATATCCAATCCGCGCAACGTTGCTTTTTGTCCTGCCGAATCGCCATCGTAGCTTATGTAAACTTTTGAACAATAATTTTTTATTAGCTTTGCTTGATCTAAAGTAAGCGAGGTACCCATGCTAGCAATCACGTTTTCAAATCCGGCTTTAAACAAAGAAATCGTATCCATATATCCTTCCGTGATTATTATGGAATCTATTCCGGATTGTTGTTTCTTTTTCTTAACCAGATTTAACGCAAAAAGAGTTTTTGATTTATCAAAAAGTAAAGTTTGAGAAGAGTTGCGATATTTCGCAAATTTAGTGTCTTTTTCAAGCAATCTACCGCCAAAAGCAACGACGTTGCCGTAAGGATTGATAATCGGTATTATAAGACGATCCATAAAAACGTCATAATACGAATCCGCACTTTGCTCTGCTACCCCGGCTTCTTTCATTTCGGTGTACGAATATCCTTTTGATTTTAAAAAATCGAGCATCTCGTTTCTATTAAGCGAATATCCTATTCCAAATTTAGTTACCATCGAACCTATTTGTCTTTGCTCGATATATTTTTGCGCAATCAAGGCTTTGGGAGATTTTAAATTTTCATGATAATGCAACGCCGCATCTCTCATTAAAGCGGATAAGCGCTCTTTCTTTTTTTTGATGTCGGCATGCTTTTTATCGACTCTATATTCCGGCACTTCGATATGTGCATCTTCGGCAAGTATTCGAATTGCTTCTCCCGAATCAACGTTTTCGATTTTTTTTACGAACGTAATAGCGTTTCCGCCCTCATGACATCCGTGGCAATAATAAAGTTGCTTATCGGGAGAAATTAAAAATGACGGCGTTTTTTCATGGTGAAACGGACAACAAGCCCAATAGTTGTTGCCTTTTCTAGTAAGAGAAACGTATTTAGACACTAGACGCACTAAATCCGTTTTTGATAAAAGTTCGTCAATCCAATCTCTATCCAAATTGTAATTTTAGATCCCCCAATTTTTAGGAATAGTTATGTTTTGATACACCATTACAGCATAACGATCGCTCATCGATGCAATATGATCGCACACTTTTTGTTCCTTAGAGCTGTCCATATCAAGTAATGACTGCGGAAGAAGGTCAATGTTTTTATAAAAATATTCGTATAAATACTTGATCATGTCAACGGCTTTGCTTTCTTCGGCTTTAGCGCGACTTTTTAAATAAACGTTTTCAAAAAGAAACTCTCTTAAGCCTGAAATGTATCCAACGAATTCTTCGCTCGGAGAAACTTCGTTCTTGCCATAGCTATGATTTATTATGTCCAGAATCATGCTGTTGATACGCTCACCGTGAGTTTGACCTACGTTATTTAAATATATGGAAGGAATATCGTCTTGCTTAATTATTTTACCGGTTATCGCATCGTCAATATCGTGATTTATATATGCGATACGATCGCTCCAGGATACGATGACGCCTTCGTTTGTTAAACTTTTACAATCGGACGGATGATTTAGAATACCGTCACGAACTTCAAAACAAAGATTCATGCCTTTCCCGCTGTATTCAAGTTTGTCGACAACTCGTAAAGACTGTTCGTTGTGTCTAAAGTGAGTAAAAGTATTTAATGCACGTTCGCCTGCGTGACCATAGGGAGTGTGTCCAAGATCATGACCAAGTGCAATCGCCTCGGTAAGATCTTCATTCATGCGCAACGATCGAGCTATTGTTCGTGCTATTTGGCTTACTTCTAAGGTGTGCGTAAGTCGAGTTCTGTAATGATCTCCTTCAGGCGAAAGAAAAACCTGTGTTTTATGTTTTAATCTGCGAAATGCTTTACAATGAAGTATTCTATCTCTATCACGTTGAAAATCCGTTCTTATCGGACAAGACTTAATCGGCGTAACACGACCTTTTGTGTCACGAGACTTTGTAGCGTATGGAGAAAGAAATTCATCTTCTATTTTGTATGTAAGTATTTCAAAATCCAATTTTTGCTCCGAAAAATCAATGCCTTATATCCGCCACAAGGACGACGCAAAAATGCGCCGCCCTTGAAGGGATAAAATTTTACAGTTTATTTACGCGGAAAGTTGATTGCAGCCTGAGCAGCAGCAAGTCTTGCAATGGGAACGCGATACGGAGAGCAAGAAACGTAAGTAAGTCCCGTTCTGTGACAGAAAGCAATCGTCGACGGATCACCGCCATGCTCACCACAAATACCAAGTTTAATATCGCTTCTGGTTTTTTTGCCTTTCTCGCATGCGATTTCTACCAATTGGCCAACGCCAGTTTCATCGATCTTAGCAAACGGATCATTCTCAAAAATCTTTTTGCTGTAGTATTCATTAAGGAACTTTGCTGCGTCGTCTCGGCTAAATCCGAAAGTCATTTGAGTAAGATCGTTTGTTCCAAACGAGAAGAATTGAGCTTCTTCTGCAATCTTATCGGCTGTAAGAGCTGCACGAGGAATTTCGATCATAGTTCCTACAAGATATTTAAGATTAACTTTTTCTCTTGCAATAATCGCATCTGCGGTTTTTACTACGACATCCTTAACGTATTTAAGTTCCTTAACGTCTCCAACAAGCGGAATCATAATTTCAGGAACGATGTTATAGCCCTTTTCGCGATTAACTTCGATTGCAGCTTCAATGACTGCCGTAGTTTGCATTTCTGCAATTTCAGGATAAGTTACGCTAAGACGGCAACCACGATGACCCATCATGGGATTAAATTCGTGAAGCCCTTCTATAGTGCTCTTAAGTTCGTCGAACGAAAGCCCCATTTCCTTAGCAAGTACCCTTATATCTTCGTCAGCATGAGGCACAAATTCGTGAAGCGGCGGATCAAGGAATCTTATGGTTGCAGGTCTACCCTCAAGCGCTTCGTATATGCCCTTAAAGTCTTGCTTTTGCATGGGAAGCAATTTTGCAAGAGCCTTTTTACGTTCGTCAACGTTTTTGCTTACGATCATTTCACGCATTGCCATAATACGATCGGAATCGAAGAACATGTGTTCCGTTCTGGTAAGACCGATTCCTTCAGCGCCAAACTTAACGGCTTGAGCTGCGTCCTTAGGAGTATCTGCATTCGTACGTACTTTAAGAACACGATATTTATCAGCCCAATCCATGATGGTTTTAAAATCACCGGTAAGCGATGCAGGTTCGGTTTCTATTTTGCAATCATAAATATTTCCGGTGCTTCCGTCAAGACTCATCCAATCGCCTTCTTTAAGCGTCTTTCCTGCGATTACGAGTAATTTTTCGTCTTCGTCAACTTTGGAAATTTCCTGACAACCGGATACGCAACAAGTTCCCATTCCTCTTGCAACAACAGCAGCGTGAGAGGTCATACCGCCGCGAGCCGTTAAAATACCTTGACAAACGGTCATTCCTTCGATATCTTCGGGGCTGGTTTCAAGTCTTACTAAAATCAACTTAGCTTTTTTATCAGCCTCTTTAAGTTCTACCGCGCGTTCAGCGGTAAATACGATTTGTCCGCATGCGGCACCCGGAGATGCGGGAAGAGCGGAACTAATAGGCTTTGCGTCTTTAAGCGCCTTAGCAACGAATTGAGGATGTAACAACGCATCGAGCTGTTTGGGATCGATCATGCAAAGAGCTTGCTTTTCATTGATCATTCCTTCGCTAACAAGATCTACTGCTATCTTAAGAGCTGCTTTTGCCGTACGTTTACCGTTACGAGTTTGAAGCATATAAAGTTTTCCTTCTTCGATAGTAAACTCCATATCTTGCATATCGCGATAATGATTTTCAAGCTTATTACAAATTGCAAGGAATTCGTTATAAATTGCTTCATTTTGCGCCTTTAGTTCGTCAATTTTCTTAGGCGTTCTGATGCCGGCAACAACGTCTTCGCCTTGCGCATTCATAAGATATTCGCCAAAAAGACCTTTTTCGCCGGTAGAAGGATTGCGAGTGAACGCTACGCCCGTACCGGATGTTTCACCTTTATTACCAAATACCATTATCTGGATATTAACGGCAGTTCCCCAGCTATACGGGATTTCATGCATCCTACGATATGTGTTAGCTCTGGGGTTGTCCCACGAACGGAAAACTGCTTTTGTCGCTTCAAGCAATTGAACGTGCGGATCTTGCGGAAAGTCTACGCCCTGATTTTTCTTATAGTTCGCTTTAAATAAAGAAACAATTTCTTTAAGATCGTCAGCAGTAAGATCGGTATCGGATTTGTATCCTTTCGAGCTTTTAATTTCATCTAAAATTTCTTCGTAAACCTTTTTGGATTGTTCCATAACAACGTCGGAAAACATCTGAATAAATCTACGGTATGAATCATATGCAAAACGCGGATTGCCCGTTTTCTTTGCGAGTCCTTCTACGGCTTTGTCGTTAAGACCGAGGTTAAGAATGGTATCCATCATTCCGGGCATAGACGCTCTTGCTCCGCTACGTACCGAAACAAGCAACGGATCGTTTTCGTCTCCGAACTTTTTGCCATACATGTTCTCGATCTTTGCAAGCGCAGCAAAAATTTGCTCTTCTATTTCTTTGTTAATTTTTCTACCGTCTTCGTAATATTGAGTACAAGCTTCGGTAGAAACCGTAAATCCCTGAGGAACAGGAAGTCCAAGGCTGGTCATCTCTGCGAGGTTAGCTCCTTTACCGCCAAGCAAAGCTCTCATGGAGCTATTACCTTCGCTGAACAAATATACAAACTTTTTTGACATTTGTAAAACTCCTTAATATTTAAATCGGTTTATTATATCACTTTGCAAGCATAAATGCAAGTAATTTTTTGTCTAAAATGCAATAAAATGATAAAATCGTAAAATTTTAACAATGATATTTTTGCTGTATAAATTAACTAAATAACAATGTACTTAATGTAGGTTAAAAACGTAATCTTTACTTATTAGTCTGCAGGAAAATTTTTCTTCGAACCTTACCGTGATTTTCCTAAATGTTTTTTTAATTAATTCTTCGCCGGCATCAAAATCAACATCAAGCGACTCCGTACATGCTAACAACTCTAATACAGTTTTCGGATTTGATAACGGCGGATCGTATTTGTAAGCATATCCGCTTTTATGAATAGCGTTTTGCAAATACGAAATTGCAGGAATTAACGGATTATAATTACCATAAAGCAAATCTTTCAATCTTCGTAAAAGCAATACAAACAATTCTTGATTAGGGAGTATATCGCATGCCTTTTCGGCACCCTCAAGCATTACGCAACCGGAAGAAAATTTAACATAATCGGATACTTTAAATAAGTCTTCGAGCGGAGCCGCGCCCGTAACAATATAAGAGTCGCTTCCGCGTCCGCTTAATTCGAAATTGCAAAAAGAAAACGGCTGAGCCGCAAACCGTAATTTTGCGCTCGGCTTCTTGACTCCTCTAATTATGACACGCATAACCTCACCTTTGTCGGTAAAAATCTTCAGTTTTTTATCGAAATCACGGTAATCTTCGCTTCTTAATACAATTGCGGTAACACTTTTATCCATATTTTTTTAACTCTGAGTATAGTAAATAATACCCCACTTCACCCGTTTCAACAAATAAATCCCAAGTCAAACCTTCTATGTTTTTATCCATAAATATAGTTTGTATATTTATGAGTTGTAATATCCTATATCGCGTATAAAATTACTATTATTGCGCCAATCATCTCGTACTTTAACAAACAGCTTAAGATAAACTTTTGAATCTATTAATTTTTCTATGTCACGACGTGCAGATTGACCTATTTTCTTAATCATATTGCCACCGTCGCCTATAATAATTTGTTTGTGTGAGCTTTTTTCACATATAATGTCGCACTCGATTTGCGTAACGTTATTGTCTTTATTGTAAGATTGCATAACAACACCGAGACCGTGCGGAATTTCATCTTGCAAAAGCAATAATGCCTTTTCTCTTATAATTTCACAAATCATATAGCTTATAGGCTTATCTGAAATTTCATCATCCAAAAAATACGGTTGTCCTTCCGGCAATAACGTTATCAATGATTTTTTTAAATCCGCAATATTCAATTTTTTCTTACAAGAGCACGGCACGATTTCTTTGACACCGCGTTCAATATATGGTGCAAACTTTGATAAAAGCTCAATGGTTTTTTCAGGCGATATAAGATCGATTTTATTTAACACAACTATAATCGGCGTGTCGTTTTTTAGATACATATCAAGCCTATTAAGATCATCGTCATTTATAGTGCGGCTAGCATCAAAAACAAACAACAATACGTCAATATCAACGGTAGCGTTTGTAATGCATTTGCTCATATATTCCCCTAGTTTAG
The DNA here is from genome assembly GCA_964516925.1 of uncultured Lachnospiraceae bacterium. Lineage (GTDB taxonomy): Bacteria > Bacillota > Clostridia > Christensenellales > Pumilibacteraceae > CAG-552. The sequence continues at coordinate 13,386 of CAZEXL010000013.1, read as the reverse complement.
TTCTAGGATTATGAATACCTGGAGTATCCACAAAGATCATTTGTAAATCAGGCTCGTTAAGAATTCCCATTATTCTATCGCGCGTAGTTTGCGGTTTAGGAGAAACGATGCTTATTTTTTCACCAACGAGAGCATTGATTAAACTGCTTTTACCAACGTTTGGTTTGCCTATCATAGTTATAAAACCTGACTTCATCTGTTTACCCCCATCTTAGATAGAATCAGTTCTTCTTTTTCTCTCATTAAAGTTTTATCGCATTCTTCTACATGATCATAACCGAGCAAATGCAAAAGACCGTGTAAAAACAAATACGCACGTTCCCTAGTTACCGAATGCCCGAACTCTTCAGCTTGTAATGTAGCTATTGGCTCGCAAATAACAATACTGCCCAAAAATACGGAATCAGACGTTTCATCAAAATCATACGGATAGTTTTCTTTATTAAACGGCAAAATCTTTAACAAATTAGGATAACTTAAAACATCGGTTGCCTTATCGACATTACGAGTTCTTACGTTCAGTTCATGGATTTCATCTTGACTATAAAACATCAATTCAACGTTTGCGTTGCCGCTTAGATTTAAAGTTTCATATGCGCACTTTGCAATAACATCAAATAGCGCATCCGGTTGCTCTGTAAGTATCTTTAGCATTATTTACCCTCCGGATACTTAAGACGCTTATGAAACAAGCCGCCATACGCATTAATAATCGTTTCTCGTATGATGTTTAGTTCTCTTATCGTTATTTCGCAATTATCAAACTGTCCGCTTTCCAAACGTTCGTTAATTAATTTGCGCAATAATCTGTCAACCTTATCGCCGTCAGGCTGATCCATTGCGCGGATCGCCGCCTCGCTGCTATCGCATATCATAATAAGGGCTGCAAGCTTGGTAATCGGCGTTATTCCATGATAACAATATTCTTCAGGATCAACCGTTCCGTCGGTTAATTTTTTTGCTTTATGATAAAATACGGGGATTAGCATAGTACCGTGATGTTGTACGGTAACGTGGCTAATCTCTTCCGGAATATGATAATCGTTACAAAGTTTGAGACCTTCTATTGTATGCGAACGCAAAATTTCCGCGCTAACCTCGGGAAGAATATCGTCATGAGGATTATAGTCCGATTGATTTTCTTTAAAGTAAAGCGGATTAGCAAGTTTGCCCACGTCGTGATAGTACGCACACGCCATAGCCAAATATGGATTTTCGCCTATACTAGCAGCGCACATTTGTGCAAACGAAGCAACTGCAAGCGAATGATTAAAAGTTCCCGGGGCCTCTTTTAAAAGTCGATTAATCAGCGGTGAAGTATGTGCCGTTAACTCCATAAGTCTTACGTTGGTAATCAAATTGAAGATTCTTTCGATTATAGGCGATAATATTAAAGCAAGAGCAAATTGCATGCCGGCAGAAATCATCATGTATATCACAGTTTCGCTAAGCTTATCAGTCGTTGTAAAAATAAACGACATAATAACCATAATAACTACCGACATTACGCAAATTATAAAGCTTTTAATCGTAAATACCAATCTAGCAGCGTCTCCACTAAGCATAAGAGACGCAAAACCACCACATAATAGTCCCGTTACCATCATCACTATAGCCGGCAGTAAAGATTCTTCCGTGACTAAACTAACAATCATAAGCGCATAAGTTACAAAAATAGAAGTGACGAAATTTGCAAGCATTGCTTGGTTTTTTTGACTTAATTGCGCTAGAATTAACGCACTTAAAAATATCGGCATAACGTATACGCTAATTAAAGAACTATATATGCATAACGTATATGTAAAAGCGATAACACAAACGGTAGCGAATTGTTCTTTACGCTTTCTTGTGTTAAGCTTGAGTACGTAGTACATAAACAGCATTAGTCCGTTTATTAAAAATAAAAAGCCTACGCTTATTGCAATAAACGACAAATATGGCACGTTAAGCAAGCTGCTCATCTTATCGATAAATATAAATCTAATAAGCGTTACGGCAACAATCCATACGCTAAGTCCGATGAGCATTAATACCGGATAAAACATGGATTTTTGCAAATGTTCGCTTGACTTCATAATGTCACTCCTCTTTTTTAAAAGCTTTTTCGTATGCTAATACAATTTTTTGAACAAGTTCGTGTCGTACGACATCCTTATCCGTAAACTTACAAATACCTATTTCATCAATATCGCAAAGAATTTTAGATGCCGAAACAAGGCCGCTGGTTTTGCCATAAGGTAAATCTATCTGAGTATCGTCGCCAGTAACGACCATTTTACTATTTTCGCCAAGTCGCGTCAAGAACATTTTCATTTGTTCTTCGGTAGTGTTTTGCGCCTCGTCAAGTATAATAAACGAATTGGATAACGTTCTACCTCGCATATATGCCAGAGGAGCAATCTCTATTATGCCGCGTTCAAGCAGACGAGAATAGCTGTCAATACCAAACATATCTTGTAACGCATCGTAAAGAGGTCTTAAATACGGATCGACTTTTGTTTGAAGATCTCCCGGCAAAAAGCCTAATTTTTCACCTGCTTCGATTGCAGGTCGCGTAAGCACGATTTTTTCAACTTCATTCGATTTGTATGCCGCCACGGCCAACGCAACCGCTAAATACGTTTTACCGGTTCCTGCCGGGCCGATGCCAAAAGTAATCGTTTTATTCTTAATTGATCTTACGTAATTTCTTTGCCCCAACGTTTTGCATTTGATTTGTTTACCACGAGCCGTCGTAAGAATAACATCCGAATTAAGATTAGACATTTCTTCTACTTTATTAAGTTCAACAAGATCAAAACATTGTCTTATAGTAGATTTATCGATATCTTGCCCGCTTTTAATTAATTTATGCAGCGCATCGATAAGCTCCACCGCCTTATTAACGTTACTTTCATCACCATTGATAGAAAGTCCATCGTTGCATGTTTTAATTGTAACTTTAAAAAGTTTTTGAATTAATTCGATGTTCTCGTCCAGTCTGCCAAATAATTTAATAATATTTTCGGCATTGAATTCAAGTATCTTCGTCAATTTTCTTGCCTCCTATCGAAACTTCGGCTTCGATATGCACGGTAATTTTATATACGTCTTCGGTAATTTGTTTCGAGTTGGCGGTTGTGGTTATCGGGCTTCCGCCTGCGTTTATTACAAGATTATTTACAGCCTTATCAATAGTTTTCTTTTTGAGCTCTTCTAAGCTAATCTTATACGTTTCTAACTCATATTTATAAACAGTTTCGGCATATACGGGTAAAAATCCGATTTTGGACTTAGTTTTTCTTGTATAACAATTCGATTCTGCCGACGGAAAACTTCCAAAGGTTAATCCGCAAAAATTAATAATTGTAAATGCTTTCGGATTATCATTGATTTTAGTTTCATACAAAGATATGATTTCAGAAAAAGTAAAATTAACTTTACCGTAGATTACCCCTTGCGCGTCGACGCTAAAAATCGGCTCTCCTTCTGTGTTATATTCAACGCCCTCAATAAGTTTAGTACCTACACTCACTCTGTCGCCTATATTTACCGAAGCCGTTCCTTTGTTGACAGTAATACGCACGACTTCTGCATCGTATATACTTACAACATCGCCGCTTTTAACTTTCGGAGTCGTAACCGTGCGTTCAATAATGTCGATTACAAGAGTCGTTCCTACCGTTTTTGCAGACACAGCAGCTATATCATCAATAAGCATAAGTGCTTCGACTACAGAATCATCGTCATAGTTTATTTTATTCCCGACTTTAATGCCTGAATCGTTAAGCTGACGAATTATCGCTAAATCGTCTAAAATCTTATTCCCAGATATTTCAATTTTCCATAGGAATGATTTAGCGAAAAACGCGATTACAAAAGAAAACACCAATCCGATAAAAAGTCCGCTTCGTAACAGTGCATTATTGACAACATTTTTCGCACTCTTTTCTTGTACTATCTCATAACTAAAGCGAAGCGAGTTAATAATGTTTATCGCATCTTGCTTATTTATAAACGGCACCGTAACAAACATAAGTTTTTGATTTATACGAGATAAATCTAAAATGCGAATACGGCTTTTTCTAAACGAATTAATTAGCGTAATTTGATTTAATCCGGATATTTGAAATTTTATCGTGTACAATATCAAACACCTCGTGATGACATACAATCGATTCTGCCAACAATAATGAGGGTATCCTCGGAAATATCTTTAATGGCTAAATCTCCCATTATTGTTATAATTGCAGACCTTGTACGTACTATAATCTCTTCGGAAGATATTTTTTCAATCTTTACTACGCCGTCTAAGTATAGCGATCGTCCGCTAAAATTTACGCATGAGTATCCGTTTAGAAGTTGTATATCGGTTATGCCGACGTCATTTTTTATCTCATCAAAAAAAACCATAATTACCTCAAAATAATATATGCTGTTTTTTTAGATGGTATGAAAGACGTTGATTACGCAAAAAGAGAGCAAAAGCCCTCTTTTACTTAGTTAATAGCCGGTACCGAAAAACCAACCGCTAAGCCCCAAATAAGGGCGAACGCAGCGATTAAAAGAATAACAACCATAATTATTAAATTGACGATTGCTGCTTTCCTTTCAGGCGAACGCTTATTCGGTTCGGAACGTATTATTTTAATGCATCTTATAACGCTCAATAAAGAAGTTACAACAAACAACGCAAACGAAATCAAAAGAACGACTTCGGTTGTTTGCCAAATTATCCAACCGACAATAAGCGTAATAAGCGAAATAAGCATAAAAATATCGCTTAATTGCTTAAGCCCGAAATTTTCAAAATATCTTTGAAAAACGTTTTTTCTTTTTACCATTGAAAAATCTCCTATAAATACTAACAGAGGTAATTATACGACAAATAGCATAAATTGTCAATTATTTGTTTATCGAATTACAAAAAATACCTGAATTTATAACAAAAAATTTTAATCTTATGCCATAAAATTATTATAGTCATATTGGCAAAAATTAATCATTTTTAAATTACTGTTTAGTATTTTGCAGGCTTTTAAGTATCTTCAAAAAATCGTCCGGCAACGGTGCTACAAAAGTCATTTCTTTATTTAAAGTTGGATGTACGAAAGTTAAAGAATATGAATGCAATAACTGCCCTGCCGTATTAAATTTTTGCTTCTTATATCCGTACGTTACATCGCCAACAACCGGATGCGTAAGATATTTAGCGTGCACCCTTATTTGATGCGTTCGACCGGTATGAATTCTGAATTCCGCTAAGCAATTGTTTTTAAAACGTTCCAAAACCTTATAGTCGGTAATTGCAATTCTACCTTCATTAGAAACACACATTAATTTTCTGTCTTTTTCGTTACGAGATATATAAGTAGTAACAGTTCCACTGTCATCGCTCAAATTTCCTTCCAACAATGCAACGTATTTCTTTATTACGGTACGCTCTGAAATTTGTTTAGAAAGCGCTAAGTGTGTTTTATCATTTTTTGCAACGACCATAACTCCGGTCGTATCTTTATCTAGACGATGAACAATTCCCGGTCTTATCACTCCGTTAATAGACGAAAGATTTTTTAAATGAAACAATAATGCGTTGACAAGCGTGCCGCTATAGATATTGCCTGACGGATGAACGGATATCCCGCGTTGCTTGTTAATAACCGCCAAATCGTCATCTTCATACAAAATATCAAGCGGTATATCTTCAGGCAGCACCTCGGTTAATATCGGATCCGGGATATTTACCGTTACAACATCTCCGCTTTTTAAAATCTTGCCGCATTTTACGTTTTTTTCGTTTACGTAAACGTTCCCTCCGTCAATAAGGTTTTTTATATAAGATCTGGTATACGGCAAGATAAAAGCCAAGTACACGTCCAATCTTTGATTCTCGCCGTTTTCTATTACGAAAACATCATTCATACAAAGCTAACCCTCCGCCTAAAGAATCAAGATTCTTTTTTGGTATCTTCTTGCGTGCAATCTAAATTTGCACCATTATTGTTGCTATCTTTTTCGTTAGCTTCGTTCAATCGTTGTACGTCTTCTTTCGTTACGTTCGTTTCATTACGTTCAACAGCTTTCTTTTCCTTAAACGTATCGTCAATAAACACAAGAAACACTATTAAAAGTATCGCTCCGACAACGACACACGAATCTGCAAAATTAAAAATTGCAAAGGTTTTATGCCCAAATAACTCAAGTCCGAAATATTCGATTTGAATAAAATCGCGAACGTATCCGAAAGTAATTCTATCGTATAAATTTCCTAATGCTCCGGAAATTATTAACGCAAAAGAAATTCTATATAAAATATGTTTTTGTGGCTTTTTAAAAAGCAAAAAACCAAAAAAGCCAACTGCAAGTAGCGTAAAAATTACAAAGAAAATCATTACACCATTGTCGCCAAGCACGTTTTCCAATCCGAAAGCGGAGCCAAATGCAGCTTTATCGTTTAAAACGTAGGTAAAATTTAAAAATTTAGGGATTATCGTTAATGAATCACCTAAATTCATATTTTCGGCAATTAGTCCCTTGCTTAATAAATCTAAAAAAAGGCCGCCACCTATAATAGCGACCTCAAGTAAAATGCTTTTTAAAAATTTTAAAAACTTTTTAATAAAACTATTTTTGTTCATACGGCATTGTAATTTCTACACCCTTTGGCGACAACAAAAACATGTTTCCGGCAATTCTATGCGCAGATCCGGAAAGAGCACAAACAGCCCCGGATAAAAAATCGAGTATGCGTTGAGCGGTTCCTTCATCGATATCGTCAAGGTTAACGACAGCAGGATTGTTCATTTTTAAATGCTTAATAAGGACCATAACGTCTTCCGGCGTTTTAGGATAATAAACTATTATACGTTGATTGCCGTTTCCCATGGGAATCGCAACGTTTTCATTTTTTGAGACGGTTTCATCGTTGGGTGCGGAAACGTTGACGTCTCCTATATGATTAAAAGCAGATTGCTTTCTGCCAACGTATTCGCCGGTTTCGTTATGAGTATCCTCATAAAATTCATAATCATCCTCAGATGAACGATTGTCTCGTCCCCTACGATTAAAATCCATAGTTTTTTCCACCTTTGTAAACATTATTTATATATCCTTTGTCCAAAAAGACAACTTCCTAACCTTACCATATTTGCGCCGTGCTCAACCGCAATTTGATAGTCTGCGCTCATTCCTACCGACAAAACGTCGGCATGAGAATATTTTGCTCGAACTTGGCAGAATAATTCGTAAATTCTATCGTACATAGCGACTTCGGCATTTATTGGCAATACGCTCATAATTCCGTTAAGTTTAAGCTGAGGCAATCTTTCAACATAGTCTACGAGTTCAAAAACGTTTTCAAAGCTTACTCCGCCTTTGGACTCTTCACCCATATTTATTTCCACTAGCACCGGCATTATTTTGGCAATTTTGGCGCATTGTTTATTAATTTCATCGGCAAGCTGAATGCTGTCTACGGATTGAATCATATCAACTTTATCAACGATATACTTTACTTTATTACGTTGAAGTCTTCCGATAAAATGCCAAACGACCCCGCTAACCTTATCGTATTTAGATAAAAGTTCTTGTACCTTGTTTTCTCCGGCGATACTAACGCCGTTTTCCGGAAGCGTTGAAATAATTTCCGGCGCCACCATTTTAGTGGCGGCAACGATGGTTACGTTTTTGCCACCGACAAGTTCTATATTCTTTTTAGCAATATTAATATTATCAGCCAACATATACAAAACCTCTCAAGCAAACAATAAATTATTTTTTCATGAACGCTTCAATTTCGTCAACTTCTTTTATTATAGCTTCCGAAAGATTGATAGCTCCGTTATTATATAAAACCAAGTCGTCCTCTATTCTAACACCAATATTATATTCCGGAAAATAAAGTCCCGGCTCGTCCGAAATCACTGCGCCTTCCGGTAAAGGTTCGGTTCGGGTAATGGGATCGTGCGTATCGAGACCAATCGAATGAGAAACGCCGTGGAAATAGTATTTTTTAATATCCTCTGCCGTTTTTATAAGCTTTGCTTTTAGACAATCTTCTGTAAGAGACTGCACGCATACTGCTTGAAGTTCCGCTAGAGTCATACCCGCTTTTGCGATTTGAATTATTTTCTTATTTGCGTTAAGCACTATATTATATATAGTTTTTTGCAAATCCGAAAACTTACCGTTAATCGGAAACGTTCTTGAAATATCAGCACAATATTTTCCTGCTTTCGCGCCAAGGTCAAAAAGAATCAAATCTCCGTCCTTCATTATGCAATCGTTAGTAGAATAATGCAGCGTAGTTGCGTTAGCTCCGGAAGCAGCAATAGTTTTAAATGAATGTTCGCAGTTCCCATTTTGCATAATCGAAAAATCAAAATATGCCTCAAGCTGATACTCGTACATACCGGACCTGGAATGTTTCATCAATTCCGAAATTGCCGTATTGGTAACCGAAATTGCCTCTTTTAACATCTCAATTTCACACGGCTGTTTTGCTGCTCTAAGCTTGATTATTAACGGATAAACGTCTTTTACGTCGTTAGTTTCCTTAAATTTTTGTTCATAAGTCAAACCGAAAGAATTATAATTAACGTTCCTGCACTTTTCAAGATCAAGGAATAATACTTTGTTCTCTTTTGTGAAAATTGCCAAATCTTCATCGAATTTAGATACATACCTGATATCTTCTACATTAACGCCTGATAAATCATAGGCTTCTTGTTTTGTAATCTTATGCCCGATCCATTTTGCATAATGCTCGTCATACTCGTCGATATATAATAATTCTTTGCAAACATTTTTATCTTTAATAAGAACGAGATGAACCTGTTCTTGAGTTATACCCGTAAGATAAAAGAAATTATTGTTTACTGAAAAATCATAATCTTCATCTGCGCTACGATTTACAGAATATCCGCTGGATACAACGACCAAAGCTTTATCCGGCAACAAGTTAAATAAATTTTTACGATTAGATTGATAAAACGTCTTGTCCATAATATTTACCTCGAAAATCTTTACTAAAATTATACTATATATAAAAAAAGAATGCAAGCAAATTTTGCAAAAAAAGAAAAAACCGAACAAATAATGTTCGGTTTTTTGTAGCCACTTGGTACACCTTCAGGGACTCGAACCCTGGACACCCTGATTAAGAGTCAGGTGCTCTACCAACTGAGCTAAAGATGCCCATGGAGCGGAAGACGAGATTCGAACTCGCGACATTTGCCTTGGCAAGGCAACGCTCTACCACTGAGCCACTTCCGCAAATATGAACTTGGTGCGGATGAAGGGATTTGAACCCCCACATCGAAGATATCGGATCCTAAGTCCGACGCGTCTGCCAATTCCGCCACATCCGCTTAGCTTGCTGATGCTTGAGTATTATAACAGAGCAATTAAAAAAATGCAAGCGTTTTAGTATGCATTTTTAAATTTTTTTTGGTGATCCATCCGCGATTCGAACGCGGGACAACTTGATTAAAAGTCAAGTGCTCTACCGACTGAGCTAATGGACCATGTTGGCAGGGGAAGTAGGATTCGAACCTACGTAATGCTGGAGTCAGAGTCCAGTGCCTTACCGCTTGGCGATTCCCCTATGTTGCTAAAACAATTTTTGGCAGGGGTGGCAGGATTCGAACCTGCGCAATGCGAAAGTCAAAGTCTCGTGCCTTACCGCTTGGCGACACCCCTATATGCACAAAAAAAAGGAATGGGGTGAGTAAAGAGATTCGAACTCTTGGCCTCCAGAGCCACAATCTGGCGCTCTAACCAGCTGAGCTATACCCACCATATTATTTCGATTTTAGCAATGCTTGGCGCGCCAGGAGGGATTCGAACCCCCGACCCACGCCTTAGAAGGGCGTTGCTCTATCCAGCTGAGCTACTGGCGCATAATTGGAGCGGGTGATGGGAATCGGACCCACGCGGCCAGCTTGGAAGGCTGGAATTCTACCATTGAACTACACCCGCACAATCACGACAACTGCCAAAGCAGCGTAAACAATATTACTATAATTGAAAAAAAATGTCAACAGAATTTACACGCTAAAAGAAAAATATTTTAAAAATTCTCTATGTAAATAATTTTTTTTGTGCGTAAAAGCGAATTAGTGAATTATAGAATATGATTTTTTTCAAGCAGGTTTTTAAGGTTAAAAAGCGCTCGCGCCCTATGGCTTACGCTGTTTTTTTCTGCAGCAGAAGATTCGCCGAATGATTTTTTTAAATCATACGAATAAAATAGCGGATCATATCCAAATCCTTCGTTTCCTGCTTTTTCGGTTAAAATTTCCCCTTCTGTTTTTCCCAAAGCAACGTACTCGCCTTTGTCGCAAATAAAAGCAACTGCGCTTATAAATTCGGCTCGCCTATCTTTGATTGCTTTTAGCCGATTTAAAAGTTTATTATTGTTTGCTTCATCATCTCCGTGAATTCCGACATATCTTGCTGAATGAATTCCCGGTTCACCGTTTAAGGCATCTACCGAAAGACCACTGTCATCGCTTATAACGGGCAAATGAATCAATGAATAAACAGCGCGCGCTTTAATTAATGCATTTTCCTCAAACGTTTTACCGTTTTCTTCAGGGTCGCACGAAATTCCTACGTCTTTTAACGAAAGGATTTTTGCTTCAAAAAATATTTCTCTTATTTCTTTCAATTTGTTTAGGTTATTTGTTGCCGCAATAATCTCAAACATACACTACTCTCCTTACGAACCTTCTCAAAAGAAAATATATCATACATTAAAATATTTGTCAAACTTAAAAAGCAATAAAAAAATCGCCTTAAACTAAGACGATTTTTTTGTAAATTACTTTGCATATTCAACGCTTCGCATTTCACGAATAACGTTAACTTTAATTTGCCCCGGGTATTCCATTTCGCTTTCTATTTGCTTAGCAATTTCTTTTGCCATAAACACGGTTGCAGCATCGTCTACCACTTCAGGCTTTACGATTATGCGAACTTCACGTCCAGCCTGTATAGCAAACGACTTTTCAACGCCGTTAAACGAATTAGCAATACTCTCGAGCTTTTCTAATCTTTTTACGTAATTATCAAGCGATTCGCGCCTTGCCCCAGGTCGTGCCCCGCTGATAGCGTCAGCAACCTGAACGATAACAGCTTCCACGGTATTGGGCTCAACGTCGCCGTGATGCGCAGCAATGCAATGCACAACGGCAGCGTTTTCTTTATACTTCTTAGCAAGATCAACACCAATGCTGATATGAGTGCCTTCAACCTCGTGATCGACTGCTTTACCTATATCATGCAACAAGCCGGCGCGTTTGCAAAGATTAACATCTGCGCCAAGCTGAGCGGCAAGCTGACCTGCAAGCGCAGATACCTCAAGCGAATGCTTTAAAACGTTTTGACCATAGCTAGTCCTAAATTTAAGCCTACCGAGTATCTTAATAAGATCGGGATGAATACCGAAGACGCCTGCTTCATAAGTAGCATTTTCACCGGCTGCTTTAATCTGAACGTCGAGTTCTTTCCTTGTCTTTTCAACGGTTTCCTCGATGCGGCCCGGATGAATACGCCCGTCGGCTATAAGCTTTTCTAGGGTAATTCGCGCAACCTCACGCCTAATCGGATCGAAGCCCGAAAGCACAACGGTATCCGGCGTATCGTCAATAATAAGGTCAATACCTGTCGCGTTTTCAAGCGCGCGTATATTTCTGCCCTCTCTACCGATAATACGACCTTTCATTTCGTCGTTAGGTAAACTTACAACCGAAACGGTAACTTCCGAAGAATGATCCACGGCACAACGTTGAATAGCGCAAGTAACGATATCTCTCGCTTTCTTGTCGGCTTCTTCTTTCGCGTTAGCTTCGATTTCTCTAACGTATCTTACCGCATCCTTCTTTGCTTCGTCTTTGTAAAGCTCGATAAGTTGGTTTTTTGCCTCGTCTTTAGTCATAGAAGCAACTTTTTGAATTTCTAACAAAAGATTATCGCGCGAAGCCGCAATTTCTGCCTTTATAGCTTCAACGTCAGCTTCCTTTTGTTTTAAATTCGCTTTGGTTTGATCTACGCTTTCAATTTTTTTATCTAAAAGATCTTCTTTTTTAGTTAAATTATCCTCACGTTGAGAAATTCGTTGCTCACTTTTTTGAATTTCAGCCCTACGTTCTTTGACTTCTTTGTCGAATTCGGTCTTTAATTTCAAAATCTCTTCTTTAGAAGCAAGCACGGATTCTTTGTGCAAGTTCTTACTTTTCGTAATTGCGTCCTGAATTATAGCGTTAGCTTGTTCATTGGCATCGTTAAGCTTCTTTTTCTTAACGAAATTGTACACAACAGGCATAAACACAGCACCTAAAACAACGCCTACAACAGCAACAATTATCGGTAAAAGCACGTCCCACGGCGAGTTTAATACACAGAAAAGTCCCATAAAAATATTAAACAGCAATTTTTTACCTCCTAAATTGTGAATGTTCGTTCCAAATATTCTTGTAATGCATTTGTAGTTCGCATACATTATGCAATAAAAATACTTAAGATAGGTGAAAACTTCTCACCTATCTTAAGGATATTACAATATTAAAAAAAAGTCAAGCAATCTAATGCATAATAAAAAATTTTTCCGCGAAATGAGCAGAAACTATCTACTTATAGAATAACAAACAAGGCTCTCAAACAACAGTAAACGCGGTCAACCCCCTTCGCAAGTTTTAGTTACTTATAGAATAGCAAGACTCTCAAACTAAACAGCGCACCGACTTTAAGCCTTGACAGTTTTAGTTACTTATAGAATAACAAGACTCTCAAACATGCTTTTAGTGCTATTTGTTCGCTCATTCGTTTTACTTACTTATAGAATAACAAGACTCTCAAACTACTCAATAATGCGTTCGCATTGCGTCGGTGTTTTACTTACTTATAGAATAACAAGACTCTCAAACTCATTGTAAAGCCCTCCGATTATTCTTTATGTTTTACTTACTTATAGAATAACAAGACTCTCAAACACCTTGAAAGTGCCTGTTGCACCGTTAGTGGTTTTACTTACTTATAGAATAACAAGACTCTCAAACTTTTGTCAAGCGTTTTTATATGCTTTTTTAGTTTTACTTACTTATAGAATAACAAGACTCTCAAACCTGTCATAACTCAAATGGTAGAGTAACCGCGTTTTACTTACTTATAGAATAACAAGACTCTCAAACATTATTTTCTCTTTAATTGGCAAAGCGGACGTTTTACTTACTTATAGAATAACAAGACTCTCAAACACCCATATTATTATTGTTGGGATAAGGAAAGTTTTACTTACTTATAGAATAACAAGACTCTCAAACATAGCACCGCTTTTTTGCGTTGTCAATAGTGTTTTACTTACTTATAGAATAACAAGACTCTCAAACATACTATCGCCACAAACAA
>CAZEXL010000012.1:0-44052 GCA_964516925.1 uncultured Lachnospiraceae bacterium | reverse complement strand
CCTTGTGGCACCATTTGTCATTTAAAAATGTGTCCAAATCACTTGACCATTTTCGCAGGCGAAGAATCTCGCGGAAGCGGTTACTTTTCTTTGGGAAAAGAAAAGTAACCAAAAGAAACTTAAACGAATTCTAAGTTACAAAAAAGGGTAGTAAGAATAAACTTACTACCCTTTATTCATATGTCATTGCGAGTTTGCGTTAGCAAACGTGGCAATCTCTCCGTGTAACTGCAATCTCTCGGCACAATTATACGTACAAACTTAAACACAACTTCCCGTTAAGCTTTTTTTCTATTTTCTTCACGGAAGAAAAGTAGGGGGTTACACGAAAACGGCGGTTATACAGAATCCCAATAAAGCGGCAATAACCATGTAAGGCATAGTTATGCCGTTATTAAACACGAAAATAACGCAAGCAATCGATGCGACCGTAAACACTCCCCAAGCAAAATCGAGCGCAAAAGTAATTGCTTTTTGTCCGATGCGTCGTTCCGCAACGGTAACGCCCACGAAGCAAAAACGGCTAATTCCGCCCAAAGCGAAACAAAAAGCGCAAAGAATAATCTCGCTAATCATTTAAATAACCTTTTCAAAAGCGGCGTTTTGGGTGCGGAATACTTTACGCAATCGATCTCGCCTTCAAACGTAAGCGTACCGTCGCTTACGTCGAACCGGTTTATTTTAAGATTTTTTCCGTTAATTTCCATTCCGCCCTGAAAGGTAACGACGTCAATCAAGCTTTCGGACGACGAAACGACTTTTTCCACTCCGTACATATTGCAAAAATTGCGATCTTTCACCTCAAAGCCGTGCGGTTTTTTTTGTTCTTTATCCATATCATATTCTCCTTGCGACTAATGCGGTTACCTTTCGGAATGAAAAAGCGAATGATGTCTTTCCGACGTTAAAAAGTCGTCGAAACTGTACAGCCCTCGCGGCTGATTAATAAGCCACCGCGCCGCATTAAACGCACCGCAGGCGAACAGTTTTCTATCAAGAGCCGTATGCGTAACGGTTATAATTTCGTTTTCGAATCCGAAAATCGCTTCGTGTTTTCCGATAACGTCGCTTACTCGTACCGAATGAATTACTTGCGCGTCCGAAGCTTCTTTAAGCATAAGCGCGGTTCCCGACGGCGCGTCTTGTTTTTTCGCGTGATGTACTTCCACGATTTCGCATTTTCCGATACCTTTAAGCATATCGCAAATTTTAAGCATAAAATTAACGCCCACGCTCATGTTGCTCGATTTAAGCACGGCGTGTCGCTTGGCGCAATCGGCAATAATCGAATTTTCTTCGTCGTTTTGTCCCGTAGTAGCAATTACTAACGAACAATTAAGTTTGTCGGCAAGCTCCGTAACTTTAGCAGTCGCCTCTGCGTGTGAAAAGTCTATTATAACGTCGCTCGGCGATTCGTCGCAGGTCGACGAACTTGCGCACCCCGAAATAACGAAGTCGTCTGGCAGCGAGCGAGCTAGTATTTGTCCCATTTTCCCGGTTATTCCGTAAATAAAAACTCTAATCATATCAGTCCCAAATCCTTCATGGCTTTACTAAGCTTAATTTTATTTTCGTCGCTCAGCTCCGTAATGGGCAGCCGAGGCTTTCCTACGTCGATGCCTAGCAAATTAAGAGCGGCGCGTACGGGTATAGGATTGACTTCCGAAAACAACGCTTCGATAAGCGGCAAAAGCCTTAGTTGAAGCTTAGCCGCCGATGCTGTCTTACCGCCAAGCGCAAGATTAACCATATCCACGGTAAGCTTAGGCGCAACGTTGCCGATTACCGAAATTATTCCTTTTGCGCCCATACAAACGGACGGAACGGTAAGTGCGTCGTCTCCGCAATATACGTTAATGCCAAGGCTCAAACATTTTTCTATCTGCATAACGTTGCCGCTTGCTTCTTTTATGCCCGCAACGTTTTTAAGCTTGGCGATTTTCGCCATAGTTTCGGGCAAAAGATTAAATCCCGTTCTGGACGGAACGTTGTAAACGATTATCGGTTTTCCGACTCGTTGCGATATATACCTGTAATGAGCGATCGCCCCGTTTTGAGTGCATTTGTTATAAAAGGGCGTAACGACCAAAAAGCCGTCGGCGCCCGCCTTTTCGGCGTTAATGCAGTTTTTGGTTGCGACTTCGGTGTCGTTGCTTCCCGTGCCTACGATAAGCGGCAACGAAGTTCGCTCTCTTACGTACTTAATAAAATCGTGTTTGCATTTCTCGTCAAGCGTCGCCGCTTCGCCCGTCGTTCCCAGCGCAACTACGGCGTTAACGCCGCTTAGCTCTACGTAATTCAAAAGCTTATCCGTTTGAGAATAAAGTATTTTTCCGTCGTCGAAGGGCGTAACTACGGCAACGCCCGTGCCGCTGAATAATTCCATAAAAACCTCCGTTAAATTGTTAGCAACTCTGCAATCTGAACGGCGTTCGTTGCCGCGCCTTTGCGTAAATTATCGGCAACGATCCAAAGGCAGAAACTGTTTTCCTCCGACTCGTCGCGGCGCAATCTGCCCACCCAAACGTAGTCCTTGTTTATTGCGTCGGTTACGGTAGGCACGTCTGCCGTTTTAACCGACTGAGCAACGGCAAGACAGTCGGCAATTTGCCGTAGCGAAGCGGCGTTTTTAAGTTTAAGATTAACGCTTGCTCCGTGGCAATTGGTAACGGGTACTCTAACCGACGTAGCGTTAACTTTAATCTGAGAGGAAAGAATTTTATGCGTCTCGTTAACGATTTTCATTTCCTCTTCGGTGTAACCGTTTATTGCAAAAACGTCGATTTTCGGGATAATATTGTTTTTAATCGGCGCGTTAAAAGCCGAACTTTCACCGCTTTCAAGGTCGCGAAGTGCCTTTTCTCCCGCGCCGCTTACCGATTGATACGTGCTGACTATCATTCTTTCCACGCCGAATTTGCGGTGAATAGGCGCGACGGCGGTAAGAATTTGTATTGTAGTGCAGTTAGGATTGGCAATAATTCCGCTATGCATAAAAGCTGCTGACGGATTGACTTCCGGGACAATAAGCGGAACATTGTCGTCCATTCGCCATGCCGACGAATTGTCGATAACGACGGCACCCATCGTCGAAAAAATCTGAGCGTATTTTATGCTCACTTCGGTTCCTGCCGCAAAAAGAGCAAAGTCGCACGGATGCGAGTACACGTTTGCTTGCGACAATTCAAAAACGGTTTTTTTGCCTAGCGGAGTGTTGATCGTTCCGCTTTTTGCCGCAAAAAGTATCAGCTCCGAAACGGGGAATTTTCGTTCCGCCAAAACGTCGATAATTTTTCTGCCAACAAGTCCCGTTGCGCCCACGACGGCTATCGAATAGCGTTTTTTCATAATATCCTCCAAAGTTTGTTATTTTAATTTATGTTGGAATATGTAGAATAATGACCAAATAATAAATTTCTCGTAAGGCATAGCAAATTAATTGAGTTTTGCGCTAAAATAGGGTATAATGGTTATACGGATAGTTCCGTAAATATATGTGTGGAAGTGTTTATGACTAAGAATTTACTAAACAAACTTTCGGTAGACGAATACAATCACGAGTACCTTATGAAGCATTATCAAGAGGGCGGAAGATTCAAGCTTTTCAGCAACGTCTTTTTCGGTAAGATGAGTAATATGAGCAAGGCGAATTGGTGGATGATATTATTTGCACTGCCGGCTTTGGCGGCTTTGGTTTACGCCGCGTACAAAGCGTACGATTGTTCGGTCTATACGCCGTTCAGCGCGAACTTCGGACTAGGTTATCCCGTAGTAAGCGACAACGAAGAAGTTTATTCGCAGCTTATTTTCAACAATAATATGTTCAGGGCGTTGCTTATGATTCCGTGTATAATAATCGGATTTATAGGGCTTGCCGGCGTTTTCAACGTAATAAAGTACGAGTCGCTCGGCTTCAGCGTAAAGGTAACCAAGGAGTTTTTTAAGGGAATCAAAAACAATTTCGTTACGTATATGTGGCTAGGCTTGATAATAGGTGCTTTGTATTTTTCGTTTGATTTGTCGCTTAATTTCTACGGAAATCCCGATCTTGCGCTCGGTATAAAAATAGCTACCATAGCGATAAACGCGCTTATATTTGCGTTTGCGCTTATAATGGCGTTTTACGTGATGACGCAATCGGCGCTTTATAATCTTCCGCTTTCAAAGATGATCAAAAACGCGTTCTGGCTAACCGTTTCGTTCGTAATCCAAAACGTGCTTATACTAATTTGCTCTGCAGTGCCTGTAGGACTTATCTTCCTTATGAGCACTTCCACGCTCATGCAACTGATAATCATAGTCGTGCTTGCAATAATGGGCTTTTCGTATATCGTGTGCGTGTGGACTATATATTCGCACTACGTGTACGGTATGATTTTCACGGCGGTAGTGGAACAAAACCACGCAGGCAAAAACAAAAAGCATAAGAAGTCAAAATCAAAGTAAGCGATGTACGAAGTAATATCAAAGTACTACGATCTGTTTATGGACGAGCGCAAACCGTGGGTAGAGTTTGCCGTGGAAGCCGTAAAAACCAAGGGGCGAGGCGCCGACGTAGGTTGCGGAAGCGGCGACGTAGCGCTCGCGCTAAGCGCAAGTCATAGGCTGGTTGCAATAGATTCCTCCCCGCAAATGCTTGAAGCGTGCGCTAGAAAGTTCCGTAGCCACGGTCTGGTAATTCCCACGGTGCTACAAAAAGCTGAAAAGCTTCAGCTTAGCTTCAAGGCGGAGTTCATAACCGCCATGTGCGACGTGGTAAATTATATAAAAACGCCGTCTAAGTTTTTCAAAGCCGCGTATGATAATTTGCAAGTCGACGGTTTGCTCGTCTTTGATATCAGCAGCAAAACGAAGCTAGTTCAAACGCTTGGCAACAACGTATATACGCAGACCAAGGACGACGTAACATACGTATGGGAAAACGAGCTTAACGGAACCGCCGTGGATATGACGCTAACGTTTTTCGTCCCGGACGGCAATGGACGATACGAAAAGCTTGTGGACGAACAAAGGCAATATATTCACGACGAAGCGGATATTGTAAATCAGCTCAATCTTTGCGGATTTAACGCAAAAACGTACGACCGTGGCGACAGAATATATTTTATAGCGAATAAGGTGAAATAAATGGCTAATTTTAAATTTGATAACGCCCATGCGGCTTCGGCAATGATGAAGAAGGGCGAGTACGAAAGCGCGCTTTACTACGCCAATCTTGCGTACGAGAGTTCGCCCGATGAAAAGAACGAACTGTCCGTTGCCGACGCGTACGAAGCAATGGGCTTATACGATCGTGCGCTAAGGATATACATGCGTCAATTTGCTAAAGATCAACAAAATTACGCAGCGCTAAACGGAATAATCGAATGTTTAAAAGCAATCGATCCCGAAACGGCGTACTACTATATGAACTACGCGCCCGAAGACGAACTTGACGACGAAGAATATTTCGACGACGGTGCCGAAACGGTAAGCGTGCCGGGCGGCGACTTTCAGCTTGCCGTTCACGACAAAAACGATCAAAGTCAGCAGCTTGCGATAGCAATCGAGCTTATCGAACACGATTGCTTCGACGACGCTATGGAGATATTAACCAAAATCGGTAAAGATTCTCCGCAATATGCCGACGCATTGTTGTCGATTGCAACCATATATTTCAAAAAGCACAAGCTTAAGCAAGCCGAAAAGCTCGTGGACGAAGCGATAGAACAGTTTCCCGATCACTACGGTCTTTACATGCTTAAAATCATGATAAACGACGTGCTTAAGCGCAGAGATGTAATAGAGCAGTGTGCGCAAAAGCTCGTCGAGCTTGACCTTCAAAACGAAGAGGATGTCGAAAAGGCGTACATGTGCCTGTGCGCGTACGGTTGCTACGATAAGGCAATTAAGTATATTCAGCGCAAGTTCGAGTTTACTCCGTACGACAAGCAAGCTTTGCTCTGCTACCAAAAGGCAAAGCTCGAAGTCGGTGAAAACGATCAGGCTGTAAAAATCGCGAATAGACTAAACAGCGTCTATCGCGGCGATATAGAAGTCGAGGAAATGACGAAAAAAATCTTCGAAGATCCAAAAGTAAAAATGCCCAAAGGTTTGTACGACCTAAAAAACGATTTACTTGAAAGAACGAAGTTGATAATAGGCGAACGCTCGCTGGATAATACCGAGCAAACTCCCGTAACGAAGGACGATACGACGTTAATCAGGTGGCTGTTCAGCTGCAAAGAATACGCTTTTTGGCAATCGGTAATTAGTTTCATATTGCCGCATACGCCCATAGTAAACGAGATGTTCGACGACTTGCTACTCGATCCCGCAATAAGCGACATACAAAAAAAGCAAATGCTAGTGCGCAGGGTGTGCGACGACGGCGAACGTCATGTAAAGTTCGTAGTGTCCAACGTGTACCGTTCGTTCAACGTTAAGTTCCCGCGCGTCGAAAAAACCGTTCAGCAGGCGTATCGCCAAGCGTTCGTCGTACTTATGGTCACCGAGTTCGCGTTTCAGCGAGCGTTGGATCGCGAGCTTAAGAATTTTGCCGCAAGCTACGAAAAATGCAAAAGCACCGAAAAGTCCGATATTCAGGAGCCGGTATGGGGTGCGGTGTTGTTTGCCATGGTAAAGCATCCGCAAGACGAAGAATTTCTAAAGTTTTTCGGCTGCAACTCAAAAGAATATCGCAAGGCACTAAGGCTACTCAAAATCACGATTACACCGAGGAAGAACGATGTACGATTTTAACAAATTATTTTCGGACTACGTGCTAAGCAAAGGTCACGTGCACGAAGACGAGCTTAACGAAGTATACGAGCAGTGGTACGCTAGGCAAGACGCCTCGCTTGGCACTTCGCCCAAGCAGCTAATCGAGTCGATGTCCGACGGCGAACTTATAAGCGAGCTAAAAGACGAATGCAGCGCAGGTGCACCGTCGCTTACCGTAATGGAAAATCTGGAAAAGCGCGCACCGCAAGAACAGCTTACGTCGTTGCTTTACGAAGACAACCCGACGCTAGTGTATTGTGCGGCGGAAGTATTACGCAATATCGGCAAAGCGCCGCTCGAAGCGTTTGCCGTAATGTTGCCGTCTGCGCCCGACGACCTGCTCGACGATATTTTAGTCAGCTCGCTAAAGGAAGATCCCGACTCCGTTCGCGACGTATTGCTGGAAATCGCCGAAAAAGCCGACCTAAAAACTCAAACGGTCATTGCCGAAATACTAGCCGAGGGCGGCAAGGACGAGCGCGTGTATCAGCTTCTTACCAAGTTGTTTGCGTCCGGCGACAACGCGGCGTTGTATTCGGGGTACCTGGCAAGGTACGGCGACGAGCGTGCGGTAGCAATGCTGTATCGTGCGTTGGCAACGGCGTCGTACGCCGACTTTATCGAAATTCGCAACGCAATCGAAGTTCTTGGCGGAATCGTGGACGACGATAGGGATTTTTCGTCCGATCCCGAATATATATTAATAAAGGAGAACGGCAGTGCAAACAAATAAGGTAACGCTTTCGGCGGTAAAGAACAACGAAGCCATAAGTACGCTAATCGAAACGGCTAATCATAATCTGGAAGTAATGGGCTTTACCGAGCACGGAGTGCGACACGTTTCGTTCGTAAGTCGTGCAACAAGCGAAATACTTTCCGAGCTTGGCTACGACGAGAGAACGGTCGAACTAGGCGCAATAGCCGGTTGGGTGCACGATATAGGCAACGCCGTAAATCGCAGTCAGCACGGAGTTTCGGGCGCAATAATGACGTATCAAATACTGTCGCAAATGGGTATGCCGCCGTCCGAAACGGCGCTGGTAATAAGCGCGGTGGGTAATCACGAAGAGGAAATAGGCATACCGGTCAATCCGATATGCGCGGCGTTAATAATAGCCGACAAAAGCGATTCGCACCGAAGCCGCGTACGCAAGGACAACTTCGACCTAAACGATATTCACGATCGCGTTAATCTTTCTATAAAAAAGAATTTTATAACCGTCGACAAGCAGAGCAAAGTAATACGGCTGTTTATTTACATGAACGATATAAGCTCGCCCGTCGAGTATATGCAAATATATATGTCGCGTATAGTGCTGTGCGAGCAAGCCGCTCATTCTCTAGGCTGTTCGTTCGAGCTCGTAATAAACGGCAGCGCAATAAATCGCAAACAACCCATAAGCGAAAGCGAAGCAATGCTTAGCGGCAGCGACTTTATGGGCAAAAAAGTCGAGTACCAAAATAAAGAAAAGTAATTAAAAGACTTACCTTTCTTTCGAAAAGAAAGGTAAGCGAAAGAAACTTAAACAAATTCTAAGTTACAAAAAGGGTAGTGTGCCGAACATTACTCTTTTTTTATACTCCGCCCTTATGTCATTCTGAGCCGCAGGCGAAGAATCTCGCGGAAGCGAAACGGTTGTTAGTACTACCGCTTCAGCAGAAAACGTCCTAATCCTTACGTGTAATCAATCACACAAGCCACCATGTCATCCTGAGCGTAAGCGAAGGATCTCGCGGAAGCGAAACGTATGTTAGTACTATCGCTTCAGCAGAAAACGTCCTAATCCTTATGTCATTGCGAAGGGACCCCTGTGGCAATCTCTCCGTGTAAATGCACGCTTTCGGTGCAATCAAACGACCACCGCCCAAACCAACAAAACACAAGGTGTCGCTTCCGCGCGATCCTTCATTTCATTCAGGATGACATTAAATAGGGCTTACGCACCTAAAATCTACTCGTTTTGGTAGCGTACTATCGCACCAAACCCAAACCCCAACAACATCCACACAAAAAAACAACCGCCTTAAAACTTAAGGCGGTTGTTGCATTATTTGGTTGCCTACACTACGGTATTGTCACTAACTTTGCTTGTTTGCGACCGTGTGCCGCTCCACGTTATTTTTACGTCATTAACTATGCTAGTTGTAATATTAATACTAAACGTAGCGTCGTCATTGCGTGCAATAGTGCTTGCCGAATATCCGCTTGCCGACGCGCTCGGTGCCTTAAATATACAAGTAGTAGCATTGGTACCGTCAAGATTACCCCAGTCTTTTGTAGCTTTGACCGATATATTGGGAACTGAAACGGTTATTGTTGTGCCTTGCAATACCCATAGATACGTATCGCCTGTAGCCGAAGCATTATAGTCGGTTGCGGAAGTTACATGCGTCCAACTGCTCGAATCAGAAGAGTACCAGCCGTCGGAGGCAATCTTTACATTTGAAATATTGAATGTTCCGCTACCAGAATAATTAGAAATATCTTTATAAGTATAACTAGCTGTGGCACTCATATTCAAGCTTACCTTAATAATCTTGCGTATATCGGCAGTTGCTATAAGCGCATTAGCGGTATTGCTATCAACCGTAAGCGCAGTAGTAATCGAGCCGTCGCCGTTTAAGGTTATACTGCTACTACTAAAGCCGCTCGTTGCGATAAATCCAACAAACTTACATCCGTCGGGCAAGGTGTACAAATCACTGTACGAAGATATATCGGGTAGGGTAAGCGATTGACCGGTAGAGTAGTATTTGCCCGTAGGCAACTCAACCGCATTTGTATCGCCCACAGACGGCACTTTTAGCGTAAGTTCACGTTTAGTAATCCATTTAGCATAAATGGTGGTGTCGCCGCTTATCGTTCCGCCGTAAACAGAACTAAAGCTACTATCGGTATACCAACCAAGGAATTGATACATAAACGAGGTATCCGTATTATTATAAGCAAGGTCGTCAGGCGTAAAGTCTACGGTTGTTTCGCCGGAAGTCGTCTTTAATTTTCTGCTCGGCAACGTCACGCCTATGTCGGCACCCTCAAACGTAGTAACGAAACTAACGTTATAAACTTTTACACTCGGATCGATAAATGAGCCGTAAAGAGTTAAGCCCTCGTCAAGCTCTATGCCTGCATTTACTATATTGTCAAGAGTAAGTATAGTAGCTTGCTTTGTGCGCGCTTCGTCGTAGTACCAAGCGTAGAATGTAAGATTTTCGGCTTCGGCGTCGCTAAGTACTACCGATTGATTACAGAAGTACTCCGTTGTGTTCGGATTAGTCACGGTTGTCGGATCGTCACCGTCTTCATTAACGAATACGTAGTTAATCGTATATTGCTTTTCAGTCCATCTTGCGTACAAATAGGTGGAAGCAAACAACCTGTCGTTTACGCTAGCAGGTTTAGCGTACTGCTCGTCGAAGTACCAACCGCAAAAATCATAATATTTTTTGGTTATGCTGGGTAAGTCGCTACCGGTAAGTGCGTAACCGCTGCTACCTATATTTGTTTTGGATACAGTAGCCACTTCCGTTCCGCCGTTGCTATTGTACGAGATATTAATGTCGTTGCTGTACCAAGCGTATCCGCCGCTTACAGCTTTAGAGTAGTACGTTCCTGCCGCAAAATTAAGCTCGGTAAACGTCGTTGCCGAATTAAGCACGTTACCGAAAGCATATAAAGTAGGCGATGTTGCGGAAACAGCAGAACCCAATCCGGAAGTATCTACAGATATTATGTACACTGCTGTAGTTGAGTTTTTGGCTATACTAATAGATGCACCGATTTGGGCAGATGTAATTTTGCCGGACAATTCACCGTTTATCGTAGCCGTACCGTTTACAGTAAATACGGCGTCTTTCGAGTCGATAGGACTAAAAGAGTGATAGCCCGGAACGTTCATGTATTTTGCTGATTGCTCACGAGTAAAGAACGATAGTTTTACATCGCTGCTTGTAGTAATTGTTGCGCCGCTGTCTACCGTAAGTGAGGCACCCGGTAAAAACTTATACGAAGCTTTGCTAAGATTAAGCGAGCTTCCGCTACATATGTTTATATCAAGGTAGGGTATCGGCAAAGACGTGCTTGTGCTTGTTTCCATTCCATAGGTTGCAACCTTAATGCTTATAGTGGAATCTTCTGCATCACCATAAATAGAACAAACGTCGCGTTGACCGCTAATTTGATTGGATCCGGTTATTGAATTAAGCGCATTGTAATTAGCGTTGGAGCTATTCCAAGAAGCCGCCGTCGTTGCATACTTTTCTACATATCCCGATTTTAACTTAAAAAGCGCTTCGGTGGCGGTAGACTTACCTATTATGGATATAGTTCCTGTTTTCCATACTGTTAATCCAAGACTGGCACTAAGCGCGTAAAACGCGTTATAATCGGCACCGGCGTATATCTTGGTTTTGCAGCTTATATTGTGGAAAGAGTACTCCGCACAAGGAAAATAATTTTGTCCGTTTACTGCGTTTGAAAATTTGCCGCCCATATAGTCGTACACGTGAAAGACGTCGGTTGCCGTCGAGCCGTTTTCAACATTAAGCCACCCGTTTTCGCCTTTAAGATACCCGTACGCTTTTAGTTTGCCGTTGCTTTTTATGTTTATGACTCCGTTGTTCATTACAACGCCACGCTCATAAACATTACCTATTTTGTTATTGCAAAAGACCACATTAGATGTAATATCTAAAGTGCCGTTAACGTTAAGCGTTACACCGCTTGGGATTTGCAACACGCTGTATACGGTATTTTTGCCTGCGGTGCTTGTTTTGCCGAAGTCGTCTTTGGTAGTGGTGGTTTCGTCAACGTCTGCGCTGTACGGAACAATCAAAGTTTTGCTAAGCGTAAAGCTCTTTGTTCCGTAACAATCCGTGCCGCTAAACCACGTTTCTACATACGGACTTCCGCCGGCAAGAATAATGGCGGTGGACGAGGAATCGTTAATAGCGTCCTCTATCGTATAGTAGGTACTTCCGATTTTAGCCGTTTTGTACTTAAGGTAAACGGTGTTGCCGCCGCTAGCAAAAGCGTAGTTGCTCGTTGCGGTAGCCGTAACTTTGTACGTTGAGCCGATTTTTGCGGTGCCGCCAAGGCTAACGGAATTGCCGTTGCCGTCGCTTGCAGTCGCCGAAGCAAAAACGTCGGTCGGGTGTCCGCTAGCGCAACCGCTAAAGTAATCGGCAAACTTCGTGCCGTCCGAAGTAACAAGATAGGGTTTAAGCAACGCTTCGGTCAAGCTAAATCCGCTAGCATTATAATCCACTTCTATTATGCCGCTAAACTTAATCGTAAGCTGAGCAATCTTAAACGTAACGCTAACGTCATCTGTCGTTCCGTCTGCCCAAGTGTAGTTGGTTGTATCGTTTAGCTTGATAGTAATATAGTAGGGACCTGCGTTAACGCAATCGGTATCGTTTCTTGTCATAGTGTTTGCGTCAAATCCGTCAAGCTCGAAAGTTTGCGCCTTGCCGTTGTAAACGTAACTTATGCCGCTTTTTGCCGTCGGCTTAGTAAGTGCTTGTTTATTTACCGTAATTGTAGCGCTACCACTATAAGTAATAGCGTAGTTATCGTTACTTGCGCCCGTAATTGTAAGAGTAAAAGTCCCTGCGTTAAGATTTGTCGGGAAGACGGTAATTACACTGCCGCTTCCTGTAAGCGCATACTTCACGTTAAGGTCGTCTTCACCATAAACCGTGCCGCTAGTAGCCGTGTAGTTCGGTGTAAACGAGTCGCCGTAGGTTAGGGTGGCGCTTTCGGGCGATATGGAAACCGCGGCTTTTTGTATCGTCCACGGTATCGTTTTTGCTTCGCTCGATCCGTCCGCCCAAGTTGCGCCGTCGTCTGCTAAGGCAACGGTAGCGCGGTGTTCGCCTGCGTTCGTTGCTTTATCGTCGCTTATGCTAAAAAGACTTTCGACAAAGCCGTTAAAATCAAGAACCAAAGTTTGTTCCGTGCCGTTGTAAGTATAACTTCCGCTTACGGTAGGCAGGACAATATTACTTACGATCTTCTTTATTACCGTAAGAGTTTTTTCGCCGTTTACCGTAAGGTCGTAGTTTTTCGCCTTATCGCCGTCAAGCCTTGCGCTTAACGTATAAGTGCCTTCGCTTAGCGTAGCATTCTCGTCATAATCGTTTCCGCCAACCGTGATAATCGCTTGTACGCCGTCGCCCGCAACAAGACCGTCGCACGTAAAGCTTATCCCTGCCGCAATAAGAGTTTCGTTATCGTAAATTTCCGTTTTAGTTACGGTTATCGTTGCGGTAACTGCTTTTTTGTTTACCGTAATTGTATCGGGACAGCTAACCGAATAGTTGCTCCCTGCGTTGGCAACAAAAGCGTATTCGTCGACGTCATAGATTTTATCCTTGTCAAATGTCTCTCCGCCAACGGTGTAGCTAACGCTGTCGCCGTCAAT
The DNA here is from genome assembly GCA_964516925.1 of uncultured Lachnospiraceae bacterium. Classification (GTDB taxonomy): domain Bacteria; phylum Bacillota; class Clostridia; order Christensenellales; family Pumilibacteraceae; genus CAG-552. Next base: position 30,865 of record CAZEXL010000012.1, on the reverse strand, counting down.
CAAGCCGCTTGCGGTTATATCAAACTTCTCGCCGTACGTAATCGGGCTGTTTACCGTTACGGTAAGCTGCCTTGCTGTAATGCTAAATTGCTTTGTTCCGTTTGACTTAATCGTGTAGTTGTCGTCGTTTATCTTCGCCGTAGCGGTGTAGCTGCCGACATTTTTCGGCTCGGCAGAATAGGTAACCGTTACGTTCGGCGTGTCGCCGTTTACCGTAACATACGAAGCGATAAGAGCCTTTGCCGTTCCGTCGTAAACGAGGGACGGTAAAGTCCATTCTATATCCGCCTTGCGCGCTTCGACGTTAGCCGTGCCGTTTACAAGCGTAAAGTCGTAGTTTTTGTGCGTTTGGGCTTCTACCGTAAGCGTGTAGCTTCCTTTACCGATTTTTTCGTAGTCAACTCTGCCGCCGATTTTGTAGCTTACGGCAACGGTGTCGCGGCTGTAAATCGTACCGCTCGTAACTTTATAACTTAAGCTCGGCGTTTCGCCGTACGTGTAGCTTACGTCGTTTGCCTTCAAAGTAACGGGGGCAGGGGTAATGGTGAACGTGCCGTCAATAAAATTAATATCGTAGTTGTCAAGTTTGTAGCCGTCATTTGCTGTAACGCTAACGGTCGTTTTGTATGTGCCTGCGTCCACGCCTGGCGCTTTGCTTAAATTGAAATCGAGTTCTGTTTCTAAAAGTGTTACAAAATTCGGTAAATTTTCGTCGGAATTTGTAAGGCTAAGGGTAACGCCGTTTTCTATCGTCGGCTCGGCGGCGTTGTATACGCTGCTTTGGTTGGCGTTTGTAGGTCTTGCGGTAATCGCAAGCGGCTTAATTTTGTAATTTACTATCGCCGTGCCGTACTTGCTTTTGCCGCCTTGTGTAGTTATTTTCGATTCGATTTTAATTTGGTAACTGCCTGCGTCCTTCGGCATACCCTCGGTATAGCTTTCGCCGTCCGTCGAGTAAGAATATTTAAACGCCTCGAAGTATTCGGTTGCGTCCTCGTCGTACGCCGTAAAGTCAAGATCTCTTAACGTTTCCGTGCCGTCCACGGTCGACTTGCTTACTATCGGAAACTGTTCGGCAGAGTTGTACGTCGTTTCGCCGCCTTGTACGTAGTGGCTAAGCGCGCCGTTGTCTGCGTAAACGAACGTGTCCTTAACGGTGCTTTTTTGCTCGCAAATAATCCAATATCCTGCCGCCAATCCGCACGTCGTAGCAAAAAGCAAAACGGCAAGCGCCAAAACAAGAGCGTACTTGCTTAATTTGTGTATGCCTAAGTAAGCAGATCGTTTGTTATTAAGTTGTCCGGCAGATTTTTTCAAGTAATATCTCCAAAAGTAATATGTAAAGCAATTTAGTATTGTAAGCGAACCCACTTTTTGTCATTCTGAGCGCTAGCGAAGAATCTCGCGGAAGCGAAACCACATGTCATTCTGAGCGCTAGCGAAGAATCTCGCGGAAGCGAAACCGTATGCCATTCTGAAGCGCTAGCAAAGAATCTCGCGGAAGCGAAACCTTACTGTCACCAACGAGCGAAGCGCGGCAATCTCTCCGTTAAACTCCTTCCACTCGGTAACAGTAGAGGCACCACCGCCCAACACTCTTTAAGCTTCTTTTGCTTACTTTTCTTCTCGGAAGAAAAGCAAGACGGCACAATCAAGCGCACAAACACCACCTTCTGTCATTCTGAGCGTAAGCGAAGAATCTCGCGGAAGCGAAACCATTTGTCACCACCGCCCAACACTCTTTAAGCTTCTTTTGCTTACTTTTCTTCACGGAAGAAAAGTAAGTCGCCTCTCACGCACGCACACGCGCACGCGCGTAAACGAATAAGCCTTAACTAAGCGGCGTAACCATAGCCGAAAGGGTAAACGTACTTCCGCCCTCCAAAAAGTCGTACAACTCGCCGTACGACTCGCCCGGATCAAGCGTAAACTTTATGCAAAACGAGTCGGTAAAGCCGCTAAGATCTTTGGACTGCAAAACAGCCGAGCAAGAATTGCCGACGGCAGCGGCAGTCACGGTTGTCCACTGGTTCGCAGTGGAGTCGGCTGCGTAACTAAATGTAGTTTTGCCCAAAAAGCTGCTGTTTTCGCCCGCGTTAAGCGTAAAGGTGATTTCGTAACCGCCCTCCAAAAAACCGCTTATGTTATCGTCGTTGATAGCAACGGTGGTTTTAATGTCGCCCGTTTTTAAAATGTTCCCGCTTCCGTCCGTGAACCCCGAGTAGAAGTAGTTAAACCCGGTGGTGCTTTCAAACCTAATATAGTTGGCTGAGTCCGACACCTGATACACGGTGAACGATTCGCCGTACACGGTAGCCGGCGAGGCGGGTACGTAAATTACCCAGCTGGAAAACCCTACGCAAGCAATCGCAATAAGTGCCAACGCATAGCAAAGCCACATCGCCTTAAACGAAGCAAGCTTGCTAAAAAATACGTTAAGTTTTTGTTTTACGACGTTTCGCATTTTTCTCCAACCAAAATAATTTTCCGCATAAGCAAAACTTGCTTAGTGCGTTCATTATACGCGCGTACACGCATACGTATAATAATATATGGTAATTATCCAACATATTTTCTCGTTCGTCAAGCTTTTTGTCCTCTGTTTCAAAATTTATTTTCTTCGGGCGGCAATAAATAGGACAAAAAATGGGGGGGGGTGGCTTTTTGCAAAAAATGTCCAATTACATAAAGAATAATTTGTTTTTTTAGTCGATTTTGGCGTAAAAACTCTTGACGAATCAGCTTGCATGGTGTATTTTTGAAGTGTATTACGCTATACGAATAGCCAAATGCAAACTTTTTGGCGTGCGCGTGTAAATGCAATTTGCTTTTTTCTGCGCTAGTCTAGTAATTTATACAAGGAGAACTTATATGAAAAGAAAACTTAGTCTCAAACTTATCAGCCTCTTGTCCGTGCTCGTACTCGTAGGCGTGGGCTTCGCCGCATGGATTATCGTTAAACCTGCCAGCGAAGGAACGGCAAACGGCTCGTTTACCACTTATGGTTATGAAGAAGCTTCGTACACCATTAGTGTTGCCGCAAAAGATAATAATTCAAGCATCGTTTTCGGTAAGCCGAGCAACTACTCTGCCAACAACACCGATTGGCTTGTTCCCTCTACCGATATGGCAAATGAAAATCTTTCGGTTACTTTTGTTGTAACCTTACAGCTCAACGACGCAAAATACGTAGACTATCTTCCCGCTAACGTTTATTTCGTTATTAACATAGCAACAGATAGCAATAACAGTTGGAACGCAGCAAAAGATTATGTAGACGGTCCCTCTGTTTTAAACGGAGGAACGACATTGACTCAAAGCACGGCAATGTCAGAAGGCTCTTCGTTCGGCAGTTATGCTCTTAAAGTCACAGGCGAAGGCGCTGTGTTCACTCAGGACGCAAGCGATACTACGAAATATACTTGCGAAATCACCGTTAAGTTCGGTTGGGGAACGACTAAACTTAATGCGAAAAATCCGTACGAATATTTCAACGCTGATGGTAAAAAATATGAAGATAGCCATGGCGAAGCTGAAACTGCGCTTACAGCTATGAATAACCTTAATAATGCTAAATACGATATTACCGTAAGCCCCAGTGATTTGAGCTAGTCTATTAGTTATTTATAAGGAGACAGATTATGAAAAAATCAACTAGGCATGCGTTTTCGCGTAAAGCCGTTTCGCTTGCTTTATGCTTGTTCGTAGTCGCTGCGCTAATAACCACCGGTTTTGCCGCTTGGCTTCTTAGCTCCGACTCGTCGGACAGCGTAAGCGGCAACGTTACCGCTTCTGCAGTTAACGACCAAAGCCTTACCATTACTATAAACGACGAAACCGGTTTGGGTACCATTCAGTTCGCGCCTGACAAGGACGATGATAAAGGTGCCGTTAGATTTGACGCAACGGAGTCCGACGACTTCGAGAAGCTTTCGGTTACTCTCAGCGGTTCGTTTACCAACTTCGATCGCTTCGGTTCGCTCGAAGTCACCGTAAAGGTTACCGACGCTATTTTGCATGCGGCAGGCTACACCTGGACGGGTGACGGCAACGAGCGTGTGTACGCTTACGCTAAGGATACTTCCGTCGGCAGCTCGGTTACCGCTCGCGCTTACGTAAAGCTTCCGTCGTACGCTCGCGACCAATACGGCAATATTTTCGCAGGCGAAGCTAATTCCGCAGTTCGTGTAATCACGTACGACGCTGACAAAAAAACCGTTGCCGACAGCGCGTATCCTGACGGCGGCAGTTTGGCAGCCTCTATCACCGTAGGTAGCGGCGAGAACCACCCTGCAACTTTCTCGCTCGGTGTCGAGTTCGGATGGGGCGAGTACTTTAACTTCGTTAACCCCGGCTTCGACGGCGACAACGAAAACGAAGCAAGTCCGCTCGAAAAATTAAGCTCTTCCGCAACCACTCAGCAGGAGCGCGACGTAGCTATGGCTGAGATTAAGGCTGTTTTGGATGACATGAAGTCTAAGCTTACGCACGTAGCCGAAACTAACGTCGTTAATTACGACATCGTGCTTACCGCGAAGGCTAAATAAGATAAGTTTGCCTATAAGTTAATACAATGGGGCGAAGAGACCGAGCAAACAGTGTCTTCGCCCTCTTGCTTTTAATTAATAGATCACCACATGTCATTCTGAGCGTAAGCGAAGAATCTCGCGAAAGCGAAACCGTGCTGTCATTCTGAGCGTAAGCGAAGAATCCCGCGGAAGCGAAACCGTGCTGTCATTCTGAGCGTAAGCGAAGAATCTCGCGGAAGCGAAACCTTTTCCCCCCCCCAAGCTTCTTTTACTTGCTTTTCTTGTCGATAGAAAAGTAAGACCTCATTCATTCACACGCATCGGCGCATACTAACCAAAAAAAGGAGGAACAACAATGGATACGCTCGACCTAATATCGCTCATAGTAACGATAATCGCAGTAGCCAGCTTTTCGGTAGTGTTCACCTTTTTATTCGGTTCATACGCAAAATCGGCAATAATTGCCTATTCCGACGGCAAGTACGACGTGGAAATAATCGAAGAATACGTGCAAGTCGGCGCCGAACAACAGGAAAAAAGCAGGCGCACTCGCGAATCGATAAAAAAAGTAATTTCTTCCGTGTTGTTCTGCATAGTTCTGTTCTTTTTGGTAATCGGCATTATCGACCGAATCAACAACAACGCCACTATGATAGGCGACAAAACGCTTATGGTCGTTGCTTCCGGCTCTATGAGCGAGAAAAACGAAAACAATCTGTATTACCTTGATTCCAACAATCTCGACGACCAAATTCCAACCTACAGCATAATATTACTGCAAAAAGTCGATTCCGCGTCCGATCTTAAGCTTTACGACACCATCGCGTACGTAAACGACGAGGGCGTAAACATAATCCACCGTATCATTCGATTTAACAGCGACGGTTCGTTTACTACTCGGGGCGACTCCAACGACGCCAGCGACAGCTATCATCCAACCGTGGACGACGTAATAGGCAAGTACACCGGCAAGCGCATACCGCTGCTTGGCATATTCATTTTGTTCTTCCAGTCGTATTCGGGTATTGCAACCATTCTTGCAATAATCTACTGCATGGTTATGTTCGACAACCGCACCGCGGCAATCGCCGACGCGCGCTCTCAACGTACTCATGCGCTAATCGAAGCGTTAGAGCTGGAAAAATATCGAGGCGAGGGCAACAAGGTAACAACCGAGTTTGCCGAAAAACTCTACTTCGACAAATTTATCTACCACTTCAGCGAGGGCGGCTTGGTATCCAAAGAGGTCGCCGAAGAACTGCTTAAGGACAATCCTCCTTCGGACGAATCTTCAAACCAATAAGAATGAAATCAATCGCCCTTTGCGGCGTTGCGTTGCTTACGGCAAACGCAAATATAGATTATACTTACTAAAAAGGAGCTTAAAATGATAAAGACTCTGTTTACGAGAAAAACGCTTATAACCATTGCGCTTGCGTGCTTGTACGCGATGCTTCTTATCGTCGTATGCGCGTGCATCGACGGCGCGCACGCCATACTCCCGGCAAAAAACGTTATAAACAAAATTGCCGAAGGAATGCACTTCGAGTCGATACAAGGTACGCGTACCGGCTTTGTAAGCGTGTTACTCAACGCCGTATTTGCGATAATCGCAGCGTGTAGCGTTTGCTTCGAGTATCGCATAGCCGTGTTCAAGAAAAAGAACCCGCATTCCGTTAAAATGATCGTTTGGTACGTTGCCAGCGCGCTTATAAGCATTGCGCTCGGCGTCGTTATCGGTATACTTTTCCAAAAGCCGCTTACAGCCGAAAACATTTCAAAAATGTTCAAATACCTCGGGCAGTGCGTATTGCTTACCACCGTTTTGTACGTCGGAGCTTTCGTAGCAATAGGCGCGCTCGTTATGCTTATCGTAAACTTTATTTTCGTAGATAAGCCGTTTAAGTTCTTTGCTAAGCAGGACGAACCCGCTTTCGAGGACGAAGGGCTTAACCCCGATTTCGACGTTGCAGGCAGCTTCGACGGCGCGCTCGTCTCCTCTCAAACCGACAACGTTTCCAACGGCGTAGTTGCCGAAAACGGCGAGGGCAGCGGTGGCAAAACGGTTGTGGAAAACGGCTCGTTAAAAAAGCGAGAACTCGTGTTTCCCACGCTTAGCTCTATCGACATTGCTCACGAGGGCTTTGACCTTCCCGCAGGCGAAAGCGACAAAATAACGCTCGAACAGCTCTGCATAAAATTCCGCGACTATCTTGCCGCAAACTACAAGCTGTACTTCGATATCGATACCATTCGCTTCTTTATAAGCGGCTTCGGCGCAGGTCACTTCGAAATTTTAGAAGGTCTGTCGGGTACCGGTAAATCTTCGCTTCCGCGTTACTTTGCCGAGTTTATCGGCGCAAACGTATTGTTTATGCCCGTTCAGGCTACTTGGCGCGACAAGTCCAATATTTTCGGATACTTCAACGAATTTTCGGGTACGTACACCGAAACCGAATTCCTTGCCGCTTTGTACGAAGCCAACTACGCGCCCGACGCAATCAACCTCTACGTTTTGGACGAAATGAACATCTCTCGTGTCGAGTACTACTTTGCCGATCTTTTAAGCGTGCTCGAATATCCTCAAAAGGATTGGAAGGTAAAAATAATGAACTTCCCGCACGACTTCGTTCCGCCCGTTAAACTGGAAAACGGTTATATCCAAATACCCGCAAACAGCTGGTTTGTAGGTACGGCTAACCGCGACGACTCTACTTTTACCATCACCGACAAGGTTTACGACCGCGCAATAGCAATGGAATTCGCTACTCGCAACGTTCCGTTCACGCCTGACAATACTCCCAAGCCGCTAAAGCTTACCGGTACTGAATTCAACAAGATGTTCGCTTCTGTTTCGGGTGAGGGACGTCTTAGCAAAAAAGACCTTGCTTCTATCGACAAAATCACGGCGTTCGTTTACGACCGTTTCGACGTTACCATAGGTAACCGTATCTTAAATCAAATACAAAACATCGTACCGCTGTTCGTTGCGTGCGGCGGTAAAAAAGAAGATATCCTCGACTTTATGCTCAGCAAAAAGCTGTTCTTCAAATTAGAGGGTAGATTCGAAGACTACGTAAAACCTGCGCTCGAAGAGCTTATAAGCTTGCTTGCTCAAGTATACGGCAAAGGCGTTTTGCCTCGTTGCGAACGTCAACTTCAAAAGATTTTAAGGACACTTTAGTAAATGAGAGCAGTTCAGTCGGCACAATTGCAAAAATCGTCGGGCAAAATAAACGCCTTCTTTTCGGCATATCCCAATATGTCCGACGCTTTTTCGCACGCAAAAAAACTTGCCGACTTTTCGTTGCAAAACGTTTCGTACGACAACGACGAGCAGTTTTTTGCTTCCGTTTCGTCGGTTTGCGGCGTTATTGCTTCCATTATCGCTCGGCCGCACGTATCTACCAAGCGTGAAGAAATCGTTACCCGAATCGAACAAGCCAAGTCGCTTTCGCCCGACGATTTTGCTCGCGTTTGTCGCGACAGCAGCTTGTGGAAGCGCCGTCAAACTCGTATGATTCCCGAGGAAATTTACTACTTCCAGCACACCGACGAGCTTGCGATATACGAAAATAAGTTCATCGTTACGCTTATAAATCTGCTCGATCGCGAGCTTCTAAAGTACAAGCGTTTCTACGCCGAGGAGTTGCCGCTTATTACGGGTGACGAAACCGAGCTCGTTGCCGATCGAGTAACCACGGCGCTTGTTTTAGTAGATAAGCTCGTCAAGCGAATAGCCTTTTTAAAGGAAACGTATTTTTACAAAATTATATCTGCTTCAAAACCGCTAAGCGGCAAGATAAAGCCGACCAACATTCTTATCAAGGACGGCAAATATCGTATATGTTATCGTTTTTACAACGACTTTATTCGCTACGGCGCAGACGAAGCGCAAAACGACCTCGTGTCTTTCTACGCCGTAAACGTGCTTAAGTCGTTGCGTCTTATGGGCGCAAAGTTGTTCAGCGACGGCATAAAAGTCAAAGGCTTCAAAATTAATATGTCACTTTGCCGCGGTGCCTTTACTTTAGAGGTTACCGATCCCGTTACCGCTATAACCGCAAAGCATTTGCTTACCGCCGTTCAACCGCAAGAGGGCGAATACGACACCGTAACTATTGCGGACGTATGGAATTTTACTTCTGTTGGCGGAAAGAGACTTTTTAAAAACGGACTTACCGAAAGCGAGCTTGCGCAAAAGTGGCTTGATATGACGCTAAAAACCGTACTTGTAAGCGGCGATGCCTACAAAAAGTATTGCCCCGTTTGCGGTTTTGCTTCGCTTTACGGCGAAACGATTATCGTTTGCGACCATTGCGGCTGCAAATTTACTCGTACTCAGCGAAAGAGCAAGGCTGCCTTGTGGCTAATACGACCAAGGAGTAAACAATGACCGATCAGACATCACAAAACATATCTACCGGCGATCAAACGCCCGAAGAAGCGCTTGCTCCTGCAATCGTAATAACGGATTTGCATAAAGCTTACGGCGAAAAAAAGGTGCTAAAAGGGCTCGATTTGCAGGTGCGTCGAGGCGAGCTGTTCGGCTTTATAGGTCGAAACGGAATAGGTAAATCGACGACTATCGACTGCATGATAGGCGCAAAGCGTTTTCAAAGCGGAAGCATCTCGATATGCGGTTGCGATATTGCCGCCGAGCCGCTGGAAGCTAAAAAACACTTCGGATACGTTGCCAGCGAACCTTCGTGTTACGACGTTATGACGGGATACGAATATCTCGAATTCGTCGCTTCGGTCTACCGTATATCCGAGGGCGATTTTATTCGCAACTACAGATACCTTTGCGGCAGACTTAAACTAGCGTATTCCGAGCTTAACAATCCCGTGTCCGATTATTCTCACGGTATGAAGCAAAAGCTGTGTTTGGTCGCAAGTCTTATGTTCAATCCCGACGTTTGGATTCTCGACGAACCTACCGTAGGTCTTGATATAATGGCGGTAGAAGAACTTAAAAAGATGATGCGCGAATACGCCGATCACAAAAAAACCGTGTTCGTAACCTCGCATAACATCGAACTCGTAAGCAAAATCTGCGACCGCGTTGCGATAATCAACGACGGTAAAGTAGTTGCGCTGTACGACCTTAATAAGGAGCCCAACCGAAGATTGCAGCTAAGTCGAATCTTCCTCGAAACTTACGGAGAATAACTTCTAAATGCTAAACTTGCTAATAAAAGACTTCAGACTGATGTTCGGTAGGCGAACGTCGCTAGCGCGGAGAATTACTACCGCGCTTGTAGTCGTTGTTTTAGTGGGTTGTTTCGTAGCGCTAGAAGTGTTTATTTTTCAGGGCGTTCTTACCAAAATATCGGCAATCGAAGGCGCTTCCGAAGCGTTTTTAAGCGTCTTTTTGTTTATAATAACCGTGCTTTTAACGGTATTCGGCGTTTTTCAGGCAAAAAAATTGTTTTTCGATCCGCTTGACGTTGAACTTCTTTCCGTTCGTCCGGTAAGCAACGGTCAAATTATCGCGTCAAAAATGGTTATGCTTTTTTTGGTGCATTACGCCGCGTCGTTCGTCTTCTCGTATCCGCTGTTCGCAGCCTACGGAAACATGCAAGGATTTTCGCCCATGTACTACTACAAGGCGTTATTCTATCCGGTGGCGTCGTTTTTGTTCGAAACGGGGTTGTCGCTGGTTTTCGTTTATCCCGCGTACCTTGCTTCTCGTTACCTAAAAAACAAACCGATTGCAAAGCTCGTTATGGCAATCGTGGTAATGGCTGTGCTTACGTACGCGTACTCAGTCGCGCTTTCGCTCTTTACTTCGCTCGTAGCGCAAAACAACGTTATGGCACTTTTCACGCAGGAAAACGTTGACGTTATGATCGCTTTCCGCGAATATGCCGTGCCGGTAAACTTTCTACTCGATATATTTATCGGCAAAAGCGCAAGTGCGTTTTTGATATATTTGCTAATAGGCAGCGGCGTATTTATTTTGGGCGTAAGTATAACGGTGTTTGCGTACAACTACGTGCGCAACGTCAGCTTTACCGCTTCTCCCAAAAAGGCAGTCAAAGCCGAAAACGTGCTGTCGGCAAAAAAAGCGCTCGTCAAAAAAGAATTGATTCTTATATTCAAGGATTCCGATTATATATTTTCGTTCACCGGATTGCTTGTCGTTCAACCGTTTTTGCTTAGTCTGGTAATAAACGCCATGAACGCCGTGTTTAATTCGGGTACGATAATGTACTATACTTCGTTTTTACCGGGATTCGTTCCCGCCGTGGATATATTTTTCGTAATGGTTTTTTCCACTACGATAGCGCAGGGTGCAAGCGCGTATATTTCTATGGAAAAGCGCACCGTCAAAAATATGAAAACCATGCCCGTGCCGGTAAGGGATCAGCTTTTTATAAAAGTTGCGATACCGTTTTTATTGTCGGCAACGTCGCTTGTTATCTCGCTTCTCGCGCTTGTAATATCCGGAATTTTAAAGCCGGCAACGACGCTTTTCGCGTTGCTGTTTGCGGCAATTTCGCTAGCGGCGTACGACCTTGCTTCTTTAATCGAGGAGCTTTCCATACGTCACGCAAAGCCGCGCAAAACGTTTACGTCGTCTATGTATTCGTACGCGCTTCCGTTCGTTTTCGCAATAATCGTGATATTGTTTTCATACTTTGGCGTTAACTTGTATTTGTGCTATCTTATTGCGCTCGTCGCCGTGCTTTTGGCTACCGCGCCGATCGCCATGTACGTATACAAAAAGACATACTCGTTATTCTTGGACTTGGAGGCTGTAAACTGATGAAAAAGAAGAATCTTATCGTTTTATTGCTCATTCCGTTTTTGGTCTCCATCTTGGCTACCGTTGCCATAAACGTAACGTACGTGTACATCGACGTCGATATTTCGGGCATAAGCTGGGACTACGACGACGTCGAAACTTTCAAGCTTATTTCGGGCGAATACAAACTTAACGCCGAGGGCGTAAACCAACGAAATTACACAGTAGGCAAAGACAACGACCTTACTTGGTCGGTAACTAACAAAAACGGCGGCGTAGCTTGCGCCGAAATTACTCAAAAGGGCAGTTCGTACTATCTTCGTACTCTTGCCGAGGGCGAAGTAATAATAACTTGCGCTACGAAAAAAGGCAACGTAAGCAGGCAGTTCGAAGCAATAATCTACGATCACGGCGTAATAACGGCGCAATTTGCAGTTAAGTCGGGCTCGAAGGTAGATCCTACGACGTACGTAGGCGAATACGACGTAATTGACGGCAAAAAACAGAAAGCTCGAATCGACATAAAGATAACCGCCGTACCGTCCGATTCGCTTAGCGAATTAATAACCGCGACTACCACCGACAACGTAAGCGTCGACTTATCAAGCGGCAAGATATCCGTTTTGTCGGCGGGCGAAGCAACCGTAAAGTTTTCCGTTCCCGACGAAGATATAAGCGACTACGAAATGAAGTTCACGGTAGTCGAGGGCGGCGTAAACGTTTACGATTACGACGACTTGATGTTCTGCACCAACAAGTCTCAAAACGGCGAAATAGTCGTTTTGCGCAAATCGCTTCAATCGCTCGGTTATTTGCAAACCGAGCTTGGCAAAGAGAACAACGTCGAATGTTTCGGTAATTACAATTCTAAAACCGGCAAGTTCTCGTTCGATTCCGAAGTTTACAAATTTTCAACTACGTACAATCATCGATATATCGACGAGTGGAACAAAACGGCAAAGCGCAACGGATTTACCGAAGTAAGCCCGCTAATAAGCGTAGGCGTACGAGTGCAAAAAGATTTTTACGGCAACGGCTATACGATAAATTTGCACAATCTTACGTATCCGTACAAAGTAATCGTAGGATCGGGCGGAGTGGAAATTCCCACGCTGTCGTCCGACAATATTTTCAGGGGACCAAAGCCGTTCTATTCGCTCGGCGATCCCAACGGTATGCCGCTTGTTACGGCGTACGGTCAGGACAACGTCGGCTTTTACGTGGACGGCGACGATATCACCGTAAACGATCTTACGCTTCAAAACTGCGATGCGGTAAACACCTTGTCGCACCTTACGTACGTAGGAACGGTAATGGAAATCTACGGCGACGACGTTACCGTAAAAAACTGCAAACTTTCGTACGGAAAAACAATTTTACGCAGCTATTCGTCGTTTGACTTTACGCTGGATAATTGTATGTTGTCCTATTCGCAAAACTTCCTATTCGCAACTGGAGCTAACGAATACGTTACCGCCGACGAAAACGGCGTAAAGACGTTTTACGATGCCGACGGCAACGAGATAAAGGCTTCGCTTGCCGACTATATGAAGCCGAAGGGCGACGGCGATACGCTGTTAAACGCGTATCTAAGCAATACTTCGTCCGACCGCGCTCAGTCCATAAAAAAGGCGCTGGTTTCGATGCAAAAAAACTTAAGCGGCGAAGAAATCGTAAAAAACAATTTTATGGGCAGCTCGACGATAAAAGATTGTCAATTCAGTAACAGCGGCGTGGCGTCTATAGTACTTGAATCGCTCTTTAACGGTCCGTTCTTGTACTCCAAAGTTCCGTCCTTAATAACCGATATCTTCGGCCAGCTTTCAAGCGGAACCGAGCAAAAACCGCTAATTCCCGATCCGCCCGAAAAAGTGTCCGGAACGTCCTATCCCGTAAAAGTAACGATAACGGGCGATACGTGTTTTTACGACTATAAGCAAATAGACACGATGGATATATCGGGCATAATCGACGAAAATATTTCCACGATTCTAAGCGAAATCGGCGGCAATCTGGGCGGATTGTTCGGAGACAAGGATATGTCCTCGTACGAAATCAACGTCGACGTCATATTTCCCCTTAAGGGTATGGTAAAGGATAAAGCGGCTCAAAGCGGAAGTTCGTATTCGTACGAAGGCACCGTTTGCACCAACATTCCTGTTGCGTACTACGGCGGCGGAGTCAATCTTTCGGTCGTGGAGCTGGACGTAAAGTACGCGCATCGAACGGCGTTTAAAGATACCGTTTCGGTAGATATGACCGATCAATACATCACCATGACGTCCAACGGTCAGGTAGGGCAGCTGCGCGGTATGATGTACAAAATAGTTACGGTAGTAACCGGTTTCGAACCGTTTAAGTTCACGTTTACTACCGACGAATGGATAGGCCAGTCGCCTAGCGATAATAAAATGAGAGAAAATTCGGGATACTACGTAACCGAGATACAAGGAGAATTGCAATGAAAAAGCTGATAATCGTATTACTTTCAGTGTTTATGTGTTTGTCGCTTGCCGCTTGTTCCATGGGATGGGACGATGCCGAAATCATATCGGCAAGCATAGCTTTCAACGAGACGACGCAAAAGTACTATCTGGAAATCACCTACGACGACGGAACGATAACCATGATCCAAACGGACGGAATCGAAGAAGTCAAGGGTGACAGCGGCGAAAAAGGCGAAGACGGTAACGGAATAGCCGAAATAACCACCTCTAACAACGGTAAAGAAACTATCGTAACTATAAGCTTTACCGACGAGGATGCCGAGGACGTATCGTTCTCCGTGCCCGACGGCGTGTCCATCGAGGGCGTTCGTATTTTCCCGGAGGACGAAACGCACACTTCGTCGTACATCGTGTTCAACTTCAGCGGCGGTAAACAGTCCGAAGAAATTTTGCTTCCCAAGGGCAAAGACGGAACGGGTATCGAGGAGGTTAATTACACCGAAAACAAAGACGCAAACGGTGTGGTAAGCGGCGGAGAGCTTTATTTCAAGTTCACCGACGGAACCGAGAAAACGTTCGACGTGTCGGCGGCTAGCGGGATAAAGAGCATTACTCAGGTTACCGATCCAAGCGGGCAATCGTATATTCTTAATATCGAATACACCGACGGCAGACCGGATTCCACCTTCATTTTCGATAAACCTGCCGAGCCGGCAACATGGCTCAACGGCTCGCGTGCGCCGTCAAGTTCGGACGGTAAGGACGGCGATTATTGGTTTAACACCGATTCTTCGAATAAAGCCATATTCCTTAAAAAGAACGGGACTTGGATAAAGTTGTTCAGCTTCGTGGACGAAGACACGTCGTATCTTGTAACCTTTAAGGCTAACGGCGGTTACGTTCGCACGCAGGGCACTCAAACTTCAAGCGAAATATCGTATATCGTAAATCACGGCAACTATCTTTCTTCTGCCGAGGGTTCGCCAAGCGTTCCCATTCCGACCAGAAGCGGTTACAAGTTCATAGGTTGGTATACTAAGCTCATTGCCGAGGAGGGCGAAGAGTATACGCTGGCAAGATTTACCGACCTTACTCCGATATGTTCTAACCTTACGTTATACGCATGGTGGGAGCCTATAAATTAAAAAACGTATAATGCGGCGGTTCGACTACAACGAATCGTCGCTTTTTTTTATCGTAATATTCATACTAAACCGTTGCGTTTTCATAATAAGTGTGGTACAATAATTGCGGAAGGAGAATAAAATGTACGAATATTATATTTGGTGTTTTGTAGGTATAATAGTTTGCGCAATAATATCGGTGATTGCAAGCGTAAAAGTGCGAACTACTTTTGCTCGTTACGACAAAAAGCAGAGTCAGTTCGGCTATACGGGCAGACAAACGGCTCAGCGACTTATGCAGTCGGGCGGAGCGGACGACATTGCCGTGGGGCGTGTAAGCGATTCGCTTACCGATCACTACGATCCTACGCGAAAGATAGTTAATTTGTCCGCTTCTACTTACGACAGCTCGTCGGTTGCCGCCGTTGCGGTTGCCGCGCACGAAGTGGGACACGTAATGCAAAAAAAGAAGGGCTACCTTTTTTACAATATACGAACCGCACTCGTTCCTCTTGTAAACTTCGGTACTCGTCTTGCAATGCCGCTTGTAATCATCGGGCTCTTAATCGATATGTTGTCGCTTTCGGCAAACGAGGATCTCGGCTTTGTCATAGCTTTAATCGGCGTAGCTTTATACGGTGCGTCGTTCTTGTTTGCGCTCGTCACGCTTCCCGTCGAGCTTAACGCAAGCAGGCGAGCAAAAAAAATGCTATTATCCGAAGGCATTCTTACTCAGTCGGAGGTAAGCGGAGCAAGCCAAGTATTGTCAGCCGCAGCGTTCACGTACGTTGCTTCCTTGCTTACTTCGCTCGTTTACTTTTTGCGTTTTTTGCTTAGAGTGCTCATTTTGTTCGGGCGCAGACGCGACTAATTCTAAATTTCGTTTTATGCTTAAAGCGGCTTGACACAAGTCGCTTTTTGTTATATAATGAATATCGGCTTGGTCGAATAACATGCGGAAGGTGAATATGAAAATCACAAAAACTAAAGTAGTCGAATGGATAAAAAGAACGGTAGTGTATTTGCTTGGAATGTTCGTTATTGCAATCGGCGTAAACGTAGCGATAAAAAGCGATATGGGAGTTTCGTCTGCAACGTCGCTTCCGTACGTGCTTAGTCAATATTTTACCGATCTTTCTACAGGTACGTGGACTACCATAGTTTATTGCGTAATCGTGCTGCTTCAGCTCGCTATTTTGCGCAAGGACTTTAAGTGGTACTATATTTTTCAATTTGCCGTATCCACGGTGTTCGGCTTTTTCGTAGATTGGGCGGGCTTGATTATCAACCTTATCATACCAAACAAAGCAACGCATATTGCCGTACAATTTACGTACACGGCAATAAGTCTCGTAGTAATTGCCATAGGCGTAATACTCTATCTTGCGCCGAATATAATGAGTATGCCTGTCGAAGGTTTTGCGCAGGCTCTAAGTAAAAAGACCAAACTTCAGTTTTCGACCGCAAAAATGATTACCGATTCCACGCTAACCGTGCTTGCTGTGATTTGTTCTATTATATTCTGGAATATGCTTGATTTTTGGAATTCACCCGGCCGTATAGGCGTAGGTACGCTCATTCTCGCTTTTGGCACCGGTCTTATAATGAAGCCTATAAACCGCCTTATAAAAACTCCGCTGCACGACTTTTTGTTCGGCAAACCGCAAACTTCGCAGCTTAGTGCTTCCGAAGATAAACCCGGTAGCGAACAAACAACGCAGCAAGAAGCCGAATAAAATATTATTGCAAATGTGTGTTTTTACGCTTGACTGTGTGTAATTTACGTGTTATAATTAGGTTAAGATAAAAGGAGGTTAAATTATGAAGAAGATTTTATCTACGATTATGGCTGTTTGCCTCGTGTTCGGTTGCGTGTTTGCGCTTTCTGCGTGCGCTACCAAGCTTTCCGGTACTTACGAGAGCTCCGGCGTTTCGTATACCTTCACTGCCGGCGGCGATGTAACTATCAAAACGAGCATCGGCGTAATTAGCGGCACTGTCGAAGGCAAGTACGAAATCAACGAAGACGGCGATAAAATTACGATTACTATCGGAAGTGATGAAGGCTCCAAGTTCTCCGGCGAACACTCTTTCAATAAGGGCAAGGATAACGACGGCGAGTATATCAAAATCGATGGCATAACCTACAGAAAAGCTAAATAATCGATACGATTACAAAAAACGGCTACTGCAAAAAGCGGTAGTCTTTTTTGTTGCAAAAAACAAAAAAATATATTATAATGTGTTTATGAGATACGTAGTTGATATGCAAGGCAAGTTCGAAATAAATATAAACTACTGGACGGGCAAAGCAAAAGTAAGTTACGAAGGCATGGAACTCACCGAAACGGACGAAAAGAACGTCTTTATGCTCGGTAATGAAAAATGCTCGGTTGCCGGCACGCCGTTTAAGGGCGTGTACTTTAGTCGCGGCAGTCAAACGGTTTTGCTTGCATTGCTCCGTTGGTATGACTATATTGCGGGGTTGTTGCCGTTTTTTGTCAGTCTAATCGGCGGTGCGATGGGGGCGCTTTTCGGAGCGATCGGTTTTTTCGTGTGTTACAAAACCATGCCTTCGATTAAAAACTTCTTTTTAAGGTTAGTTATATGTATTCTCGTTTCTGCCGCCGTGCTCGCGCTTATACTTACGCTTGCGTCGTTAGTTCCGTCACTGTTCGGGTTAGAGTAATATGCTTGATCTTTCGCGCAGTCAAAGGGTTTTGGGCGACCTTAGCAAACTAAAACAAGCTCACGTTGCGGTGTTCGGACTTGGCGGAGTGGGCGGAACCGCAGCCGAAGCGCTTGTTCGAGGCGGAATAGGCGAGCTTACTATCGTCGACGGCGACGTCGTTGCACCCTCCAATCTTAACCGTCAAATATTCGCGCTAAGCGACAATATAGGTCAAAAAAAGGTGGACGTTGCGGCAAAAAGGTTGCTAAGTATAAATCCCGACCTTATTCTTCATACTTTGGATATATTCTTTCTGCCCGAAAACGCGAACGAAATCGATTTTTCCGCTTTCGATTACGTTGCGGACGCAGTCGATACCGTTTCCGCAAAGCTTGCACTTGCGACTATTGCGGGCGACAAATGCATAAGCTGCATGGGCACGGGCAATCGAGTCGATCCCACTGCGCTAAAAGTAGGCGACGTGTTCGACACTGACTATTGTCCGCTTGCCAAAGTTATGCGGCGCGAGCTTCGCAAACGCAACGTAGCTAAACTTAAAGTTGTTTATTCTACCGAACAGCCGCTAAAAGACGGCGAACGAACGCCGGGTAGCACGTCTTTCGTGCCGGGCGTCGCCGGATATATTATGGCGGGCGAGGTAATAAAAAGCATACTTGCAAAATAAAAAATACGCTTTTAGGTAGATATTCTCGAAAAAAACAATCCGTAGTGCAAAAACACTACGGATTGTTTTATTTTTTTAATCGTCGTTTTGCTTTTTGCATAATAAGCAGCAATCGCTGCTTTTTGCCGTTTTCTTGTTTCAGGAGATTTTGCTTTTACATAACCGCTTTTCTTTTTTTCTTTATTAAAAAACATTTTATTTCACCTCCACGATTGTTTCTTCTTCAAAATCGCCATATTCTTGCAACAAATCTATCAATAATTCACTTAGCTTATATGATTCTTTTGATGAATTTTTAAACAATTTTCTAATTAAAGGACATTTATTTATGGATGTTATAGACGACTTAGACTTTGACGACTAACGTCTAAAAAGGACGAAAAACACATACGGCAAGATTTCGTTCTAAAACAAAGTTTAGTAAAGATGGTTGGGTTTAAACTTGTAATAAGAAAACTTGATTTAATTAAGTTTAGCTCACTATACTTCGAAAATCGAAGTTGTGAGCTTGTAATGTGCAATCAAAAAGGGCTAACGAGTATTCCGTTGGCCCTTTTTGATATTAAAATCATACATAACACCGTTTCCTTGTCTATATTATACAAAGTGTCTACTCAAAAGTCAAGTATTTTACGTAAAAATATATTATATTGTCTACTCTATCAGGCAAAACCGGGTAGACAACTATTTTTCAAAACCGCTTTGATTGATTGTTAAATTATGGTATAATATAAATGCAAGGGAATCTAAGCGCACATTTTTCCTTGACTAACGATAAAGGAGGTGATATAATTATGAAAAGGAAAAGTTTTATTGACTCACTAATTTTTCGTATCACAAAAAAACCCGAATGTTATAAGCGAGTAAAAAATCCGCCTAAAACGCCATTACAGAAACTGTTGCACCCACAATCTGCTCGACAGCAGCAATATAATAATTGGTGCAAAAGAAATGAAGTGTATAATGGTTCTTATTTACCTGAAAATCCAAATTTGTTATTAAAAAAGGGGTGGACTGAAACTACAAGTCCTAAAAATAAAACAGGGAACATACGTGACTTTCAAAGGAAATCCAGCAAACAAATGATTCGTTATGATTCAAAAACCTATAAAAAGGGAAGATGGGAAGACGAGCATTACCATTGGAAGACGGGAAAAAGTATTAATGAAAACCGAAAGATTTCTGACGATAAAAAATACATTAATCGATATGGAAAAACTTGTGCAAAAGATTCCCACGAATCGCATTTAGCCCCAAAAGATAAAGATTATATTTTTAGGAGATAATTACTATGAAAAAAGAAGAACTGTTAAATATTCTAAATAAAGCAGCCGATAGTATTTCACTTCACGACGGCAGTTTGATTAACTTCACCCATCAAGGAAGCACCCTAACGTTTCATTTTTGTATTGGCGAATATCATTATCTTATAAATCATCTCGAAAAATATATTGATCAATTAAAAAAACGTCTTATTTTATCTTTAACGTTTAACGGCGTTAAAAATTTGAAAGTAGATTTAGATAATGATTTTTTAATAAATAATTGTGAAATACTTAGCAACGATTCTACAGAAAATACATACGTGTTAGAACTTATGGACATTCAATATTACGGAAAAATTAGTTTTTCATACGAAAATTTTGCTTGGGATATTATCGAAAAATAATGTAACAATAAATCCACTCTTATTTAATTAAATGTAGCTCACTATGCTTGAACAATCGAAGTTGTGAGTTTGTAATGCAATCAAAAAGGACTAACGAGTATTTCGTTGGCCCTTTCTCATATTAAAATCCATATAGAGTAGATTGGTTTTATATCAACTTACTCAAAATTCCCCTAAGAGCACCCCATATTAGGTGTATTTTTTTGCATTAAAAAGAAAAATTTATTCTTCGGCTTCTATTTTCAGTCTTAGCTCGTGTCTGACTTTTTCTTTGCCTAAGGCAAGGTCGTACACGAGTTTCAACGTTCTGCCGTTACCGCTTTTACGCGAGCGTACGGTAACGGGATGCGCAACGGCTTCGATATTGCCGTACGGCGTTTCTATATTAAAGGCGTGCGGACAATCTTCCTCCAAAATAATGGTATAAACGGGATCTTGCGTCCTCGTTACGGTGGCAATTCCTTTGCTGTACCCTATAACGCACGTAACGCCGTCGCCGTCGTCGTATTCCACGAAAAAGCCGTTTGGTTGTTCTTCCAACGTGCCCGAAAGTATAGCCGAAAATTCGCCGCTTTTTTCCAATATGTAAATTTTAGCCTGTCGTTTCATCGTCGGTATTATACAATTAATTTATGTAATTGTCAAGAAAAAAGCGTATTATGCCGCAATTTTGGGACATACTAAGTCGGGAGGAAAAACATGAAAACAACGGGAATAGTTCGCAGGCTCGATGAGCTTGGCAGAATAGTTATTCCGCGCGAATATAGGCGTTTATACGGAATAAACATAGGCGATCCGCTCGAAATCGTCGCAATGGAAAACGGCGACATAGTACTAAGCAAGTTAAGCACCGAGTCCGATCTTGCGGCGCTCGGCTTATCGGCTTGCGAAAGCTTGGCGCGCGAGTACGGGCTAACGGCGGTGGTAAGCAACCTAAAGGATTTTATAGTCGGAGCGGGCGGCGGCAAAGGCGCGTTGCTTGGCAAAGAAGTAACTTTCGACGTGATAAAAAATCTTAAAGATCGGCGCAGTTCGATTTGCGGCGGAATAAACTACGGTTTTTCGTATATGGCGTATGCGCCGATAGTAGGCTCCACCGACGTGTTCGGCGGGATATTTTTGTTCGGCGGCGTTCAGCCCGACGAAGCAAAACTTACTTCGCTAAAAATAACCGGCAAATTAATAGGCGATTCTATACAAAAATTTTGAAAATCACCGCAAAATTGCTTGCAAAACGACGGTTAATCTGCTATAATACTACAGCATTATTTATCAGAGGTGAATGCTTTGAATCTAGTTAATATAGCTACCAACTTGCTTGCCGTCACGACTACGTCGGACGCAATGCGAATAATAAGGATTGTTTGTATCGCAATTTTATCGGTTTGCGCTCTTGCGCTTATAGTGCTCGTGCTGTTGCAGCCGTCCGCATCGGAAGGTATGGGTGCGCTCAACGGTCAGTCGTCTTACGATTCGTTCTATTCTAAGAACAAGGTTAAGACGCCCGAAGGCATAATGAAGAGGCTTACGGTCGTAATTAGTATCGTTGCGGTTGTCGTAACCGTTGCGTTCTTTATTACCGGAATATGGTTTAAATTCTAAACTTAAATCGAATGTAAAAGGGGATACTTACTGGGTATCCTCTTTTTTTAAATTAAAAACACTAAATAAAACTATGAAAAAAAAGAAAATTAACAAAAACAAAAAATATCAATACAAAAAGGAAAGATGTTTGCGAACCGTCGTAGGCGTTATTTGCGGCAACAGTCGCGGCTTTGCGTTTTTGGATTGTGGCGAAAAGGAAGACGTTTTCATTCCCGCAAAAGCGCTTAAAGGCGCAATGCACGGCGACACCGTCGAGGTCGCGGTATACGGCGATCACGGCGAGGTAAAAAAGATTTTAAAAAACGGTTCGGACGAAATAACGGGGACCTACGTTATCGAAATGCGTGCAAAAAAAGTTATTCCCGACGACAAGCACTTCAGTAGGGACGTTTTCGTTACGAGCGGTAAGGCGTCGCTTGGCGATAAAGTCGTAGTAAAACTTTCGCGCAAAGATCGCGGCAAAGGCGAAATAATAAAAGTTTTAGGCAAGTCGGGTACGCTAAATGCCGACGTAAGCGCCGCCGTTTTTTCGCTCGGCATAAGCGAGTTCAAGCAAAAGGCTCTAAACGAGGCGCGCAGCGTAGCAAGCGAGCCTATCGAAGTCGGAAACAGAGAGGATTTTACCTCTCAGCCGTGCTTTACTATCGACGGAGCGAACAGCAAGGACTTCGACGACGCCGTATACGCGCAAAAAACGAGCGAAGGTTTCAGGCTTTGGGTGCACATTGCCGACGTTGCGCATTACGTGCCGCTTCACAGCCATTTGGATAAAGAGGCGTTCCGTCGCGGAAACAGCTTCTATTACGGCGTTAGCGTAATTCCTATGTTGCCCGAAGAATTATGCAACGGCGTGTGCTCTCTTAACGAAAACGAGTCGCGTTATACGCTCAGCGTCGTTATGGATATAAACCCGTATGGCGAAATCGTGGACGGTAAAATATGCGAAGGGATTATCCGTTCGCAAAAGCGTATGACGTACGAAAAAGTCAGCGACTTTTTGGGCGGCAAAACGAACGAGTACGCTGCTTTTTCCGATACGTTAAATACTTTGCTTTTCTTAAGTCGCGCGCTAAAAAAACGCCGAGATGATTGCGGAAATATCGACTTCGACATATCCGAGCCCGAATTTACCTTTTCGGGCGATAAGGTCACGGACGTAAAAAAAGCTCCGCGTCTCGTGGCTCATTCGATAATCGAAGAATGTATGATAGCGGCAAACCGTTTTGTCGCCGCAAAGTTTTTGTCGATAAAAGCGCCGTTTGTATATCGCGAACATCAGCCGCCTGCGGCGGAAAAGCTGTCGTCGCTAAATACGTTTTTGCGTGCCATGGGGCTAAGCGAAGTAAAGCCCGATTCGAAATCGATTGCATATTTACTTTCTTCCGTTCCGCCCGAAAAGAAATCGGCAGTAAGCAAAATGACGTTGCGCAGTATGTCCAAAGCTAAATATTCCGTTCAAAGCCAAGGACACTTCGGACTTGCGATAAACGAGTATTGTCACTTTACGTCGCCCATTCGCAGATATAGCGACCTTGCGATTCACCGAATAATAAAAAGTTATCTTCACGGCGACAGTCTCGATTTATACAGGTCTGAAGTCGACGCAGCCGCGTCGCAGGCTTCTCAGCGCGAGCGACTTTGCGAGCGCGTCGAGCGAGAAATCGACGACCTGTACCTTGCCGATTATATGTCGCAATTCGTCGGCAAAATTTTTTGCGGAGTAATCAGCGGAGTTACCGAATGGGGCGTGTACGTCGAACTGGATAACACCGCCGAGGGAATGATTCGAGCGGAAACGCTCGGCGTAACCTCGTTTAATCCCGATTCGGTCAGCCTTTACGTCCGAAACAAAGGATTTTTTACTCTCGGCGACGAAATAACCGTTAAGCTAGTAAGTGCGCAAAGCGGCAATATACTGTTTGAACTTGCGTAGTCGGCTCTTTTTGCTTGCATAATGCAAACGAATGTGATATAATAACCAATTGTAGTAGGCTAGCGTTCTAGCCGCTTGCTTAAAACGACTTATTAGGTCGAACGATAAAGGACTGGTAAAAATTATGAAACTTGGAGTTGTAGGGCTCCCCAACGTAGGCAAAAGCACTTTGTTCAATGCAATAACCGAGGCAGGCGCCGAATGCGCTAACTATCCGTTTTGCACGATCGAGCCGAACGTAGGCGTGGTTGCCGTTCCCGACGAACGTTTGCAACATTTGGGCAAATTGTACAACACGAAAAAAATCACGCCGGCAGTACTTGAATTTGTAGATATAGCAGGGCTCGTAAAGGGCGCAAGCGCAGGCGAGGGGCTGGGCAACAAGTTCCTTTCGCACATTCGCGAAGTGGATGCAATAGTACACGTAGTGCGTTGTTTTGCAGATAAGAACATTACGCACGTCGAAGATACCGTCGATCCCGTGCGCGACATCGAAATAATAAATCTCGAACTTGCTCTTGCCGACCTCGAAACGGTAACCAAGCGTAAAGAAAAGGCGGAAAAGCTCGTAAAAACGGGTGAAAAGAAATACATCGAAGAAGCCGAGTTGCTCAAAAAGCTGTACGACTGCTTGTCGCAAGGCAAGTCGGTGCGTACTCTTGCGTTAAGCGACAAAGAGCGTGAGCTTGCCGCAACGTTCTTTCTTCTAACCGACAAGCCTGTAATATACTGTGCAAACATCGGCGAAGAGGATATCGGTAAAGGCAACGAATATTCGCAAAGGGTAAAAGAATTTGCGGCAAGCGAAAACAGTCAGGCTATCGAAATTTGCGCTAAAGTCGAATGTGAGCTCGTTCAGCTCGACAAGGACGAGCGCGCGTTGTTTGCCGAAGAGCTTAATCTTACCGAAAGCGGACTAAATCGCATAATCAAAGCGGGCTATGCGCTACTCGGACTTATAAGCTATCTTACGGCAGGCGAAAAGGAAGTGCGAGCGTGGACTATCCGGCGCGGTACCAAAGCTCCGCAAGCTGCCGGCAAAATTCACACCGACTTCGAAAAAGGCTTTATCCGTGCCGAGGTAGTAACGTATGACGACCTTATTGCTTGCGGCGGATTTGTCGGAGCTAAGGAAAAAGGCAAAGTTCGCAGCGAAGGCAAGGACTACGTTATGCAAGACGGCGACGTAGTGTTATTCAGATTCAACGTATAAAAAGGAACTAAAATGAATTATCTTGAACAAACCGAAAAGTATATAATTTCTAAAGGCGTAACGCCCGAAGCGGAAACGAAAGGATTGCTCGTGTATTCGCAGGACATAAAAAACGGCGACTGTTGTATGCCGTGTTTCAAGCTAAGCAAGGTTATGCGTTGTTCGCCGGCAGTTATTTCCGAAAAACTAAAAGCGGCTATGACCGATTTGCCCGAATATATCCAAAGGGTAGAAAGCGTAAACGGTTATTTAAACTTCTACTTCGATCGCGAAAAAATGGCAATGCAAGTCATAAGCGGAGTTATAGGCAGGGGCGAAACCTTCAAGCCCATGCCGTCAAACGGCAAAACCGTGTGTCTTGATTATTCGTCGGTAAACATTGCAAAGCCGTTTCATATAGGGCATTTGCTTACTACGGTAATAGGCGGCAGTTTGTATCGCATATTCAAGTATCTCGGCTACAACGCAGTGGGCATAAATCATCTCGGCGATTGGGGGACGCAGTTCGGCAAACTTCTAACGGCGTACTTTAAGTGGGGCGAGGGCAAAAAGCAAACTATGGACAGCCTGCTCGAACTTTACGTTCGCTTCCATAAAGAAGCCGAAAAGGACGATTCGCTCAACGACGAAGCAAGAGCGTGGTTTAAAAAAATAGAGCTAAAGGACGAGCTTGCCACGTCGGTGTTCGAAGAATTCAAACGTATAACGCTTGCCGAAGTGGGCAAAGTGTACGATCGATTGGGCATAACGTTCGACAGTTACAACGGTGAAAGCTTCTACAACGATAAGCTCGACGACGTAGTAAACGAACTTAAAGAAAAGAATTTACTCGTAGAATCCGAGGGAGCCATGGTCGTTCCGCTTGACGAATACGGGATGACGCCCTGTCTTATACTCAAGTCGGACGGAGCGTCGCTTTATGCGACTCGCGACATAGCGTGCGCCAAATACCGCAAAAAGACGTACGACTTCGACAAAAACCTGTACGTAGTGGCGTATCAGCAAAATTTGCACTTTAAGCAGGTGTTCAAAGTTTTGGAACTTATGGGTTACGAATGGGCAAAGGATTGCGTACACGTTCCGTTCGGAATGGTAAGTATCGAAGGTTCGGGCGCGTTAAGCACTCGTAACGGTAACGTCGTAAAACTCGTTGACGTAATAAACACGGCGGTCGAAAAAACCAAGGCGATAATCGCCGAAAAGAATCCGAATCTCGAAAACGCCGATCAAACGGCAGAGGCGATAGGCGTGGGCGCGGTAGTGTTCGGAGCGCTCGAAAGCGGCAGAATCAAAGATATGGTATTCTCGCTCGACAAAGCTCTTAACTTCGACGGCGAAACGGGTCCGTATCTTCAATATACGCATGCAAGGTGCTGTTCTGTTCTTTCAAAAGCGCAACCGCAGGGCGAGGCGGACTACTCGCAACTTACCGACGACGATACTTTTGCTCTTGTTCGTAGACTTAATTCGTTTGACGACGTCGTTCGTTCGGCGGCGGACAAGTACGAGCCGAGCATACTTACCAGATATCTTATCGACCTTGCGCAGGAATTTAATAAATTCTACATCGGTCATCGCATAATAAGCGACGATCAAAAAGCAACCGACGCAAGACTTACGATAACGAAAGCTGTAAAAAATACGCTCAAAAACGGCATGGAGCTCATTTTGCTTAAAGCTCCCGAAAAGATGTAATAATCATTTAAAGAGAGAGATACAATATGGACGTTAAATCGGTTGAACAAAAGTGGAACGACTTTTGGGAAAGAGAAAAGATAAATCAATTCGATCGCACGAGCGACAAAAAGAAATATTACGTGCTCGAGATGTTTTCGTATCCGTCGGGTTCCAATCTTCATTTGGGACATTGGTACAATTACGCCCCGGCAGACAGTTTCGCGCGTTTCAAAAAGATGCAAGGCTACAACGTGTTTCAGCCCATGGGCTTTGACGCATTCGGCTTACCTGCGGAAAATTATGCAATAAAAACGGGTATTCATCCCGAGGACAGCACCAATAAAAACATCGAAACGATGAAAAATCAGCTTAGGTCTATCGGCGGAATGTTCGATTGG
Organism: uncultured Lachnospiraceae bacterium; assembly: GCA_964516925.1. Taxonomy (GTDB): domain Bacteria; phylum Bacillota; class Clostridia; order Christensenellales; family Pumilibacteraceae; genus CAG-552. The sequence continues at coordinate 4,163 of CAZEXL010000012.1, read as the reverse complement.
TCGTCGTTTTTAGCTACTTGCAAGCCCGATTACTACAAGTGGACGCAGTGGTTGTTTTTGCAACTTTACAAAAAGGGGCTGGCGTATCAAAAGCAATCCCCGGTAAATTGGTGTCCGTCGTGCAACACCGTTATTGCCAACGAGCAGGTTATCGACGGCAAATGCGAGCGTTGCGACAGCGAAATAGTGCGTAAAAATATGACGCAGTGGTTCCTTAAAATAACCGATTACGCCGAAGAACTTCTCAGCGGACTCAATAAAATCGATTGGCCCGAAAAGACGCTTACCATGCAACGAAATTGGATAGGTAAAAGCGAAGGCGGCGAAGTAACGTTTCCTATGGGCGACGATAAAATCACCGTATTCACCACGCGTGCCGATACGCTTATGGGCGTAAGTTACGTAGTGCTCGCTCCCGAGCACCCGCTTGTGGACAAAATCACTACGCCCGACCGAAAGCAAGCGGTCGAAGAGTACAAAAGGGCGGCAAGCAAAGCCAGCGATATCGACAGACTAAGCACTACTAAGGAAAAAACGGGCGTGTTCACCGGTGCGTATTGTACGCACCCGATAAGCGGCAACAAAGTTCAGGTTTGGATTGCCGACTACTGTCTTGCCACCTACGGTACGGGCGCCGTAATGGGCGTTCCGGCGCACGATACGCGCGACTTCGAATTTGCAAAGAAATTCGGGCTGCCTATCACCAGAGTAATAAAAGCAAAGTCGGGTGACGACGAATTGCCGTTTACCGAACACGGAATTTTGGTAAACAGCGGTTCGTTCGACGGATTATCCACCGCTCAGGCTAAAGAAGCCATTCTCGGTTATTTGGCGGAAAAGAATTTGGGCGGAGTAAAGATCAACTATCGTTTGCGCGATTGGTCGGTTTCGCGCCAACGTTATTGGGGCGCGCCCATACCCATCATACATTGCGATCATTGCGGAGCAGTTCCCGTGCCCGAAAAGGATCTTCCGGTAAAACTTCCTTACGACGTAAACTTTACGCCCGACGGACAAAGCCCGCTTAAAAAATGCGATAGCTTTATGAACACCGTTTGCCCGGTATGCGGACGACCTGCTCGTCGCGATCCCGATACGCTCGATACGTTCGTATGCAGCAGCTGGTACTATTTGCGTTATCCCGACAGCCAAAATTCGGATAAGCCGTTTGATAGCGACGTCATAAACGAGATGCTTCCCGTCGACAAGTACGTAGGCGGAGCGGAGCATGCGTGCATGCACTTGCTTTATTCGCGCTTTATAACCAAAGCTCTGCGCGATATGGGATATATAAACTTCGACGAGCCGTTTACTTCGCTTGTTCATCAAGGCTTGATTCTTGGCAGCGACGGCGAAAAAATGAGCAAATCCAAAGGCAACGCAATAAATCCCGACAACCTTATCGAAGAGTACGGTTCCGACGTTTTAAGGCTTTACCTTATGTTCGGTTTTTCGTACGCCGAAGGCGGACCGTGGAACGACGACGGCATAAAATCCATAAGCAAATTCCTTGACAGGATCGAGCGTATCGTAGATCTTGCGGTTGCAAACAAAAACCAAGAAAGCAACGAAGCTCAGCGTAAAGAGCTTGAGTATGCGCTTAACTATTGTATAAAGCGAGTAACCGAGGATATGGAATCGTTCTCGTTTAATACCGCCGTAGCCAGGATAATGGAGCTTGTAAACGTAATGTATAAGTGCGACGCAAAGGGTGAATTGTTCTACGACGCAATCGAAAAGCTTGTACGCGTAATTGCGCCGCTTGCGCCACATTTTGCCGAAGAGATGCACGAGCGCCTCGGCTTTAAGCCAAGCGTGTTTAACGCCGAATATCCGATTTGCGACCAAACCAAGCTCGTAAAAGACGAGGTGGAAATAGCCGTTCAAATCAACAGCAAAATGCGCGCTAAGCTCGTTTTGCCCACGTCGCTTACTCAGGACGAAGTTAGTTCGTTCGTTTTAGGCGACGCCAAAATATCCGAAATGCTTGGCGGAGCGACCGTAAAAAAAGTTATCGTTATCAAAGGCAGATTGGTTAATATAATTATATGATAAACGTAGTTTTGGTCGAGCCGGAAATTCCGCAAAATACCGGCAATATAGCTCGTACGTGCGCATGCACGGGCTCGCGATTGCATTTGGTCAAGCCGTTCGGATTCGAAATCAGCGATCGCACGGTCAAGCGTGCCGGACTCGATTATTGGGATAAGGTTGAAATTTTCTATTACGATTCGCTCGACGACTTTTTCAATAAAAACGCAGGCGGAAAGTTTTTCTATCTTTCCACCAAGGCAAAAAAGACGTATACCGACGTATCCATTCCCGACGGCAGTTTTCTGCTTTTCGGCAAAGAAACCAAGGGTTTGCCCGAACCGCTCGTGTTTGGCAATCCCGAAACGGCTATACGTATCCCCATGGGCGAAACGTTGCGTTCGCTCAACCTTGCTAATTCCGTTGCGATCGTGCTGTACGACGTTCTCAGACGCGGCGGTTTTAGGGGACTAAGATAAATATTCGTACAGTTGCGCGGCTCTTTTGCGTAGTCGCGCTTTCGTAAATAAACGAAAGGAGGAAAGAAATGGACGTTCTACCGCGGCGGTGCACGGTAAATTTGAGTAATGACGATAAAATAGCCGAATTTGCTTGCGTTTGCAAACGTATTCGAAACAGATTATTGCTGTAAACGAAGTTTAGCTACTAATAATCAATAATTTATTTCGGAGGATATATGGATATATTTTATCAACTATTGCTACAACTAATACTAATTTTACTAAACGCTTTTTTCGCCGCTACCGAAATAGCACTTATCTCGCTAAACGAGAAAAAGGTGCGAGCGCTGGCGGACGACGGAGACAAAAAAGCGAAAAAGATGCTCAAAATAATTGAGTCTCCCACTAAATTTCTTTCCACAATACAAATAGGAATAACGCTCGCCGGCTTTTTAGGTTCGGCGTTTGCTGCGGATAACTTTGCCGAAAGGTTGTCGGCGTACGTAGTCGAAACGTTTGGCGTGTCCGCGCAATATTACGGACTTATCAACACGATATCCGTCATACTCATTACGCTCGTGCTTTCGTATTTTACCCTCGTTTTAGGCGAGCTTGTACCCAAGCGCATAGCAATGCGACACAAAGAAAAACTTGCCGGTGCCGTGTGCGGAATAATATCCTTTTTGGCAACGGTATTAAAGCCGATAATTTGGTTTTTGTCCGTTTCCACCAACGGCGTTTTGCGTTTGTTCGGCATTAACCCGCATGAAAAAGAAGAAAGCGTGTCCGAAGAGGACATCGTACTTATGCTTGACGCCGGCGGTGACGAAGGTTCGTTGGACAAGGACGACGTAAGGTACATAAAAAACGTATTTAAGCTCAGCGACCTTACGGTTGTGGACGTAATGACGCCTCGCAAAAAGCTGGTTTGCTTGTCCGAGGACGCCACCGACGAAGAAATAGTCGGCGTTATAGATACCGAGCGTTATTCGCGTATCCCCGTCTATTCGGGTACTACCGACAATATCGTAGGCGTGTTGTACGCTCGCGACTATCTGCTCGGGCGTAGTCACCGCGATTTCGACAAAAAGCAAGCAATAAAGCCGCCCGTATTTGTGCCTGAAGCAAAGCCGCTCGACGACCTGTTTAAGGAAATGCAAAAAGCACATTCGCACATAGTCGTGGTTGTGGACGAGTACGGTTTAACGTCGGGTATCGTAACCATGGAAGACATTCTCGAAGAGCTCGTAGGCGAAATATGGGACGAGCAGGACGAAGCGGTAGAGGTTATAGTTAAGCAAAGCGAAAACGTTTATCAAGTAAAAACCTCCGTTTCTATCGATGAGTTTTTCGGTTTTTTCGAGCTTCCTTCGGACGAAAGTATCGAGTCGGCAACGGTAAACGGCTGGCTTTGCGAAACTAACGAAGGATTGCCGCAAATAGGTTATTCGCTTACTTACGACAATGTTAAAATAACGGTAACAAAGGTCGACGATTTGCAAACTATCGAAGCGAGAGTAGAAGTAATCGAAAAATCGGACGACGAAATCACCGAATAACAAATCGGAGGCGAAGATAAAGGAGCAAAGAAGGCGTTCGGGTAACCGAGCGTCTTTTAATAAGGAATGCGCAAAATTTTTTTTGAAACGGCGTAAAAAAATTTAAAAAAGG
>CAZEXL010000011.1:0-45216 GCA_964516925.1 uncultured Lachnospiraceae bacterium | reverse complement strand
TAGGTTTCTTTTGCTTACTTTTCTTTCCCTAAAGAAAAGTAGGTTTCTTTTGCTTACTTTTCTTTCCCTAAAGAAAAGTAAGTTCTTTGGGTTATCTTTCTTTACGAAAGAAAGGTAACGTCCACCCAGCAATCGAATCGAGAATATTTTTCCAGTTGCTCAACGGTAAGCTCTATTGCGCTGTTTGCGCTTCCGCATGCCGGGAAAACGGTAGAAAACCGCTTTAGCGATTCGTCCAAGCACACCTTTACTCCGTCGGGCAAGGCGAACGGACATACTCCGCCTACTTCGTGCCCCGTTTTTTGCAGCACGTCGTCGGGCGTAAGCATTTTGGCTTTTGTTTTGAAACGAGCTTTGTATCTAGCATTATCTATTTTGGCGTCGCCCGCCATTACTATCACTATAACGGCGTCCGATACGGCAAACGCCAACGTCTTGGCTATACGTGCAGGCTGAACGTTGAGAGCCTGAGCCGCAAGCTGAACGGTTGCGCTGGACGAATCGAATTCCATTATTCGATCCGTGATGCCGAACTGACTGAAATAATCTTTGACTTTTTGTATAGACATTCGTATTTTACCCTTAACCTGCAAAAGTCGGATTTTTAAACCAATCGACCAGCGTTGAATAATCGTTGTACGTGCCGTTTATAGCTCCGATTACTTCACCGTCCTCAATTATAACCATATAGGGGAACGTTCCGTTGTAGTAAGTTTTGTATTGATTGAAAATCTTAAGTTCGGGCGTAGTGGTACCTGCCGTAAGACTTCGGCTGGAACCTACGCGCACCTTTATTATTTTAAGATTTATAGACGATTCGAGCTCGTTACCGTTCTTTGCGTTGTTTGCGAATTTGGTAAGCATAGGCGCAAGAGTCCCGGTACAAACCGAACAATCGTCCGCCCAGAAGTCAAGCAATATTTTGCCCTTGCGATCGATATCGTTTTCGAAGCTGTCCACCGTCGTTTCTACGATATCGAGCGATTCCTTTTGAACCGACAAATCTATTCGTACGTTTTGTTTTACGGTAACTTCGTAAGAACCGCCGACGTTTTTAAACGAGCTGCGTACGTCGCTGTCGTTGAAAGTTGCGGCAGTAAGTAAATACCCTTCTTTTACGTCCACTACAAGCGTAGTCGTTTCGTTGTGGCAATATTCGCTCTTTTGATTGGTTAGCGACACGGTCATCTTTGCGCTGTCGTAATTAACGGTGATTGTATATTTTATCGTAGGTTCGTACTCGACGGTTATAACGCTGTCGTCCTCGACGTTAAAAGTAAACGATCCGTCGTTTAGCGACGAAGTTACGTCGGTGTCGTTAAGCTTAACTTTAGATACTTTGTAGCCCTCGTTGGCGATAACCGAAACGGTTACGGCGTCGTTTTTGTTGTATTCGGGCTTAGACGGCGAAATAACGACCGAACCCTGAATTGCGACTATTCCGCTAGCCTTTACGGAGTATTTGTTCTTTACGGTAAAAGTTACGTTTACTACCGTATTTTGCGTTATGTTAAACGTGTAACGACCGTTTGCGTTACGTACGGCTGTGGTGATATCCGAACCGTTTAGCACAACCGACGAATACTTATAGCCTTCGTAAGCAAGCACGTTAAGCGTTACGGACGCACCCAAAGCGTATTCGCTTGCGCCGTCGGACGTAGTTACGCTGCCGTAAGAAACGTTATATTCGGCTATCGTAAGCGTCCACTTTACCCTTTTGAATTTTGCCGAAACGGTAGAATCTTCGTTTATAACGTACTTGTATTCGTTGCCGCTTAAGTCTTCGGTAACGTCGTTGCCGTCGACGATAAGCGAGGATAATTCGTAGCAGTTTTTGGGCGTTACGGTAAGCTTTACCTGTTCGCCGCTTGCGTATGAATCCTTGTCGGCAACTACCGTTCCGCCGCTAGCCGACTCGATGGTTACCGAATAACTTTTAGTTTCGCCGCAACCTACTAAAAATGCTACCGCAAAACTGCAAAACACGAGCGCAAGCGCTACGATTTTAAGCAATGTTTTTCTCATAAAATTTCCTTATTGTTTGATCACAAGCAGCCGCGTCTGCCGCCGTAAAATTTAAGCCCGCCGTTGTTACGAAACGACGCGTCGCTTCGTATCGGCAGGCTTTTTGCAAACTATTTCTTTGGTCCGTAATTGTCGGGGTTGGTTACCAAATCGACGAGATTATCGACGGTGAGGTATATGCCCGGAGGCGTCATGCCTGCAACGTGCGAGCCGTCTTTGAATAAAACGAGCATCGGTATGCTGTTGTTGCCATAGTAGGAATTGTAATAGTAGAACAGCTTATGCTCTTCGGTTTGATCGTCTGCCGAAGAAGGCGCCGTGCCGTAATCGACTTTGATTACCTTTACGCCGTTGTCCATTTCGGCAAATTCCTGTACGTAAGGCTTGGAAGTGGTACAAGGTCCGCACCAAGTTGCCCAGAAGTATACGACCACGGTTTCGTATCTGCTTATTGCCTCGCTGAATTCGGCGGCGGTTACGTCCAAAATTTCGGTAAGCATATCTTCGACAAACGTTACGGTTACTTCGTGGTTATCGTTCATAACGAAGTCGTAAGTTCCGACGTAGTTACCAAAGTAAGCGGTTTTGTCGACACCGTCGACTGAAACGCTTCCGATAAGATAACCTTTTTTTGCGGTGAGCGTTAAGGTAGTTTGTTCACCCTTCCCGAATCCGTTCTCGCTTTCGCCCGAAAATTGAGCTTCGCCGTTAGCTTCGGTCAGTCCGTTTACGGTTACGACGTACGCATCGGTAGGCACTATAGACACGATAAGGCTATAATTTTTATCCATAACAAAGGAATATTGGCCGTTTGATAATTCATCCGTTACGTCCGTATCGCCTAACATAACGCTTGCAATTCGATATCCGTCGTTTGCGACGATCGTTGCCGTAACCTCATCGTCTTTGTTGTATTCGTTGTTCGTTCGCTGCGGACTGAGCGTTATGCTGCCGCGTATCTGCGATATTTCGCCAACGGTTAACTTAACGGTTCCTTTCTTTTTGTAAAAAATTTCGACCGTGCTGTTTGAAGTTATCGTAAACTTATAAACGTTGTTTACTACGCTTTCGGTTACGTCCTGATTGTTTACTATAAGCTGATCTAAAACATAATTCGATTTAGGCTTTAAGGTTACGGTAACTTCTTCGCCCGAAGCGTACTTTTCCTTATCGAAAGTTATCGATCCGCGAGCAAGATTTTGCGAGGTTACCGTTATAGTTAGCTCGGCTTTGCCGCCTCCGCTTTCACCGTCGTTACATGCCGCAAGTGCGAAACACGTAGAAAGCACGAGCGCAAGCGCAAGTACGACGGCAAATATCTTTCCGATTTTGCGCATAAGCTCACCCACGATTAGTTAGCCGCGTAATCGAAGCAAATAACGGCGTCGGTGTTTACGCTTCCGCCGTTAAGCGAAACTTCGAAGTAGAACGTCTGATCTTTGCTTGCAGAGAACGAATAAACGCAGTCGGTACCGCTTACGCTCTTTGACGCTTCACCGCTGTTTACGATTCCGTCGATTACGTTGCCGGTAAGCTGAGTGATTTTTACGTTAAGACCCATTGCTACGTATACCTTGTAGTCGTCGGCAAACGAAGCGGTAAACGAATAGTATATTTTTTGATTTTCTTCGGTGAATTTAAGTCGGTAACTTGCCATATTGCTTGCTACGTACGGATCGAAACCGCTAGCCGTATCGATTTTGGTTGCATCGTCCGTAAGATAAGTTGCTACGCCGCTACCGCTTGCAAATTGATCGAGTTCTGCATCGGTTTTATATCTGAGATTTATCGTCTTGCTTTCGCCGGCGTTCATCACAAGCGTATCGAAAGTATAGTACGACGGAAGTCCTTGCAAATGCACTTCGACCGTCGTTGCGCTGCTGGGAATTTGAGTGAGTGCGTCGTCGCCGTGGTCAAGATAAGCTACGCCGTTTTCATCGACCTTACCCGTGGGCGTATAGCACATTGCCACGCCGCCGTCCGATACTTTGCAGAGTTGGATTCCGTCGATCCAAGTACACGGAGTGCCGTCTACGTCGTATATGGTTACGGTGAAAGTATGTTCGGGCTCGTTGTTAGCTGGACACGCGCAACAAACGGTTGCAACCAAAGCAACTACTACTAATGCAAGTAATAATCTGAATTTTTTCATAATTGTTTCTCCTTATGCAAATTGACAAGGACCTATTCGTCCTTAAATTAATGTACGGTTAATATAACATTATTTTAGGGGAAGTGTCAAGTCAATATTGCGCCGCTTGTAAAGTTACCACGAATATTTGCTTTATTTATCACTTACTTTTCTTCCGAGAAGAAAAGTAAGCAAAAGAAGCTTGATAGAATATGTTTTGCAAACAGTTGTGAGTTTAATGTTGCCGACTTACTTTTCTTCCGTGAAGAAAAGTAAGCAAAAGAAGCTTGATAAGAATTAAGTTCGGGCGGCAGTGCCTCTACTGTTGCCGAGAGGAAGGAGCTTAACGGAGAGATTGCCGCAGGGATCCCTTCGCAATGACATATGGTTGGAATGTTTTCTGCTGTTACGATAGTGCTAACATATGGTTCGCTTCCGCGGGATTCTTCGCTAACGCTCAGAATGACAGAAAATGCGACTCAGAACGACAGAAGGTGGATTGGGCGGCAATGCGTTTATGTTGCCGAAAGCGTACAGTTACACGGAGAGATTACCGCGTCGCTTACGCTCCTCGTTGGTGACAATAAGGTTTCGCTTCCGCGAGATTCTTCGCCTGCGGCTCAGAATGACATAATGACATAAGGTTTAGGTTTCTTTGGCTTGCCTTTCTTTCCGAAAGAAAGGTAAGGACTATAGAATCTTTTTAAGGAACTGACCCGTGTAGCTATTTTCGACCGCGGCGACTTGTTCGGGCGTGCCTTGCGCCACGATTTCGCCGCCCAGATCTCCGCCCTCGGGGCCAAGGTCTATTATGTGATCGGCTACCTTAATTACGTCCAAATTATGTTCGATTACCACCACGGAATTGCCGCTTAATACGAGCTTTTGCAGTATTTGAATAAGCTTGTCCACGTCGGCAACGTGCAAACCGGTCGTAGGTTCGTCGAGCACGTACAAAGTTTTGCCGGTTGCCCGACGACTGAGTTCGGTTGCGAGCTTTACTCGTTGCGCTTCGCCGCCGGATAGCGTCGTTGCCGGCTGACCAAGCTTGACGTATCCGAGTCCCACTTCGTACAAAGCGCGAATCTTGTTGTAGATAGGCGGAACGTTTTCGAAAAACTTCATCGCTTCCTCTATCGTCATATCCAATACGTCGGCAATGCTCTTGTCCTTGTATTTAACTTCGAGCGTTTCCTTGTTGTACCGTTTTCCCTTGCACACTTCGCACTCGACGTAAACGTCGGGCAAGAAGTTCATTTCGATTTTTATTATTCCGTCGCCCTGACAGCTTTCGCATCTGCCGCCCTTTATGTTAAAGCTGAATCTTCCCGACTTGTAGCCGCGTTGCAACGCATCCTGCGTTTTGGCGTACAAATCGCGTATAAACGTGAACACGCCGGTATACGTAGCCGGATTACTGCGCGGAGTACGTCCTATGGGACTTTGATCGATTACTATGATTTTGTCGATTTGTTCGAGTCCTTCTATGCTTTCGTGCTTGCCCACTTGCAAGCGAGTGCCCATTATGGCGTTGCTTACCGCCGGACTAAGCGTTTGATTTATAAGCGTGCTTTTGCCGCTGCCCGACACCCCGGTTATTGCCGTAAACACTCCTAGCGGAATGTCGACGTCGATACCCTTAAGATTGTTTTGCGACGCGCCCTTTACCGATATATGCCCTTTTGGCGTTCGCCTTACCGAAGGAACGAGTATTTTTTTGTCGCCTCGAAGATACGCTCCGGTAAGCGACTGGCTACTAGCCAAAATATCGCTTAGCGTCCCTTTTGCCACGATTTTTCCGCCGTGCACGCCCGCGCCCGGACCGATATCCACGATATAATCGGCGTGTCGAACGGTGTCCTCGTCGTGCTCTACGACGATAAGCGTGTTGCCAAGGTCTCGCAAACGTTCGAGAGTGGCTATAAGTTTTTCGTTGTCGCGTTGATGAAGTCCTATGCTCGGCTCGTCCAAAATATACAGTACGCCGGTAAGCCCCGAACCTATTTGCGTTGCAAGTCGAATTCGCTGCGCCTCGCCGCCCGACAGCGACGCCGCTCCGCGCGAAAGCGTAAGATAGCCTAGCCCTACGTCGGACAAGAATTTAAGACGCGCCTTAATTTCTTTAAGCACTCCCGCGGCAATTATCGCTTTGGTGGAAGGCAGTTGCAATCCGTCGATAAAACCGACGAGCTCCTTAACCGACATAGCGCAAACTTCGGCTATGTTTTTGCCGCCTACTCGCACCGAAAGCGCCTCTTTTTTTAGTCTGAGTCCGTGACAAGTCGGGCACGGCGTGGTTCGCATAAAACGATATATGTCGCTTTTTACGTACTCGCTGGTCGTCTCGCGGAAACGACGCTCTAAATTGGGCACTACGCCCTCGTACGAACCGACGTAGCTGCCAGAAAAATTATACGAATTATAGCTTAGGTTAAGCTTTTCGCCGCCGTTGCCGTACAAAAGCATTTGTTTGATTTCCTGCGGCAGATCTTTGAACGGAACGTCCAACGAAAAACCGTATCGCTTGGAAAGCGCGTTAAAGTACATTTCGGTGTGAGCGGCGTCGAAGTTCCAACCGGATATGGTAAGCGCGCCTTCACGCAACGACTTGCTTCCGTCGCCGTAAATAAGCTGAGGATCTATCTTTTCCAAAAAGCCCAAGCCGCTGCATTCGGGGCAAGCTCCGAACGGACTGTTAAACGAGAACAGTCTGGGCTCTACTTCGGCGATAGACACGCCGCAGTCGGGGCACGAATATTTTGTGGAAAACAGCTCGTCCGTTCCGTCGACAGTTATTACTACCAGTCCGTCGGCAAGCTTAAGCGCGGTTTCGACGCTGTCCGAAAGTCTTGAACGCACACCCTCTTTTATTACTATTCGATCGACTACAACGCTTATATCGTGCTTTATTTGCTTATCTAAGGGAATTTCGTCGCCTAGGTTGTACGTTTTGCCGTCGACGTTTACGCGCACGAATCCGCTTTTTGCAAAATCGGCAAGCAAGGTTTTGTATTCGCCCTTTCTGCCCCTTACGACGGGCGCGCTTACCACTATTTTGCTTCCGACGGGATATGCAGTTACTTTATCTAAAATCTGATCCACCGACTGCTGCGCGATTTCCTTGCCGCACGAGGGACAATGGACCGTTCCTACCCTTGCAAACAGCAATCTTAGATAGTCGTATATCTCGGTTACCGTGCCTACGGTAGAACGAGGATTGCGGCTGGTCGTTTTTTGGTCGATAGATATTGCGGGCGAAAGACCTTCGATACTCTCGACGTCCGGCTTGTTCATTTGTCCTAAGAACAGTCGCGCGTACGACGAAAGCGATTCGACGTAGCGGCGCTGACCTTCGGCAAAAATCGTATCAAAAGCAAGACTGGTTTTTCCACTGCCCGAAAGTCCTGTAAAAACGATAAGCTTTTCGCGCGGCAAAACGACGTCGATATTTTTTAGATTGTTTTCCTTTGCTCCTTTTATTACTATATTATCCATTGTGCTTTTTGTTCCTTTTAATCTTGCTTTGCAAATTTTTAAGCTCTTGTATATTGTCGCGCAGCTTTATTGCCGTTTCGAAGTCGAGCGAACTGCTGGCTACCGCCATAAGCGCTTTGAGTTTGTCTATTTGATCGGGTATGTCGTCGTAATCCACTTTTGTTACTTTGGACGTTATTTCCAGCGTGTTGGCGATTTCCTTTACTATCGTTTTGGGCGTTATGCCGTGCGCCTCGTTGTACTCGCCCTGCACCGCTCGACGACGCGCGGTTTCGTCCATTGCGTACTTCATAGAGTCGGTTATTACGTCGGCGTAAAGAATGACTTTGCTGTTTGCGTTACGAGCCGCTCGCCCTACAGTTTGAATAAGTGCGGACGAGCTACGCAAAAAGCCCTCCTTGTCGGCGTCGAGAATGGCAACCAGCATTACCTCGGGAATATCCAAGCCTTCGCGCAAAAGATTTATGCCCACTATTACGTCGAAGTCGCCTCGGCGCAGACCGTTTACTATTTGTATACGCTCCATAGTGTCGATATCGGAATGAAGATATTTGACTTTGATTCCGTTTTCGGACAGATACGTAGTTAAACTTTCGGACATGCGCTTGGTTAAAGTAGTAACGAGCGTTCGTCCGCCACTCGCCGTGGTAGCCTTGATTTCGCTTAGCAAATCGTCTATTTGCCCTTGAATTTTGCGCACCGTAATGGGGGGATCCATAAGCCCGGTAGGACGAATTATCTGTTCGGCAATCATACCGCCCGCAAGCGAAAGCTCGTACTTTGCCGGCGTTGCCGACACGTATATCGTTTGACCGATACGGCCGTTGAATTCCTCGAAATTAAGCGGACGATTGTCGAATGCGGCAGGGAGACGGAAACCGTAGTCCACTAGGCTCGTTTTGCGCGCGAGGTCGCCGTGATACATAGCGCGTATTTGCGGCACCGTCATATGACTTTCGTCGATAAACAACACGAAGTCGGACGGAAAATAATCTAGCAAAGTAAACGGCGGCTGTCCGGGCTGTCGTCCGTCGAAGTATCGCGAATAGTTTTCGATACCGCTGCAATAGCCGATTTCCTTCATCATTTCAAGATCGTACGTTACTCGCTGTTTTATGCGTTCGGCTTCGAGCAGCTTGCCGCAATCGGTAAAAAAGCGCACTCGATCGTCCAAATCCGCCTGAATTTTTTCCGTCGCCTTGCTAAGTCGTTCCTGCTCTACCGCGTAGTGACTTGCGGGAAAAATGGCAACGTGCTTAAGATTGCTTATCACCTTGCCGCTTACAGCTTCGAACTCGCTTATAGAATCTATTTCGTCCCCGAAAAATTCGACGCGCACCGCAATTTCGCTTGACGAAGCTACGAATATATCCACGACGTCGCCCTTTACTCTAAAGTTGGTACGAGCAAACTCGATATCGTTGCGCTTGTAGTTTATTTCCACCAAACGACGTATGAGCTCGTCGCGTTCCATAGTCATACCGGGGCGAAGCGATATGCTCATTCTGTAATAATCTTCGGGCGCGCCCAAGCCGTATATGCACGACACGCTGCTTACCACTATTACGTCGCGACATTCCTGAAGGGCACAAGTCGCCGAATGACGAAGTTTATCGATTTCGTCGTTTATAGCAAGGTCCTTTTCGATGTACGTATCGGACGAAACGATGTACGCTTCGGGCTGATAGTAGTCGTAGTACGATACGAAAAATTCAACGCGGTTGTTTGGAAAAAACTCGCGAAACTCGTTGCAAAGCTGAGCAGCCAACGTCTTGTTGTGCGCAAGTACCAACGTAGGCCGATTGACGTTTTTTATTACGTTAGCCATGGTAAAAGTCTTGCCGCTGCCGGTTACGCCCAAAAGAACCTGACTCTTGATTCCGTTGTTTAATCCTTCGGTAAGAGCGTCGATTGCCTGCGGCTGATCGCCCGTAGGTTTGAATTTGCTGACGAGTTGAAAATCCATACCTATAGATTATATTACATTGCCCTTTTTTAGTCAAGTTTTTTAGCCAAGAAAACTTACTTTTGGAAAGCACTAGCCTACGGCGAATATATTTTGAAAATTCCTTAAAAGCATTTCCGTTTTTAGAGTAATCGTGATATAATATGATTATGGACAGAGTTATCTTGCATTGCGATTTGAATAACTTTTACGCGTCGGTGGAATGTTTGCTTAATCCCGACCTACGCGAAGTTCCCGTTGCCGTCGCCGGACGAAAAGAAAATCGTCACGGCGTGATTTTAGCAAAAAACGAAATCGCAAAAAAGTACGGCGTAAAGACGGGCGACGTAATTTGGCAAGCCGAGCAAAAATGCCCCGGACTACGTATTGTAGAGCCGCACTTTAGCCATTACGAAAAATACTCGAAAGCGGTAACCGAACTGTACACGCACTATACCGATATGGTGGAACCGTTCGGTTGCGACGAATGTTGGCTGGACGTAACAGGCAGCAAGCGACTATTCGGAAGCGGCGAAGAAATCGCAAACACGTTGCGCAAACGCGTAAAAGACGAATTCGGTCTTACGCTTAGCGTAGGAGTATCTTTTAACAAAGTATTCGCAAAGCTGGGAAGCGACCTTAAAAAACCGGACGCGACGACGATAGTTAATCGCGACAACTTTAAATCGCTCATTTGGCCGTTGCCCGCTTCGGATATGATTATGGTCGGCAAAAAAACAAGCGAGAAACTTAAAAAACTTAACATATATACGCTCGGCGACCTTGCCGCCGCAGACGAAAGCTTGCTCGTTTCGCACTTTGGAATAAACGGAAAACGCATAATTCAATGCGCACGCGGCGAGGACGACGAACCGGTAAGAAAATTTCACGTTTGCCGCGAAATAAAATCGGTAAGCCACGGAATGACTACCGTAAAGGACATTACTTCGCTCGACGACGCCCAAGCTCTTATTTACTATCTTGCGGACCTAGTGGCGTCGCGTATGCGCAAATACAAGGTTAAGGGTTGCGGAATCGCCGTTCATCTACGTTTTAGCGATCTTGCGACCGTTTCAAAACAAATAGCGGTGCCGCCCGTAAACACGTCGGACGCAATAGCCATGCACGCTTTGTCGCTTTACAAAACGCTTGCAACCAAGCCTGTACGAGCAATAACGGTTGCCGTCTTTTCGTTACAAAGCGACGAGATAACACAAACAAGCATGTTCGGCGAAAACGACGACAAAAACGAACGACTGGAAAAAGCTATCGACAAAATTCGCGCCAAATACGGCAAAAACACAATCAATCGCGCTGCTCTTATCGAGCGCGATTTTATGTACGACAAAACGGACGACGAGGACTTTTTACCGTTTAAAAGATAATGCCAAAATCCGAATAAATTAATAAAAAAGCGGTTTGTAAATATCGACAAATCGCCTTTTTGTTTTTAACAATCATTATTTCCTACCGCATAAGTTCCTCTACCTCCCATTGCGATTCACCCTCCTTGAAGAGTTATAGTCAACGGGAATGATGTCCCCTTTCATTTCGGATAGCGGCGAACCGAAACAGATAATTTTACCAATCTAACCATGTCATTTCGTTTTCGACCTCATAAAACATTCTTCCGTCCCAAATATGAGCATTCTCAAAAGCCGCTACACAATCGGCTATCGTGTCTCCCTTAAACTCAAAAACATCTTTTATACATTCACCACGGTCATTTACCTTTATTATAAAAAATATATATTTACCATCGGATGTCGTTGTTATGCCGTCTGAAAAATATTTTTCGCCCTTAAACATAACAGCAACCGACTGATATGTAAATGCATCAATGAAATCATTTACTCTCCCGCCTTCCATCGCAAATCCCCTCCAAAATATTTTTTATACTTCTCATATTCTTCCTTCGTTAACAATCTATTTGGTCTATTAGTTAAATCTCCTGCTTTATATTCGTGGACGTGTAAAATTGGTTTTCTGCTCCTGTCCAAATATTTTTCAGGATGATAGGCTATTTCTTTGATAAGATAATGATTTTTATCATAAAATCTCATCATGCTAAACTCACCATTCTCTTTTAGTTTAATATAAGCAAAACTTGAATGAGCCTCTATTGGCAAATCGTGCAAATCTCCGATTCCTTTCAACACTTTTATACCGTCAATTTTGCCGACCGTTTTATAGGTATACCCTACATTATTTCCTACCGCATAAGTTCCTCTACCGCCCATTGCGATTCACCCTCCTTGAAGAGTTATAGTCAACAGGAATGATGTCCCCTTGCATTTCGGATAGCGGCGAACCGAAACAGATAATCGCACTCGGCTTTATGCGTTTTAACATTTCGTTATATCCGCGCATAAAGGAAAGTTTACTTTTCTTACACCCTATCGTTCCGACGGCAACGACAGAGCCTTCTTCTATTCCGTCAAAACAATAATCAAAAGTGCTTGCATCACCCCAACTTATGCTAGGAATAACGGTTATTCCTTTGCTTTGCCAAAACGCGCCGCACCAACGACTTCGGAACACGTTGAATAATTGCACCGCCTTGGGCATATCCCTGTAAAGGCTGTAATCGGGAGAAATCAAAAACTTATACTGTGCTAACCTGTGCAAAGATTTTGTTGGATTATAATACAATCCTTCCATACGGTAGTCGTCAATATAAAAATGGACTCCCTTTTGTTTGTTCTCGTCAACGTCATTAGTTTTAATATCCGTATAACTAATTAAATTGACATTTTCTAAATCGAGTTTGTCGTTACGAATTATCGGTATATTCCACTTTCCGTACGCCTCAAACTCATTGCGTAAAAAGGTCTGTTTAGACCTTGCTTCAATTGAAAACACTTTCTTATGTCCTCCTAAAAATTTATTTACCTTTTGGGTATAGTCAAAAAAACCATTTGACATAAAGGACGGAAAATGCTACACTATAAACGTTGGAATTGTAGTAATACAATTTTCCGAAAGGCACTTATTCGTTGTTGGTAGCAACTTTTAGGTGCTTTTCCTTTATTGAGGTCTTTTTATTTTATAATTTACATACGTCACAATTCTACTTAATTGTCTTTAACATACCTACTGCCTAGCAAATGTTCTAGCAGCGGGATTTCGTATTCAAAAATTTTTGATCCGTACTTTGCTTTTCGATTCTTTACGTTTTTACGAATAAAACTTGCCATATTTTCGTCAACGCCGAAAGTAAACATTATTTCGTTGATATTTTCAATACCTTTTGCAATCAAGTAAGGTATGGGCGCAAGAAAATACTTTCCAAAATAATCCGCAAGATCGTCCTCAGGGTTTTCTTGAGTATCTTCACAAACGTAATGCTTTACTTCGTGCATAATATTCCTTCGAATATTGCCGACGGAACCGACGTCGTTAACGTTATCGTTATACAATATCATTGCAGGATTGCTTACGGTTGGCTCTACGTAAAAGCCCGAAGCAGATTTTTTTTTGAGCAACTCTTCGTGTTCTCGTTCGTAAAAAGAGTATGGATTTAACACTATTTGCATTTTTCGACAAACTTGTTCTACGTCTATCGGAAAAGTTTTTATATCGTAATCCAAATAAATAGAGATAACTAATTTTGCCATTTCATCGTATTTCGTTCCGTACCTATACATTAACCCTCCCTTCCCAAAATAAGAGCAATTAACTTGTTTTGCTCGTCTGTAGTTAGGTTACTGCCGTATCTCGCTACTGCCATAGCAATTTTAGTATAAGAAGAAATCGCATCATCGTCTTCTTCGAGCAGATATTCCGTTTTTAAATTCAAGGCTTTTGCAAAATTTATAATTATATCAAGCCTCGGCCTTTTGCTATCGTGCAAATATCTTGAAACCGAACTTTCGGTAACTCCGCTTAATTCGGCTAATTCTTTTTGCCCGATTTTTCTTTTTTTCATTTCGTCTAAGACTTTTTGTTGCCATGACATAATAATCTGCTCCTTTACAGCGATTTAGTATATTCTTATTATATATTGCAAATTTGCAACTGTCAAGCGTTTTGAATTGCAAATTTGCAATTTTTTTGAATATAATTCAAAAAATTTTCCCTTTAGGCGTTTGGTTTTGTTTATGGATATAAAAAACGGCGTAGTGATAATTTTTCACTGCGCCGTAAAATCCGTTTTGTATTTAATTTTCGTTAGTATCGTCTTCTTCCGAATTTGTGTTATCAATTTGAGTTTCGCTCGTTTCGTTTTGCGTTTTTTTGTCGTCCGCCATAAGTCCGACAAGCACGCATACGCCGCACAAGGCGTTTATAACCTCGTTTACGTACGGCGCGTTCACCTTTACGCCAAACAGCTGCAAAAGCATTATAAGCATACCACTTAGCGATACCCAAAATTTTTTGGTCTTAAACTTATTCTTCATATTTTTTTACCTGTACTTGTAGTAAAGCGTATAATAGTAATAATCGCTTAAGCTGTCCCTAAAAATTGGCTCGTTTAAGAACAATTCTCTTGCCTCTTCAAACGGAAGCGAATCAAGAACCTCCACGACTTTTTCGTAAACGCTCTTTTCGATTTTTGCCTTGTCGTCGGACGAAAGCGAAGATAAAAGTTCTTTTTCTTTCTTCGCTTGCGAAAGCGCCTCGGAATACAATTCGCTGTCCGTCTTTTCCTTTTGAATACTTTGCTCGTATTCGGTTTTTAGAAGCGAATTGTTGTATTCGCGCGCCTTTTGCAAATTCTCTTCGCGCTCGGACTTAAGTTCGTTTATACGCTGAGTAAGCTTTGCTGCGGCGGAAATTTTAAACGAATCGAGTGCGGTTTGTAACTGACCTTCCAGTCCGTTAAGCTCTTCGTCTATCTTTTTTACGTTTTCGTTACGTTCGCTTATCAGTTCGCTCAGCTTGTCGGTATACGCCGACGAAGCGTTTGCCTGCTGATTCAGCGCAATGCTCGAACGCGCCAAGCCGCGCTTTAGCGCATCGTTGCTTAGCGACTCGGCTGCGGCGGAATAAGCCGTTTTAAGCTCGTTCGCTCCGCTTGCGTATCGTTGCTTGCTTGCCTCTTTGTTGCTTGCAAGCTCCTTGCGCTTTTCGTCGTACTCGCTTCGTATCGATTTTTCGCCCTCGTCGACGTACGAACTTAACTCGTTTTTAGCCGTTTGCGTAATTTCGTCGTCGCTTGGCGCGTCGTATTCGTATCGCTCGTACGTAGGCGCCTCTTTGGTGGACGCTTTTTCGGGCAAGTACGCACCGTATTGATTTTTTACGTAATCCTGAAGCTCTTTTAGCTTGTCGGATTTTGACGAATCGCTCGTTGTCTTCGCATCTTCCTTTTTGGAAGTCGAATTAAGTAGATTTTTTAGATACGTTAATATATTCATTTTTTGCTCCCTTAGCCGTATATTTTTGCGCTCGCTTGCTCTTTTTTACGTCAACGCGAGCTTCGTTAAAGTTTATTTTCATAATTCACCTCGGAATTCATTGATATTTTTCCAAACGAAAAAACGTAGCAATCTTTGTCGTAGCCGATTATTCCGTCGTCGATTACCTGTCGGTTTTCGAGTAATCTTTTTTGATATAACGCTCCGCCGCGACGTACGATAATTACGCTTTCGCCGTTTTGAAAGCACGCTCCCGACAGCCTGCCCTTGCCGATGCACAATATACCTCCGTTCATAACAGCTCCTTTTGTGCACGCAAAACGTTTATTCCGTCCTTAATAATCTCGGAATCTCGTTTTATCGTTTTGCACACCGCAGAGTTTCGTTCTACGTTTTCCTTTATGTCCTCGCACACTTTAAGCGCCGTCGCCGTCTCGTCAAGATTGCGGCTTAACCGTTCCAACGCGACGGAATATCGCTTTTCGCGATTGCGCGAATCCTTTAGCATATAGAAAAACAAAAAACAAAACAACGCCGCCCACAAGCCGTTGTCGAGAGCAACCGACATAATTTCATTCATAGCTCCTCCTTATTGGTTAATTTAAGCGTTACCGTTACCGGATCGTCGTTCCACGTCTTAGCCGTGTACGTTACGTTGCCGCTTGTCGGTACGCTTACGAACGTTCCGCCGCAACCGGTTTTATAAAAGGTGAGCGTTCCGTCCTTTAAAAACACGGCGGTGTTTTTGGCAATAGTTGCGGAATCGAAATCGAATTCGTCTTTTAATTTTACGATTCCGCCCTCGCCTACGTAGTACAACGCTCCGTCCTTAATACAAAATCTGCCGCTGTGCTTTTGACACGTCGTACCGTTGCCGCTTAATAGACTAACGATATAACCGTCCTTGTAGCCGCAACCGTCCGATACGTTTACTCCGTCCACACGACTTAGCCACTCGAACTCGTTGCTTAACATTCCGTCTTTTTTAAAAATAACTTTTTCGGATTCGCCGTTTATCAGCACGGAATAGTCGTTAAGCCTTGTCATAACGCTGTTTTTTACGGTGAAAAGTATTTTTTTGCACTTTAATTCCCCGTCATAATCGTACACGAGCATCGTCCAACCGTCATATACGTATATTTCGTAGTGATCGTCTACGTACAACACCGCCGTTTGGTTATCTTCGACTTGAACGCTTCTGCCGCTGTTTAGGAATTTAACGGTTCCGCCGTCGACGCTTACCGCTTCGCCGTTGGTACACATGGTTATTTTGCCCGAATATTCGCCACCGTAAGTTACCTCGTAGGTATCGGCGTCGATAAGATAATACTTGCTGCCGTTACATAATCCGGCGTAACGATAGAGCGGATCGCAAAACAGTTCGTATCCGTAAAATCCGCTTTTTGTTTCCGCCCCCGAATCGTACAAAGCCGAAACGGTGTTGTAACGTTCGTACTTTGCTCCGACGGAAGTCGTTACGTCGCAAACTTCGATTGCGTCCGCAAAAAAGCCGCCATTGCACTCGCTTTGCCTTTGCAAAGTCTTGGCATTAAAATACGCACAATTAAATCTGGCGCACGGCTTGCCGCCGCAATAAATCAAAAAGTCAGTTTTTTCACCGCTGTAAAACTTTGATTCGCAAACGCTTGACGACGCGGCAACGTCTTCGTAGTCGCCTACGTTAACCAACATAGGTTGGGCTGTTAAATGCGCCTTAGCCCCCTTTATTTGCAACGTCTCTGCCGTTTGCATGCCAAGCAACGACCTTACGAGCGGATTATTATTCGGATAAAAATTAAAATCTTTTTCGTCCGCTTCTAGGTATATCGTTCCGTAAATTTCAAACTCGGAAGCGATTATTTGAACTTTGCACTCGTTGGAAAGCTTAGCGTCTTGTTGCGGCGCAAATCCGACGGCGCAAATTTCTTTGCTGAATTCTCCGCTTTTTACGCTTACGCCATACGTAGCGAAAAGTTTTCCGCGCGCAACGTTGTCGTTGTAGGTAATAAGCGTTGCCTTTTTGTAAAGCGAACTGCCGTCTTTAGCAAACAACGCGATATATGCAGCGTATAATTCACCGTTTTTCCAATATTCGAACGCCTTTTTTACCGTATTGTATGCCGTGTATTCTTTACCGTCAGCCACTATTTTAAATACGTTTCTCATTCTACCTCCGCCGTCAAATCGACGTATAACTTGTCCTTGTTGCTACCCTTTACGTTTAGCTCTTTTATGTAGCATTTGCCGCCCGACGAAAACAACAATTTAGTGCTTTTTCGCACAAACCGTACGTCGTCGACGTAACCTCGATAAGCAACTTGCTTGGGTTGAGGCAAGGGCGATCCGAGCTTTTCGAATTCGACGTAGTAAAGCGAACCGTTTTTTATATACGCAAGCCTTATCGAAAAATCGTCGGCATTTACCGCTACTTTTTGCGCACAAAGATTGTATACGTATTCGTTGCCCGAATAAACGAGCTTTACCGATCCGTCGGAATTTAAAAACGCAAACAGAAAATCTTTGTCGTACGAACATACGTCGCCCTGAACGTAACTGCCCTCCGATATTTTTTGCGGTAAAAATTCGTTTGCTTCGGTTGCGTACGTCGAGCATACGCCTTTGTCGCATATTACGTAGCATACTTTTTGTCCGTTGTAATCGACGTACAACGAACCGGGCAATTCCGACGCCGAAATATTACCCATTGCCATAAGACTAAGCGTTGCAATTTCGTTTTTGCCGTTTACGGTTATTTTGCCGCCGTCCGTTACCTTAAAAAACACGTTGCCGTTGCCGCTTGCCGCCTTTACGCCGTCGACGTAAAAATCAGCCGCGTCGCTTACTTTTGCAATAACCGCAACGTCGCCGCTGCCTTCGAGCGATATAACTTCGTTAGTTCCGCTTTTTAGCGAATCGACCTGAACGGTAACCACGCAAAATTGGCTTTTTTTGTCGCCGCAAAGCCAACCTTCCAGATCAACCGCCTTAAGATACGCAAGTTTTCCGTAATCCATATTTTCTCCTTTTAATCCGCGTACGTGAATTTCAGCTGAGGCCGAGACACGTGCGGATTTGCCGACAAGCTGTTTATCGTCATTGCAAACTTTCTTCCTCGCATGTTTATATTTATTATCGAAGGCACGTTGCTGCCCTTAACGAAAAAATCACGCTTGTCTTCGTCGAGCGTAACGGTTAGCGTAATGTCCTGCGAAGTGTCCAAGCACAGCGTTTTTATTCGCTTCGTTCGCCCGCTTCCGAGATCGGTTAGCGGCATGCTCCACCTTTTTGGCAACGGGCAGTCGCCTTTTTGCTCGCATATCTGCCCGCCGATTATCGCATACAGCGTATCGCCGTCCGAATAGAACGAGCGCACGTCGTACCCTCGCATTATCGTAAAACCGTCGTCGCCGTAAATAAGAACGGCGTTGTTTACGTAATCGGTATCGAAGCCGTCGTCAAGACCGAAATCGGCTTTTAACGCAAGATAGTACTTTCCGCCGTGATAAACGGCTACCGAATTTTCGTCCGCGCAAAAAAGCCCGTCCAGATTGGTTAGTATTCGTTTTGTTGAAACGCCGTCGAAACTGAACAGTCCGTCGGACGAAGCGAAGATTACTCTGTCGCCGCATAGTGCCACCGAATCGGGATATATCTTTCCGCCCGTTACAAAAAGATGCGTTACCGAAAACTCGCTTTGATCGGCGTACGCCGTCAGTCTGCTTATGCCTCGTTCGCGAAAAATGTAAACGTAGTTTAAAAATCCCAGCACTTTTATTAGTTTGCCTCGTTCGTCGGCAAGTTCGATAAAGCCGCCTTCGGTCATATCGGTATTCCAATTTGAAGGATCCAGATCGTCCGAAAACCACAACGTATTAACCTCGTTGCCGGTTGTTACGAACATTCGTTCGTAATGCACGGTCATGGAAGTGATATACGGCGAAGAGCTTACGTAATACGCCGCGTCCGTGCCGTTCCACACTACCATATTGTCGGACGGCGAACAAATAAGTATTACGTCCTCGCCGTACAACCGATACGATATCGCCTTGGGAACACCGCTTAGCTTAATTCCGTCCAGCTTTTTTATTTCGCCGCCAATTTTGTAGAAAATCTCACCGTTATAGCTCCACATAAGATATTTTACGTCGCCTTTTTTGTACGTCCAAACGCTGTCTGCTAACGTTTCGATGCTCGTAAAACCTTTGCAACCCTTAAGCGCGCCGGAAGAAAATTCAAAGTTGTAGCAATTTGCCGCAACACTCTGGCTTAGCACGCTTTGATCGTAGGCAGAATTTACGCCGGATAAAAAGTTGGGAACGTTTATCGTAGTAGTCGCCGTGTTTTTTACTTTTAGATAACTCATATCAGCCACCGTCTACCCTTTATGCGTTTTTCGCTAAAGCCGCTTTGCGAACGTTTGAGCGCGTCTTTAAATCGTGTATCGTACGTTATCGCCTCGCTGTAAAAGCCGTTTATAAGTAAGTATTCCGCAATAATTCCGTACGATATTATGCGTGGCGTAACGCGTAAACAAACGGGCACGTCGTCATCGATGCCAAGCGTAGGCGAACGCGTTAGAAACTGCACGTTAAAAGTTCCGTCTCGCGCGATTTTTATACGCGAAGGCATAAGCGAAAACTCCACCTCTCTGCCCGACGAGTCGGTGATTTTTAGTACGTCGTACACCGTATCGCCAAGCAACGAATACGAAACGGATTTGTCGGTTGACGTTACCGTCTTTTCCGCTTTGAGCGGAACGTATTCGGACGTTATTTCGTCTAAACAGTTGTTGGCGCAACGCAATAGCGTTTTTTCCACTTCGCCCGATTCGTCCGTTTGCAAGTTCAAAGCCTCCGCCGCAAGTTTTATACATTCCTTTATCTTCATTCAACACCTCCCGCCGACAAAACTTTTTCGACTTTGTATTCTATCTTTTTCGCCGTTAAGCCGAGCTGATTTTTTAGATAAAGTTCGTTTTCGGCTTCCGTTTCTTTTAGTAGTTCGTTAAGACGCTCGCGTCTCGTTTTGCGCGCCTTTTGTATAACGCGCTCGTCCAGCTTAGGCGCGCTGAAACAAAAAGTATTGCCTTTGTTGCCCCTGTTGTGAACCTCGTACCGACGATATCGGTACGAGTACACTACGAAATAGTCTTTGTCGATCGTTTTAAGCCGCTTGGCTATCGAAAACAAATCGTCTTTAATCGTTTGGTACAACCCTATCATAACTAAATTATGTTCGTAATTCTGCCCTGTCCGTTAGGTCTGTCGCATATAAGATCGCAATACTTAACGAGCGTTGCGGTATACGTAGGCTTGCCCTGAGTTTGACGTAAAATCTTGCCGTTTTCGGTTTCGAGATAACGCCAATCGCAAAGCTGGTGCAACTTAAACACCGAAGTGTCCAAAAATATCATTTCGCCCTCCGGCACGAATCTGTCGTACACGAGCGGTATTCCGTTGAACGTAAGCGTTTTGTAGCCGCCGTTAAGCTCCATAATGTCGATGTTGCGTTTGAAACTGGACATATAATCCTGATAAGCGTACTTTGCCTTTGCCGAACACGCAATATAGTCGATATTGCTGCCGCTTACCATTTCGAGCTTGTCGATAAGCTTTTGCATAACGATTTCGTCGAGCGCATTGCTGCTTTCGGTTACGGCGTTAAGGAACGGATGAGCGCTTCGATCAAGTCCGTAAAGCGTCGAGCTAGCGGAAAACAACGAGCCTATACCCGTTATTTCTTTATCCTTACTGCCCTGCACATACAAAACGTAATCCTCTTCGATACCGCTGTCCCAATCCGAGAGTCCGATAACGTTGGAAGAATAATCCACCGACGTTACCTTTACGCCGCTTTTGAAAAGCGTTCCGGAATCGGTGTATATATCTACCAAAAGTCCGACTGCAAGATTTCGAGTGGAATCTACCTTTTTTGTGGTCGCGTTGGTTATCTTGCAAAGCTTACCGCTACCGTCGCCGTAAAGCATTCTGCCGAGATTGAACCTTGACGCCGTAAGAAGATCTTCGAGTTCGCTGTTGAGTAGATCGGTAAACGAGCCTCTACCGTCGGCACTGGCGCGAATCGCCTTGTCCGAAATTTCTATTTGTCCGTAAAGATTTTTAAGCGTCGAAACGAACTGAACGTACGTAGTCGGGCTTGCCAAAGGCAAATTACCGTCCTCGTCGCCCGCTCCTATTCCGCCGTTTATGCCGTACTTAGCCGCTTTACGAATTTCCTTTCCCCACACGTCCGAAGCAGTTTGCTCGATTTTTGCAAGTAACGGATTGACCTTGGTGTTAAGTAGTTCGGTTACCGCTCCTAAGTACACCGTTTTTAATGCGTTTTCCGCGCTGTTTAATGTTACCATTTTTTAAGTTCTCCTTAATATCTGATGATTTTTTCGGCGATACGTTTAGCGTCCGCCAAATTTTTAGGTTTGTTTACGGGCGTAAGAGCCGTAAGCCCCGTCGAAACGAGACACGGACCATTTATAGTCGATAGCCTTGCAAGGTAATCGGCTATTATTCGATTTTTTACGACCGTATTGTTTTTTACAAGCTCGTAAAGTTTTTCGTCGTCGTTTACTTCATCTAGTTTACGAGCAAGTTCGTTGCCTCTTTCTCTTTCTTTTTTAAGTCGCGCCGCAAGCGATGCGTAGCCGCGTAACGACGATTTATCTTTCAATTGCGCTTTCCTCCGTAAGTTTTTTATAAGTTCTGTGCTCGCGAACGTGCTTTTGCATGCGTTCGGAAATTTCCGACTTGCCTGCTGTCGCTTTTTCGAAGTCGGCGCTTAGCATATACTTGGTATGTTCGTCGATGTGAACGTCGTGATCGTCCAATTCGTTTACCGAAATGTCGTTTTTAAGTGCGCGTACGTTTTCCTTTTGAGCGCGACAAGCGTGCAATTTTTGATTGTCGTACACCGTTTCCCAACCGCCGTACCCCATAACGTCGAGAATTTTATAACGCATACTTGCCGATAGTTTGCCGTTTTCGTCGTACAAAAGTCCTGCTCTTAAAAGCTCGAAAATCATATTCTGTTTGCTTGCAATCGAAGAATTAAGTTCGTTTTCGGTTTCGAAAACGATATCGTCGCAGCCTATATCGCTAGAACTCCAGCTTACTACTTCTATTTCGCCGTCGTTTCCGACCGCTTTTACGATTCTAGTTTCGGCGGCGTACTGCTTGTACAACCTTAGAATATGCTGACCGACCTTTTTGATGGCGCTGCGTATGCGTTCGGCGGTAAGGCTTAGACGGGTATCGTCCTGTTCCAAAAGCAACTGCAACGCGCTGCCGCTTGCCACCGACGACGGTACCGAACTGCTGCGCATAAGCTCGCTTACGCCGCTTATGGAAATAAATTCCGACAAAAGCTTGTCCTCTTCGTAGCCGAAATCGGACGGCACACTGCCGGGGTTTAGCAACATGGGCGGCGTTGCGCCCTGACGATATACCAGTATTTTGCCGGGGCTTAGTCCGTCGTCTTCCAGATTGTTGACGTCCACCGAACCGTCCTCGACGGCAAGAACGCCCATTGCGATGCGATTCATAAACTCGTGCTTGCGATTTTTTACGGCGTTGTACGCACGCTGAATGGGTATACAGCGTTCTACGACGGAAGTCCCGAAAAAGCAACCGGGAGTTTTTAGGCAGTCTTGCTTTACGAACGGAAAATCTCGTTCGCCGTTCGTACCGTTTGCGTAGGGAAGCGAGCCGTAGTAAAGTAATTGATTGCCTGCAACGATGGCAAGCTCGCCGTGCGGATTTTCTTTGGTAGGACGGGTATATCTTTCGATAACCACGACGTAATCTTTTTTCGTTTTACGACGTGCGGCGGGAATTAAAGTAGTGGAATTTAAACCGCCTATAAACGATTCGTCGAATCCGAGCACATCCGTTTCGGTACCCTCAACGCGCTTACCCCACTTAGCGTAAACGTCGTCTACGTGTATCGCTTTTGCGTGAATTAAACTGTTTTGTTCTTTAAGCGTTTCGATTGCAAGCGACGCCGGAAAAATTTCATACGGCGGGCAAACCTCTATTTTTACCTCGCCTTCTTTAACGATTTTTCCGTTGCTAGTTCCTACTTCCGTGCCGCCGTCGGTATCCCAAGATACTTTGTAAAAAACCGAACCTGCGATTTCCGACCACATCGTAGCGCGAGCTATCGCGTCGCTTACGTCAAGCTTTTGCCAGGCGCCGTCCAGAATTTTCGTCGCTACTTTTGCGGTACGTATGTCGTCTTCGTCGCCCGACGAAGGACGTACGCTCATTTTCGGACGCACTCGGCTAAGCTTAGAAAGCCTAGTTTCCACTATCGACGCAAGATGATTAAACACCTCTCGCTCTTGCCAAAAATAATCTCGCTCGCCGTCCTCCACCTCGCCGAGAGCGTTTATGTACGAAAATTGATTGCCCATAACGAAATTGGCGTTAAGTTGCCATACCGCTTCGATATTTTTTCGTTCGGCGCGCCTGTTTTCGTAGTCGGACTTTACCGAAGCTACGATGTCCTCGATGTATAATTCGTCCATTACGCCCCCTTCTTTTTAGCCGTTTCGATGCTTTTTGGAATTACCGTTTCGCCTATAAGCCGATACAGCTCGATTAAACAATCGTTGCAAACATGTACCTGACTTCGTATTCCCACTCTGTCCATTTTTATCGAATACGCGGCGTTGTTTTTACAAACGCCCATCTCGCATTTTATTTTGTGCTTTGCTTTTATCAGTTGCATTTTCTGCCTCCTTTAATAAATTCAACAACCTTGCTTTTTCCGCCTTAAGTTCCTCTTCGCTCATTTCCGAATATCCGTCCGCAGTTTGCTCGTCGAGTAAAAATTTTACGGCGGCAAGGTCGGACGGAACTTCCTTTTGCGTTACCTTTTGTTTCGTTACCGTAAGCTCGCCGTCGACAAGCGCGTACTCTTCGACCGTTTCGGTGGTAAAATACCCGAGCGCCTTGCGCTTTACGGCGGCAAAAAGTTTTTCGGTTAATCGTTCGTTCACCTTTTCCTCCTAAGCTTGCCGATAAGCCGCTCTTTATCTAGCGCGATTTCGCTTTTGCAAGTATTCTCTTTGGGCGGAATCGGGCGCGACATAACGTAGTATCGCAGTTCGTCCAAGCAATGGTCGTCCGTTTTTTTTGGTACGTCGTCGCTTCCCCACCTGTACGCCTTAAGCTCCCGAATAAGATTGACGCAGTTTTTGAATATATATAGTCGCTTTCCGCCGTAGCCGCACAAATACTCCTTTACACGGTTAATGCCGCTGAAAAGGTCTTTGTTGACCTTTGGAACGACGTTTATGCCGTGTTCGCAAAACAGTTGCGTTACGCTTTTTAACGAAGCAAGCGTTTTTTGATTTGCCGCCGAATCTATAAGCGCCTCGATTCTGCCGAACGAATCGGTGTGCCAATTAAGCTCGTTAGATATTCGCTTTATTTCGGAAGCGTGATAAGTTATGTCCTTGCCGGCCGCAAAATGCTCGGCAACTACGAATACGTTTCCGTCGCCGTCCACGGCGTACCAATGACACGAAAGCGGATTGTTAAGCCCCGGATCTATGCTAAGCTTATCCTGCCATTGTTGCGGAACGTCGAACGGCTGAATTACGTTTACGTTTTCGTCGAATTCCGGATACACCGGACCGTTGTTGTCGGTAAACAAACCGTACCGTCTGCGTTCGAGCATTTCTTTAGTCATAGTTGCGCTAAGCTTATCGATTTCGTTTTTGTCGAGATACGGATTGTCACCCCACTCCATAAACTCGTACCAAACTTCGTCGCTGTTTCCGTCGTTAAGGTAAATGCGATCGTATATAAACGTCAGACCCTTAAGCGGCGTCATGGTGCCGAAAACTTCGCCCTTTTTGTCGAGTACGCGCATTACGCATTCGTCGTAAATATCTTCGGGCGGTTCTTCGTCGAACCAAACGAAGTCGAGCGACGCGCCTTGAAATTTTTCTCTACCCATTTCGCAACTTTTAAACGCTATGCGGCTTAGTCCGCCGAATACGTTTTTTACGGAAATATAATCTATTACTCCGCCCTGAGGATTGGACGATTTACCGCTTACCATAACTACGCTTTCGATCCAATCGGGATTGAGATATTGCAAAATTTTACGCTGAGCAACGTCGCGCTGTACTTCGCGACTTACGCTTACCACCCAACCTTCCACCCCTGTTTTGTTCTTTTTGAACGGATGATTGCCGCGAGCAAGCCACACCGCCTCTGCCGCGCCGCATTCCGTTTTGCCGCTTCGGTTGCCGCCGAAAACCCAGCGATTGCGTTTAGTGCATTTATGAAAAGCCATCTGCTTGTGATGAACGACTCCCTTGTTGTAGTAAGCCAGTTTGTTCTTTTGCTTGTAGTTTTCTATTGCTCTGTCGAGCTTTTTGATTTTTGCTATTATTTCTTTTTCGTCCATATAAATCTGCCTTGCGCGCAAAATATTCCTTTTTCGTAAATTTGTACCATAATTTTCGTGTTCGACTAAGTCATAATGAAGTTATGAAGCTGTTTCTCGTTTTAACGATTTTTCTTTCTTACGCTCAACCGTTTACGTACGGATATTTAAGCGAGGACGTTACGCTGTACTCGGACGAACGTTGCCTCGAGATAGTTACCTCGCTTCCGAAAACGTATTTCGTGATAGTACTGGAGCAAAAAGAAACGTGCTGCTTTGTTAGCTACAAGGATATTTCGGGCTACGCAAAGAACGTAACGATAGTCGACTACGAACCGGTAAATAAGTACGCTACGGCGTCGTTTAGCGTAAATAACGACGGTTACCCTGCAAAACTTCGCCTTAAGCCCACAGACCAAAGCGAAGTACTAACCGAAATTCCGCCGTCTGCAGGCGGCTACTACTACGGCGACGCCGTCGGCAAAGCGCTTATACCTCAGGTGGGCGACATGTGGCGATACGTAAGCTACGACGACGGAACTAACACGTACCGCGGATACGTGTATTCGTCGCAAACGACGGTAAGCGAAATACAAAACAACATAATAGAAAAAGTCGCGTTAAAAGAAGAAAGCGAAGATAATTCTTCGCCTTCTCAAAATACGGACTTCGTTTTGATTTCTCTTTTGTGCATCCCTTCCGTCGTTATAATGTATCTTATCTTTAAAGATAAAGAGCGTAAGCCTCGTTATAAAGAATGATTACGACGCTTGCGCCGTTTTGCTTAACCGCTTGTGCGTTCGCGCAACGAGCGCAACGTCCTTGTAGTCCTCGGCAAATTTGTTTTCGTCGTAACCGTAGTACGCAAGCAGACGCGTAAGACGGTTTATTACACGCTCGTAAATACGATACGCGCTGCCTTTGCTTACGTTAAGCTCCTTGGCAATATCGGCAAACGATACGCCGCGAGAAGACCGCGACACCACGCAATACTCCTTAGCGTTAAGGTTTTCCTTCATCTTATCGTGAAGCACTCTTAAGTTTATTATCTTAACCTTTTTATCGTTAAGCTTTATAATGCGGTCAAACAATTTCATAGTCGGGACGGTTAAAACAGACGATAAGCTGTCTACCTGTTCGTCGATCGAATACGTAAGCGCATCGAGCCGATTATTAAGCGCAAATATAACCTTTATCCAGTTCTTCATAATAACTCCCTCCAACGTTGTTTTGTACGCTTAATATATCACACCATTGTAGACATCGTTGTGTCGTATATTGAGTTTCGTTCGCCCTACTTGTATCTTTTTTTGGAAAGTAAAACGTCGCTTTTGTACGAATATTTAAGTTTATCGTTTTGCTTTTTTACTTTTTTTGCGTCGGACACGAGCCTTTCGATAAGATCTACAAACGTAACTCCGCCGTAGCCGAACAGATATTCGCTTAGCGAACCCGGCACGGTGTTTATTTCGTTTACGAATATTTCGTCGCCGCTAACCAAAAAATCCACCCTGGCAACGCCGCTGCATCCGACAGCCTTAAACGTTTTTGCTGCAAGACTGCGGATTTTTTCTCGTTGCGAATCGGGAAGCAACGCCGGCATTTTTCTTGTTTCGGTTTTTAACGACTTCATATACTTGTCGTCGAAGTTTAAAAATTCTTTAAATCCTACCGGTTGCTCGACTTCGCTGGTTACCACGAAACCGTCGTAGCCGAGAACCGCGCAATTAACCTCCGTAAAATCCGAAAGCGCCTTTTCGACCACCGCTCTTAAGTCCCACGAAAACGCTTCGTCCAGCATCGAAAAGAGGTCCTTATAATCTTTAGCTACGCCTATTCCTATACTGCTTCCTAGGTTGCACGGCTTAACGATAAGCGGAAAACCTACAGCGCTGACCGCTTCGCCGGGATCGTAATTTATATCCGAATATTCGTATTTGCTTACGCCGAAGTACGGAACCACGGGAATGGAATACGCTTGCATAACTTGCTTAAACAGCAACTTATCCATACCCACTGCCGACGCGCGAACGTTGCTGCCTACGTACGGCACGCCGCAAAGTTCGAGCAGTCCGCTTAAAGCTCCGTCCTCGCCGCCGTGACCGTGGCAGGCGTTGATAACGCAATCGG
Source organism: uncultured Lachnospiraceae bacterium (assembly GCA_964516925.1). Taxonomy (GTDB): domain Bacteria; phylum Bacillota; class Clostridia; order Christensenellales; family Pumilibacteraceae; genus CAG-552. Next base: position 17,717 of record CAZEXL010000011.1, on the reverse strand, counting down.
GCTTTATAAATTTTCCGCCCACCGTCATGCCCTCGCTGCCGGGCAAGAAAATAACTTTTTTACCCTTTGGTTCCTTTAAGAAAGTTTCGGTTTTATCGAAGTTTTTTCCGCTTATCATCTTTCCGCTGCGAGTGATATAGACGGGAATAACCTCGTGTTTTACCGATACTGCGTTTACTGCCATTACTCCCGTGATTACGCTTATATCGTGTTCGGACGATTTGCCTCCGAATACAACGGCTATTTTCATAAAACCTCCTTGTTTATATCTTTTATTTCGGCAACGAGAACGCCGATAATTTCGTCAAGCAATTTATCGTCTTCGCACTCGACCGTTATCCTTATCTTTTCTTCCGTTCCGCTTTTGCGAACGAGCAGTCTGCCGTTTGGCAACGCGCGCAAGCATTGCTCTTTTACGCGAATAAATTTTTGATTGCTTAAAACGTCGCCTCGACCAAAAAGCGAGATCGTTTTTTGCGGCGTAAGCGTCAGCCTTTTAAAAGCTTTTTGCCTGCTTAGTATCAGCGCGGCAAGCAAGCCGTCGCCCGTTTTGAAAGGCGATATTATGTAGTGACCGCTTTGCTCTCCGCCAAGAGTAAAACCGTTTTTTAGCATCGCCTCGCTTATTCGCCTGTCGCCCACGTCGGCGCGTACGCAAGAGACGCCTACACCGCCCAACGCTTTTTGTAACGCGCTATTGCTCATAACCGAACAAACTACTCCGTTTGGCTTTAGCGCAAGTGCAAGATTGTACAAGGCGGAATCGCCGTCCAGCGGTTTGCCGTCGCACGCAACAACCCTATCGGCGTCGCCGTCGAATGCAAATCCTATATCGTCCGTTAGCCCGGCTATAGAATCGGGATACAACGCGCCGCAACCGCAATTAATTTTAGCGCCGTCGCATCGATCGCAAAATATCTTTACGTTAGCTCCGCAACCGGTAAAGGCCTCGTATGCAACGCTAGAAGCCGCGCCGTACGCGCAATCGAGCGAAATTTTTCTTCCGTCCAAAAAGCCGCCGAATTTTACGAGAGCACGGACGTATTCCGCCGTTGCGTACGAATAATCGACTTCCTTGCCGACGCGATTTAAGGCAGGTTGATCGTCGATAAGCCGCTCTATTTCGCTTTGCGTCGCGTCGCCTATCTTTGCTCCGCCGATAAAAAACTTTAAACCGTTGTAATCGGGAGGATTGTGCGACGCACTGATCATAATTCCGCCCGAATTACGTTTGCCCGAAAGATAAGAAACGCACGGCGTCGGCGCGATTCCTACCTTTAAAACCGACGCTCCGCCCGATATAAGCCCGCTTTTTAACGACTCGTATATCGCGTCGCACGAAACTCGCGTATCAGACGCTACCACCCATTCGTTTTTTAGCGTAGCCGCCGCTCGCCCCGCCCGATAAGCAAGCTCGTCGGTAAGCGTCCGTCCGTATACGCCTCTTATTCCGTCCGTTCCGAAATACTTCATTTTAGCTCCTAGGTAATTATTTTTTTCGCACAACATATACTATGAAAAAAGCGGAGCGTGTGTGAATGAACGAATTGACGGACAGTGTTTTTGAGTTTTTGCTTTCCTTAGAGTTAGAACCGCGAATTATAATCTTGATAATCGCGTTTTTGCCGATCGCCGAAGCAAGGCTCGCTTTGCCTGCCGCGCTTAAATGCGGACTTTCGACCTTTCAAGCCTTTTTTTATTCGTTCGTAGGTTCTTCGGTCGCCGCAGCCGTCTTGCCGTTAGTGTTAGTTCCGTTCGTTAATTTTCTTGCCGAAACAAAACTTTTTAGAAAAGTCGGAGAAGCGATTATGCTTCGATTTAGTAATAAGGCTAAAAAAGTTAAAGTCGGTTCTACGCTTAAGCAATGCGTACTTACGGCGGCTTTCGTTGCAGTGCCGTTGCCGCTTACGGGCGTATGGACGGGCAGCGCAATCGCTTCGATAATCGGCCTAGGATACTTTAGATCGCTGGCGTGCGTTACGGCAGGTAATTTTATCGCATGCTTAATTATTGCCGTTATAACCGTTCTTTTAAGCGAATATATTAATCTTATAATGATTGCGTTTGCCGTGACTGCCTTTTTGTGCGTAGCAATATCGCTTGTTAGAACGCTAACGAAAATCGGCGTAAAAACGGACGACGCGAAGGAGAACTGAAATGTGCGGAATCGTAGGATACGTAGGCAAGCAAAACGCCGTGCCTTTGCTTTTGAACGGATTGAAACGACTGGAATACCGAGGTTACGATTCAGCCGGGATAGCTACGCTAAACGGCGGGAAAATTAACGTGATAAAAACGGAAGGAAGAATCGACAAACTTGCTTTAGCGGCAAGCGCACTTGGCGGAACGTTGGGTATAGGGCACACTCGTTGGGCTACTCACGGTGCGCCTAAACAAAAAAACGCCCATCCGCACGTATCCAAAAACGGTGCTTTTGCGATCGTACATAACGGCATCATAGAAAACTACAAAGAACTTAAAGAGTTTTTGATTTATCGAAACTTTACCTTTTCGTCGGATACCGACAGCGAAGTGATCGCTCAGCTTATGGAGTATTATTACACGGGTGACGTAATAAGCGCGCTTATAAAAACGGCAACCAGACTTAGCGGCTCGTACGCCGTGGCTGTACTATGTGCCAACGACGACAAGTTATACGTTGTAAAAAAGGATAATCCGCTTGTAGTAGGAATTTGCCCCGATTGCGCGTTCGTCGCTTCGGATATGCAGGCGCTTATCGACAAAACGCGCGATTTTTACGTGTTGGAAAACGGTGAAATAGCCGTTTTGGGAAGCGAAATAAAAATCCTTAATCTTAACGGAGAACCTTTAACCAAACAGCCGTATCACGCGCAATGGCAAAAGGAAGAAGCCGACAAAGGAAGCTACGAGCACTTTATGCTTAAAGAAATTTTCGAACAGCCAAAAGCCTTGTACGACACTCTTAACGCGCGCAAAGACGATTCGTTTGACTTCTTGGACGGCATAAACAATATTCATATTATCGGTTGCGGCTCGGCTTATCACGCCGCGCTTATGGGGAAATACGTAATAGAATCGCTTACCGGCATAAAAGTAGACGCAGACATCGCAAGCGAATTCCGCTATCGCAACCCGATAATAACGAAAAACGATTTGCTGCTTGCAATCAGTCAAAGCGGCGAAACGGCAGACACCATAGGCGCGCTTAAAATAGGCGAAAACAAATGCAAACTGGCGTGCATAGTAAACGTTCCGGAATGTTCGCTGAGTCGATTGGGCAGCGCAGTATACACCAAAGCAGGTCCCGAAGTCGCCGTTGCAACGACCAAAGGGTTTACTACTCAGCTGCTGAATTTATATCTTATTGCCGAAAATCTGCTTGCAAGGCAGGGCGACAAACGTCGATTTACGCTGAAAAAAGAATTGGAAGCATTGCCCGAACTGGTAACTCAAACGCTGAAAATTCAGCCTGTCGCTCAGCGACTTGGGGCTCGTTTTTCGACACACGACTATGCCTTTTTTATAGGCAGAGGCGCAGACTACGCCGTCGCTAAGGAAAGCGCCCTTAAACTTAAAGAAATTTCGTACATACACGCCGATTGTTACCCTGCCGGCGAACTTAAACACGGCACTATCTCGCTTATAGAAAAAGGTTCTATAGTTGTTGCCATTGCCACCGACAAAGCACTTTTTGACAAAACGAAGTCTAACGTTATCGAAGTAAAGTCGCGCGGAGCTTTTGTTGTGGGAATAAGTAGCTTCGACATGTCGGATGTATGCGACGAAACCATACTCGTACCAAAATCGGAATTCGTTTCTCCGCTTCTTGCTTCGGTGGCGTGTCAGCTTCTTGCTTACTATACGGCACTAGCCAGATGTGCCGACATAGACAAACCGAAAAATCTTGCAAAATCGGTAACCGTAGAATAACTTTATATAAAAACGCCCTTTCGTTTTAGAAAGAGCGTTTTTTGTATCGAATTTTTAATTAGCGGCTAGGCTTTTAGTCGTACGATGAATTGGCTGCCTTTTTGCGGCGAACCTATTTCTATTTTGCCGCCGTGCAATTCGACTATTCGTCCGGCAATGGACAGCCCCAGTCCGTTCCCTTTTACGGAATGCGAATTTTCGCCTTGATAAAACTTTTCGAAGACGTGTTTTTTCGCCTCGTCGCTTATACCGGGACCTTCGTCGGAGACGGTTATCGACAAATATCCGTCGTCTTTTTTAACGGAGATTTCTATATTTCCGTTTTCGGGCGAAAACTTTACGGCGTTGTCCAAAAGGTTTATCCATACTTCTTTTAGAAGCTCGTCGTTGGCGTTAACGTATTCTTCGTCGGCGTCGAAGGACACGCTAAGATTTTTTGCCGCAAGCTTTTCGTAAAGTAAAGCTACAACACGCCTTATTTGTTCGGTTACGTTAATACGCTCGACGTCGGTCATTATCGTTTGATTTTCGATTTTGCTTAAGTACAACACGTTGTTGGAAAGCTCGGATAACCGCTCGGACTCGCTTATTATAATATCCAGATATTCGTTACGCTCCTCGTCCGAAAGTTCCTCCCACTTAAGCGCTTTGGCGTAGCCGCGAATGGACACGATGGGCGTTTTGAACTCGTGCGAAAAATTGTTTACGAAGTCGCTTCTTAACATTTCGACGCTTTGAAGCTCGCTTGCCATATTGTTAAATTTTTCGCCGAGTAAACGAAAATCTTCTATACCCCTCGGATCGATTCGCACGCTGTAGTCTCCTGCCGCGATTTTGTCGGTGGCGTCCATTACTTCTTGCAACGGACTGAGCGGACGGCGACAAAATACGAACGCAATCATCGTACCTACTATTAAACTGGTAAGCGCAAAAATTACTAGCGGAAGTTGCAACGCGCCGTGCAAGCTTAGCACGCCGAGTTCGTATAAAAGCAACATAACGCCCATCACCAAAAAGCCGGTGGCAAGCATTATGGAAAACATCATCAGCGCAAACAGAATTGCAAGGTGTATGGTAAGCTTTTTTATTTTTTTATTCGTTTTGTTTTTTTTCATTATGAATCACACCCTTGTACCCTATGCCGCGTATAGCAACGATTTCAAATTCGCTGAACGATTCAAAACGTTTTCGCAGCCTGGTAACGTGCACGTTAACGGTAGTATCGATAGACTCCGACTCCATTCCCCAAATTTCGTCCATAAGCTGGAGACGAGTGAAAATTTTGTCTGGATACGAAAGAAGTTTATACAAAAGATAGAATTCTTTTTGCGGCAACGTTTGCGTTTCGCCGTTTCTAGAAACGGTAAGCGAATCGTAATCGAGCGTAACCGCACCGATATGCAATTTTCGTTCGGCTACTATTTTGGAGCGGCGAAGCAACGCCTTTATTCGCAAAAGCATCTCCTCTTCGTTGACCGGCTTTACCATATAGTCGTCCGTTCCGACCAAAAAACCTTTGCATTTATCTTCGGGCAGATATTTTGCCGTTATCATAAGAATGGGAACGGTAGAACCGCCTTCGCGCATACGCTTTGTAAATTCATATCCGTTCATAACGGGCATCATTACGTCCACGATAATAAGATCGACGTGATTTTTGTCGGTGAGCTCCAACGCTTGCTCGCCGTTTTCGGCAAGTAAAACGTCATAACCTTCGTGACGTAAAACCGCTCGCATAAGCTTAGCTGTGTTTTTATCGTCTTCGGCTACAAGAATTTGAAACATTTAACGCCTCCTTAACATTACCCTTTATTGTAGCACAAAAAAATGAACTGCACATTAAATTTTGCGTTTTTTATAGATAAAATCCGAATTTTTAGATTAAAATTTTACTTTTCGTTTTCTTGCATTTGCATTTCACCGTTTTTTCAGATAAAAGTGCCGTCCGTTAATGTTCAGTTTTTTATTGCGTGTTATATTGTAGGCGTAAACGTGAGTAGCGTTAATAAAGCTGCGACGAAACGACGTCGCTAGCTCCTCCTAAACGAAGCGAAGTTAGTTACCTCTCCGACGAACCAAGCTTCTTACTCAACGGCGGCGCAGAATGCCGTCCGCCGTTGACAAAACCGCCTCTCCTCTTCCGCCTCGCGAAAAATCGTTTTACCCCCTTTCTTCCTTTATCTTATCAATATTTACATAATGCGGGGCGGAAGTTTATCGGACTTATTTCATTTTTTACCATCCGCGCGAAGCGTCGTTTTCTTTTGTGACTTATGCACCTCCAACATAGAAAACGACGCTTTTTTATTGCTTAATAAAAAACGCCGCAATGTCCGATTAAGTCCAATGCGACGTTTTTCGTTTTATCGTTGTTTAAATTTTATCTATTAAGACGCTTGATAAGATACGGAATTGCAAGCTCGAACTTTACGCCGTACCAATGACTTTCGTCGCCTATCGTCGCCTTTATGCATTCCACCGTGTAATCGGCGGCAAGCTTTGCGGAGTCGAAAACGGTAAATCCGTTTTGCAACGCGCCCACGAACGCCGACGCATAAACGTCGCCCGTTCCGTGACAGCCCTTTGCAATACGTTCATGCTCGTAATATTGAGTTTTTCCGTTTTCGCGTACCGCTACGCCGGTGTATCCGTCACGATAGCTTACGCCCGTAAGAACTATCGTTTTGCAGCCGAGCTTGCCAAGCTTATCCATAAGATTTTCGACATACGCAACGTCGTACGTTTCTTTGTACTCGGTACTCGTAAGGAAGCACGCCTCCGAAATGTTGGGAAGCAATATATCCGCACAAGCGCATAAAGGCTTCATTGCCTGCACGTACTCGTCGTTGAAAATCGGATACAGCCTGCCGCCGTCGGCAAACGCAGGGTCTACTACTTTTACGCACTCGGCGCTTCCCATCGTTTGCAAAATATTTTTTACGTACGCTATCTGCTTGGTGCTACCAAGGTACCCGGTGTAAATGCAATCGAACTTTACGCCCTCTTTAATCCACTGTTTTTGGATATCGGGCATATCGTCGGTAAGGTCTCGAAACGTAAAGCCGCTGAAGCCCGCCGTATGATTTGAAAGCACTGCCGAAGGCAATATGCAAGTTTCCATGCCGCAAACCGACAAAATGGGCAACGCTACAGTAAGCGAACACTGCCCTACGCACGATATATCCTGAATCGTTAGTATCTTTTTGTAAGCCATTTCTGTTTTCTCCGTTTAAATAGTTGCTTTTTGACGAAAGGTATTGTACAATATTTTTGAACTTATAACAATAATCAAAACAGGAGAATTTTATATAACCAGATGAAGTACGTTTTTGACAATTCACGCTTGAAGCCCTTGTACTTACAGCTGTACGAACAGATACGCAACGACATATTGTCGGGCGCATACGAATGCGGAAGCAAGCTGCCGTCTAAACGAACGGTGGTTGCCGAAAGCGGACTTAGCGTTATTACGGTGGAACACGCATACGGACTGCTTGCCGAAGAAGGATATGTAGAATCGCGAGAACGCAGCGGCTTTTTCGTGACGTTTAAACGCAGCGACGGCTTTGCGTATTCGACTGTTCGTAGCGCTTTACTTTCGCCGCAAAAGCGGGACGACGCCGTAACCTTTCCGTTTTCCGTTCTTGCAAAAACCATGCGCAAAGTTATAAGCGACTACGGCGAAACGATTTTGGAAAAGTCGCCAGGCAAGGGACTTATCGAGCTGCGTGCTACGATAAGCGCGTATCTTACTAGAAATCGCGGCATTACGACGACGATTGACCAAATAATTATCGGTTCGGGCGCGGAATATTTGTACAAGCTTATCGTCGCTTTGCTAGGCAATCGTATTACGTACGGAATAGAAAGTCCGTCGTACGAAAAAATAGAGCAGATTTACTCCGCCGAGGGAGTGCGTTGCGATTTATTACCGCTTTGCTCGGACGGAATAGAAAGCGTTGCGCTTAAAAACACCGACGCCTCGGTTTTGCATATTACGCCTTATCGCAGCTTCCCTACCGGTATTACCGCTTCGGCTTCTAAGCGACACGAGTACGCACGTTGGGCAACGAATGGACGTTTTATAGTGGAAGACGACTTCGAATCGGAATTTTCGGTGCTTACTAAGCCCGAACAAACGCTGTTTTCGCTGTCCGAAAACGACAACGTTTTTTATCTTAATACTTTTTCTAAGACGATCTCGCCGGCATTACGTATAGGATACATGGTTATTCCGAAAAAGTTGGTGGGCGTTTTTGACGACAAGCTCGGATTTTATTCGTGCACCGTTCCCACTTTTGAACAGCTTTTGCTTAACGAACTTATTTTAAGCGGCGATTTTGAACGACACATCAACCGAGTGCGAAGATTAAAACGCAAACAAATTACGTCGACGTAACGCACCTTTCTTCAGTTACTTACTTTTCTTTTCGAAAGAAAAGTAAGTTATTTAAATAGCTCTGTGCATTGTTCGGGCCCGAAAATTACCACGCAACCTTTTCGCAAATAATCGAAATTATCTTGGTTGCGTTTAGAAAGCGCTTCTTCAAACTTTTTCGCATCGCTTTTTTCGGCAAAAGCAACGACGTACGCCGTCGGCATTTTTGATTTCACCGCCATAAAGGCGTATTCCACTTCGCCGTCGGGCTCGTATCCGTTTACGTAAGCAAAAACGTATTCGCTTTGCACTTCGTCTATTACGTAGCCGTTATCCTTAAAAATCGTTTCTACGTCGTTTCGCTTCGGCGTACAGCAACATAACGCAAATACGCATGCAAACACGATCGTTGCCGCAAGAATTCTTTTAGCTTTCATTAGCTTTCTCCTTATTTTTTAGCGTACGTACCGGCAAGTTCGCCGTCAGATATAATGAGCTTGCCGTCTTTTACCGTTGCAGTCGCCGTCTTGTTAAGCGTCTTTTTTTCGGCGACTTCGTAATATGAATATTTTATCTTGATTTCGTCGCCGTCCACGGTATACGTACCCTTGCGTACGTTGCTGTCCTCGTCAAACGGAGAATACGAACTTTTGAATTTTCGCTCGTACTTAAAATCACCGTTTGCCGAAAGCGTAACGGTAAACGTTGCAGACGAACTGCTTTTGGAATATTCGCCGACGTATTCGTTCGATCCGCAACAAACGAGCGTACACATCGTTAGACAAACAAGAATTATTGCCGCAACTTTTTTCATAAGCGACTCCTTTATGGCTTAGTCCTTCGTTATTATACTATTATTCTTTAAGCAAGTCAAGTCGGTGCATAACGAGCCACAAAAATTCGGATATCTTTTGTGTAATACGCACATTTACCCGAACAAGAACGTATTATATACCAAGCCGCGTTAGTTTACGGGAGAAAACCATGCGCGAAAAAACGAGATTATGCGGCGCGAAATTCGCTCTTATGAATTGCCGTCACGAGCAAGTTTTGTGCCTTAAAACGGATGAAAACGGCGAAGCCGAAATAGATCGCTTGCCGTACGGAAAATATTACTTACGCGAGATAGAAGCACCCATAGGATATCACAGATGCTGCGAAGAAGTGGAAATCGTTATAGACGAAGAAAACGATCGTCGCTGCGTCGAATTCGTTAACAAGCGAAAAACGGGCAGCATTAAAATCATTAAGTTCGGCGTCGACTAGCAATCGTCGCAAAGCGTCGGAATCGAATTTCGGTTTCGGCGTTTTGCGCGTATGCCGCAAGGCTAACGAAAAATACGAAGCATTATTCGTTGACACGACGCGCAAATTGTGGTATACTACGTTTATGAATAAAATTTTACCCATATTAAATTTAGTATTAAGCATTTTCGTTGCAGGGCTAACGGTAATCGGACTTTACCTTACCGTTTCGTCGATGTTTCAACCCGACGTCGCTTCGGCCGTTGCAAAGCTGTTCTCGATTATCTTCGTCATGAGCGGATTTATCGGTTCGGTTATAAGCAGCATATTCGGTTTTATATTTTCTAAAAGCAAAATATGCCTTACCGCAGCAATAATTTCGGCGGCAACCTTAGTAGCCAACATCGTTGCGCTTATTATTTTGGTAGCCTAAATACGATTAATTTAAAACTGCGACGGCGGCTTAGCGTACCTAAAAAGCTTCGTAAAGCTTTTTAGGGTGCGTTTAGTTGCCGCTTTTTTATTTTTCTGCATTAAGTCCTAGAATCTTTTTTAATTGTTCCGTCGCCTTTTGAGCGGCCCCCGCCTCTTTGTAGTCTTTGTCCAGCGTTTGCTCGACGGCTTTAATACTTATACGAAAAGATTGCTCTTTTTCGATCGATTCTCGTTGCGGCTTCACTTTTGCCACCTCCGCCGCTATTGTAGCGCATTTTAATACAAAAAGAGCCTCGCCGACAAAACCTATTCTATTTCGACAAATTTTTCCGCGTCGAAATAATACAAACATTTTTTCGTTACTCTTTTGCCGAGCAATCGCTCTACGGCAATAGAATACATTTTTACTTGCTTAAAATAGCCTTCTTCCAGCGAACTATGTATTCTGCCCGTCTTGTAATCGACTATCGTTGCCGTGTCGCCGTTAATTACGAGTAGGTCGATAATACCCTGAACGATAACGTCGCCCTCGCCGCTTACCTCAAGCTCGTTTGCGGCAAGCTTTATCATAAACGCCTGTTCTTTGTATACGTCGCCTTTAAATTCACTCATCTTTTTTGCCGCAACGTAAAGCTTGTCTTTATCGATAAGCGTTAGATCGGCTTGCGACAACACGCTTAAATCGGGCTGCGAAAAATCTATCTTTTCCATGGCGCGGTGATACGCATTGCCGCGTTCTATCGCGTCGTCGCTGCGTACAACCGTTTCGTCGTCTTCGTAATTCGTAAAATCGAGCGGACCTGAATGCGCAAGCTTGCTTACGTATCCTTTTACGGGCGCAACGGGCTCACGCTTAAAGTCGAAATAATCTTTAAGCATTTTTACGTTTTCTCGATCGGCAGCGGCAAAATACACCGGGACGCGTATCGGACTTTCTATTTCAATTTCGCTTACGTCGTACGTTCTTGCCTGCAATAATTGCGGTGCCAACCACATTATAGCGCTGGTGCACTGAGACATATCGCCGATATCCGGTAGCAACGAAATTGCCTTTACTTCGTCCGCTTTGTCGCCCTTTTCGCTTAACGAAGCAAACAATTCCAAACCTTCTTCGGCGCGAGTCATCGCAACGTACAATATTCGCAACTCTTCCTCGAGCTGCTTCTTTTTTATTTGCTCCCCGACTAAAAATCCGAGATCACTGGCAAACGCTTTGTGCTCGTCGTATACTCGCATAGCTATTCTATCGCCTACCAGTATCGGTTTTTTCGTGTCTTTTAAGTTAAACGAATCGTCTAACCCCACGAGCAAAACGAACTTAAACTCCAGCCCCTTGCTTTTGTGAATCGTCATTAGTTTTACGGAGTTTTCTTCGCTTCTTAAGCTCACGAACGGATTGCGTTCGTCAATATACCTAAGCGTAGCTCGTAAACTGTTTTTTGCGGCGCAACCGCCCAAAAACTCAAGAAACTTATCAAGCGTCTCGGCAGCGTCGTCTCCTAGCCTGTAAGCGTAGTTAAAGTATCCGCATTCCGACACGACGGTGTCTATAAGTTCGTCTACGCCTACCGTAAGCGACAGCATAGTGTACCTATCCAGCTTATCCATAAAAGCTTTGATCTTTTCGTTCGATTGCGCCGCCGAGGCAACGAGAGTGCAAAACGGATCGGATCCGCTTAGTCGCACTTCGGCAAGCTCGTCCTCGCAAAAGCCACCGAAAGGACTAAGCATGGCTATCGCCATAACTTCGTCGTCCAAGCGGTTGTCGATAAGTCGCATATAATTTATTAACTGCCCCGTTTCCGGTCGCTCCAAAAAATACGCGTCTTCGTTAAGCGTTACGGGTATATTCATTTCTTTTAACTTTTGTACGATTAAATTTTCAAGCGAGCCCATCGAACGCGAAAGTATGGCTATATCGCCGAACGAAACCGCCTTGCCGTCCACTTCGCTTTTTGCAAGCGCGCTTACGCGATGCGCAACCAACGCCGCTTCGGCTTCCGCTTTGCTCATCGTGTTTTTTTGACCGTTTTTTACGCTGTACACTCCGCTGACTTCGGAGCTTTCTCCGCCGCTTACAACGTGAAATTTTACAAAACCTTCGCTTTGCCTTGCCGCCGTCATAAGATTGTCGACGTAGCTTATTCCGCCGAATTCCTTAGTCATTACGCGTGAAAAAACGGAATTTACGAATTCTATTATCCGCGCGTTGCTGCGATAGTTGGTATTAAGGCAAATAAGTTTCCCTTCGCCCGTCTCGGAATAGCGGTAGTACTTTTCTTTGAATATATCGGGATCGCAACCTCTAAAAGCGTATATGCTTTGCTTTATGTCGCCTACCATAAACAAATTGCCGTCTTTTGCCACCAAATCGATAAGCAAATCCTGCAACGGATTTACATCCTGATATTCGTCCACAAACACGTGCTTGTATTTTGCTCGTATTTCGCTTACGACGTCGCTTTGTAAAATTTTAAGCGCGTAAATTTCCAAGTCGGCAAAATCGAGCACGGCTCTTTTTCGCTTTTCGTCGTGGTAAATCTCTATTGCTCTTTCGGCGACTCGAATAAGCGCATGCGCGTATTCTTGCGACGCAGATTGATCTTTTAGCTCGCTTATCTCGCTTTTAAGTTCATTAAAGTCGTTCACTTTGCTGCGAACGTTTTTTATACACGGCTTGTACGCGTCGTTTTGCTTCGAGTTCCTTATTCTGCCGTTAGTTTTGCCGCCGCTTTGCATTGCCGCCAAAACGTCGGCGTAAATTTCGGGTTCGTTTATTTGCGAATACAAGGCGTTAACGGACCGCATAACGCCGCTTTCTCGCTTTGCGACGAACTCGCTAAGCTTATCTCTTACTTCGTCCTTACGATACTCGTAGGTCGGCATTTTAGCGTTTACGGCATAGTAGTCCATAATTTCGGATACGACGTCTTTAAGCGTACCGTTACGACGTTTTTTGCGCAAAATAAACGCAAGGGAAGCAAAAACACGATCGGCGGAAAACTCCTCTAATGCGCTTTCGATCGCCTCGCTTTTTAATGCGGTGCTTTCGTTTTCGTCGAGCATCTCGAACTGCGGATCTATGCCCAAAACGTAAAAGTACTTGCTTACGAGCTTTTGACAAAAACTGTCGATAGTGCATATATCGGCGTTTGCCAAATCCTTAAGTTCGCTTTTTAGCCCGCGTTCTCGCATTAGGGTGTACAATTTGTTGCGCATATCCGCCGCCGACGCTTTTGTGAACGTACAAACGAGCATTTCGGATATTTTAACGCCGTCGGAAATCAACCGCAAAATGCGTCTGATCATGACGGTGGTTTTGCCGCTGCCTGCCGAGGCCGATACCAATATGCGACGGTCGTTAGAATTGATTATTTTAAGCTGATTTTCCGACCAGACTTTTTTCTTGCCCTTTTCCATTACTTTTCTCCGACTTTTTCTTCGAACATCGTTTTGTTTATTTTTGACGTTTTGCGCTGTTTTTTGTTTACGCACAAGCATTTATAAACGCAATAATCGCATTCGTCTTTTAGCGGCGTCGCGGCGACGTAACCGTCCTTTATTTCGTTTACGGCGTTTACGCTGAGCGCGTTGGCGTAGTTTATTACGGCGTCCATTTCGCCCTCGGTAAGCAAAGACGAACTTTTGGGATTTAAATTAAAAACTTCGCTTTCGCCTTGATCGCAGTTGCAATCTATGGCTTTAATGACCTGCTCGTCTTTTAAAACGAAGCCCGAAAAGCGATGATCGAATTCGTTGGACAGCCAATTGTACGAAAACGGATAGTTAAGCATCGCCGCTTTTTTATATCCTTTTTTGCTCATCGCCGCAAGATATAATGGCAGCTGTATCTTTTTGCCGTAGTAAACGTCGCTTAAATTAAACTCGTACGAACCCGTCTTGTGGTCTATTAGTCTTACGTAGTTCTCGTATACGTCCGCGCTGTCTATTTTGCCGCGTAATTTTACGTCGCCAAGCTCGGTTTCGAATTCTATTTCCTGCCCTAGCGGAACGAAACTTCCTTTCTTTAAATGAGAGGCGTATATTTTAAGCGCTTCGATCGCTTCCGCTTTAAGGGCGTTTACCGTAGAAGCGTTAACGTCCAATGCCAGCTTGCCGCCGCTTACGAGAATTTCGTTTACGGCTTGCTCGACCGCGCCCTTTATATCGTCGTACTCCCCGCGTTTAGTTACTTTTTCGGCGATTAAATGCATAAAACTTCCTACGTCCAAGGGCGTCAGCCTGCCTTCATCGCGATGTTTAAGTCGCAATCCGTATTCGGCGTAATGACGAAACGGACAGCGAAAATAACTTTGCAGTTGGCTTACGCTGGTTGCGCCGCCCAAAAAGAATAATTTTAGTCCGTTTTTGACGACGTCGCTTCGCTTTTGAATAAACATTTCCTCGCCCACGTCGGTTGCTTCGTATAAATCGTTTATAAGCTTAGTATCGTTTTGAACGTTGCTTTCGTTTTTGCCCACGAGCGATATAAGCAATTCGATAGCGTGCTTTTTGCATCCCGATCTTAGCAAAAGCGATTGATCGTCTTCGCTAAGCTTAAACAAACCGTCGAACAAATCGCCTATCATTGCCGACGGCGTAGAGTACGTAATAAATATCCTTTTGGACTTAGCAAGCGCAAGCCTAAGCTCGGTTTCGTATCTGGCGTTTATTTGTTCGGCTCGTTCCATTTGCGTAAACGACGTCTTTTCGTCGTCGCCGATAAGCGAATTATCTCGATAAGTCTGCGGCAAAAAACCGTCGTCAAAGCCTATTACGGCGGTAAATTCGTATTTTCCGCCTCGTAAAGACGCAGCGTCTCCCACCATAACTCCGCCGCCGTACGGAATCGTAGAAACTTTGCTCGCTCTTAGTCCCTCGGCAAATACAGCCGATATAAAATCAAAGTTGCCGCTTATACCAACTTGTTCCATTAGCGCAGCTATGGCTTTCGTCTTTTCGACTACGGCGTCGCTTTCGTACAAATCCTCGGTCGTCTTTTGAGCATCCACAAACGTCAAAACGTCGTTTAGCGCTTCGCCGAATTCACTCGCCGTTTTTATATGTTTAAGCTTTTTTTCGGCAAACGAGCATAACGTTGCGAGCTTTGCTCGTACCTCTTCCGCTTGCGGGCAGTCTTCGAACGGCTCGAAAAACCTTTTGTAGTCGACAAGACGAGAATTTACGTAGTTCTCGAAAACGTCCGAATCGGATTTGTTTATGCCGCTGTATGCGTTTTTGCTTAGTTCCACGAAACAGTCGCGGCTTTTGCGCTGAGAACATTCGAAAAGCTTGAGTAAAAACGCCGAAAGCGGGAAGTCGGACAAACGCTTGTCCTCCGCCATAAAACACGGTACGCCAAACTCGCCCAGTATTCGTCTTATGCGCGAACGATCGGCGTTGCCGACGATTATCGCCATGTCCTCGTACTTAATCCCGCCGTACGCCAAAAACCTTAGCTGCTTTGCAACCTCCTTGACTGCCATAGCTCCGTCGCCTACGTAGCTTAAAGCGTTCAGCTTCAATTCCGCATCGTCGGTTACTATCGTTTCGGTATAAGATATGGCTCTGTTTTTTAACGCGTCGTATACTTTGCGCGTAGCTTTGTCCATATAGTCGTAATTAGCCACGTACACGTGCACGTTGTTTAGGTATTCGCTTGTCTCGGCTTGCCTAGCAACGAGCTCTAGCTTGCCTATACTGTCCACGAAACGACCTTGTATGCGCTTGAGATATTCTTCGTATATCGTCCTTAGATCGCTTAGCTTGGGTGAAGAAAACGGTATGTCGATCGGCAAAACTCCGTTTGCCGCAAAGTCGTTTATTGCGTCGTAGAGCTTTTCGCAAAAGCCGCGATACGCCGCCGAACGGCTGAAACATTTAAGTTCGAGCGAAGGCAACATTCCTCGCAGAAGCATAATCGCGCCCTCGCGTCCGAGCGCAGGCGTTTGAATATCCATCTTTCTAAAAAGGCGGCTAGGCGAAAGAACCTCGACGTCGAACGAACCGCCCAGCTCTGCGCACAAATATTGCTCGGCAAGCAACGTGTACTTTTCGGGTACGAACAGCAAATGTCGTACTCCTAGCGTTATTTTTCGCTTACCGATTTTTTTTATAATCTTTTGTAAAGCGTCATAGTAATTTGTCGAATTAATAAAATTTGTTTTCATTTGTAATATTGTAACCTTTTTAGATTGCCAAATCAAGCAAAATGTGCTACACTAAACTAAATTTTATATTTGCAACGGAGTTCTAAATGAAAAAATTTTTAACCATAGCAATTTCTGCTATATTTGCAATGTTAATGTGTGTCGGTTGCTCTACCGAAACGGTAACGACGCCGGCAATCGACGATCCCCTTCCTTGGGTTGCTTATCGAACGTTTGAAAGCGAAACTTCGACGTATAAAGTTACCAAATCGTACATGAACGACGAAGACAATCCGACAACCGTAAACGACGAAGAAAACAGTTTTATGACTTACACGCTTACCAAGTACGTGGACGAACAAAACAATTCCCTTTGCAAGCTGGAAACGAACTTTAAAATCGTGTACACAAACAGCGACTACCTTGCGGACAACTACAAAAACAAGACCGACGAGATTAGTTCGGTCGCCGTTTTCAGAACGGACAACCTTGCTACGGTAAAAAGCAGCAAAACGGTTAATTTGCAAAGCAATCCGTCCGCTTCGTACTCGTTTGAAGCAAATTACGAAAGTGGCGAAACGATCTTCGTAGTAAACGGCAACGCAACTATTTTGAGTTTTTCGAAGGGTAATTATATCGACAACGAATTTTTGTATTATTACGTTCGCTCTATGAAGAACTTAGGCGATTCGCTTAACGAGTCGTTTGCAATAGTGAACTGGTACGAATGCTACCTTAAAGGTGAGTTCGCAACGACCGATATGGTCGCTTCGTACTACACGGCAGAAGGCGTGATCTTAGGCAACTCTTCGCTTTTGGACGGCTTTAGCGCGGACAGCAAAGATACCGAAACGAACACCGTAAAATGCAACTTGATCCAAATCCTTCTTGCCGATTCCAATAAACAAGGTTCGCCGCTTTACGTATACTTTGCGCAAAGTCCGTATTCTATCGAATCGAACAAAACGGCAAAAAAACTTATCGCTAAAGTAAGAACGTACGAAAACACCACGAGCGGCATCGTTACCTTCCGTACCGATTATACGCTTAACGGCTTTTCGGCTACCTTTAAAACCGCAACTTCCGAACAATAACCGCTTACTAAAATCGTACTAAAATATAAGGCTGCGTTTTGTCGCTTATTTGCCTAATACGCAAAAAACTCCGAATCCTATGTTTAAAAGGTTCGGAGTTTTATTTTGGCAAATTATTCTATCGCATAAAACGGCACCGAAAATGCCGCATAATATGCGGCATTTTTATGGTACTCCCTGCGGGAATCGAACCCACAACTGCCCCTTAGGAGGATATATCTGCCCCTAATGTAGGGTTTGCTAAATACCTAAAATGCATATTTTGCACGATTTTCGCCGTTTACCCGCCATTTTTTGTATAATTTTCGCCGTGTTTAATAACTTTTGTAGCCTTCAAAAAACCAAAGCAACCAAAAAGGTCACCAAATTTGGTGACCTTTTCCCTTTATTTTTCTAATGTTTTTTAAAATCGGCAACCAAATAATTAAAGAACGCTTACAGGAATAAAATTATTTAGTTCATCAATCGGCAAAACCGATGGGCTCATACAAACGATACCGCCGT
>CAZEXL010000010.1:13877-45356 GCA_964516925.1 uncultured Lachnospiraceae bacterium | reverse complement strand
TTATTATCGCATTTTTAATGGTCCCATTATAACCGATACACCAATTCCCGATATATACTATTTCGTTTTCGTCAAATTGATCGATAATTTTTGTATTATAAAACGCATTTTCGCCAATTGCAAACAATTCTGTTGAAAGGTGAATATCGCTTAGATTTGTACATCCATTAAATCCATTCGACCCTATCTCCGTAATTTGCGTAGTGCTCAGGTCTATGCTCTCTATACTAATGCAACCGCTGAATGCATTTGCAGCTATTTTTTGTAACGATTGAGGCAACTTGATTTCTTTTAGATTTATGCAACCAAAAAATGCCCACGCCCCTATCTCCGTTATTTGCGTAGTACTTATATCTATACTTTCTATGTTAGAACAATTTTTAAATGCATTTACATCTATCGCCGTTACTATCTTACCGCCATAATATTCCAATATTTCTATATTTGTATATAATTTATCTTTTTTAAATCCTTTAATTATACACTCGGTTGAATTAATGTCCTCAATTTCGTACCTTTGCGGCATTATCAGTTCGTAAAATTCAGAATAATATCCTCCGGTACGAATATCCGAAGCATTATAAGCTACAACACGAATGCGTACTATGTCGTACAATTCCATAGCTTTCCACGCGTTATAATCATCTATTTGATATGTCAAAGAATCATTTCGTTCAAGTCCTTCAATCGTGTATATTTCCGTCTCAACATTATAAAACACGATTTTAAATTCGTTTGCTCTGTGACTCTTAATTGACGCATTATTTTCATCCGACAAATAAAGTAAAAGATTTTTTTCCCATTCTGCTTTAGTTATCGACGCCGCAAAGCCAAAATGTTGTAATATTTTTCCGAATTCGTTATATTTATTCGGAAAATTCGCATAAAAATTCTTTGCAAACGTAGAAAAAAACAACACGTTTTTGTAATCTCCGGACGTGTTGTTTCGTTTTGCGCCAAAAACCAAATCCCACATTTCTTGATGCGTTAAATTTATTGTGTCGTAATTGTCATTTGTATCCACAAGCAGCGCCCATAAAACACCTATCGTACTTATTTCATTTAATTCCCCGTAAAATTTATTTTTGACTATTTTTACAAAATCATGGTCTTCATCAATATTATATGCACTATACACTCCGTCCCCAACAGTAGGTATATTACTTAGCTCGGATAAAAAATAGTTTTGCGCCGCAGCGGAAAAAAACGTTGCCCAACCTTCTCTCCACGCTAATTTTAACCCGTCTGGCTTATTAGCTTTTTTATACCATAAATCTTCAGTTAATGAATGTCTTCCGCCAACTTCACTCGGTCCTAACAGACAATATTGAACGTAGTGCCCATATTCGTGCATTATCGCATCCCACGACGCATATGATTGCAAAATTTTGTTGTTTGGGTTACCTTTACCTATTTTAATATTTACTTCGTCACTTGAAAAAATGCAACTATCGTTATTAATCGGATAAATTATATCTACATTTTCAAAATAATCGCCATTCATTTCTTTTGCATATTTTGACGCAAATATTGCCGCTTGCGAAATCTGCAATGCCCTTTCTAAGTGATTTTCATTGCTTTCATTTGTGTCACCCATTTCAAAAACTATCGTTTCTACATTGTATTGTCCTGCACAAACGTCGTTTAATTCTTTTTCGTAGCAATAAACATTTGTTTTCGACTTTATCGTTATTGCTTCGCCTTGCGCATAAATTTTTAAGATTAGGTTTTCGCTTCCTCTATTATAGTATGAAAAATTGTACGCACCGTTAGAATCGGTATATGTCTCATCTATCAACATTTCTGAAGTTGCGTAACTTAATGTCACTTTAACATACTTAAGAGGATGAATTTTTTCTTCATTTGTCTTTACGTCAGAGTCGACTAATAATAAATCTTCTTGCCACTTTAAAACACCGCTTACTCTACTCGTTTCTGTTGCGTCGATTGCATAAAGTGTTTCTTCCGCTAAAACATTCTGTACATCTTCGTTAAAATCAAAGCTGATATATAACGCTACCGCAATCATAAGCATGCAAACAACAAATAATAGTTTTATCTTTTTCCTTTTGCTATCCATATTTACCACCAACTTATTATTTATACAAAAATACATACCCGTCTGCTTTTTTATAATTGATTGGTATTATATTCATAACTCCATTGATTGCTTCCCAAGAATTATCCGTAAAACATTCCAAATAAATATGCATATATACTACTCCCGATTCATACGCAATTAGTTCCTGCGGAATCTTTACGTTTATATTTGCCTTTAGATCGGAAAATTCCGAAACATCCTCATAGTGCCAAAAAACATATTTTTCTTTTTCTAAATGAATGTTTTCAAAACAACCGACGTTGTATTCGCCGGGAATCGCAATCAAATGTCCCTCGTCGTTATAATACTCACACCACATTTGAACAATTGCACGCATCGGTTTTTCACCGTATATTAATTCCTCAGCACAGACTCCCAAATATGCGTTTATATTCACATTTTCTATATTGTACGGGACTTTTAAATATCTATACCCAATGGCTACGTCCGGCATCCAAATACATTCTACCCCTGGCTCAGGTTCTGTTCCATAATAATCATCAATTTTCTCGTCACACAAAACATCTAATACACTATTTAATTCTTTTTCACTCTTAGCAAGTTGCTCTTTTAAACGTTCTATTTCCGCCTGCGACTCCGTCAGTTGCGCATTTAACGAGTCGTTTTCTTCTTCCGACTTTGATATATCTTGTTCGTTCTTTGCTATTTTTTCTTCCAATTCCGTTATCTTTATATTTAACAGCACTTTATCCGCTTGCAAATCTTGTATCATGCCGAGCAACCACTTATCGTCGTCTATCATATTACTTGTTATGCGATCGTAATCGTCTATTTTATACTCAAGCTCCTCTATCTTCTTTTCTAAATCGTCGTTACAACCTACTAGCGACAACATTGCTATTACAGTTAGTAACAAGCATATTAATCTTTTCATGCTTTTACCTCCGACTAATTATTTGTTTGCGTTATTAATTGTATTTTACCATATTATGAGCTTTGTGTCAAGAATTTCTTGAAAATTTTCACTGTAATACTATCATACGTTTCGCTTCCGCGGGATTCTTCGCCTGCGGCTCAGAATGACATAAGGTTTAGATTAGTACGTTTGATTGTGCCGAAAGTGTACAGTTACACGGAGAGATTGCCGCGTCGCTAACGCTCCTCGCAATGACATATGGTTGAGAATTGTTTTCTGCTGTTGCCTCAGTACTAACATACGTTTCGCTTCCGCGAGATCCTTCGCCTTTGCGGCTCAGGATGACAGAAGGTTTAGATTAGTACGTTTAATGTTGCCGAGTGGTTGCAGTATCACGGAGAGATTGCCACGTTTGCTACGCAAACTCGCAATGACATATAAATAAAGGGTAGCAAGTTATTTCTTACTACCCTTCTTGTAATTTAGAATTTGTTTAAGTTTCTTTTGCTTACTTTTCTTTCTCTAAAGAAAAGTAAGTTATTTACTCATAGCTTCTTCCACTGCAACCGCAACGGCAACCGTTGCGCCAACCATAGGATTGTTACCCATGCCGATTAAGCCCATCATTTCTACGTGCGCGGGCACGGACGAAGATCCTGCGAACTGCGCATCGGAGTGCATACGTCCCATAGTATCGGTCATACCGTACGAAGCGGGTCCTGCCGCCATATTATCGGGATGAAGCGTTCTGCCCGTACCGCCGCCGGAAGCAACCGAGAAATACTTTTTGCCCGTGTCGTAGCAAAGCTTTTTGTACGTACCTGCAACGGGATGCTGGAATCTGGTGGGATTGGTAGAATTGCCGGTAATGGAAACGTCGACGTTTTCGTACTGCATAATCGCAACGCCTTCGCGAACGTCGTCCGCACCGTAGCAACGCACCTTAGCGCGTTCGCCGTCCGAATAAGCGTACTCTTTTACTATCTTAAGTTCGCCCGTAAAATAGTCGTATTCGGTTTGAACATAGGTAAAGCCGTTTATTCTGCTTATTATCATAGCGGCATCCTTGCCGAGTCCGTTAAGAATAACCTTTAGCGGATTTTTGCGCACCTTGTTTGCCGTACGAGCAATACCAATAGCTCCTTCGGCAGCCGCAAAACTCTCGTGCCCTGCCAAAAAGCAGAAACACGACGTCTTTTCGTCAAGCAACATAGAAGCGAGATTACCGTGTCCGAGTCCTACCTGACGTTGCTGAGCAACCGAGCCCGGCACGCAGAACGCTTGCAATCCTTCGCCGATCGCTACCGCGGCGTCCACAGCCTTGCGACATCCTTTTTTGATCGCTATTGCGCAACCAACGGTGTACGCCCAACTTGCGTTTTCGAACGCAATGGGCTGAGTTCCCTTTACTATCGCGTCAACGTTGATACCCTTTTGTTCGCAAATATCCGCCGCTTGTTGCAAATCCTTTATGCCGTTAGCGTTAAGAGCTTTGTTAATACCGTCTATTCTTTTGTCGTAACCTTCAAACGTAATCATAGTATCGCCCTCCTTATTCCTTGCGCGGATCGATGTAACGCGCCGCGTTGTCGAATCTGCCGTATCTGCCGGTAGATTCCTTAAGCGCCTGATTTGCGTCCATGCCTGCCTTAATTTTGTCCATCATAACGCCGAGACGAACGAACTCGTAGCCTACGACGAGATTATCCTTGTCCAGAGCAAGGCGAGTGATGTATCCCTCGGCAATTTCCAAATATCTTACGCCCTTGCTTTCGGTGCTGTAGATAGTGCCTACCTGACTACGATGTCCTTTGCCGAGATCTTCGAGTCCCGCGCCAATTTCCAAGCCGCCTTCCGAAAAAGCCGACTGGCTTCTGCCGTACACTATCTGTAAGAACAACTCACGCATAGCCGTGTTTATTGCATCGCAAACGAGGTCGGTATTAAGTGCTTCCAAAATGGTCTTGCCGGGCAGAATTTCGCCTGCCATTGCGGCAGAGTGCGTCATACCCGAACAGCCGAGAACTTCTACCAAAGCTTCACGAATAATACCGTCTTTTACGTTAAGCGTCATTTTGCACGCGCCTTGTTGCGGAGCGCACCAACCTACGCCGTGAGTCAATCCGCTTATGTCACAAATTTCTTTTGCCTTAACCCACTTGCCTTCTTCGGGAATGGGCGCCGGTCCGTGATGAGGACCTTTGGCAACACATATCATATTTTCTACTTCTTTAGAAAAACGCATATAAGCCTCCATAATAAATGCTTCATAGTATTTTAGCACTTTTTGGCAAATTTAACAACAGTTTTAAGGCGAATTATAGGCAAAATTTACTTTTTTTGCTTTTTTAATGCCGACACGAATTCGCTTTACTTTTTGCTTAATTAATGTTATGCTTATCGTATCAACTTTATAGGAGATTTTTTATGGAAACAGGCATTAAAGGCAAAAGAGATCGCATAGTAACTTACGAACAAACCGCAGAATACATGTCAAGCGGCTTGCTACCCGTTTTTGCGACTCCGTGCATGATTCAATTTATGGAAGAAACCGCTCGCAAATCGGTAGAACCGTTCCTTTCGGAAGGGCAAAGTACGGTGGGAACGAGCGTTAATATCAAGCATCTTGCTTCTACTTTCGTCGGTTGCAAAGTCGTTTGCGAAAGCGAACTTATCGAAGTCGACCGCCGCCGCTTGGTGTTTAACGTAAAAGTATACGACGACAAGGAGCTTTTGGGCGAAGGCGTTCACGAACGCTTCGTTATCGACAACGCTAAGTTTATTGCTCGCCTAGACGAAAAGAAACGTTCTTTAGGTATAATCGACTAAACGAAACTTTTTTACCGTCGTTCCGTTTTGCGATACAAAAAACGCTATAAAAAAACACCGCCGTAAGCGGTGTTTTTCGTTTGTTTTATTAGTCTTCTTGATAAAGGTCTTTGTACGCTTTTTCAACGAGATTAACTATGTTTTTAGTATTGCGATAATAGTATATTCTTTCGTCTTGCCATACCGAATACGCAGCGCTTGTAGCTTCCTCTAAAAGCTCGTCCTTTATAACGTCCTTTACGCAAGTGTATCTGCCTGCAGTAGTATAGTCGTTAAGCGATAAAATCTCGCCTCCGTCGTAATCGGCCGCATAGTACATAATGTGCACGCCGTAATCGGTTACGATATAGCTAGAGTAAATCTGCCCCACTTTGTAACCTTCGTCGCGGAACGCACGTGCGCACTCTGCAAATTCGCTCATATAAGTTTCACTTTCGCCGCTAGCGAGCTTGTACTTAACGGCATAGCCGCTTTCGTTATCGAAAATTCCGGGATCGGTGTTGTACTTGTAAATAAGGTCGTCAAACGCACGTTCGGCGTCGTACGCATCGGCGCTTGCCCTAGACATAACCGACTTTACTTCGCTCCAAATCTGAGCGACGGTAAGCGGATTGGAAGTATCGTCCTCGCCGTTTACGTGCGGATACGCAACGATGTTGTTTACCATTCTGTCGCGTTCGGCAAGATATTCGTCGGAAGTGTGAAGCTCCTTAAACGAGGTAAGATAACCGGTCTGCTCGTCGGAAAACGGCAACAAGATGTGCTTTACGTAAACGTAATTTCCGTTTGCGCGATACAATATTAAATCGTCGCCGGTTGCCGCAGAATCGTAATTGGATTCGCTTTTGTAACTTTCCATTTGCTGAGCAAGCTTTTTATTGTACTTAGCTACTATCTGCTCTTCCGAAACAGTTACGTCGTTTTCGATATAATCCTGCAAGATATTAAGCTTTTGCGTCTTTATATAGTTATCGCCGTAAAGCTTTTTGACCATAAGCGTTTTGCCGAGAGCCCTGTACGCATAGGCAACTCCCTTTTGCGAAGCAGTTTCTCTAAGCGCTTTTACTTCGTCGTCGATAGCTTTGGCTTCGTCGTCCGAAACGTTAATGAGGTTGTCCGCCGCTTCGCCCAAAGTACTTATCAAACGTTTTACCGCTTCGCGATAGAGCGACTTGGTGTCGGCATTGCCGAAATTGCCGGGAAGCGCGTTGAATTGATCGTCGCTTTCGATATACCACTCACCCTGCATATACCAGTCGTCGTGTTTTTTACCGTTGCCGTAAGTAACGAATACGCGCTCCTGTTCTTCGGTTTCGGTGCTTTTTACGGGATAAGTCGTGTCGGTATCTTCGCTGCTCGATTCGGATTCGACAAGCTTGTCGCGTCCTGCCTTTTCGAGAATTTCGTTACAAATCTCAAGTAAATAACTGTCCAAAGCACTGTAAACCGACTTTTGAACCGCGTAGATATCTTCTTTACTCCAGAAAACGTCGTGAGCTTCGAGCCTTACGTCCGCTTCGGTAATAACGAGTTCGGTAAGAACGAGCTGTTCCACGAAATAATCTATAACCTCGTTATAGTCCATTCCGTACGAATTAACGTACGTACTTGCGTAATTGTTGATGTAACTTACAAGTTGCGACTTGTAAATTTCGGTTTCGTCGGAAGTATATGACCATTCGGTGCCGTCCGCCCTTTTGCCGCTTTCGGTAACCGAATCTATGGTTACTATGGTCTGCGCGTAATCTCGCTCGTAATTGTGCGTGATAAGGCTATTTTCGTAAGTGCTGTTGCAAGCGCACAGCGTAGTTACGGCAAGCATCAAGCAAATTATTAAACATGCTATCTTTTTCATTTCTTTCCTCGTGTCAGAATATTTTAGCAAAACCCTATTATACTTATAGGTAATTATTAGTATACAACAATTTCGCAATCAAATCAAGGATTTAACGGCTCAGCTGAGCAATTTATTAAAAAATTTATAAGCTTTTTGCGTGCTCCGTCCCCTTTAAACGATATCGAAGGCGGATTAAGCTGCACTAAAGCGCCGTGACTTACGTTTGCCGAAGCAATAACTTTCTTACTTATATCTTTCGTTTTATCGAAGTATACGCCCGCATCGCTCTTTTTAAACACGACTTTGCTTGCGCCGCAACGTGCGCTTAAGTTCTTTATTAATGCGGTGGATATAAGATTTACGACGCTTCGCGGCACCTCGCCGTAAACGTCACGCAGCTCGGCTTGAAGCCTTTTTGCCTCGTCCAGCGACGAAACGGCGGATATTTTAGAGTACGCGTCGATTTTACGCTGTCCCGAAGGAATGTAGCCGTCGGGAATAAACGCGCCGTAGTCGATGGCAACCTTTACCTCGCCGCCGCGCTCGACCTTTTTGCCGCGAAGCTCGTCCACGGCTTCCTTAAGAATCTTGCAATACATATCGTAACCGACTTTTTCAAGATGTCCGTGCTGAGCTTTGCCCAAAATGTTGCCCGCGCCTCTTATTTCAAGGTCGCGCATGGCTATCTTAAAGCCCGATCCGAAGTCGGTAAATTGCGTTATGGCTTCAAGGCGTTTGTACGCCGTGTCGCTTAGTATTTTGTCGCCGTACGTAAAGAATACGTACGCAAGGCGGTTGCTTCTGCCTATTCTTCCCCTTAGCTGATACAACTGTGATAAGCCCAATCTGTCGGCGTCAACCACTATCATGGTGTTTGCACGCGGCATATCTATACCGTTTTCGATTATAGTGCTTGCAATCAAAACGTCTGCCATGCCCGCAACGAAATCGTTTATGGTTTTTTCCAAAACGTTTTCCTTCATTTGTCCGTGCGCAACGACGATTTTTACGTCGCCCAGCAAAGCGCGCATTTTTAAGGCAAACGCTTCGATGCTTTCCACTCGATTGTACACTATAAAAACTTGTCCGCCTCGCCCAAGCTCTCGCATAACGGCATCGTAAACAAGGCTTTCGGAAAATTCCGAAACGTACGTTTGAACGGGTATGCGTTCCGCCGGCGGCGTATCCAAAACGCTCATATCGCGTATACCCGTCATCGACATATGCAAAGTACGAGGAATGGGCGTTGCCGACAGCGTAAGAGCGTTTACGTTGTTTTTAAGCAACTTCAACTTTTCCTTGTCGGCTACTCCGAAGCGCTGTTCTTCGTCGAGAATTATCAAACCCAGATCCTTAAATTTAACGTCCGAGCTAAGAAGTCGGTGCGTGCCTATCGCCATATCCGCCGTTCCGTCTTGCAAGCGCTTTAAATCGTTTTTTATCGCTTTGTCGTCGTCGAGCCTCGTAAACGAGCATATATTAACGCCGAACGGCTCCATTCGCGCAAGCGCCGTTTTGTAATGTTGCTTTGCCAAAATAGTGGTGGGAGAAACGAACGCCACCTGTTTGCCTTCGGATATCACTTTGTACGCTACGCGCAAAGCGACTTCGGTCTTGCCGTATCCTACGTCGCCGCAAAGCAATCTGTCCATTATCCTGCCTTCGGTAAGATCTGCCACGCATTCCGCAACGGCGGTCGTTTGATCTGCCGTAGGTTGATACGGAAACGCCGCTTCGAATTCTTCCAGCATAGCATTGTCCGAAGAATATTTGTACCCTTTCGTCTCCGAGCGCCTAGCGTAAAGCTCGAGAAGCGAAAACGCCATCTCTTTAACCGAGGCTCTTACTTTATCCTTTACTTTTGCAAAATCCAAGCCGCCTATTTTGTTTAGCTTGGGTTCTTCGCCGCCCGCTACGTACTTGCTTAAACAATCGATGTTTTCTACAGGCACGTAAAGCTTGTCGCCGCCAAGGTATTTTATTACCACGTAGTCGCGTACGCAACCGCCCATCTCCATGGGAGCAATCGATTCCATAACGCCTATTCCGTGTACGTTGTGAACGACGTATTCGCCGGGTACGGGCATGGTAAATACGTCTTTTTTACTTCGTCCCGATTTTTTTGCAGCCGTTTTTTTGCTTACTAGGTCGTACGTTCCCACTACTGCCAGCTTTACGTCGTGCATAACGAAACCGCACGGCAGCTTTTTAGTAAGCAGCGTTACGTTGCCGCCCGCAAAGTTTTCGCTAAGCAAATCCTCGGCGCTCTTTTTAAGTCGTTCGTCACCGCAAAAAACCACTACGGAATAACCTTGTTCGTGCCAATTTTTTACGTCCGACACGAACACGTCGTACCGCTTGCGATACGCTAGCGGCGTAAAGGCGTCGAGCGAAAAAATCTCGTCGGGCGAAAAAAGTTTATTTGCGTTCGTTATATTCTGAAAGGCAAGTTTTACGCCGTCGTAACTTACGTCGTCGGTAAGCTGCCCCGCAACGCGCGGAGCGTTTTGCAAAGCCAGCGCTGCGAATCTGGAATTATGTTCGCGCATCGTCATAACGACGTTGTCGCTTATTTGTTTTACGTCTTCGTAAACTATATATTTAAGTTTTACGAATTCTTTAAATTCGGAATGCGGTAAAAGAGGCGCGATAAACGCCAACGACAGGTCGTTGCTGTTTTCGTCAAGCTTTATTCTTAAATCGCTTATTACGGTATCGGCGTTACCCTCGACCATACTTAAATCGACGTCGCCGTCCGCCGTAACGAAAGTATTGGGACAAACATCCGCTTCGTCAAGCTTATCTTTTGAAAGTTGCGTGTAAAAATCAAAACGCTTAATTTCGTCTACTTCGTCGCCAAAGAATTCTATTCTTATTCCGTTACCCGCATTTTCGGTAACGGGCGATACGTCCAAAATATCGCCTCGAACGGCAAACTGTCCGACGGCGTCCACGTGCGTCACACGCTTGTAACCCGCCCTTGTAAGCTTTGCGGGCAACGACGAAAAATCGACTTCGTCCCCTCGTTTAAGCACGAAGCCGAGCGACTTGAACAGCTTTACATCCGGAAAAAACTGCATTAACGCCGCAACGTGAGTTACTACCGCTTTCGCCTTCCCGCTTGCTATGTAATGAAGCGCTTTTATTCTAGCCGCGCCGGTAGACTCGTCGCGAATGCGCGCGTAAGTAAGAGCGTCGTCCAAAGCAGGCAAATAAACCGCGTCGTCGCGCAAGCACGATATTTGTTCGAACGCCGCCGACGCCGTAACGTAATCGGACGTTACGTACACGAATTCGGGCAATAAGCAGCTTATTGCCGTTTTTTGTCCGAAATGCGCAGAAAGGACGGAAACGTTCTTTCCGTCCGACAATGCCTTTAGTATTTGAGCGGTTTTGCCGCCCTGCATATAACGCTCTAGACACATAAAAGTTTTTCTATTTCGTCCGCAGCGGCCTCGATCGTTTGCGCCATTTGCTCGCGATCTTCTTTGGGAACTTCGCTTAGCACGTAGTCGGCAAGCGGCATGCCTACGGGCGGTCTGCCTATGCCTACTCGTACGCGCGCAAAGTTTTCGGTAGCAATCTTTTCGATTATGTTTCGCATACCGTTATGAGTTCCGGCACTGCCTTTTTGCCTAACGCGCAATCCGAACCGCGGAAGATCTATATCGTCGTACGCGACTATAAGGTCGCTAGGCTCGCATTTGTATTTTGCAAGCAGTTGCTTTACCGCTACGCCCGATAAATTCATATACGTTTGCGGCTGCGCCAAAATAATCGGCTCGCCCTTTACGTACGCCTTGGCAATAAGAGCGTCGCACTCCTTAACCTTGAATTTTACACCCAATCTTGCCGCAAGACATTCCACGACCAAAAAGCCCATATTGTGGTGAGTATGGGCGTACTTTTGTTCGCAGTTGCCGAGCCCGACAACGATCTTCAACTTATTTTCCCTCGAACTCGTTAAGAGCCTTTACAAGTTCGTCGCAATCTATGCCGTGAGCCGCCGACGCCGCTTCGATGGACTCACCGCGCGAAACGGGGCAACCCAAACAATGCATACCGAAGCTGAAGAAGATGTCTTCGCAACCCGGTTTAAGCTGTAAAACTTCGTAAATAGTCATATTCTTGTCAATCATATTATTTAACCTCCGATTACGGTATTATTTTACCCAATAATCGGCAAAATGTCAAATTAATTTGTAGTAATATTTAAGCGTATTTTATGGTAAAATAAATTGTAATATTTTTTAGGAGCATTTTATGTACAAAGTAAGCGACTTACTGGGAAAACCGTTGCTTTCTATCGGCGACGCCAAAATCGTAGGCACTATAAGCAACATGCTTTTTGACGAAAAACTTCAAAAAGCCACGTTTATTACGCTTTTTGACGCAGACGACGAAATTATCTATTTGCCCGTTAACAAATTACTGAATGTAGACGGCGACGTTGCCGTAACGTTTTGCGCAAGCGAAACGGTAAGCGAAGCGTACGGGTTCTGCCCCGTTAACCGCGCCGCATTCAGCGAAAACGGAAAGTCGCTGGGAACAATTAAAGACGTGATTATGGACGGAACCAAAGTCGTATCGCTGCAAGCCGACGTTTCGCTTTTGCCGCTTAACGTCCTTAATTGCAGCGAAGTGATAATCTTTAATACCGGCGACAAGCAAATCAGAATTAAAAAGCCCAAAAAGGACGTTAAGCAAACGCCGTACAAAAACGCAAAAATAGAGCTGCCGTCAAAAAACGTTTTTACTGCTTCGTACGACTTTTTGATAGGCAAAAAGCTTCAACGGTCGGTCGCTGCCGCAAACGGCAAGATAATCGCCAAAGAGGGCGAAAGCATAACGAACGAACTTATTAGCACCGCAAAAAGAGAAGGTAAGCTGGTCGTCTTGGCTCTTAACGCTTTATAAAAGTCGAGCGCGTTTACTCTAGTCCGTTTGTAAAAATCTAACGCAAGCAAAGTTGCTTTTTTTTACGTATGCCAGCACTCTTTTTGCAACGCCCTCGTTTCCGTCGAATATCTTCAACGCTCGATTACGCTTACGCAAATACTCCTTTAAAAACACATAATGAGTGCAGCCAAGCACCAAGCCGTCGCTTCCGTCGCACTTTTTAAGTAACTTTAAGGCAAGCTCGTCGAGTTTATCCTCGTAAAAAAGCGATTTTTCTATTGCAGGTGCCAGCAACGAATCGGTAATTAACTTTATTTTTTTGTTTTCTTCTATTAGCTTAAGAAATTTTTTCTGCCTTGCTGCCGTAGGAGTAAGGGCAACCGCAACGCTTGCACACTCCCTAAGGGCAGGTTTTACGGCAGGCTCTACGCCTACGTACGTAAATCCGCAATCGCTTTTACGCAATTCGCCTATGGCAACGTTCGTGGCGGTGTTGCACGCTATAACGATAATACTCGCTCCCGCTTTTTTAAGAAGATTACACGCTTTTTTCGTCCTTTCCAAAACGAACTCTTCCTTTTTGTCCCCGTAAGGACCTTTTTTGTCGCTTACGTAAACAAACTCTCCTCCGCAAATTCTCATAAGCGAGCTTAACGTCGTAAGCCCGCCTATACCGCTATCCATAACACCGACGATCATACCAATTTATATTCTTACGTTTCGCCGCGTGTTACCTTCGCTAGCTTAGCGAAACGAAACTTTTGTTTATAGCCGCGGCAATAATATCGGCACATTCGTTTACCAGATAGTCTATATCCTTGGGCGTTACGATAAGATCGCTAAGCTCGTCGCTTAAACGAGCGTTTTCCACAACCTCGCTTATTATAGTGGACGCGTACACTACTAGCGGTACTCCCAGCGATATTACTTTACAACCAAGAGACTCGAAGTTAAGACGCATACGGTGATTGCTTACTCCGCTGCCCGGAGTAATGCCGCTGGAGCACACTTGAAAAGCCGAAGCGATACGAGCTACCGAAGCCGAAGCCAAACTGTCCACCGCAACCACAAGGTCGGGCTTTATTCTTTGGCACACGCCCTTTATTACGTCAAAGCTTTCTATCCCCGTTACGCCCATAACGTTAGGACATATCGCACTTAAAAGCGTACCGCCTTGTCCTAGCTGACGAGTTACCACCAACCTGTCGAACACCTTGCTTCCAAGCGAATCGGCGGTAAGTTTTGGATTTCCCAGTCCCACCACAAGCACGCTTTTTGCCTTGCCTCCCAAGTTTATCAAAACTTCGCTTAGCTTAGAGGCGAGATTTTTGTAAAATCCTCGATTAGCCGTTTTTACGACGTCGCTTTCTACGGTTACGTATCTTCCTTCGCTTTTACCGTATTTTTCGGCGTCTTGCTGCGACAAACAAACCTCGGTTATCGCGATTTTATCCTTAACTTCGCTCTTGCCCGAAATCAGTTCGAACGCCATATCGGTTCGTTTATTCATTTCGTTCTCCTAAAAAATTCGTATTTATTTATATTTTGCTCCAAAAAATCGTTATTATTACTTGATTTTCTGTTTTGAATGTGCTAAAATATCTTGGTTAATAACTAGAACTAATCAATCAGGAGAATACAAATGCCTAACATTAAATCCGCAAAAAAGCGTGTGCTCGTAAACGACAAGAAGAACGAACACAACAGAATGCTCAACAGCGAATTACGTACCGCAATAAAGAAGTTCAATACCGCTATCGAAACGGATATTGAAGCTGCCGAAAAGCTTTTGCCCGAAACCATGTCGGTAATCGACAAGGCTGCAACCAAAGGTATTATTACCAAGAACAGCGCCGACAATCGCAAAGCAAGACTTTCTAAAAAGCTTTCCGACATAAAGAGCGGCAAGAAAGAAATAGTTATCAAGAAAGATAACAAGACTATCGCTGCAGAAAAACGCGCCGAAAAGGTTGCTCGCGAAGAAGCTGCTAAAGAAGAAGCTAAACGCGCGCTTGAAGAAAAGAAGGCCGCTAAAGCTGCCGAAGAAGCCGCTAAAGAAGAAGCTAAGCCCAAAAAAGCAAGAGCTTCCAAAAAAGCTGTCGAAAAAGCTCCCGAAGAGACCGAAAAGCCTAAAAGAACGAGAGCTAAAAAGAGCGCAGAAAAAACCGAAGAATAACGGCTAACTTAAAATTCAGAGGGGCGGATTTTCGCCCCTGTTTTTTTGCATTATGAAAATCGAACAATCTTTAAACGAATCAATCGACCTTGAAGAACGCAGCCCGACCAGCAGCAAGCTTTTTACTAAGCTTTCGATAATATCGTCTTTGATCGCCCTGCTGATGTTTTTCGGTTGCGCCATAATGTATCAAATCAACCACACGCTGGGGCTTAACGCGTTTGCATCCGTTCTTATACCTAAAACGCTGCTTTTGATAGTATCGCTGTATCTTGGAATATCCGAGCGATTGCGCGGCAAATATATGGGTGCGGTGATAGCTCTGCTTTTGTGCGTCGCGCTTACGCTAGCCATAATTTCGGTTTTCGTATTTGAGCTGGCGGTATACGGAGAAGTATTTATCGCTCCGTTCAATCCTCCGCCGACATTAAACGCCTAGTCGTTTACGATAAAATTCAACATGTTTCGTTGCCGATTTGCTTCGGCACGCTAATTACGTTACAAAAAAGAACGGCAAGCCCTACTTGCCGTTCTTTTGTTATAAAAGCCGCCGCTAGCTTAATGCGCCTTAGGCAGCTTTTAACGTTTACTTTTAGCTTTTACTTATAGTATTTTACACCCGACTCGAAAATCTTCATATCGAACTGTCCGGGAATGTTTTTGTACAAGCCCGCACCTATGCGTTCGGCGTGTCCCATCTTGCCGATTATTCTGCCGTCGGGCGAGATTATGCCCTCGACGCCGTAATACGATCCGTTGGGATTAAACGGCGATTGCATGGTTACGTTGTCGTTTAGGTCGGCGTACTGCGAGAAAATTTGACCGTTATTTAGCATAGTTTGGAAGTGTTGCTTACTTGCGGTAAACTTACCTTCTCCGTGCGAAACAGGTACGTTGTACACCTCGCCCACCTTTACGCCGGCAAGCCACGGAGAATTCGTGCTGCCCA
Organism: uncultured Lachnospiraceae bacterium; assembly: GCA_964516925.1. Classification (GTDB taxonomy): domain Bacteria; phylum Bacillota; class Clostridia; order Christensenellales; family Pumilibacteraceae; genus CAG-552. The sequence goes on along the minus strand of CAZEXL010000010.1, from coordinate 29,688 downwards.
CGCGCACGCGACAAATCGTACTTACGTGACGAGCGATGTTATTGTATGTAAGCGTAGGCGAATCTTCGTTTTGCTTTTCGATTTTTCCGTAAGGCAAAAGTCCCAACTTTATAAGCGCCTGGAAGCCGTTGCAAATACCCAAAGCAAGTCCGTCACGCTTATACAGCATATCCATTACAGCCTGAGCAACGTACTCGTTTTTGAAAAGCGTAGCAATGAATTTGCCGCTTCCGTCAGGTTCGTCGCCCGCCGAGAAGCCGCCGGGGAAGGCGATTATTTGCGAATTGTTTATGTGCTTTACTATCTGCTTAATTGATTCCTGAATATCGGACGGTTTTTGATTTTTGATTGCGAATATATCTGCTTGCGCGCCCGCTTTTTCGAACGCTCTGGCAGTGTCGAGCTCGCAGTTCGTGCCGGGGAATGCCGGAATAAACACGCGAGGTTTGGCGGTCTTTACCGTTGAAGCGAAAGTTCCGCCAACATGCGATGAAACGATTATTTCGCCGCTAGCGCCTGCCACGGTAGGATAAAACGCTTCCAGCGGTTGTTCGAACGCAGAGCTAAGTTCGTCGTGCGTAAATTCGACGTTGCCGATCGTTACCTTTCCGTCGATAACTTCGCCGATAAACTTACCTTGCGGAAGTTTTTGAGTTGCCAGCAATAAAATGTTTCCGTAATACGGCGCAAAATCGTCGCCGCAAAGCCCGATTTTTACGCCCTTTCGATTGCCGAGAAGCGATTTTATTATTGCGCACGCCCTTCCGCCCTCTTCGACTACAGCCGAATTAGTTATTTTTCCGCTTGCAATAAGCTTTTCGACGGTGCGATAAACTTCCAGCGTCTTTTCAAAATCGGGCATACCGCCTTCCATTCTCGGAATTTCGAATTCGTATACGTAGCCGTTGTTATCGAACGCGTTGTGAATAAGAGTACGATCGTCGGCTATGCCCATAGCGAAAGCAATAAGCGTTGGCGGAACGTCAAGATCTTCGAAGCTTCCGCTCATAGAGTCCTTGCCTCCGATTGCCGCTATTTTAAGTCCCATTTGCGCTTGGAACGCTCCTAGCAATGCGGAAAGCGGTTCGCCCCAACGTTTTGCGTCCTTCCCGAGTTTTTTGAAAAACTCTTGAAGGGTAAGTCGTATGCTGTCGTACTTTACGCCCGACGCTACCAACTTAGAAACCGCTCCGACTATCGAATGAGCCGCACCTACGAACGGCGAAACCCTGTTAAGTTCGGGATACAACGCAAACGACGAACAGGTTACGGTGTGCGTAACGCCGCTAACGGGCGGCTTGCTTGCCATAATCATCGAAGGCGTAAGCTGATATTTGCCGCCGAACGGCATAAGCACGGTTGCCGAACCTATAGTGCTGTCGAAGTTTTCGCCCATGCCTTTTTGCGAACATACGCCCGGAAGCATAAGTTCGTCGAGTACGGCTTTACGTTCGTCTTTGTCTATTTGTTTTTGAGCTTTTTGCGCATATCGGTCGAAATAACCTTGCGCCAGACAATCGGTAATTTCTACGTCGATTTGTTGTTTTACGCCGTTGGTATCGAGGAAACTGCGAGCTATGTCCACTATCGTTTCGTCGCCGTAGTACATACGCAATCTGCCGCTGTCCGTAACGGAAGCAACCTTAACCGATTTAAGATTTTCTTTTTCGGCAAGCGCAATAAATTTATCGGCGTCTTGCGCATTAACTACAACCGCCATACGTTCTTGCGATTCGCTTATTGCAAGTTCGGTTGCGGTAAGTCCTTCGTACTTCTTGTTCACTCGATCCAAATATATATCCAGTCCGTCGCTGAGCTCGCCTATAGCCACGCACACGCCGCCTGCTCCGAAGTCGTTGCATCTTATTATAAGCTTGCTTGCTTCGGGATTTTTGAACAAACGTTGTAACTTGCGTTCTTCGGGCGGATTACCCTTTTGAACTTCGGCGCCGCACGTTTCGGCTGAAGTTATGGTATGCGATTTGCTACTGCCCGTCGCTCCGCCGCAACCGTCTCGTCCGGTGTCGCCGCCAACCATAACGACTACGTCGCCGCTTTTAGGAGCGCGACGAATGACATTTTCCTTTTTGTTCCCGCCTATAACGTAGCCCGTTTCCAACCTTTTTGCTCGGTAACCTTCGTCGAACTTTTCGGCAACGATTCCCGTTGCAAGTCCTATTTGGTTGCCGTACGAGCTAAAACCGCTTAGTGCTTTTTTGGATATAACCTGTTGAGGAAGCTTACCTTTAAGCGTAGGACGAGCCGCCGGAAAGTCTGCACCCGTTACTCGCATTGCCTGATAAACGTACGTTCTGCCGCTAAGCGGATCTCGAATCGCACCGCCAAGGCACGTTGCCGCGCCGCCGAACGGTTCGATTTCGGTAGGATGATTGTGCGTTTCGTTCTTGAACATTATAAGCCATTCTTCGTCCTTGCCGTCCACGTCGACGTTTACCACTACCGAACAAGCGTTGATTTCGTCGCTTTCGTCAAGGTTGTTAAGATACCCTTGTTTTTTAAGCTGTTTGGCGGCAATAGTAGCTATGCTCATAAGACACGGATATTTGTCCGGTCTGTTTTTATAGTTTTCGTCAAAAATATTTTTGTAGTTTTGTATTGCGTTTTGAATTTCGGGCTCGACGACCTTTATGCTTTTAAGCTCGGTATTAAACGTGGTGTGGCGACAATGATCGCTCCAATACGTATCGATTACCTTAAGCTCGGTAAGCGTGGGATCGCGCTTTTCGGTACGAGCAAAATATTGCTGAACGAACTTAAGGTCGTCCATAGTCATAGCAAACGCAAACGACGAATAAAATTCTTTTAAGCCCTTTTCGTCTAGTCCTATAAATCCGCTTTCTTCCACGCGCATCTTGGTTTTTACAAACCGAATGGGTTTTATTTCCGTGGGCGGAACCAGGCTTCCTTCTTTGCTGTCTACGGGATTTATAAGGTGCTTCTTTACGCGCGCAAAATCGCTTTCGCTAAGCTTATCGAAGGCGTACACCGTGGCGCACTTTATCATGGGGCGCAAGCCGCCCGTAAGGAATTGCACGCACTGAACTGCGGAATCCATACGTTGATCGTATTGACCGTCCAAATATTCCACGACCAAAACGTCACCCTTAAGAAACTCCACGTTGTCGTAGGTTACGTCCAGCGGCGGTTCGGAAAATACGTTTTCTTTCGCCAAGGCAAACTGCTCGTCGCTTAGTCCGTCCACACAATACCTTATAAGACATCTGGGATTTTTAAGCTCTATGCCCAAAACGCCGGAAACGTCCGACGCAAATCTTTTTGCGGCTACGTCGTATTCGCTCTTTTTTTCAACGTAAACGGTTTTTACCATAATTATACCCTTCCTATATCAGTTCGGTATCTGCTACCGGTAAAGCTGATTTTATCTATTTGAGAATAAACGAGCTTGCGCGCAGAGTCGATATCGTCGGCAACGCCGCTAAGCTCGAACACTCTGCCGCCGCTTGTTACGAGCTTGCCGTCCTTAACCGCGGTGCCTGCGTGATAAAGCGTTACGCCTTCGAGTTCCCCTACGGTAATTTCGTATCCCTTAACGACGTTTGACGGATATCCGCCGCTTGCAACCACCACGGTAAAGCCCGTTTTGTCTTGCCAGCTTACGTCAAGCTTGTCCAGCGTTCCGTCGATACAAGCGTCCACTACGTCCGTAAGATCGGTTTTAAGCAGCGGCAACACGGCTTCCGTTTCGGGATCGCCGAGTCGCGCGTTGTACTCTATAACCTTGATTCCGCTAGCCGTCATCATAAGCCCGAAGTAAATAACGCCCTTAAATTCTATTCCGTCTTTTATAAGTCCCGCTACCGTAGGCAACGCTATTTTCGACATAAACTCGTCTTTTTTGTCTTGCGTAAAGAACGGCGAAGGCGCAAACGCGCCCATCCCGCCGGTATTAAGTCCCTTATCGCCGTCGAATGCGCGCTTGTGATCTTGACTTGACGGCATTACGCTAAGGTGTTTGCCGTCGCAAAACGCCATTACGGTAACTTCGCGTCCGACCAAAAATTCTTCGATCAAAACCGTTCCGCCCGCCTCGCCGAACGTCTTTTTTAACATAACGTCGTCTATTGCGGTTTTTGCTTCGTCGTAGCTGTCGCAAATAAGCACGCCTTTGCCAAGCGCAAGACCGTCCGCCTTTATTACAAGCGGATACTCTGCTTTTTGTAAATAATTTAACGCTTTGTCGGGGCAATCGAATATTGCGCTTTTTGCTGTAGGAATGCCGTGGCGCAACATGAATTCTTTGCTAAAAGCCTTGCTGCTTTCCAGTTTTGCCGCGTTTGCTTTCGGTCCGAAAGCACGAATTCCCTTGTCGTCCAAATAATCCACCATGCCCTTTGCAAGCGGATCGTCGGGAGTAACGAAAACGAGATCGATGTTTTGCTCTTTTACGTAATCGTATACGCCGTCGAAATCGAACACCGACAGCTTTTTGCACGTAGCTATTTGCTCGATTCCCGCGTTGCCGGGCACGCAAAACAACTTGCCTACTTTTTTGCTTTTGCTAAGCGCATGGCAAACGGCGTGCTCTCTGCCGCCGCCGCCTATTACCAAAACGTTTCTCATAAATGCCCCTCGTTTTATTAGTGCTTGAAGTGTCTTTGCCCCGAAAATACCATTGCCAAACCGCATTCGTCGGCTTTTTTAATGCTGTCTTCGTCGCGCTTGCTGCCGCCCGGCTGAACGATAGCCGTTATTCCGGCATTAGCCGCAGCCGTAACGCAATCGTCGAATGGGAAGAATGCGTCCGAACCGAGCACCGCGCCCTTAACGGACGTAAGGCTGTGTTCTATCGCCTGATTGGTTGCCCAAATTCTATTGGTCTGACCTACGCCTATACCCAACGTTACGCCGTTTTTAACGACTACGATGGCGTTGGACTTACAATGCTTAACGACCTTCATGGCGAACTCCATATCGGCAAGCTGAGCTTTGTCGGGTTGAACTTTAGTAACCGTTTTAAGTTCGCCGAGCACGCTTTCGTCGGACTGCTGAACAAGCAAGCCGCCGTAGACCTTTTTAAACTCGTATCCGCCCTTTCTGCTTAACGCGATTTCGGGATGAACGAGCACTCTTAAATTTTGCTTTTGTTTTAATACTTCCAGCGCTTCGCTAGTGTAAGAAGGCGCGATAACGATTTCAAGGAAGGTCTTTACAAGTTCTTCCGCCGTTTCTTTGTTTACTTCGCCGTTAAGCGCAACTATGCCGCCGAAAACCGATACGGGATCGCTGTCGTGTGCCTTTTTGTACGCTTCGTAAATCGTTTCGCCCTCGGCAACTCCGCACGGATTGGTGTGCTTTACCGCAACTGCGGCAGGCTTGTCGAATTCTTTAAGCAATGCGATCGCGCCGTTAGCGTCGTTAATGTTATTAAACGACAACTGTTTGCCGTTAAGCTGCGTCGCCTCGGCAAGCGAATTGCCTACCGGAATAGTTTCGCCGTAGAATGCAGCCGACTGATGCGGATTTTCGCCGTAACGAAGTTCCTCCTTCTTTTCGAACGACAACGTAAGCTGCTCGGGATATTCTATACCTATCCTTCCGCGCAAGTAGTTTGCGATCATCGAATCGTAAACCGCGGTGTGTTGATATACCTTGTACATAAGATACGTACGAGTTTCTACGCTTACGCTTCCGCCTTCCATTTCGGTAAGAACCTTGTCGTAGTCCTTAGGATCGATTAAAACGATTACGTCTTTATAGTTTTTAGCCGCACTTCTAAGCATGGTAGGTCCGCCGATGTCGATATTCTCGACGGCTTCGGCAAAACTCTTACCTGCCATTATCGTCTGTTTGAACGGATAAAGGTTTACTATTACCACGTCGATGGTATCGATATTAAGCTTACTAAGCTGAGCCATGTGCTCGGGATTGTCTCGCATAGCCAAAAGTCCGGCGTGAACCGCAGGATGAAGCGTCTTTACGCGTCCGTCCAAACATTCGGGAAAAGACGTTATTTCGCTTATGTTCATTACCGGCAAACCTGCTTTAGCTATTGCCGACATCGTGCCGCCCGTGGAAATAAGCTCGTAGCCCATATCCACCAATCTTTTGCAAACTTCGATTATACCGGTTTTGTCCGATACGCTTACAAGCGCTCTTTTTTTCATCGTTGTATCTCCTTAACTAATTTTGCCACTACTTGCGGCAGTAATATATGTTCTTGCTCTAATACTTTTTTTTGCAGACTTTCGGGAGTATCGTTGCTTTCAACGCTCACCTTTGCCTGCGCTATTATCTTGCCCGTGTCCGCTCCGCCGTCCACGTAGTGAACGGTACAGCCCGACTCTTTTTCGCCCGAAGCGATAACCGCTTCGTGAACTTTTATTCCGTACATACCTACGCCGCCGAACTTAGGCAAAAGCGACGGATGAATATTGATTATTCTGTTTTCGTACGCCTTTACTATGTTCTCGGTAAGTATGGTAAGGTATCCCGCTAGCACGATTAAATCGACGTTTTTGCTTTTTAGCAGCTCGATTATTTCATCAAACATTTTTTCGCCGCTTTCGTAATCTTTTTTGCAAAACACCTTGCTTTCGATTCCGTGTCGTTTTGCTCGCTCGATTGCGTAAACGTTCGGTTTGCTTGCTATAAGCACGCTTATTCTGGCGTCTATCAAGCCGCTTTCCGTTCCGTCGATTATCGACTGAAAATCGGTGCCGCCGCCCGAGGCAAATACGGCTATGTTCATAGAATTACTCCGTTGCCTTTTACCACTTCGCCCAAACGAACGGGATCTTCGCCTAAGGTTTTAAGGAATGCCAACGCTTTTTCTTCTTCTTCTTTTCTTACGCAAATAACCAGTCCGATTCCCATGTTAAAGGTGTTGTACATCTTTTGATCGCTTATGCCCGCCTTGCGTTGAAGCGCCTTAAACAGCCTAGGAAGCTCGTACGAGTTTCTGTCGATTTTTGCAGCCAGTCCTTCGGGTAAAATTCTGGGAATGTTTTCGATAAAGCCGCCGCCCGTGATGTGCGCCATACCAAGCACCTTTACCTGCTTCATAAGCGCAAGCGCCGTTTTTACGTATATGCGCGTAGGCTTAAGCAGCGCTTCGGCGGGCGAGCAACCCAGCTCTTCGTCGTAAGCAAGCAAACTTTCTTTTTCGGGCTTAAACAGCTGACGAACGAGCGAATAACCGTTGCTGTGTACGCCGGACGAACGCAAACCTATAAGCTTGTCGCCCTCTTTAATTTCGCTTCCGGTAATAATTTCGCTTTTCTTTGCAATGCCTACCGAAAATCCTGCCATATCGTAGTCGTCGCCGTCGTAAAAGCCGGGCATTTCCGCCGTTTCGCCGCCTATAAGCGCGCAACCCGCTTGCTTGCAGCCCTCCGAAACACCCTTTACGATATCGGCTACCTTCGTCGGAACGAGCTTTCCGAGCGCTACGTAATCCAAAAAGATCAACGGTTTTGCGCCCTGACAAACTATATCGTTTACGCACATGGCAACGCAATCTATGCCTACCGTGTCGTGCTTGTCGAGCACGAACGCATATTTAAGCTTCGTACCTACGCCGTCGGTACCGGCAACCAAAACGTCGGCGTCGTCGCCTTCACCCAGCGCATATAATCCGCCGAACGAACCGAGATCGCCCAAAACGTTGCCGTCGTACGTTTCCTTAACGTACTTTTTCATGAGTTTAACCGCTTCGTAGCCGCGTTCTACGTCCACGCCGGCGCTTTTGTAATCTATTGCCATTTGGTCTAAACCTCCAAAATGAATTTTCCGCAGTTGTATTTGTCGACGTCGATGGGATATTCGCCGTCGAAACAAGCAGCGCAATAATCGCATTTATTCCCCTTGCAAGCCTTTATTAAGTACTCGATGGGCAAATAATGCAAACTGTCCGCGCCTATAATCTTGCAAATTTCTTCTTCCGACTTTCCGTTGCCTATAAGCTTTTCCTTAGAATCGATGTCCACGCCGAAGTAACACGGATGCTTTACCACCGGCGAAGCTATAAGCATATGGACTTCCTTCGCGCCGCATTCACGCAAAAGCGTAACGATCTTTTTGGACGTCGTACCGCGTACTATAGAATCGTCGATAAGGATAAGTCTTTTGCCTTTAATGTTGTTTTTTATGGCGTTAAGTTTTACGCGCACGCCCTTTTCGCGAAGCGATTGCGACGGCTGAATGAACGTTCTGCCCACGTATCTGTTTTTGCTGAGCGCGTCCACAAGCGGAAGCCCTGACGTTTCGGCGTATCCTCTTGCCGCTACGACTGCCGAGTCGGGAACTCCGGCAACTACGTCCGCATCTATTTTGAACAGTTCGGCAAGATATTTACCGCAATCGTAACGCATATCGTAAACGTATCTGCCGTCCATTTCGGAGTCGCTACGAGCCAAATACACGTACTCGAACACGCACGAATTGCGCTTTACGTTTGGCAAGAACCAACTGGACAGTCGATTTTTGTTGTCGACTATTACTATTTCGCCCGGCTTAACGTCGCGAATAAATTCGGCACCCATTGCGTCTAGCGCGCACGTTTCGCTTGAAAATATATAATCGTCGCCGCGTCTACCTAGCGCAAGCGGCTTAAGTCCGTAGCGGTCGCGCACGGCAATCAGTTTGTCGTCTGCCATAACCACGAACGAATACGCGCCTTCAAGCTCGCCGCAAGCTTTAATAACGCCCTGAAGTATATCTTCTTCAGCGTACAAATTTATAAGCGCGCCTATAACTTCACTGTCGATAGAGCTTTGGAAAACGTGTCCCTTTTTCATCATTCTGCTTTTTATGCTGTCGCAGTTTACAATGTTACCGTTGTGCGCAACCGCCATACGACCGTATCTGCCGTAGAACACCACGGGCTGAGCGTTTACCACGTTGCTGGACCCGGTAGTGGAATAACGAACGTGACCTATCGCAATGTCGCCTTGCGGAAAACCGTTAAGCACGTCTTCGTCGAAAACGTCGTTTACAAGCCCCATCTTTTTATAGTAATAAACCTTTCGGGTATCGTACGTAACCGCAATGCCCGCGCTTTCCTGTCCGCGATGTTGCAAAGCGAAAAGCCCGAAGTAAACGTCGTGAGCAAGCGACTTTTTTTGCGTAGATTTTATGCCGATTATGCCGCATTCTTCATTGAGCTTTTTTACCGGTACGACTATGCTGTTCATGCTTTGTCTCCCATCATTCTTTTAAGTATTTCTTGGTATGCGTCTTCTACTCCGCCAAGGTCGCGACGGAATCTGTCCTTGTCGAGTTTTTCTTTGGTAACAGTATCCCAGAATCTGCACGTATCGGGAGAAATTTCGTCGGCAAGCAAAATCTCGCCCTTAAATCTTCCGAATTCGATTTTAAAGTCCACGAGATCGATATTAAGCTTTTTAAAGTACTCGCGCATAATGTCGTTTATTTTAAGCGCGTACTTCTTTATCGTTTCAAGCTCTTCTTGCGTAGCCACGCCAAGCGCAAGCGCGTGATAATCGTTTATAAGCGGATCGCCCAACGCGTCGTCCTTATAGCAGAATTCAAGCACCGTGCTCTTAAGCGGAGTGCCTTCAGCCATACCGAGCCTTTTTGCAAGACTTCCGGCTGCTATGTTGCGAACGATAACCTCGAGCGGAACTATCTGAACTTTTTTTACAGCCGTTTCGGTATTGCTGAGTTCCTTAATAAGGTGCGTTTTTATGCCCTCTTTTTCGAGCAATCCGAACATATGGTTAGAACATCTGTTGTTTACTATGCCCTTTCCCGCTATTTGTCCTTTTTTAAGACCGTTAAACGCAGTCGCGTCGTCCTTGTAGCTTACGATAACCACGTCGGGATCTTCGGTTAAAAACACTTTTTTTGCCTTGCCCTCGTAGAGCAATTCTTTCTTTTCCATAATTAACACCTCTTAAAGCTAAAATTATTTTTACGCTGATATAAAGCGAATTGAGCGATTATAAATTGATTTCTTCGTTTGTTTTTACAACGTCCGAGCGCATTTTTTGTTTGTACGCTTCGAGCTTTGCGTCAAGCTCGCAATCGGAAAGCGCGAGCATTTGAACGGCTAGCAATCCTGCGTTTTGTCCGCCGTTTATCGCAACGGTGGCAACGGGCACGCCGTTAGGCATTTGAACGGTAGAAAGCAAGCTGTCCATGCCGTCCATAAAAGAACTTTTTACGGGTAAACCTATAACCGGCAAGGTCGTGTTTGCCGCAATGAATCCGGCAAGATGAGCCGCTTTGCCCGCAACTGCAATAATAACCTTTACGCCGTTTTTCTTGGCGCCGGAGGCAAACTCGGTAACTTCCTTAGGCGTACGATGCGCGCTCATTACCTTTACCGACGAACTTACCCCGAATTCCTTAAGTACGTTTACGGCAGGCAACGCGACGTCCAAATCGCTTTTGCTGCCCATAATAATTTCTACGGTTGCCATAAAATTCTCCTAGTAGCGTGTTGTAATTTGCTTCGACGCAATTACGTCGAGTGAAAACTTACGAAAAGTTTCCTCGTTTACATTATACCAAAACGTCCTAAAATACGCAAGTAAATAATCAATCATTATCATAACTCGCAAAAATTTGTTGCTTCTTGCCGCTTCGCCGCATAATGCGTTTTTTGCGGCATATACGTAAAAATATGAAGGTTTGGCAAGCAATAATAATCGGAATTTTACAGGGGCTTACCGAGTTTTTGCCCATTTCATCCAGCGGGCATATCTTGCTTTTAAGCCGCATTATGGGCGTTAGCTTTAATGTTAGTTTTACGCTAGCGTTGCACGTTGCCACGCTTTTGGCGGTTTTAATAATAATGCGAAAAAAAGTTTTGTCGACCGTGCGTTCGCTAAAAGAAATCTTGAAACTAGCCGTTGCGTCGCTGTGCTCGCTTATCGTAATCTTCGCGCTTTACGGATTTATAAACGAGTCGATGGACGGAAAATATCTTATTTTCTGTTTTCTGCTTACTGCCGCCGTATTGCTTGTAAGCGGTTTTTTTAAGCCGAAAAACACCGAAATAGGCTTTTTTCAAGCCGCTGTTATAGGTTGCGCACAGGGGCTTGCCGTTATGCCTGGTATTTCTCGTAGCGGAGCAACCGTTTCCGCTGCCCTAGCTTTGGGTGCGGACCGAGAACGGTCGGTAAGTTTTTCCTTCCTTTTGTCAATTCCCATAATCATAGGTTCGGCTGCCGTCGATTTTATAACAGAAGGATTGAGCCCTATAGACATTTTGCCGTTCGTTTGCGGATTCGTTTCGGCGTTGATAAGCGGACTGGTTGCCGTTAAACTTATGTTTAAGCTTTCTGCAAAAACGTACGATTATTTTGCACTGTATCTTATTGCCCTATCGACGTTTTTGATTATAAACGACCTGGCACTTAATCTTTTCTAGCGAATAATATTCTTTTTTTAAGCCATACTACGCATATGCAAAACGAACTTACTGAAAGAAAAACTAACGGCTTTTGGACGTGGCTGTTGTGCGTTCTTCTTACTCTTGCCGTCGGCTCGCTTGCCGGATATTGCAGCGGCGCCACAAACGGATACGACGGAATAAACATGCCGTCGTTTGCTCTGCCCGAACAAACGTACAGTATCGTTTGGACGATTCTTTACGTTATGATCGGTTGGTCGCTGTACCTGGTCGTTTCTTACGTTCCGAAAAATTCCGTCGAACAAAAGATAAAAACGGCGGCTTTAATAATGTGGGGCGTTCAATTCGCGCTTAACTTACTTTGGCCGTTTATCTTTTTTAACGTCGATTTTTCGATAGCGTTCGTAATAAACGTTGCAATGACCGCCGCTACTTCGTCGCTTACGTCGCTTTGCTTCTTCGTTAGGCCGCTAAGTGCGGTTATGCTTATTCCGTACTGGCTATGGCTGTTTTTCGCATCTTATCAAACGCTTATGATAATTACGCTTAACGCATAAACAAAAAACTCAAAACCGTTGTCCGCTTGCACGGACGGCGGTTTTTTCAACTTCGATTTATTGACATTTTGTCGTATTTTTTTTAAAAGGTATTGACAAGCCTTCGCTAGTTATGGTATAATACTATGACTTATAACTTTAGGAGGTTTGCTTTGAATAAGTCCGAAAAAATTCGACTGTATTACGGAATTTTTCTTTCCGTGCTTACTGTCGCCGTCGGTATCGTTTTTATAACGACGATCGCCGACATATATTACACGGGCAAAGAACAAGGCGCGGAGGTTATTTACTCGGTAGCGACGATAACCGAACACCTTACGGTACCGCTTATATTTTTGTTTACGTGGATTGCGGCAATTATTGCGGGCTTCGTTTTGTCCGTCGTTTATCCGCTTGCCGGCAAAAAAACCAATCGCCTAGACAGCAAAAGGACTCTTGCCCTTTTATCGTCCAAAATGCCCGCCGAGGGACAATCGGAAGATTTTATCGTGGCAAAAAACAACGTTGAAAAACTTCGACAAAGCCGATTAATCGTTTGGACGATTGCGCTTTCCGCTTTGTCTGCTTGCTTTTTGGTTATACTGTTTTACGTATACGATCCGTCGCATTTTTCGCCTTCGAACTTTTTGGAAGATATGCTTACGCTGGTTCGCAACGTAATTTTCTTCGTAGGAGGCGGCGCGGTAGCCAGCATTGTAGCGGTGGCAATCGACGGAGTTATCACCAAAAAAGAGATTGCTTGGGTAAAAAAAGCCATTGCGGTCGGCGACAGAAAAACGGCAAAAAAAGTCGAACCTACAAAAAAGCTTACGATTGCAGCAACGGTTACGCTTGCCGCTCTTACGCTACTTGCCGTAGTTTTGTACGTAATTGCGCCGGGACTGGTTCACAGCTTGCTTAACATGGAAAACGCGAAAACGAACGCCATTACCTTTATTATAACGGCTTTTCTTATTCTTGCGCTCGTAATAGTCGGCATAGTTACCGCCAAAGTCGTTAAAAAATACGTTCCGGAAAAAGCCGATAAAATTATCGTGCTTTGTACGAGAATTGCCGTAGGTTCGCTTGCGATCGCCTTTATTATCGTAGGCATTACCAACGGAGGCGCAAACGACGTGCTTACCAAAGCGATCGCTATTTGCACCGAATGCATAGGGTTGGGTTAGACTATGAATAAAATAAAAACTTGGATTGTAAATCACTTGCCCACAAGGCGCAGAATTATTCAGCTGTACACGTTTTTGCTGTACAACGCAAACTCTAAAGGATATATAAACGGAACCATCTACAAGGGCGTTTCCAAATACGTATGCACGCCCGGCATGAATTGTTATTCTTGCCCCGGCGCGGTTGCGGCTTGTCCGCTGGGAGCGTTGCAAAACGCGCTTAACGCATCTAGCACTACTACCGCCTACTATATGTTCGGCATAATCGCTTTGTTCGGACTTATTTTGGGGCGTACGATATGCGGTTTCTTCTGCCCGATAGGACTAGGTCAGGAATTGTTGCACAAAATTAAAACGCCTAAGCTCGGCAAAAGCAATTACACCAGAGTTCTTTCGTACTTTAAGTATCTTTTGCTTGTAACGTTGGTTGTAGGGCTGCCTATTATGTATTCGCTTCAAGGCGCAGCCGTGCCCGGATTTTGTAAGTACATATGCCCGGCAGGCACGTTCGAGGGCGGGTTGGGCTTGTTGCTTAATCCCAACAATCAAAGCGGCGCAACGAATCTTTTGGATATGCTAGGACCTATCTTCACGTGGAAATTTTGCGTGCTTACGGTAATCGTTGTGGCAAGCGTCTTTTTGTATCGTCCGTTCTGCCGCTTCCTTTGCCCGCTTGGCGCGATATACGGCTTCTTTAACGGCTTCTCGCTTATCGGCGTAAAACTCGATCACAACAAATGCACCGACTGCGGACTTTGCATTCAACATTGCAAAATGGACGTGCACCGCGTAGGCGACCACGAATGCATAAGCTGCGGCGAATGCATAAAAGTTTGCCCCGCTAAGGCAATAAGCTGGAAAGGCTCTAAAATCTTCGTTAGAGAAAACGACATCGATACACCCGTCCCCACCGAAAAAGTAGACCTTAAAAATATCGGCTTGGGCGCGCCCGCTTACGCAAACGGAACGCCCGACGCAATTAAGCCTATTTCGTTTAACGCCGTAAACGACGTTGCGCAAAGCGCGAATAATACGGCAACGGAAGAGACGTTTAGCGACGTTCAAAACACGCCGACCGTTAGTAAAGAAGAACGAACGATTGCTCCTACCCCGAAACGCAAACGCGGCAAAAGGTTCTGGGTGGAATTTTCAGCGTGGGCGCTTGCAATTGCGGTACTTATAACGGCTTTATTATACTTTAATTTACAACCCGACGTTAAGCCTACCGAAGAAATCGGCGTAGGCTCGATAGCTCCTTCGTTTACGCTTCAAAAGTACGGATACGAAGGAGGCGATGAAAATTCGCGCTACAAGTTGCTTGACGAAACTGTAAGCAATACGGACTTTAACGGCAAAGTTGTTATACTTAACTTCTGGGCAACCTGGTGCGGACCGTGCGTAGCGGAACTGCCCCACTTTGCTTCCGTCGCGGCTTCCTATAAAGACGACGTCGTTCTGCTTGCCGTGCACGAAAAAATAACCGACGAACCGTCAAGATACATTCAAAATCACGAATGGACTCTTTGGTCGAGTAACGTTTTCTTCTTGCAAGACGATATTCAAAACGAAGTCGGCGTTACGTGCGTGAATTACGGATTCGTTACCGGCACTTTGCCGTGCACCGTGATTATCGGCAAGGACGGAAAAATATCGTTTATGCGAAGCGGACAGCTTGACGAAGAAACGCTTTTAAATAAAGTTCAAGAGGCTGTTGCGGCTGATATTTCAAACGAATAACCTACTTTTCTTTAGTAAAGAAAAGTAGGCAAAAGAAACTTAAGCAAATTCTAAGTTAGAAAAGTAAACAAAAGAAACTTAAACCTGCTTTTCTTTAGGAAAGAAAAGTAGGCAAAAGAAACTCAAACAAATTCTAAGTAACAAAGGTAAACAAGTTTTAAGTTACAAAAAAGGGTAGCAAGAAGTAACTTGCTACCCTTTTTATCGTTTTTAAAGATTGGAAAGCACCTACTCGTTTTGCGCTTTTTCTTAAGCTACGAGTTATTCGATCGTTATAGATTCGATAACGATCGGCTCGCACGGAACGTCGTCGTAGTAAGTCCAACTATGTGTTTTAACGTTGCTGATTGCAATGGCGTTTTCAAGCGATTCGTTATCTCTCACTTTGCCGAAGGCGGCGTATTGTCCGTCTAGGAATCGGCAATCTGCGACGCAAATAAAGAATTGACTAGAAGCGCTGTTCTTAATGTTAGTACGTGCCATCGAAATAACTCCGGGCATATGTTCCAAGCTATTCGGCACGCCGTTTGCGGCGAATTCTCCCTTTATGGTTTGCGGCGCTTCCTTATGATTTAATGCGCCGTTAATCGATTCGAATCCGCCACCCTGAATCATAAAGTTTTTTATAACTCTATGAAAGCAGAGTCCGTTGTAAAAGCCTTCACTGGCAAGCTTAACGAAGTTTTCTACAGAAATCGGAGCAATCTCCGAATAAAGAGCAAGATTTATTTTTTTGCCGTTTGTAAAATTGATTGTTGCGTTAATTGTTTTCATTTTAGTTCTCCTTAAAAAGATTGTAACATAAAAGCGGAATGTTGTCAATTATAGTTCTCAGCTTGGCTACTTTTATTTGACAACGACGACGCTTTTTTTGTATAATACTGTCAAGCACCCATAGTTTAATGGATAGAGCATAGGTCTTCGGAACCTATTGTGAGGGTTCGAATCCTTCTGGGTGCGCCAAACGCTTGCATAAAAGGCAAGCGTTTTTT
>CAZEXL010000010.1:0-13777 GCA_964516925.1 uncultured Lachnospiraceae bacterium | reverse complement strand
CGAATCCTTCTGGGTGCGCCAAACGCTTGCATAAAAGGCAAGCGTTTTTTTAGTGTTGACAGAAGGATTCGAACGCCTTAATCGCTTTAACATAGGTTAAAGGGTAGTAATTTTACTTACTACCCTTTTCGTAACTTAAAATTTGCTTACCTTTGTTACTTAGAATTTGTTTAAGTTTCTTTGGCTTACTTTTCTTGCCTAAAGAAAGGTAAGCGCTTCCGCGAGATTCTTCGTCTGCGACTCAGAATGACATAGGCTTAAGCTTCTTTTGCTTACTTTTCTTCACAGAAGAAAAGTAAGTTATTCGAGCTCGAACGCCCCGGTATACAACTGGTAATACGTCCCTTTTTGTTCGATAAGCTGCTCGTGCGTACCGCGTTCGATAATCTTACCGTGGTCGAGCACCATAATAACGTCCGAATTCATAACGGTAGACAGTCTGTGCGCAATAACGAAAACCGTCCTGCCCTGCATAAGCATATCCATACCCTTTTGAACAATCGCTTCGGTGTGCGTATCGATAGACGACGTAGCTTCGTCCAAAATCATTACGGGCGGATCGGCAACCGCAGCGCGCGCTATGGCAATAAGCTGACGCTGTCCCTGCGAAAGATTGGCTCCGTTTCCGGTAAGCTCGGTATTATATCCTTGCGGCAAGCGAGTAATAAAGCTGTCCGCGCCTGCAAGTACCGCCGCATGCATACACTCCTCATCGCTAGCATCCAGTTTGCCATATCGAATATTTTCCATAACCGTTCCGGTAAACAAGTTAGTGTCTTGCAAAACTATGCCCAGTGATCGACGAAGATCGAACTTGCGAATCTCCGATACGTCGATACCGTCGTACGTAATCTTGCCGCCGTCGATGTCGTAATAGCGATTTATAAGATTGGTTATCGTCGTCTTGCCCGCGCCCGTCGCGCCTACAAACGCCACCTTTTGTCCGGGCTTAGCGTATAAGGTAATGTCGTGCAAAATCTGCTTGCCCTTTTCGTACCCGAAGTCTACGTTGCTAAACCTTACGTCGCCACGTAGCGGCGTTAACGTTACCGCGTCTCCGTCCGTTCGCTTCCACGCCCATTTGCCGGTGCGGTATTCGACCTCCGTTAAAACGCCGTCCTTTCCCTCGACGTTAACGAGCGTAACCGTACCTTCGTCCTCTTCGGGACTAGCGTCCATAAGCGCGAAAATACGTTCTGCGCCCGCAAGTCCCATAACGACCGAGTTAATTTGTTGCGAAAGCTGATTGACGTTGCTTGTAAACTGTCTTGTCATATTAAGGAAGGCAACGACTATGCTTATCTCAAACGCCATTCCCGAAATACTAATGTTGTTTGCATCCGAAAGAAGCAACGTTCCGCCCACTACGGCAACTATAACGAACAAAATATTCCCGATGTTCATGTTTATAGGTCCGAGCATGTTGGCGTACGCATTGGCTCTTGCCGAACCGGCAGCAAGCTCGTCGTTGATTTTATCGAAGTCGCGTTTGCATTTGTCTTCGTGGCAAAAAACCTTTACTACCTTTTGACCGTTCATCATCTCCTGAACGTACCCCTCGGTAGCAGCCCACAGCTTTTGCTGAGCACGGAAATACTTAGCCGATCCGCCGCCCAGCTTCTTTGCAAAAAACGTCATAAGCACTACGCCGACAACGATTATTATCGTAAGCCAAACGCTGTACCATAGCATTATACCAAGCACGCCTATTACTATCGTTCCTGAACGAACGAGCGCAGGAACGGACTGTGAAACGAGCTGACGAAGCGTATCGATGTCGTTGGTGTAGTAACTCATTATATCGCCGTGCTTGTTGGTGTCGAAGAACTTAACGGGTAAGTTCTGCATGCCGCTGAACATCTTAGTTCTCATCTTGCACAAAAAGCCCTGCGTGATTATCGCCATAAGCTGCGAATAAAGTATCGTTACGCCAAGTGCAATTGCGTACATTACCACCAAAAAGATAACGTTGGAAATAATCTCTTCGCTAACAGCCGCCCACGGCAATCCGTCTCGCAAAGCGGTGTCCACTATCGCCGTTATTTTTTGAATAAATACGTCGGGAATAGCAGCCGCTGCCGCCGAAATAAGAATTGCGCAAATCGCAACCGGCAGCATTACGGGATAAAACTTTAACAGCATTTTTATAACGCGACCAAAGGTGCCTTTTTTAACTCGTTTCTTAGTCATTTTCGCTACCTCCTCTCGTTTGCTGAATATAAGTCTCGCGATACGGCTCGCTGATTTTCATAAGTTCGTCGTGCGTGCCGACAGCCGCTATTTTTCCGTTTTCCATGATAATGATCATATCGGCGTCCTGAACGGAAGCCACGCGTTGTGCGATTATAATCTTGGTGGTTTGCGGCAAATATTGCTTTAGCCCCATGCGTATCAGCGCGTCGGTCTTGGTATCTACCGCGCTTGTAGAGTCGTCCAAAATAAGAATCTTAGGCTTTTTTAGAAGCGCGCGCGCAATACACAAACGTTGCTTTTGTCCGCCCGAAACGTTCGTTCCGCCCTGTTCGATTTTGGTCTCGTATCCGTTTGGCAACGAGCGAACGAACTCGTCGGCTTGCGCCAATTTGCACGCTTCTACGACCTCTTCGTCGGTAGCGTCGGCGTTACCCCAGCGTAAGTTTTCCATTACCGTACCCGAAAAGAGCACGTTCTTTTGAAGCACCATCGCAACGGCGTCCCTAAGCGGCTTTACGGCGTATTCTTTTACGTCCACGCCGCCTACTTTAACACAGCCGGTAGTAACGTCGTACAAACGCGGAACGAGCTGCACGAGCGTCGATTTGCTTGAACCGGTGCCGCCCAAAATACCTACCGTCATACCCGAATCGATATGTAAATTAACGTCCGAAAGCGAATACTTTTCGGCAGAAGCCGAGTACTTAAAGTTTACGTCCTCGAAGTCGATAGAACCGTCTTCGACGTTAGTAAGCGGATTTTCGGATATCGGAAGCGCAGGCGTTTCGTTAAGCACCTCGCAAATACGCCTTGCCGACGTAGCCGAAATGGTTATGGTTACGTAAATCATCGAAAGCATCATAAGCGACATAAGTATTTGCACGCCGTACAAAATGAGCGACGAGATGTGCCCTACGTTTACCGCAGACCCTTGCGTAGTAATCGCCAAATACGAACCGCCCAAAAGCACTACTACCATAACTACGTACATGCTGATGTTCATAAGCGGCGTATTAAAGGCAACTATGCGTTCCGCCTTGGTAAAGTCGTCGCTTATCGTTTTTGCGCGAGCCGTAAATTTTTCTTTTTCGTACTCTTCGCGCGAGAAGCCTTTTACTACCCTGGTTGCGCGCACGTTTTCTTCGATGGACTCGTTAAGTTTATCGTACTTTTTAAATACGCTTCTAAATGCCGGCATGGCTTTGCGGCTTATAAACAGCAATCCTCCGCCCAAAATCGGTATTATAACAACAAACGCAAGTGCCAAAATTCCGCCCATTACGGCTGCCATTACAGCCGAAAATACTATCATAAGCGGTGCGCGAATGGCGGTACGAATAATCTGCATGTACGACATTTGCACGTTGCCTACGTCGGTCGTTATACGCGTAACTAGCGACGACGACGAAAATTTGTCGATATTAACGAAATTGAAAGTTTGAATCTTAGCGTATATGTCGTGGCGCAAATTTTTTGCGTATCCTGCGCCCGCAACCGCGCTCGTCTTTGCCGCAATGCCGCCGCACGCAAGCGAAACGAGAGCCATCGCTACCAAAATAAGCCCTTCGTTTATAACTTCGCTAATCTCCGCTCCGTCTCGTATCGAATTGATAAGCGCCGCCGTAATAAACGGAATGAGCGCGTCGATAATCGCTTCGCCCAAAATAAGCAACATCGTTAATACGGAAGGCTTTTTATACTCTCTTATACTCTTTGCTAACGTTTTAATCGTTCCCATCTAAATTCCTCCCTATCTTTAATTATACTTTTTATTGTAGCAATATTATATGTTTTTTTTATGTCCGATACTTGAATAATAAAAAAAGATTATTTTTGTACACAAATCTTGATAATTAAGCAATATTGTTAAATTTTGTCGCACATTACACACACAAAAACGAGAATAAAAATATATGTATCTTTTTGCTATATTTTAAAAACAACACTTGAATATATGTTATACTTCTTAAGGGTTGAAAAGCCACAGATTTTTAAAAAAATATAAAAAAGAGGTTATTAATTATGAAAGTTTTCCAAGAAAGAATTATGGAATTGCGTAAAACAAACGGTTACAGCCAACAATATGTAGCTTCGGTTTTAGGAATTAAGCAACCGTCTTACATTCGTTACGAAAAAGGTTCTGCTCAGCCCAACCTTGATAACTTAGTTAAGCTTGCAGACTTATTTGACGTTTCGGTAGACTATCTTTTAGGACACGCTTCCATTTAGTCGTAGTTTTTTTTGACCCCGTGCGGCTAAAAAGCAGTGTTTTAATCTAAACCACATTTTGCGCTTTTACGTAAACGGTGAAGGCGTATTTTGTGTTGTTGAAGCAAAACAAACAAAAAGCAATCGCATTTTCGCGGTTGCTTTTTGTTTGGGTGTTTCGCTATTGCTCGTAATGCAAATACGGGCGCACGCATCTTATAATTACGTCGCTTATAAATTGAGTATCGTCCTTACAATCGTCCGCCACCCATTCGAGAACGACGGAATTGATTCCTTGCAAATAGAATTTTGCCAAGTAGTTTATCGCCTTGTCGTCGGTTAGCCCCATTTTTTTACATATCGGTACGAATACTCTTTCAAGTAACACTTTATATATGTTATCGATATTAAAACTTCGCAAACGCTCCATATAAACTTTAAAAAATCGTCGATTGCTTTTTATAAATTCAAGGTACGGCAAAAGGTATTCGTGCGATATAAAAATCAAATCCTCGTCGTCTCTTTCGCTTATATCTCGATTTTCTTTGTATGCCTTAAAAAACAATCCGAGCTTTTCGTTGTACGCTTCTTCTAGTAACTCGTATACGTTTGCGTAGTGCGCGTAAAACGTGGAACGATTTACCTTAGCTTCGGTGCATATTTCAACTACCGATATGTCGCTAAGCTCTTTTTTTTCAAGTATCCTTATTAGTGCGTCGTGCATTTTTTGAGCCGTATTGCAAAATTTAGATTCGGACTTGGTTAATCGCTTTTCTTCGTCGTGATATATGTCCGAAAAAACGATGTCTATATTTATAACCTTACAGTCGGGATATTGTTTCTTTACTTGCTCGATAGGCGTAGGCAAATTGCATTGCTTGGGTGCGTGAGTAAGCATAAGATGTATCATATTTTTGGCTATTAAAATCGCATCTTCTTCGGTCAAGCCGCCCGTTACACCGCCCACTACGTCGGGCACGATAACGTTAAAACTGTTTTTTCCGTCGGGTTGTAATACAATAGGGTATTCGTACTTCATAAAATTCCTTCGCTGGGCTAAATCGTATAAAACGACATAAACAGTCGTTTTTGTGGTTGCATCTACCCTTATATTATACTATAATTTGTTTAGAAAATCAACAGATGTTGGTTTGTAAATCAAAAAGGAGAAAAAATTATGAAAAAAAGTGGCTTCGTTAAACTCGTTGTTTGCGTCGTTGCAGGATTGCTCTTCTCGATTGGCTTGTGTATGTGCCTTTTGCCCGAATGGAACGCCTTTACCGCTGGTGTGATTCTTACGGCAATCGGCGGCGTTGCTTTGATTGCAACGGGCATAATCGAATTGGTAAAAAATCGTAAAATCGGTGCAGCCATAAATTGGAAAACGGTTGGCAAAATAGCTTACGGCGTAGTTGCCGCATTAGTGCTCGGCGTAGGAATGTGCATGGTTATGGTTTGGGATATGCTTATCCTCGGCATAGTCGTAGGCATAATAGGAATCGTGATGATATTGTTCCTTATTCCTATGTTCTTGGGATTTAAAAATTAGCGTGTAAAATAAAATTTATTTCCAACGTAAAAAGGGTAACGAATTAATCGCTACCCTTTTCGTTTGTAAAAATCAACCTTTAGGTTAAATCAAGCCGAGCCTTGCATTAAGATCGTCCAAATCTTCTACGCCGCCC
Organism: uncultured Lachnospiraceae bacterium; assembly: GCA_964516925.1. GTDB lineage: Bacteria > Bacillota > Clostridia > Christensenellales > Pumilibacteraceae > CAG-552. The sequence goes on along the minus strand of CAZEXL010000010.1, from coordinate 7,691 downwards.
TGAGTCTGAACGATGTCGTTAAGTTCGGTAAGCAAATCGTACGCGCCCCGTTCGATATCGTTTAACTGTTCCATCGGGACATACTTATTATCGTTTTCGTCATACTCGAGCTTTTCGTCGATAAGCGAATGAATCCACTCCTCGACGTCGAGAATTTTGCTTCCGGTTATTGGCTTAGTTATTTTAAGCTCATTTACTACGACGTTTTTTATAAAGTTAACGGCGTCGTCGCTTAGCTTAACGTACGTCTTTTCGCTCTTTTTTGCTTTCTTTCCAAAAAACATAATTTTCTATCCCCCTAAAAAATTTTTATTCGTTATACTCTAGATTGCCCAATCGCCGTCTTTAAAGATAACGATCTCTTCGCCCTTTTCGGTGGTTGCTACTATGCTAAGGTCACGAGTCCCCACCATAAAGTCAACGTGTTCGAGAGAATTGTTAAGACCTGCTTTTTCTTGCTGTTCTCTGGTCATCTTGTCGCCGCCCTTAATGCAGCCGGGGAACGCACGACCTATAGCGAAGTGGCACGACGCGTTTTCGTCAAAAAGCGTATTATAAAAAAGCGTGTTAAGGTTTTGAATGGGCGAATTGTAGCCTACCAAAGCAATTTCGCCAAGGTAATGCGAGCCCTCGTCGGTCTCGATAATGCCCTTAAGAGTATCGTAACCCTTTTCGGCTTTATAGTCTACTATTCTGCCGTCTTTGAACGTTATGGAGAAGTTTTCCATAATTCCGCCCGAACGAACGAGCGGCTTGGAAGCAACAAGCGTTCCGTTTGCCGTAAGGCGATCGGGCGAGCTGAATACTTCTTCGGTAGGCATGTTGGCTGTAAAGTCTACTCCTCCGCCGCCCTTTTCTACCGCCCCGGTAAAGATATAACCCTTGGGCATTCCGATCGTAAAGTCGGTACCTAAGCCGCTGGTGTAGTGGAACGAAACGATTTTAGCGCGGTTAAGGAATCTGCTACGCTTAGCAAGCTTTGCCGCGTGCTTACGCCATGCTCCGAGCGGATCGACCTTATCGAGACGAACGGTCTTTTGAAGATACTTCCACATCTTTTCAAGCGCCGCCTTGTCGCTAAGTTCGGGGAACATCTTTTTAGCCCACTCTACGTTGGGATATGCAGCTATGCACCAACGAGTGTTGTTCGAGCCGGTAGACTCGCGGAAACGTTCGAGAGCTTTGCTTGTAGCTCTGCCCGCAACGGTGATCTTCTCGGGCGGAATGTTGCGCAAAAGGTCGGGTTGCTCGGAAATGATGTTTACGTACACCGATTTAGTGTCCACTATGTAGTTGCGACTGTCCACTACCCACTGCGGAATGGTTGCAAGCGTTTCTTCGCTTTGATAGTCGTAAGCAAGGCGATTCATCTCGCCGTCGTGCCAAAATACGGTAACTTTGGGTGCGCCGCTACGATACGCCTGATCGGCAACTTCTCTAACAAGATCTGCCGCAAGAATGGGAGCCGAAATAGCTACGGGCTCGCCGGGCTGAAGGTTAACGCCTTGCTTGATTATAAGCTCGGCATACTGGGTTAACTTTTTATCCATATTGTTCTCCTTAATTGTTTATAAATCTTCGCATTTTGTTAATGCGTGCATTTTTTGGTTTTTTGCTTTATAACTGTTTTTTTAATTTTGCAAACGCCGAATACGTATTGTTCTCGGTTATTCGCTCGATTTCTTCGACGGGCTTGTTAAGCACCGAAGCGATGAATTCCGCCTGATATCTTACGTACGCGGGATAGTTGAGCTTGCCGCGGTGCGGCACGGGAGTAAGGTACGGGCAATCCGTTTCGATAAGTATCCTATCAAGCGGCACGGCTTTTATTATATCGGGGTATTTAGTTGCGTTTTTGAAGGTTATCGCACCTGAAAACGAAATATAAAATCCCATATTCACGTACTTTAACGCCGTTTCCTTCGAGCCCGAAAAACAATGCATTATCGCTCCGCACGGCAAGCAATCTCGATGCTCCTTTACGATGTTTTCCATATCCTCGTATGCGTCGCGAAGATGGAACACCGCCGGAAGCCCCGCTCGCTTTACCGCATAAAGCTGGCGAATAAGCGCGTCCTTTTGGGTAGCTCGGGGAACGTCGTCGTAAAAGTAATCCAGCCCTATTTCGCCGAACCCCACCGTCTTGGGACACGCGCACATCGACTCGATTTCGGCGATATGCTCGTCGGTTAGTCCTTCGCAATCGGACGGATGAACGCCGACTGCGCAATAGACGTCTTCGTACGTATTCGCGATCTCCAACGCCCTTTTAGAGGACGGAAGGTCGTAGCCCACTACGATTATTTTGCTAAGTCCGTCCGCCTTCATAGAACGAACCACTTCGTCTACGTCGTAGCGTTCGTCGTTTAAATGAGCGTGCGAATCTATCATCAACAAACCTCGCTGCCGCTGTCCACCTTGCGTTCGGGTGAAACGAGTACGACCTTGTCGCCGTCGGTTGCACAAAGAACCATACCTTCGCTTACTATGCCGCGAAGCTTAGCCGGCTTAAGATTTGCAACCAATACGACTTGCTTACCCACCATTTCTTCGGCGGTGTAACTTTTTGCGATACCGCTTACCACGGTGCGAGTTTCGTCGCCTACCTTTACGGTAAGCTTAAGCAATTTATCTGCCTTTTCAACCTTTTCGCACGCAATAACTTCGGCAACTTTAAGCTGAGTATTGAAAAATTCGTCTATGGTGATTTCCTTTACTTCTTCCTTTATTTCTTCTTTTACTTCCACTTTCTTTTCCTCCTTAACTTCGGCAAGCGCCGCAAGTTCTTCTACTTCCTTTTTAACGTCAAGACGCTTGTAAAGCACCCTGCCTTCGCCTACTTTGAAGCGTTCCGTCTGCCCGAACTTAACGCCGATAAGCGACGACGGAACGGCAAGTCCCAAATCTTCGAAAATATTTTGCGCGCCTTGCGGAATAAACGGCATTAAGCATCCGGCAATAAGACGTATACCTTCGAGCAAAGCGTAAATTACTTCGTTAAGCTTTTCGGTTTCACCCGCTTTATTAAGCGTCCACGGCGCGTTTTGATCGATAAATTTATTAGATGCGGACACGAACGCGAATATCGCTTCAAGCGCCTCGGAACACGAGTACTTGTTCATTGCTTCGTCCACTTTTCGGTAAAGCTCGTTTGCCATATCGACGTATTCGCCCGTTAATTTGTCGGGTTTTGTAGCAACGCCGCCAAAATATTGATTAGCCATGGACACGGTACGCTTTACCAAATTGCCCAAGTCGTTAACTAAGTCTGCGTTGATACGAGTTAAAAACGCTTCGTCGGTGTACGTTCCGTCCGAACCGAACGGGATTTCGCGCAACAAGTAGTAACGCAAAGAATCTATACCGTAGCGCTCTGCCAAAACGAACGGATCGGCTACGTTGCCCTTGCTTTTGCTCATTTTATCGCCGCCCAAAAGCAACCAGCCGTGCCCGTAAACCTTTTTGGGAAGAGGAAGACCGAGTGCCATAAGTATCGCAGGCCAAATTATCGAATGGAAACGCACTATTTCCTTGCCTACCATATGAACATCGGCGGGCCAAAAGTCCATTTTGGCTTCGTCGCCGTTGTATCCCAGAGCGTTAACGTAGTTGGTAAGCGCGTCGATCCATACGTATATCGAATGTTTGGAATCGAACGGTACCGGTATGCCCCACTTTACCGACGTACGCGATACCGCAAGATCGCTTAGGTCGTTTAAAAAGTTGTTGACCATTTCGTTAACGCGCGACTTCGGCTCGAGGAAGTCGGTTTTTGTAAGCAGCTCTTTAAGCGGCTCTTTATACTTGCTTAAGCGGAAGAAGTAGCTTTCTTCCTCGGCGTCGATAACGTCACGACCGCAGTCGGGACATTTGCCGTCAACTAGCTGACTCGCCGTCCAAAACGATTCGCACGGCGTGCAGTACTTGCCCTTGTAGGTAGCCTTGTATATGTCGCCTTGCTCGTATAATTTAGTAAAAATCTTTTGAACGCTCTTTACGTGATAATCGTCGGTGGTACGAATAAACTTGTCGTACCTTATGTCCAAAAGCTTCCAAAGCTCTTTTATGTTACCTACAAGCTCGTCCACGTACTCCTTGGGCTGTTTGCCTGCCGCCATAGCGCGTTCGTAAATTTTTTGACCGTGTTCGTCGGTGCCGGTAAGCATAAACACATCGTAGCCGGTAAGTCGTTTGTAGCGAGCAATCGCGTCGCAACAAACGGTGGTATAGCTGTGACCTAGATGCCACTTGCCGCTGGGATAATAAAGCGGCGTGGTAATATAAAACTTTTCTTTCTTTTCCATCTGTCTTCTTTCCTTATCTAAAATTACCGCTATAAGTATACCGCAAAACGAATAAAAAGTAAATTCTTTTTAACGACTTTTTTTCATATACATTACTAAAAGGAGGAAAAATGAATAGAATTTGGCTTATTATGCTGCTTGCGTCGCTTGTTACCGCGCTTGTAAAGGACCCCTCGATTGCAATAAGCGCAATGCTTAGCGGCGCAACGGACGCCGTTAGTCTTGCCATGGAACTAGTTGCCGTGTACGGAGTGTGGCTCGGCTTTTTCGCTCTGCTCGAAAAAACGGGAATAAGCGACGTTATCGCAAAGTTGCTTAAACCGATTGTAAAATTTCTTTTTAAGGGCAGCAGCGAGCAGGCGCAAAAAGCCGTTTCGATGAACATGTCGGCTAATCTTATAGGACTGGGCAACGCCGCCACACCGATGGGCATAAACGCAATAAAACTGCTCGGCGACGAAAAAGAACAAGCAAACACCAACGTCATTATGCTGGTAGTTATTTCGGCAACCAGCTTGCAAATTCTGCCTACTACGGTAATAAGCATGCGAGCGGCGCACGGCTCGACGTCCGCCGCAGATTTTCTGCTTCCGTGTATCGTCGCAACGGTAGTCTCCACAATAGTCGGCGTTGTGCTAGTCAAACTTTTGTCCAAAATTTTTACGGACGACAAACGTAAATCATGACTTCGTACGTAGTCCCCGTTCTTTTTATAATCGTTTTGACGGTGTCTTTGCTTAAAAAGAAGGACGCCTATTCATACTTTATAGACGGCTCGCGATCTGCCGTCGACCTTATGATAAACGTGTTTCCGTACCTTATGACGATAATGCTGTGCGTAGAGCTTTTTCGCGCGGCAGGCGTAAGCGCAGCCGTAGCAAGCTTCGTTTCGCCCGTATTCGATTTTTTGGGGTTTCCGAGTCAACTAACCGAACTTATCTTGTTGCGCCCGCTAAGCGGCGCCGGCTCGCTCAGCGTGCTCGACAATATCTTCGCTTCTTACGGAACGGACACGTTTGTAGGACGATGCGCTTCGGTTATTTACGGCTCAAGCGAAACGGCGTTTTACGTAAGCGCGATATACCTTTCTAAAAGCAAAACAAAAAAGTTGCGTTACGCCTTGCCGGTAGCGTTGTTTGCTTCGCTAGTCGGTTCGATAGTAGGCTGCGCTCTTTTGCGATTCGTATAAACAGAAAAAAGCTCGGCTTTTTTGCCGAGCTTTTTATGACCTTTTACGTTTAGGTTAAAATAAGACGCTTAAACAGCAAGCACCAAATAAGGTCCACCCAACCAAGAATGTTACCGGTAGGAAGTATAGCAAAGATAAGAACTACTAACTGTGCCATTCCTTTGCCGTGCTTTGCAGCCGAAACGCGCACTACGATTTCGGTGATCCAGTTTACAACCGGAATCAAAAGCAACAAGATTTGAACGAGTCTTGGCAACTTTTTAAATTCTTTTACTGCCGACATAAAACAACCCTCCATAATTTATATCGAAATTATTATATCATATGCGAAGATAAAATGCAATACCTTTTTTTAAAAAAAAATAAAATAATTTACTTCGCCAAAAATTACGCCAAAAAAAATATCCGCCAAGGAAAACCTTGACGGATGTTTTCTAGGTTTAAATATTCTTATTGAATACCCTGAGCGATCATAGCTTCGGCAACCTTTTCGAAACCGGCGATGTTAGCGCCCATTGCGAAGTTGTCCTTATGACCGTACTTGATAGCAGCGTCAGCCATGTTTCTGTAGATGTTGTTCATCATTGCATGAAGCTTGCTGTCAACTTCGTCTGCAGTCCAGCTAAGACGCATGCTGTTCTGGCTCATTTCGAGAGCGGAGGTACCTACGCCGCCTGCGTTTGCTGCCTTTGCGGGAGCGAAGAGCATTCCCGGAGTAGCAAGGAAGATAGCGATAGCTTCGTTGTACGAAGGCATGTTAGCTGCTTCGATAACGATACGGCATCCGTTTTCAACGAGTGCCTTAGCATGCTGAACGTTGATATCGTTTTGAGTTGCGCACGGAATAGCAATGTCGGTGGGAACGCCCCAAACACGGAGATCGTCCATCGACTTGGTTTCGAAGTACTTAGCCTTCGGATGGTCGATAAGGTAATCGGAGATACGAGCACGCTTAACTTCCTTAAGAATTCTAACTGCTTCTACGTCTACGCCGTTTTCGTCAAGAATCCAGCCGTTGGAGTCGGACATGGTAAGAACCTTAGCGCCAAGGGAAGCTGCCTTTTGAGCGCAGTAGATAGCAACGTTACCGGAACCGGTGATGGTTACTCTCTTGCCCTTGAAGGAGTCGCCGTGGTCGTTAAGCATAGCTTCGCCAAGATATACAACACCGTAGCCGGTAGCCGGGGTTCTGATAAGCGATCCGCCGTAGGAAAGTCCTTTGCCGGTCAAAACGCCTTCGTAAAGCTTGGTGATCTTTTTGTAGGTACCATAGAGGTAACCGATTTCTCTTGCACCTACACCGATGTCGCCTGCGGGAACGTCCACGTCAGCGCCGATATGACGATAAAGTTCGGTCATAAAGCTCTGGCAGAAACGGAATACTTCTGCGTCGCTCTTGCCCTTCGGATCGAAGTCTGCGCCACCCTTACCACCGCCGATAGGAAGACCGGTAAGGCTGTTTTTGAAGATCTGCTCGAAGCCGAGGAACTTCATGATGCTGATGTTAACGGACGGATGGAAGCGAAGACCTCCCTTGTAAGGTCCGATTGCGTTGTTGAACTGAACACGGAAACCACGGTTAACGTGAGATACGCCCTTATCGTCGGTCCAGGGAACTCTGAACATAATTTGACGGTCAGGTTCTACCAAACGCTCAAGCAAAGCGTTCTGACGGTACTTAGCTTCGTTAGCTTCGATAACCTGAGAAAGAGTGTTGAAAACCTCGTTTACAGCCTGAATATATTCAGTTTGTCCGGGATTTCTTTTCTCTGTCATTTCCATGACTTCTGAAATGTATGACATTTTTTTATCCTCCATGCGGAAATATTTTTTATTTGCAAGTCTTATTATAGACTTTAAGCAAACCGTTGTCAACTGAAAACACTTGATTTTACGCTAAAAAAGATAAATTTATTTTTACCGTACAAAAGAATTGCCGGTTACCGAAATCATTTGAAAATTTAAACGGCACGTTAGGTAAAGTTTAAGCCGAACATGTTTTTTTCTGCTTCTGCTTGCCTTTAGCGTCATATCCGAAAAATCGGTTTCTATTGAAAATTTTTCGGGTTTACCGCAAAATAATTCGTTTATTCATGATATAAATAATTTTACCAAACTATCCGTATCTTTAACATAGCAAGCCTTTGTATAAATTTTATTTTCTATAATAGAAAGTTGCCCTTCCTTTTCCTTCTTTA
>CAZEXL010000009.1:0-47546 GCA_964516925.1 uncultured Lachnospiraceae bacterium | reverse complement strand
CAGGTAATCCAAATTTTGCATATATGGAAGAATATATGCAAAATTTGGAAAGTGCGGTCAGCTCTTCGCTGACAGCTTTGCGGTCAGCTCTTCGCTGACAGCTTTGCGGTCAGCTCTTCGCTGACAGCTTTGCGGTCAGCGAAGAGATCAAAAACTTACAAAAAGCAAGATATTACAAGTTGGGAAAATTTTCATTTATACGATATTTTTAACATAGATTCGGGGACAAAGCTTGATAAAGCAAAGATGGATACAACAGGTGATGAAATATGTTTTGTGGGAAGGTCAGGTGTTAATAATGGCATAACACAAAAAGTGAAACGCATTGAGGAGATTGTCCCGTATAATGCAGGGAATTTAACGTTATCATTGGGAGGAGCTTATCTTGGCTCTTGTTTTGTTCAAGAAGAACCATTTTATACAAGTCAAAATGTGGTAGTATTAATTCCAAAACATAATATGGGATTTTTTGCAAAGCAATTCATAGCAACTGCCGTATTCAAGGAAAGTCAAAATAACTATAAGGCTTTTATTAAAGAATTAAACGCTTTTGTAAAAACTACTTTTTCAATAAAATTACCAGTAAAAGAAAATGGTGAGATTGACTACGATTTTATGGAATACTATATGATGAATAAATACATAAAAACAAAAGAGCATTTAAAATTTATGACTGTTGTTTAGGTTATGACTTTTTATTTTTAATACTATTAAAAATTGGCGTTTTTAAGACCTTTCGTATCTAATACACAATAAATCGTATATAGGTTTGTATAATGATGGGAGTGTTAAGCAAATTAGGTTGTATAACAAAGATCATACTTCTTTTACAGATATTGAATATTCAATTCATCAAGGGAAAAAGATTCTACATGCCCATGCAAAGCAGTAGATGCGTACTTAAAATCCGTTCGTTTTGGTAGCGAACTACCGCCCCAATTCAATTCCCATAAAGTTCTTTGGGTTACCTTTCTTACAAGAAAGGTAACCGCTTCCGCGAGATTCTTTGCAAAAGCTCAGAATGACATAAAACAGGGGCGGCGCACCTAAAGTCTGCTCGTTTTGGCAAAGAACGCATTTAGAGCAGGCAAGCACAAAAAGAGCGCCTTAAAAAACTTGATTTTGGCAAGACGAGGTGGTATACTATCGGTGCGATTTAACGAAAGAGCGAAGGTTGCGCGTGTCGTCGCACGCTAGAAGTCAAAAAGATCGCACTATAAAATAAAAATTATTTTGGAGAACAAAAATGAAATTAGAAGATTTAAAAAAAGCAAAAATGCAAGCAATGAAGGCGCACGAAACAGACGTCGTTACCGCCTATAACGCAATAATTTCCAAGCTTATGCTTATGGCTACCGATCCTAATCACGGCAAAGACATAAGCGACGCCGACGTGGTTTCGGCGGCACGAAAGACCGAAAGCGAGTTATTGGACGAGCGTGCCGGGTTTGAAAAGGCGGGCAGAACCGAGACGGTGGCTAGCTTAGACGTGCAAATCGCAACGGTACGACGATGCATTCCCGAGATGATGAGCGCAGAAAAGATTAGGGAAATCATTTTGTCGTTGCCCGATAAAAGCGTTCCTGCCGTTATGAAGCATTTTAAAACCAATTACGCCGCTCAGTGCGATATGAAATTGGTAAACGAAACGTTAAGGAATCTCTAAAACTTTTTAAGCGTCTAAATGCACTTACTTTTCTTTTCCAAAGAAAAGTAAGCAAAAGAAACTTAAACTGGACTTAAGTTGCATAAGCAGGCAAAAGAAACTTAAACAAATTCTAGGTTGCATAAGCAGGCAACGGAAACTTGAACCAAAAGGGTAGCGTAAAGCGCTATCCTTTTTTGTTACCTTTCTTTTTTGGGAAGAAAACCTACTTTTCTTTTCCAAAGAAAAGTAGGTTTTCTGTTTGAAATTGCAAAAAATTGTTGCGTATCTGCGTGAAATATGATATAATAACAGCGAAAAAATAGGGGAACAAACTTATGAAACTCACAGAAAAATTAATTAACGTTGCATTAGGCAAGCAAAAAGCCGAGCTGGTAATAAAAGACGCCAAATACCTTAACGTGTATACCGGCGAAATTTTACGCGGAGATATTGCCGTCCAGGACGGATACATCGCAGGCATAGGCGAGTACGATGGTAAAAAAACGTACTATACGGACGGACTTGTAATCCCGGGATTTATAGACGGGCACGTTCACATCGAAAGTTCCATGGCAACGCCGTCGTCGTTTGCGGCAGAGGCAATAAAGCATGGCACTACTACGGTCGTGTGCGATCCGCACGAGATTGCCAACGTTGCCGGCGAATACGGAATTAACTTTATGATAAACGATAGCTTAGGCCTTGACGTTGACTTTAAGTTCATGTTGCCGTCGTGCGTTCCGTCCACTTCGCTTGACGAAAGCTATAAGCCGCTTAAAGCAAACGACCTTAAGCCGTTTTACAAGAGCAAAAGCGTAATCGGTCTTGCCGAAGTTATGGATAGCTACGCCGTAATAGGCGGCGATAAAGATATGCTTAAAAAGATAAGCGACGCGCAGGCAGCAGGCAAAGCGGTGGATGGGCACGCTCCGTGCTTAAGCGGTAAAGCGTTAAACGCCTACGTGGCGGCGGGCATAGGTTCCGATCACGAATGTACGACGTACGACGAAGCGCTCGAAAAACTCAGACTCGGTCAGTTCGTTATGGTGCGTCAAGGCACGGCGGCTCATAACCTTGCAGACCTGTTGCCGCTTGTAAACGCGTATCCCGACAGATGTATGTTCGTAACCGACGACCTTCATCCGGAACTTCTTGCGGGCGAAGGACATATCGATCGCATAGTGCGCGAGGCGGTAAAACTCGGTGCGGACAAAATAAAGGCCCTTACCGCGGCAACTCTTACGCCGGCAAGATACTTTGGGCTTAATGACAGGGGCGCGATCGCTCCGGGACTTAGAGCCGACCTTGCGATACTCGACGAAAACCTTTTCGTAAAAGACGCATTCAGCGGCGGAAAGAAGAGCAAACGCAGTCCGCAAGAGTGGAGCTTTTCGTCGTTCAACGTTTCGCCGATAACCGAAAGCGACGTAAAGAACGCCGATAGGCAGGTGATATCTCTTTGCAAAGGTCAGCTTATTACCGAAGACGGCGGACAGGCGAAGGGCGACGAAGTTAAGTTGTTCTGCTACGAGCGTCATCACGCAACGGGGCATAAGGCGGCGTGCTATCTTAGCGGCTACGGCATAAAGAAGGGCGCGGTAGCAACCAGCATTGCGCACGACAGCCACAATATTATCGCGGCGGGATACGATAAGGATATCGTAACGGCAGTAAACGAACTTATAAAAATAGGCGGCGGCATAGTGGTAACCGACGGAAAAACGGTAAAGTCGCTTCCGCTTGAAATAGGCGGAATAATGAGCGCGAAATCAGTAGAAAGTCTTGCTAAAGAACTTGACGAAATAAAGCAATTCGCATTCTCGTTAGGTATAAACGACGGTATAGATCCGTTTATGACGTTGTCGTTTTTAAGTTTGCCCGTAATTCCGTTCGTAAGGCTTTTGCCTACCGGCGTAGTAAAGCTCTAGTCGCATAGAAACGCCGAAAAAAGCGAAAACTAGCAAAAAAAGGTTAGAAAGAATGAATGAAAATTCGTATGACGTTATAGTTATAGGCGGCGGTCCCGCAGGGCTTACGGCTGCTATTTACCTTGCGCGCGCAGGTAAAAACGTAGCCGTTATGGAAGGAAACGAACTGGGCGGAACGCTTGCCAAACTCAAGAAAATAGCAAATTATCCGGGCGGCGTAAGCGACGACGGAGCGCAAATCGCAGCCAGAATGGCTCGACAAATAAAAGAATTCAACGTAAAGGTAATTTACGAGTTCGCAAACAAAGTTCGTGCGCACGCGCAGGGCTTCGACGTGTATACGGTAAACGGCAAGTACACCGCCGTGTACGTAATTTATTGCGGCGGCATACAGCGTAAAACGCTCGAAACCGAAAAGAAATTCGTGGGCAGCGGCGTAAGTTACTGCGCGGTGTGCGACGGGGATTTCTTTAAGGGCAAAACCGTTGCGGTTATCGGCGACGGTCACGCTGCGGAAGAGGACGTAAGGTACCTGCTGCCGCTGTGCAAAAAGGTGTATCATGTGTACACTCAAAAGGCGATCGAAGGCGCCGAACCGATAAAAGGTAAAGTAACCGAATTTATCGGCGATACGACGCTAAGCGCAATATCGGTCGGGGGCAAAACCGTTGCGGTTGACGGCGCGTTTATCGCAATGGGCGGAACGGCGGCGTCGCTTATAAAGGGCGTGGAAATAAAGGACGGACTTATCGTAAACGACGGCGGAAGGACGAACGTGGACGGTTTTTTCGTTGCCGGCGACGCGGGATACGGAAGCATGAAGCAGGTCGTTGCGGCGTGTTACGAAGGTGCAAGAGCGGCAGCCTTGTGCAAATAGCCAAGACAAAGCAAAAAAACAGACAAAAATCGACGGTTATCGTAAAATTATTTTACAATAACCGTTGCTTTTTTTGCGAATTTATGATATAATTCACGTGAAGAAACTATACTCGACAAGGAGGAACGTTATGCCAAAGAGCGCAGCCGAACAATTTGCGAAAGAGATTCAAAAGGAACTTAATAAAAATTTTTTGGAATTATGCAAAAGCAAGGATAAAGCACTTGCTCTTGCCGATATAGATTCGCTCGTGGCGCAAGGCGCGCAAATAACTGCGTCGGGCTGCAAGGCAATGTACCTTGCGACCAAAAACCGCAATTTCGAGCTTATAGATTATCTTATAGAAAAAGATATTTTAAGCAATCCGCTGGCAAGAGGTTACCTTGCGTCGATGTGTGACTTCGGCGAATTCGCAAAAATCGAAGATAAATTCTTCGAGCGTATCGACAAAGCGATAAGCATAACGGGCTTTTCGATAGACTACATAGTTCCGTACGTTAACTGTTCGTTCGTGCACGGCGATCACGACAAGGCGCTGGCGCTTTCGGACAGATATCCCGTTTCGCGTACCGAAATCGTGTCCTCGCTGTATCCCGGAATTATTTTCGAAATGATAGAAAAGGACCTTGTGGACGGTATGGCGATAGTAAACGGCTACAGGGATTGGATGGACGAAAAAACGTTCGGCATGGCGGTAAGCGGCGGCAACGTAAAGGTAATAAAGTATATGCTTGCCAAAAAGCAACTGGTTGCACCGGTCGGAGCGATTTGCGACGCAATTTTTCAAGGCTATCGCGAAGCAATCGATTTGCTCGACCTAAAGTACAATCCCGCGTACCGTAAAAGCGCCGAAACGTCCAAGGACGGCGGCATGCTGGAGTATTTACAACAAAAAGGAATAGTTAAATAACGATAAAACGAAATAACGATAAAACGCGCCTTTGCAAACGATTGCAAGGGCGCGTTTTTTGCAAACGAAAACTTATTTTTTTATAAACGTAAGGCAGTTTGCGCAATTATTATCGCCCATAACCGTAATACCGCTGGCAATACACTTGTTATCTTTTTGGAATATGCAGTCGGCATTACAGTTAACTGCGGTGTCCACCGAATAGTCTGCTTTAACGAAGTCGCTGCCCGCTTCGAACATCGAAGCGTTTTTGCCGCTTTGCTGATACGTTAAGCAGTCCGTTGCTTTGTCGACGTCGATTTTTCGAGCGCAACAACAATAACCTCGATTAAATTTGCAGCTTTTTTTTCCGCACTTAAGATCTTTCATAAATATATCCTCCTTTTTTGCCCGCTTTTAAGCGGTGCCGTGTAAAACTATTTTGGACGCAAAAACAAAATTATATTCATTCTTTTGCCGTAGGATGTTGACAAATCGCAAGAACGTGTGTTAAAATTTTAGCTAGGAGGCTGTTATGATACAAACCGAAAAGTTTTTAAAGTACGAAAAAACGACTAACGGAATCAACCTTGCGTCCGTTATAATCGCAGTTGTGGCTTTTTTGACTATCGCAGGCGGACTGGGACTATTCTTTCTTGCGAATTCCGTTTCGGCTTTCGGCGACGAAACGCAAAGTAACGAAAGCAACGTTTTGATGATCGGCGTAATTGCCGTCGGGGTAGGTTTGTTTGCATTCGCAGCTTTGCCGCTTAGAATAGTCGGCTTAAAAAGAAAGCAAAACGTTGCGCTGTGTCGTTCGTACGGACGAGTGCTTTCGCACGATCCGCGCAACGCCGTCGAGGAGATTCACCAAGCCACGGGCGAGAAAAACGAAAAGATAGTCGCCGACTTCAAAAAGCTTAATGAGCTCGGATTTTTTTCCGATTTGCATATAAACGAAAAAGAGTGCGTCGTTAATTGCGGCGAGACGAGCGAACTAAGAGAATTCGTATGTCCGGCGTGCGGCGGCGTAACCATGATAAAAAACGGTTGCGACGATACGTGTGAGTATTGCGGCGCAATAGCCGAAAAGGAGAACGACTAACGTGGCTATAAAAACATTCAAAGCGGGTAAAATTTCCAAAAAATCGCACGGCAGGCGCATAATCGACGAAAAAACGGGCGAAGAAAAAAAAGATTTGCTTATAGACAAGGGTATACTTAAAAGCGGCAAAAAAAAGAAGATTCGTCCTGCGTCCGATATGAGCAAAGCGGTAAGGTACAATCCCGATTTTAAGCTCGGCTTAAACGACGAACAAATAGAAGAAAGGGTAGAAAACGGCTATATCAACGTTGTAAGCGGCAAAAAAGGTAAGTCGTACGCAAGCATTATCTTCGGAAACATGTTCACCTTTTTCAACGTTTTGGCGTTCGCGGTCGCCGGCGCTCTTATTTGGGCGGGCGCGCAACTTTCGCAGCTTTTGTTTTTGGTAATAATACTAGCCAACATATCGATAGGAATAATACAGGAAATTCGTTCGAAGCACACGATAGACAAGCTCAGTCTTATAACCGCGCCCAGCGCAATGACTATTCGTAACGGCGTAAGAATACCCATTCCGGTAGACGAGCTGGTAATAGACGACATAGTGTACTTGGAAACGGGCAATCAGGTGTGCAGCGACAGCATAGTGGCGGTAGGCGAATGCGAGGTAAACGAGTCGGTTATTACCGGTGAAAGCGTATCTGTAATAAAGCGCGCAGGCGACACGTTGTACAGCGGAAGCTATATTACTTCGGGCAATTGCTACTCTAAGGTAGAAAAGGTAGGCGAGGATAACTATATCGAAACTCTTGCCTCCAACGCTAAAAAATATAAAAAGCCTCGCAGCGAGCTTCGCAACTCCATATTGTTTATTATGAAGATAGTAACGGTGTTTATAATACCCGTGTCCATACTTATGATAGTGCAAGGACTAAGCAGAAGCAACGGAGCGATTACCGTCGAGGACGTGCAACGTACCATAATGAGTACCAGCGGCGCGATTATAGGTATGATACCTGCCGGTATGTTCTTGCTTACGTCGATAGCCTTGTCGATAGGCGTTATACGTCTTGCTCAAAAGAAGGCGCTCGTACAGGACCTTTATTGTATCGAAATGCTTGCGCGCGTAGACGTGCTGTGTTTGGATAAGACGGGTACGCTTACCGACGGAACCATGAAGGTAAACAAGCTAATTCCGCTTACCGAGCAATGCGAATTTCCCATAAACGACGTTGTAGGCTCGTTGCTTGCGGCAACCGGCGACAACAATCAGACGGCGATTGCGCTCGGAAACGAGTACGGAAACACGGTAAAGTACAATCCGATTACCGTAATGCCCTTTTCGTCGCAACGCAAATTGAGCGCGGCGACCTTCGAGGACGTGGGCACGTTCGTTTTGGGCGCTCCCGAATTCGTAATTCGCGAACGAAATTCGCAGATGGAGGAGATTGTAAATCAATGTGCTTCGTGCGGCTATCGTATGATGGTTATCGCTCACAGTTTTAAGCCGTTAAGCGAAACCATTCCGGCCGACGTGCAACCGCTATATCTTATAGCAATCGAAGACCATATCCGCGAGGACGCGGTAGACACGATAAGGTGGTTTAAAGAAAACGACGTAACGATAAAGATTATAAGCGGCGACAATCCCTTAACCGTTTCGGAAGTAGCGCGCAGAGTGGGCGTAGTCGACGCCGACAAGTATATTTCGCTGGACGGACTTTCGGCGCAAGAAGTGGTGGAAGTCGCGAATCAATACACGGTGTTCGGACGCGTAACGCCCGAGCAAAAATGTTTGCTTATTCGTGCTCAAAAGGCAAAGGGACACACCGTAGCCATGATGGGCGACGGCGTAAACGATATTTTGGCAATGCGCGAAGCCGACTGTGCCGTTGCGATTGCTTCGGGTAGCGAAGCGGCTCGTAACGTAAGCCACCTCGTGCTACTAGACAGCAACTTCTCGTCCATGCCGTCGGTGGTAATGGAAGGCAGACGCGTGGTAAACAACATTACCAAGTCTTCGTCGCTCTTCCTTATGAAGACGTTTATGTCCATACTTTTGTCGCTAGTATTTATTCTTATACCCAACTTCGAATATCCTTTCCAAACCAACCATTTGTTGCTTTTGGAATTGTTTATAATAGGTATACCGTCGTTTATACTTGCGCTTCAAACGAACAAAAACCGCATCGAAGGGAATTTTTTGTCCAACGTCGTATCCAGAGCCATTCCTGGCGGTTTTGCGCTTGTGTTTAACGTGGTTATGTTCTATCTGTTCGCGCAAATACTCGAAACGAATTATCACGTAACGATGTTTGGAACGGAGATATTTACATCCTTCCTCGTGTTGGGACTTTCGTGGACGGGATTTATGGTGCTTACCAGAATATGCGAACCGCTTAATGCGTACAGAGTATTTTTACTTATAGTTATGTTCGTATCCATGGCGCTTGTTATGATGTTCGTAGGCGAGCCTTTGGGGATCGTAAAACTAGAGCTAAGCGACAATCCGATAAATCTTGCGTGCGCGTTGTTTATCGTGGCGTCGGTGCTGTTTGCGTACTTCATAATTTCTATGGTTATGAAAGTGCTCGTCGCGCTTAGAATAATGACCGAATAAAAACCGTACAAAACCCGAGCTTATGACGCTTCGGGTTTTTATTTTAGCCGCGTAAAGACTTGACATCTTGCGCCGGATTGTTTTATTATTTTATTGAGGTATTTTACCTTAAGGGACTAACGATATGTCGGTGTTTATGAGTATACTACAATTGCTTGCGGGCGTGGGCGTCTTTTTGGCGGGCATGCGCTTTATGAGCGAAGCTTTACAGCAAAGCACAGGTAACGGACTTAAACAGATGTTCGGACGCTTTAGCAATAAAAAATTTGCCGGCTACGGACTGGGATTGGGCGTTACTTCGATAATTCAGTCGTCAAACGCAACTACTGTTATGGCCATGGGACTGGTTAACGCCGGCATAATGGAATTGCCGCAAGCGACTGCAATAGTGCTGGGCGCAAAAGTAGGCACCACCATGACGGGCGTTATAGTGGCGTTAAGCGCGCTTAATACGGGCGGCTTCAGCTTCAACGTGTTCTTTGCCGCCGTAACCACCGTTGGCGTAGCAATGCTCATTTTTGCAAAAAAGGACAGCGTCAGTCGCATAGGCAGAATACTTATGGGCTTCGGCTTTATATTCGTCGGGCTTATATTTATGTCCGACGCAATGAGTTCGGGCGATATAAAAGATTTTTTCGTGGGATTGTTCACGTCCATTCACAGTCCGATTTTGTTAACCGTTATGTCCGCGTTGTTTACCGGCATAGTTCAGTCGTCCAGTGCGTCCACCGGTATATACATCGCCTTGGTAGGAGCGGAAGCAATGACGACGTATCAGGCGATATACCTTGTAATAGGCGCAAACATAGGCACCAGCGTAACGACCATAATGGCGGCAATCGGCGCAAGTTCGGACACCAAGCGCCTTGCGTTTTTGCATCTTGCTACGGCTGTGTTCGGAGCTGTTTTGTTCTCGATAATTTTCGCTTTTTGCGGCAATCAGGTGGCGGCGCTGCTGGACGGTGCGATAGCGGTACCCGGTTGGAGAGTGGCTATATTCAACGTAGCGTTCAACTTTGCGCATACCATAATCTTGTTGCCGTTTACCGATCAGCTTGTAAAGCTTTCAAGGTTGTGCATAAAGGACGGAAAGGGAGAGCCCTCGTCGGCGCTTAAATACATCGACGACTTGTTGCTTAAAACGCCGTCTATCGCAATCGCACAGGCTCAACAAGAAGTCGTACATATGGCTTTGCTTGCTCGCCAAAATCTTAAAATCGCGGTAGACGCGCTTGTAAGCGGCGACACGAGCGAAAAAAACAAGCTTGACAAAAACGAAAACGATATAAACGCGATTAACAAAGAAGTTGCCGTATATCTAATAAAAATATCCGCTCTTAACGTCAGCATATCGGACGAAAAGCTTATAGGTTCGCTTCACCACGTAATTTCGGACATCGAACGAATTGGCGATCACGCGCAAAACTTTATGGAGTTTGCCATGGCAATCAACGACGAGGGCGCAAGCTTTTCGGAACAGGCGATAAGCGAGCTTAAAAATATGTATAAGCAAGTGGACGACTTGTTCGGCATGGGACTTGAAATTATTCAAACGCGCGACAAAAAGAATCTTAGAAAGGTTTCGATTTTAGAAGACGAAATAGACACGCTTAAAAAGGTGTACGGCGATCATCACGTAGACAGATTGCACAAAAAGATTTGCTCGGTAGAGGGCGGAACGTATTTTTACGACGTTATTACCGAGCTAGAGCGTATTGCCGACCACATTACCAACATAGCGTTTAGTATCGACAGCCCCACCGGCACGCAGACGGCGGTGACGGAATGAAAATAGATTTGCACGTTCACTCCGGGCTTTCGGTGTGCGCGTCTACGACTTATATCGAAGCGGTGGATTTATACGCCGCTAAAAACGAGCACTTCGTACTTTGCAATCACTACAACGCCTTGTACACTACGCCGTATGCGGGTTACACGCAAGAGGAGTTTCCTAAGCGTTACGTCGAGGAGTTTTATCTTGCCAAGGAGTACGGCTTAAAAAAGGGCGTAAAGGTGTTTTTCGGAATCGAAACGGCTATATCTGTGCCCGATTGCCCGTACGCCGAATACCTTATTTACGGCGCAACGCCCGAGTTTTTGCTGGACAATCCGCTTATGTACGAGCTCGATCAAAAGGGATTGTACAAGCTTTGCAAGGGGAACGGATTGTTGCTTGTTCAGGCGCACCCCTTTCGCAAAGAGCAAGGTCATTTTCCGCACGATATGACGCTTGTTGACGGAGTGGAAATAAACTGCCATTACCGTTTTTTGCGCGAAGAGGAGCGAGTAAGAGAGCTTGCAAAAAAGCATAATCTTATAGTAACGTGCGGAAGCGATTTTCATAACGCAACGCAACACGGCAACGGCGGAATAATTTGCAAGGATGTAAACGACGAAGCGGAACTTGCCGCCGTAATCAAAAACCGCGAGTTTGAAATTTATATCGGCTAAGAATATAAAATATGGAAGAAAAAATTCAAGACAAGACGTTACTTAACGAAAAGCATAGGTTTTGGGAGCTGGACTTCGTTAGAGGTCTGTGCGTTTTGCTTATGATTCTCGATCACGCAGCCTATTCGATTATGCGCGTTGCGCCGATGATCGACGAGATGCTTGGCAAGACGATATGGGATGGCGCGAGCAATTGGGTGGCAAACGGCTACTGGTATAGCGACTTTAGGACGCTAGTCAGGTTTTTCGTGCTAGGAGCGTTTTTTCTTATTTGCGGAATAAGCTGTACTTTTTCGAGATCTAACGCAAAGCGAGGGACGATTTGCTTTTTCGTAGGGTGCTTTTTGACGTTTGTGACAACGCTTATCGATCAAATTTTCGATATGGGCATATCCATTTACTTCGGAGTGCTGCATATGCTTGGCGTTTCGATGCTGATATACGCGGGACTTCAGGCGATAGGTCGCAAAATTCAAAGGCTAGGAAAAACCGAAAAGAGCAAAGCGATAACCACGGCGATAGGCGATTATCTGCCTTCCGTCGTGGGAATAATTTTGCTTATAGTTTACTTTGCGTGTTGGTACGACGGAATAAGGGGCGATATGCCGATTACAAATTCGGCGATCGACGACGTTCGACTTTCTAAGCTAGTATCGCTATTTGTGAATTTAAACGTTTCGTCCGAGTTCGTTATCGGCGGCTCGGATTATTGGACGCTTTTGCCGTGGAGTGCGATAGTGCTTGCGGGCGGAGCGATAGGAGTGGGACTTTACAAAAGCAAGGCGAAAAATTATCTTGCTTTTGCCGACGGCAAATGGAACAAGCCGACGTGCTTTTTGGGAAGACACGCGCTTGCGGCGTACGTCCTTCATCAAGTGGCGGTCGTTGCCGTGTTGTTTTTAGTTACGCTGATTGCGTAATCATACGGAGAAAGTTATGACTTTATACGAAAGTTTTTATAAATGCGCCAAGGAAAATCCGCAAAAGACGGCTATCGTTTTTTACGGTAAAAAAATAAAGTTTCGTCGGCTTTTGCAGTACGTAAACAAAGCCGCAAACGGACTTAGTCGGTTCGTAAAAAAGGACGACGTGGTAACGATTTGTATGCCCAACAGCCCAAGTGCGGCTATTGCTTTTTACGCCGTAAACAAGCTGGGCGCCGTTGCAAACCTAGTTCATCCGCTTATAAAAAAGGACAGTTTGCTTGCCTGCATGCAAAAGGTAAAAAGCAAGGTTTTGATAACTTACGATAGTTACGAGGGCAAAAACGACTTCGATTGTATTACGTTTATTTCGGCTTCCGACTTTTTTATGCCGCTTTTTGCCGCACTTTATTACAAGCACGCTTTCGGCAAAAAGATAGGTGCTTTCGATAAAAGCAAAAAGTTCGAGTCGCTACTGTCCTATCCTGTTTTGGAGGCAACGGAGTCGCCTAGTTACGCTTCGGTGTTTTTGCCTAGCGGCGGAACGACCGGCGAGCCCAAAGTAATTATGCACGGTGGCGACGCCTTTAACGGATTGTGCGACTATGCGGACTTCTTTTTGTCCGAACCGCTTAAAAACTACGAAGCGATGTATTCGGTGCTTCCCATCTTTCACGGATTCGGGCTGTGTATGAACATGCACATGTGTATGACTAAGGGCATAACGAACGTAATGACGCTTAAGTTTAGTCCGAAGTCGATGGCAAAGGATATAAAAAAATATAAAATAGCCATTCTTACGGGCGTGCCTGCGATGTTTAACAAATTGCTTGCGTGCAAAGAATTTTTACGTGCCGATTTGTCTAGTGTAAAAGATTGTTTCGTTGGCGGCGACAGCGCTCCTAACGAGCTTGTGGACAGATTTAATAGTCAACTAAAGGCAGGCGGCTCTAAGGCAAAACTTCACGTAGGGTACGGGCTTACCGAAACGGTAACGGTGTGCGCCGTTACTACGGCAAGATACGATAAAAGCGGTAGTGCCGGATATCCGTTGCCATGTACCGAAATGGCAATAACGGACGGCGAAAAAATCCTTCCGAAAGGCGAAATAGGCGAACTGGTGTTGCGTACGCCGCTACTTATGCTGGGGTATTACGGCACCGACCAAAAACCGATTAGAGTTATAGGCGGCAAAGAGTGGCTTTTTACGGGCGATATGTGCTATATCGACGACGACGGCTATCTGTTTTTTAAACAGCGAATAAAGAATATGCTTAAAGTAAGCGGCGTACCGGTGTTTCCTTCCGAAATAGAAAACGTCGTTACCAAAATAAAAGGCGTAAAAAACGCCGCCGCAATAGGCATACCCGACGAGCAGAAGGGCGAAGCCGTAAAGCTGTTCGTCGAAAAGACGGACGAAATAAACGAATCCGAACTTAAACAAACGATTTTAAGCGAGTGCAGGGCAAAACTAATTACGTACGCCGTGCCTAAGCAAATAGAGTTTTGCGTTTTGCCGCTTAACGCAATAGGCAAGGTCGATCGCAAATTACTTAAATAGCGTTGTAATTTAAGGTTAGTACAAGGGAAGCGATGAAAGAATTTATAAAAAAAGCGTGGAATAAAATAAAAGAACCGCACGGCGTTTGGCTTGCGGTCTTTTACGTCGTTTTCGTTGCTTTTACGGGCGGATCGCTTGCGCTGGTCGTGTTCTATCCGAATCAAACGGTGCTTCACTACGTAATGTACTCGCTTGCCGCCGCAACGCTTGCCTATTTCGTTTATACTATAGTTTATTTTGCGCCCAAGGTAAAGGCTAAAATAATTTCTGCAATGAAAAGGCGTGAGTTCACGAATAAAATTCTTTCTTCTTACGGCTACCGAACGATCGTTTTTGCCGCGGTTTCGTTTGTTATCAACGTCGCGTACGTTGCGTTTATGGCGGTTATGGCAGTGCTTAGCGGCAACGCATGGCACTATGCGATTGCGGCGTACTACGTGTTGCTTGCGTTTGCCAAGGGTAACGTGTTTTTAAGTAAATTCAAAAGCAACGAAGATATTTTTCAAGCAAAGGCGTATCGGACAAGCGGCGTATTGCTTATATTGTTTACGCTTGCCTTTTCGGGTGTGATAACTCTAGTATATAAAAGCGGCGGTACGTTCGAGTACGCAGGCACGCTTATCTACGCCGTTGCGGCTTTCACTTTTTACAAGCTGGTTATGGCGGCGATAAATTTCGTAGAGGCAAAAAACGGAGACGACTTGTACGTGCGCAATCTTCGCAACGTAAATTTTGCCGGAGCGCTTATATCGCTCGTGTCGTTGCAAGTGGCTATGTTTCAAGCGTTTTCGCCGGAAGCAAATTCGGGTTTTGCTAACGCCTTAACCGGTGCGGGCGTAAGCGCGGTAATTGTGGCGGTAGGCGTAATAATGGTCGTCGTCGCAAGCAAAAAGATTAAACTACTGACTTCGAACGAAGAGCAAGAAAAATAAAACGGCAAAACGCCGTTTTTTTGTTGCGCCAAACGAGTATTTTCACGTGAATTGCCGATGCAAACCGTTGCAATTTTTAAGAAAATATTATATAATGATTGTGTGCGCGTTGTAGGCGTGTTTTTCGGCGTACAAAAAATAAGGTTAAGGAGCAAGCAAATGCCAAAAAGTTTATTCGGAAAAGATAAAAACATCGACATCGAATCAAGGTACGAAGAGCTTAGCGAATTAACCGAAAATAAAGAAAAAGCCGCCGTTTATTCAAAAAGGCTAAGCGAACTTAAAAAGTCCGTACGCAACGAAGATTGGGCTAACGAAGTCGTTGCTTTTAGTAAAGAAGTCAAGGCGGAAGCCGAAGCGTTTAAGCTCGTAGAGGACGGCGAGCAACTGAACGCCCTCGACGAAGAAGCGAACAAGATTTTAACCAAACTCGCTTCCGAAAGGGCGTCGGCAAAAGAAAAGCGCGAAAAAGAGGACGCCGATTTTATCGACAAGCAAATAACTAAGCTGAAAAACGACCAAAGAAGCTATCAATGGATTTCGGACGTAAACGGTCTTAAGGAATTCGTAGACGAGCTTAGCGAGGGCGCCCGCAAACGTTGCAAAAAGCTGGACGTATTTAACGAATTGGTTTCCGACGTCGACCTAGTAATAAAGGCGCTTAACAAGGATTCGGAAGCAAAGGAGCTAATTCGTAAAGTTAACGCCTATAAGTCGATGTTCGACGACGAATTGTTGGAATTTGCCGCAAAGCTTTCGCCCGAACTAAAAAAATACATGTCGAGTTCGGACGAGCTTAGCAAAGCGGTAAAGCAGGTAAAGGAAAACAAAGCCCAAGCAAGCAAACTTGCAAAAGAACGCGCCGCCGAAGCAAAGCGCAAGGAAAAGGAAGAAAAAGAGGCTAGACGCGCCGAGGAAGAAAGGCAAAAAAAGATTGCCGATAAGCGCGCCGCCGAAGAGTGGGAGCGTACCCGCAAGCAGCAAGAGCAATCGATACTTGAGTATACGCAAACCAAAGACGCAATAAGCGACAGGCTTAAACGCTTAAAGGAGGGCGCGTCGTTTACCTTTGGCAAGTATGCGCCAAAAGGATCGTCGGACGCTAGGCCTATCGAGTGGATAACGCTATCGTGCGAAAAAACGCGCACCGAAACTCGATTTGTTTTTATAACCAAAGACATAATCGATACTTGTCCGTTCGTAGATTTTAATCAAATATTTTTTAAGCCGCAAATAAACGTGTTCGATGCGTTTCGTTACGAACATTCTTTCGTGCGCAACTGGCTTAATTCCGAATTCGTAAAAAACGCGTTTTCGCTTGCCGAAAAGCAGTTTCTTTGCGAAACCGAGCACACAAGCCTTTTTGACGAGTATAAAAAAATAACGAGTAGGCTCTCGGGACAAAATTCCGCCGTGACCAAAGACGTCGTATATTTGCCGGGCGCGCAAGATTTTGACGATAAGCGCACCAAGTGGTTTTTTGCAAAAAACAACGTAGCTTTCCCTACTACTGCGCTAAAAAGAGCGCGCGCGTTCGACGTCGACCAACAGCGACTAAGCTCGTATCTTATGCGCGACGTTGAAATTAAAAAGGGCGACAGATACGCGTTTATACTCAAAACGATGGATTGCAACGGTAAAAAAGCGGTAGTCGAGCCGCTACAGGTATACGCTTTTTTCCAAACGGGCGTTAAGGAAGACTATAAGCAAGCAAAGCTTAAAGAAGTCGAATCGGTGGGAATTCGCCCCATGATAACGCTTAAGCTAAGCGTTTAGCTCAAAAATCAGCAAGCAAGGAGTCGCAATGCCAAAAAGTTTATTTGACAAAAAACACGTAGACGTATCCGAAAAATACGGCAAATATAACGAAAACGTTCTTAACGAAGAACGAGCGCACGCCCTTGACGAGCTTATCGAGGAAATTCTAGGCGAAAGCGAACGTGGCGTTGCTTGGGCGGTAGAAGCGGAAGAGCTCGTGGACGTCGTGGAAGCAACCGGCAAGGAAGTCGTTGCGTTGCTTAAAAACGGCACGCTTTTAGGCAAGCTAAAAAAGGAAATCGAAGCGGTTCGTAGTAAGCTTGCTATCGAAGCGGAAAAAGAAGCGGCAATAGCCAAAACCGCAAAGGGGAAAGAACTGCTTTTTATCGGAAAGGCTATCGAATCGCTTAGCGCAAGCGCAAAGAGCGAAGAATGGATCGACGAAGTATTACGGTTGCAAACTCGCGTAAAAAAGCTGTCCGAAGACGATTACGCCGAGCTTACGATCGAAAAGCGGTTTAAGGCAAAAAAACTTTTTGCCGAAGCCGAAGAGCTTAGCGAAGTAAAGCAATGCTTTGATAAAGCGGTAAATTTTGTTAGCCAAACCGAGCAAGACATAAGGTGGGCAAAGGAAGCCAACGAGTCCTTTTCGAAGCTTAGCGTGCAGCAAAAAGGTACGCTTGCTAAGTACGTTATCGGGTTTGACGACGCGTTTAATAAAGCGTCCGACCTTTGGCTGGAACACCTAAAACAAGCGCTTGAAGCGAAGAAACGAGAAATAAAGGACGAGCAAGAGCGTCGCGCCGCCGAACAGGCGAAAGCCGAAGCGGAAAGAAAAGAAAGAGAAGCGCAAAGGCGAGAAGCAGAAAAAAAGGCGGAGCAAGAGCGTCGCGCCGCCGAACAGGCAAAAGCCGAAGCGGAAAGAAAAGAAAGAGAAGTAAGGGAAGAAAAAGAAGCTCAAAAGCGTTTGCAAGCAAGAAACGAAGCCGCCAAAAAAGAAAAGCTAGAGGCACTAAGCAAAAAGCTTAAAGAAAAGAACAAGCAGTCTCTTTTGCCGGGCGACATAATAGAATTCGGCGAATACGATTTAAGAACTAAATATCCGCAATATAAAGAAGCGTGCGAAAAATTATATTGCTGCAAAGAACCTTTGCGATGGATCGTTCTTGACGTTGATAGAAAAAAAGAAAGATGTTTGCTTATAAGTAAAACGCCCGTAGCAAGGTGGTCGTATTTGGATTACTCTAAAGGGAAAAAGATAGCAAACGGAGAAAACATAAAAGAAGTACGATGGAGCGAAAGCCCGATTCGCAAATGGCTTAACGACGAGTTTTGCAACGAGATGTTTTCGGATTTTGAGCGCAAACTTTTGGTTAAAGGCGAACATATTTCGTACTATGGCAGCGTTGAAGTAGGCAAAGCCGAGTCGCTACCCAAAAAGCTTCAAAAGCAAATAAGCAAAACCGAAAGGACGAGCGAACGGGTATGGTTGCCGGGCATAAGCGACTGGACGGACAAACGAACCAAGTGGTTTTTTGAAAAAAAGCCGAGTAAAAAAGCGACGGCAAAAACGCCGTGTTTGCTTGCGTGCAGTTTCCCGTTGTTTATGGGGCTTCAAAAGGAAGAGGAGGGACAGTGCTCGCTTTCTAAAAGCCGCAAAGGCGAATTAACGGGACGTCAATACGAATATTTTTCGTCGTCCTACGAGTCCGAGTTCGGAATTTACGACTTAAAAACCGAATGGCGCATTATGCACTATAAAGAAAGAACGTTGGATTTGTACGAAAAAACTTGCGCCCTTTATGCGGACGAAAAGTACAAAAAAGAGCATTGGGACGTGTGCAAAAGCGAATGGGCGTGGATGCTTAGGGACGTCTTTAATTTCGGATACGTAAACGACGTCAGGTTTCTTTATGCGGGCAATCCGCCCGCGCCGAACGAAGTAAGTTTCGGGCTCTTAGAAGGCGATACGGGACAAAGTCAGATTCGCCCCATGATAGAACTGGATTTTAGCTATTTGTAAAGAACGAAAAAAGCAGGAGAAGGGAAATGGCAAAAAGTTTATTTTCAAACAACAATACCGACATAACGGATAAGTATCGCGCGCGCAACGAAGAAGCGTTGCGTAAAGAACGCGCCCAAAATATCGACAAGCGAATCGAAGAGTTTTCGCATGCGCAAGGCGGCGAGGATTGGGCAAACGCGGTAATTGCTTTTCAGCAAACGCTTAACGAGCAAAACGTAGAAGTAGTCAATTTGCTTATTAATTTGCCGCTTTATTCTCAGCTTAAAAAAGACGCAAGGAATGAACTTGACAAAATAGAATTATTAAAAAGAAACGCGCGCATCGAAGCGGAAGCTGCTCAAAAAGCAAAGGAGCAAGCCGAAGCGGACGAAATAGACGGCGAAATAATCTCGCTTTCTATGGCGAAGCGAAACGAGAGTTGGATCGCAGACGTCGAAAGACTTTACGACGTTGTAAAAAATTACGATCCAAAAAAACAATTTCGCCCCAAAGAAAACGGATTAATTTCGAATTTACTTAATGAAACGAAGCTTGTGCGCGACGCGCTTGGCGAAAACGAGCAAGCCGAACGTTTTGCAAAAAGCAAGGCGACAAGCACGAGATGGGCAAACGAAATAATCGCTTACGACAAAACGATAGACAATACGATTAAGCAGTACTTGCCGTGTATCGACGGCTTTAACAAAGCGTTAAAACGAGCACGCGATATTCTGTTTGCCGAAGCCGAAAAAGAGCAAGAGGAACTTGACGCAATCGAGTCGAGCATAGACGCTTTGTATAAGGCGGCAAGGGACGAAAGCTGGGTAAACGACGTATATAAGTTCAAAAACGTCGTGTTGAAATTGTCCGACGAAAAGAAACGTGCGGTAAAAAATTTGGCGCTTTACGACAAGATGTGCGCCGAAGCGGAGCTTGTAAAAGCCGCCGCCCTCGTTAACGCTGATATGCTTAAGCTTATAAAAACCGACGTTAAAAACGAAAGCTGGGCAAAAAAGGTAATCGAGTTCGATAAAAACGCGGACAAAAAACTTTTGCCGTACGTTGCTTGTTTGTCGCAGTTTAACGATGCTAAGACCAAGGCGGACGAAATCATAAAAGTCGAAAACGAAAAGAAAGCTCAGGCTAAAAAACTTGCCGCGCAAAAGGCGGCGGAAAAAAGAAGGCTGGAAGCCGCAAAAGAGAAAGAAAGACTTGCTCAAAAAGCAATCGACACCGACTTAATAAGAAAGAAGCTTAAAAACATCAAAAACGGTCAAACGATAACGTTCGGATCGTACGCTCCGCACGGATCGAACGAAAAAATGCCTATCGAGTGGATAGTCGTAGGCAAGGGCGAACAAGCCGTTTTGGTAAGCAAATACGTTTTGGAATGCGGCAAGGTGGTAAACTACGATTTGCTTGCGTTCCTTGCAGACGGACGACGCACCGATTCCGACAAGCATGAGTCGTTTAATTGGCGAAACAGCGCGGTGCGTACGTGGCTTAACGATGTATTCTACAGCGAAGCGTTTTCCGACGCCGAAAAAGATTTTATCGTTACGGAAACAAACGAAAGCTACTATACTCCTACTCCCGACGGGATTAATTTCGAAAGTCAAAAAATTACTACCGAAAAAGTGTATATCCCGAGCATGCAAGAATTATCGTGGTCTAAAATTCTAAAAAAGCACGCAAAAGCTAAGTGCGTCAAAGGAATAAATCGCAAAGAAATCGTTACAAAAAAAGGGCTGTTTAATCGCGGAAACGCAGTGTATCTTACGCGCGACGTATTTACCCGAACGTATTCCGGCGGCATGACTTATTGCGTGCAAGTCGTTCTTCCAAGCGGCAAGAACGGAACTTGTTGGTTAATTACGAATAAGGGGCAAAAAGGCTTTTATCATGAGGGGTTCGACAACCTTAAACGCGTGGTCGACCATTGCGGTATTCGCCCGATGATAACTATAAATTACAAATATTAGGAACGTCGTTATGAAAGAATTGATTAAAAAAATACAAAAGGTTATGCAAGAGCATAACAGCGAACTGCCGAAGCTCGTAGACGAGCTGGTAGGCAAAGCGGCAGCGGCAAAAAAGGAAATAAGGCGTCTTCAAACCGCCGACTACACAGCCGAACTTGCCGAAACGTACAGATTGTCGCTTGCCGACCTGGAGGACGTTTACGAAAGCTGGGCGTCCGTTCAGCGAAAGACAAAAGGTCTTACGTTTACCATGGACGGTTACATTCGTACGCTTAAGCCTCGTCAAATTCCCAAGGGCAACGTCGAGGACTTCGTGGGCATGCTGGTAAACGAATGTCAGGAGGCAATGGCAGGCGTTGCGGCAAGCCGTTCGGTGGACGGTGACATAAAGCCGCAAAAAGCATTTTGCCAAGCTCTGGTGGACTTTAGGAACGTAACCAAAAACGCCGTAAAGCTTATCGAAGAAAGCGGCTCGCCCGAACGTCAACGCAAAGCGGATATCGACGAGCAGAAAAGAATAGTGGACGATTGCGCAAATAAGCTTGAAGCGTTACAAAAAGACTACGTAGGACTAAAGTGCCGCAAAGATATTCTTGCGCTTAAAGACGAGCTTGACGAATTGTCGGCAAACGCAACGAGCACGTGTTTGGACGGCTCAATCCAAAACGACGTAACGGCGCATCGCTTTTTGACGGGCGTTTTGCAAGAAAGCGTTCCGCAGGAAATCGTAAACTACGCCGCTTCGCTTTGCTCGGATTCTGCAAAGCTGTTCGGCGGCAACGGCGTATATTTCGATATGCGCAATAACGACTCGATAATAATAAACGCGCCCAAAAAATTCTTCGAAACGGACGAATGTTACGATTTGTTTACCAAACTTTTCTTTTCGGTCGTTTCGCAACAGCCTGCTTCCAACGTGCTTCTTTGCGGTATGGAAAAAACGTCCGAGCAGATACTTTTTGCTTTAAGCGCAAAAGTTCAGCGCGAGCTTGGCAAAAACAGTATTTTCGGCAGTGAAATCGCATCGGGCAAACGCGGCTTCCAGATAGTGGTGGAAAGCCTTATGGATAAGTATCGCGAACGAAGCGGTATATATCGCGCTTCCGACGACGTACAGGATTGGATGAGCTTCAACGAAAAGGCACCCGACAATCCGCAACCGCTTATTTTGTGCATAGTAAACAACTATCCCGTAGGCTTTGACGGCGCGGACAGAGATATGGCGGAAACGATGGCGGATTTTGAAGACACGCTTATGGCAAAAGGTCCGCAAAAGGGTATCGTAGTAGTGCTTTGTCAGGACAGCAATCCCGACGCGTACGAAAACAAGAAACGTTACAAAGGTACGGAAGACACCTTGGTAATTAATATAGACGGCAAAAACGCAACGATAAACGACAAGCTCGCCTCGCTTAACGTAACTAGTAGCGACTTCTCGGCGTCCGAATTCTGGCGAAAGCTTAAAAGCAACGACGCTTCGTCGGACGTAATCGACCTTAAGGACTTCCTTAAAAAAGCGGAGCAAACTCGCAAAAACGTTCCGCCGTTCTACGAAAAATTGGTTATTCCTATCGGAAAGTCGGGCGGCAAGCAGTTCGATATGTCGATAAAGACGTCGTCTACGCAAGGTTTCGGACTTTTGCTCGGCGCGTCCGATTCGGGTAAATCGACGCTGCTTCACACCTTTATTTTAAGCACGGCGTACTTCTATTCGCCCGACGAAGTGCAGTTCTATCTTGCCGACTTTAAGGACAGCAAAAACTCGCCCGAATTTTCAAACTACGTTCAGTCAAACGGCACCAATATGTTTATTCCGCACGTAAGGTACTTGTCGCTTAAGAGCAAAAAGGAAATGGCGGTAGACCTTCTTAACAGAATAGAAGTGGAAATAAGCAATCGCTCGAAGATGATGAGCAAGCTTAAGCCGAGTGCAAGCAACATAACGGTGTACAACAAAAGCGAAGCGGTAAGAAGCGGCAAACTTCCCAAAATACCGGTGGCAATTTTTATTATCGACGAAGCCAACGCTATGCTTAGTAAGGACGTTAAGTCGGACGACGCCGCAATGCGTATGCTGGTTGACGCCATTGCAAAAAAGTTGGGCGGCATATTCCAAAGAGCGAGAGCGTACGGCATAGAGGTATTCCTTTCCGGTCAGCGACGAGTGAGTGCGATAGACGACAGCCTTCCGCAAATCAACACGCGTATCATGCTTACCATGAAGGACGACTCCAAAAGCAACATCGACGAACTTTATTCGTCGGTTAAAAAGGAACGTAAAGACGAAAGTATAGCGCTTGAACTTGGTATGAAAAAGGGTTCTATTCTTTACACCAACGACGCGGGACTTTCTAGCACGTTCGCACGAGTTGCGTTCGGCGGTGAGTCCGGGCAAGCCGAGCACCTCGAAATTACCGAGGCGATTCGCAAAAAATACGCTTCGTGCGCTTCGAGTAAGTTTATGCAAACGGTTGCCGGTAGCACGGCGGCTTTCCCGATAACTCAAATAGACGCATGCGAGGACGGCACGTATTTGTTCGACGACGACGTAGAAGGACTCAGCGAAGAAGAAGTTGCGACAAAGTACGAGGAAATGGAAATGCGAAAAGAGCGCGAAACGGCTTACTATTTGCCGATAGGCGCTTCTAGTGCAACAACGCTTAAAATATCGCTTTCGTATTCGCAAAAGGAAAACGCGGCAAACTACGTTGCGTTTGCAGGCGAAAACAAGCTATATTATATCGAGCGTAACGTCGTTAACGCCGCCGTTGCCAAAAAGAACGCGTCGATAGTTTACGGAAGCACGCTTGCCGATCAAAAGAAGTTTATCTCGCCGTACGGAAGCGTAAAGGCGAAGATCGAACAAAAGGTGGAATTCATAAGCGACAAGACGGAAATAGCTCGTAAAATTCTTAAATTGGAAAATCTTTACATCAAGCGCAAAAAGCAGCTCGAACGCGAGGACGCAACCTTCGATCCGGTGTACTTGGTGCTTCACAAAATCGAATGGCTTACGCCTACCGACAAGGATATAGATTGGGTACCGTCGCTTAAAAAAGCCGTTCCCGCTCCTGCGGCAAAGCAACTTGGCAAAGAAGAAAGCCAAAAGCTGAATAATGCGGGTATTAATCCTGCCGGCAAAATCGGGTCGCTGCTTGCAAACTTCAAAAAGCCTGTCGAAAAAGCGGAAGTAATCGGTGAAGAATTTGCCGTGTTCAGCAAGGACGAAGTCGTTTCGGCGTTGTCCACGTTGTATGCTAAAGGAAACAGATGCGCGATTTTCGTGCTTTTGTGTTCGACTACTTGGAAGCCTATATCATACTTCAGGGACCAAGCGGACGGCTCTACGGTGGATAACTACGGTGTGTACGGTTCGTTCGACGAGTACAACAATCGTACTGCCGAGGACGGCGGCGCGGCGAACTGCGCGTACGTAACTCCGTCCAACGCATCGATAAGACTAATCGATTATTCGCCTGCCAAGTATGCTAAGTGGTGGGAAAACATAAAATAAAGGAGAGTTTTTATGGCAAAAAACGTTCGTTATTCGGTGGGAGACATGGAAGCGGCGGCAAACGCTATGATAGCAACGCTTGACAAAATGCGAAAAAGCACCGAAGAGTTTGCCGTCGAAACGGCATCGTTTGACGAAGCGCTAAACGACGAAACGTCGCGACTAGGCGTCGAGATATCGACGGATATTCTAAACGCAGTAATGACGGTAAAGGACATCGTATTAAAGAAGGCAAAAAGCATAAGAGAGGGGGCGTCGTTACTTAACGCCACCGAAAGCAAGGCGTCCGAAATGCGCCGTACTTTAAGGAGATAATAAAATGGCAGAAAACGACGAAATCATTGCAAATTGCGAAGCAATAGACGAAATAATCACTACGTTTAACAGCAGTTTGGAAGCATATCTTAAAACCATGAAAACCGATTACGACGCGCTTCAAAATCAAACAAGCGAGCTTTTGTCGGCGTGGTCGGGTACGATGAGCAAAAACTTCAGCGATCAAATGCAGTCGCAAATGGACATAATAAGGTCGTCGCTCGAAAAAGGCGGCACGCTTAACAAGTATCTGGACGAAACGGCTGCGGAAATCAGAGAGGCGCTCGATCAACTGAGGGCGGCAAGCAAAGAAGAGGGATAGTAGATGAATACGAGCATAATAAGAATAGACGGGTACGATTACGAGCCGCAAGAAGTGGAGTTTGACGCTTACGGCAGCGCGTGGCGCGATTCGGTGGGCAGAAGAATGTCCGACAAGGCGGATCCGCTTGCAAGAGATTTTAATACGCAGCTTAAATACTTTGCCGAATCCGTCGAGAAGTTTACTTCGCTTGGCGACGCCAAATTCGAATATAAATCCATGGGCAACGAAATCGAGAGGTGCGAGGCATAATGGCAAGCGTTGATTTTTCGGCAAACGACGTAACGGATTTTAGGTACAAGCTTGACGACTTTATAAGCGATTTAAACAGCGAGCTCGATTCCGCACGATACGCAAAAGAGGCTTGCTGCGACATCGTAAGCGAAATCGAAAACGAAGCGGATAAATGTATAGACAGTATAATTTCCGATCTTAACCAGGCGGAAATCGTCAAATCTCGAAACTACCGTAAACTCGACGACTTAAAAAGCAAGCTTTCGTCGCTTGGAACGGGCGAAGAAAACGCGTCGCAACGAAACAGCGTAAAAAGTCAAATCAGCGCCGTCGAAAATAAGATTAAGGCGGTAGATACGATAATAAACACTCTTTGGAAGATGCGTTCGGCAATCGAAAACACGGTGGACGAGTACAAAAGGTATCTCGATAAAGTAAAAAGCAATTACGATAAGCTAAATAAGCGTTGTAACGAAGCTCAAAAAAGCATAGAGCGGCTAAAATACGACGCATTAAAGGCGGAAGAACTTGCGGTCGAAATAGTAAAAGAGCTTATGTTCTATCAAAAAACGATAACTTTCCCCGAAGGCGAAAGAATTACCGTAAGCGACGTAGGGGCGATTAACAGATTCGCCTTGGCGTTAAGCAACAAAAAAACGTTGCTTTTGCGAAACAAAAAAGAGATTACCGAAGCCGCGTACGATTTGCGAGAAAGCATAACCGACGAAATATCTTCGGTTGCAGTCGAGGTCGTTTCCGAGATGGTTACGGACGCCGAGGAATTCGGCGATTTTTTGGGTAAGACGAGCGCGGCGTTTTTTCGTGCAGGCGAAATGCTGTACGAATACGTGGATATAGGGAAATAATTTGTCAAAAATTTTGCGCTAAAAAAAGCGTGTGGGTTCGGCTAATGTCGGGCGTACGCGCTTTTTGTTTTACAAAAACATAAAAAGCTTGGCAATACTGCGATTTGTTTGCAAAAAAAGCAGTTCTAAAAGACGAATATTTATGTTTTGCGTTTAGAAACAAATCACCGTATACGAGTTTTATTTAATCATTTTAACACATAAATATGTTATAATCGCTAAAATTTGATTTTTCATGTGCGCGGATGGAAAAAGAACACAGGGAAAACAAAAAATGACTAAACTTTTAGGAGTAGACATCGGCTCTACTACGGTAAAAGCCACTGTAATAGACAACGGAAAAATAACGTATAGTTCGTACGTTCGACATCGTTCCTTTGTTAAGGAAACCGTAATCAAAGAACTAAAAAACGTCGCTTTGCAAGGTGACGATTTTTGCGTGGCGTTTACGGGCAGCGCCGGAATGGGGTTTGCGCAACGCCATAAAATTCCGTTCGTTCAAGAAGTTCAGGCGGCGTACGTCGCAATTCGCAAATACTATCCGCAGGCGGACGTTGCCGTGGAACTAGGCGGCGAGGACGCTAAAATAATCTTCGTTACGGGCGGAGCGGAACAGCGCATGAACGGTACTTGCGCAGGCGGCACCGGCGCGTTTATCGATCAAATGGCAACGCTTCTTAATCTAAGCAACGAGCAAATGGACGAATATGCGTTGAAGGCTACGCAAACGTATCCCATAGCGTCCAGATGCGGAGTGTTTGCAAAGTCCGACGTTCAGCCGCTTATCAATCAAGGAGCTAAAAAAGAGGACGTCTCCGCGTCGATTTTTCAAGCCGTGGTGGATCAAACGGTGTCGGGATTGGCGCAGGGCAGGCGCATAAAAGGCAACGTGTTGTTTTTGGGCGGACCGCTATACTTTTTTAAGAGTTTGCAAAACGCATTTAAAAAGACGCTTAATCTAAATGACGAAAGCGCGTTGTTCCCTGCCGAAGCACCGCGATTTATGTCGATAGGAGCGGCGCTGTACGCGCAATCCGTCGAGCCGCAAAACATAAACGAATTAATAAAAAAAATAGAAAACGTTTCGACGGGCGGCGTTGCAATCAAAGGCAAACCGTTGTTTTCGTCGCAAAAAGAATACGACGAATTCGTTGCTCGTCATGCGCGAGCCGACGTAAAAAAAGCCGATCTGACGTCGTATAGCGGCAAATGCTTTATCGGGATAGATTCGGGCTCTACTACGACCAAACTTGCGGCGATAACGCCGGACGGTGAGCTGTTGTGGTCGCACTATCAAGAAAACGACGGACAACCGTTGGAGGTCGTGCTGGGCAAACTAAAAGAGTTTTATTCGCTTTGCGGCGACGGAGTAAAAGTCGACGGTTGCGCGGTTACCGGATACGGCGAAGATCTTATAAAAAGCGCGGTAAAAGCCGATTTCGGCATCGTTGAAACCGTAGCGCACTTTAAAGCCGCTACGTTCTTTTGTCCCGACGCAGATTTTATTATCGACATAGGCGGACAGGACATGAAGTGCTTTAAAATAAAAAACGGCGCAATCGAAAGTATTATGCTCAACGAGGCGTGTTCGTCAGGTTGCGGCTCGTTTTTGCAAACTTTTGCAAAAGCGATGGGAATGAGTGTGGACGAATTTTCAAAAAAAGGTTTGTTCGCGCCGTCGCCCGTCGAGCTGGGTTCGCGTTGTACCGTGTTTATGAACAGTTCGGTAAAACAGGCGCAAAAGGAAGGTGCGTCGATAAGCGACATTTCGGCGGGGTTGTCGTTGTCCGTAGTAAAAAACGCCATATACAAAGTTATTCATTGCGCGCCCGACGAACTTGGCGAACACGTCGTGGTTCAGGGCGGAACGTTCCTTAACGACGCGGTGCTTCGCGCGTTCGAAAACGAAACGGGCAAAGAGGTTATCAGACCGTCGATAGCAGGGCTTATGGGTGCGTTCGGAGCCGCTTTATACGCAAAAGAAAACGCCAAAGAAAAGACATCCGTTCTTACAAAAAGCGAGCTTGACGCGCTTACGTATAGTACAAAATCAGTGCAGTGTCGCGGCTGCGCCAATAATTGCAACGTTAACGTGGTTGCTTTTTCGGACGGAGAAAGATACGTGTCGGGCAACAAGTGCGAAAAAGGCGCAGGACTTAAGCAGAGCGAAAGCGGGTTGGATCTTTACGCGTATAAGCAAAAAAGACTGTTGCAATTCGACGGCGCGCAAAAAGCAGGAGCGGTAAGCGTAGGCTTGCCCGTGCAACTTCTTATGTACGAGCAGCTTCCGCTTTGGCGCGGCTTTTTCGAATCGCTGGGATTCAACGTCGTTTTGTCCGAACCTTCGTCCAGAAGTTTGTACTTTAAGGGGCAACACACCATAGCGTCCGACACGGTATGCTATCCGGCAAAACTCATGCACGGAGCGGTGGAAAGTTTGCTGGATAAAAAAGTCGATTTTATTTTTTATCCGTGTCAAAGCTATAATTTGGACGAAAAGGCGTCCGACAATCACTATAATTGTCCGGTCGTGGCGTACTATGCCGAACTGCTAAAAGCAAACAACGAGCGCCTTAACGATAAAAACTTCATAATGCCGTACGTCGATCTTAATTTGCCGTCGGCGGCAAACATATTGTTCGGCGCGCTAAAAAAGTACGGCGTTACGTTGCGTAACGTAAAAAAAGCGTTAAAATACGGCTTTATGCAACTAAGCAAATATCACGACGACGTGCTTAGCGAGACTCAAAGAATAATCGCGCAAGCTACCGAACAAGGCAAGCAGATAATAGTGCTTGCAGGCAGACCGTATCATGCGGACGCAGAAATCAATCACGGCATAAACAAGCTGCTTACTTCGCTCGGCGTTGCCGTGTTAAGCGAGGACGGCGTATTCGCGTTGTCGGACGGCGTAAAGGTTAACGTGCTTAATCAATGGACGTATCACTCTCGTCTTTATCGTGCCGCCGACTATGTTGCTAGGCATAAAAACATGAATCTTGTGCAACTTGTATCGTTCGGGTGCGGATTGGACGCCGTTACTACCGACGAAGTGCGGTCGATTATGGAAAAGAACGGCAAATTGTACACTCAAATAAAAATAGACGAAATCAACAATTTGGGCGTGGTAAAAATCAGACTGCGCAGCTTGCTTGCGGCAATCGGGGAGAAGACGCAATGAAAGATTACACCAACGATTATCCTAAGTGGAAAAAGGAAATGAAGGGCACGCATAAGATTTTGGCGCCCGATATGTTACCGTATCATTTTGCCATAATAAGCGAAATTTTAAAAAACGAAGGCTACGATATCGAAATTCTAAAAAATTCGTCAAGGTCGGTAGTGGAACAAGGACTAAAATACGTTCACAACGATACGTGCTATCCTTGCACGTGCGTGGTAGGACAGTACATAGACGCGCTTAAAAGCGGCAAATACGATTTGCAAAAAACCGCGTTGCTTATTACTCAGACGGGCGGAGGTTGCCGAGCTTCCAACTATCTGTCGCTTGCCCGAAAGGCTATTAGCAAAGAGTTCCCTAAGGTACCGATGTTGTCGCTCAATTTTTCGGGGCTCGAAAAAGAATCGTCTTTTCCGATATCCGCTCGGCTGTTTATAAAGCTGGCGTACGCGATTTTGTACGGTGACGTTATTATGTGGTGCTTTAATCAAGTAAAGCCGTACGAGGTCGAAGAGAGAAGTTCCGACAGGGTTAGGGACGACGCCGTAAAAACGACGGTGCGACTGTTTGCAAAAGGCGGTTTTACAAAATACAAAAAAATTGTCGCAAATATAATAAGGCAATTTGCGGCAATAAAAACAAGCGGCAAAAAAAAGATCAAAGTAGGCATAGTCGGCGAAATTTACGTAAAGTATTCGGCGCTAGGCAACAACAATTTAGAACGCACGCTGCTAAACGAAGGTTGCGAAATCGTCGTGCCCGCGCTTTTGGATTTCGTGCTTTACACCGTGCTGGCAAAAATCAACGACGCTTCGATGTACGGCAGCGACAAATTCGGCGCGCGCCTATATAAAATCGTGTACAACGTGTTGCGAAAGATGCAACAAAACACAAACAAGGAGCTGCTAAGAGGCGGGTTTGAACCGTTGCACGACATAGAGCAGTTGCGTTCGTGCGCCGACGATATTATCAATCAAGGGGTAAAAATGGGCGAGGGCTGGCTTATTCCTGCCGAGATGGCGGCGCTGTACGAAAGCGGCGTAAAAAACGTCGTGTGCGCGCAACCGTTCGGGTGCTTGCCCAATCACATAGTCGGCAAAGGAACCATACGTACCCTTAAAAACAAGTACGGGGACATTAATATCGTCGCTATCGATTACGATCCGTCCGCGTCTGCCGTAAATCAAGAAAACCGCATAAAGCTTATGCTTGCGGCGGCAAGGGAAAACGAAAGATAAACGTTTGCGTAGCGGCAACTAAAAAAGACGCGCTTGTGCGAGCGCGTCTTTTTGCTGTTAGATATCGTCGCTGAATTTTGGCTTTACTTTGTAAAAATCAAGAACGGGCAAAAGCACGAGCGCGGTAAGGCCGGCTGTAAAGCCGCCGTTGTAAAGCACGAATCCGCCGTGCATCGAAGCGGTGGAGGTGCAAATAATCGCGCTTAGCAGTCCTGCCAAAACGCCCACTTTAAAGCCGTATTTGCCGGCAAAGGGGCACAGCCCCGTTGCAAAGGCAAGTCCGTTTATGTACGCCTGCGTGGACAGCGTCCAAGGAATGTCGTAGCCGGAAATAACGCAAATTACGCACACTACGGCAAACAGCAAGGCGTAACCGACTACTATAGGAAAAACGGTGCGAGGTTGTTGACCGTCGGCGGCAAAGGTTAAAGCGGCAAAAACGACGCCTGCCGTCGCGCCCGTAAAACCTACTCCGCTTGGCAAAGCGGGGAAAATTTCGGGCAAAACGAATACTATATTAAGATAGGCTATAATACATAAGCCGTACACGCCTATGTTGACTAGACAAAGCGGCATTTTAAATTTATCCAAAAAGTCAACGCCGTAGCCCGTGCTGTCAAGCAGCGATTTATACCCTTTAAAGCTTTTGCCGTTAAACATAAAACCCATAAAAAGGGTGAGCGAGAACAAAATTATAAAGAACGTATTCATAAACGCCCGATATCCGTAAGGTAAAAGGTCGTAACTCGGATTAAACGTAAGCACGGGCGACGAACTTTCCAGCCCTAAGCTTTGGAATAAAAAGGCGTTAAGGAAAATTCCCAATAAACCTATCGCAAGTCCCGCCTTGTACATATTAAAGCCTCGGTGCATTGCCGAAGTGCCGGGCAAAAGTGCGGGAACGATAAAGCCGGAAGCAAGTCCGAATATAAGCGCAAGGCAAACGCCCATTACGGTAACTTGCGGTTCGGTTGCCGAAAAACTATCGCTAAGCGTGTATCTGAACAAAAACTCGCTTATAAACGGTGCAAGGGCGGTAGAGAAAAACGATATATGCACGTTGTCGCTGAACTTCTTTTTTGTGGTAAGGCAATAAACCACTACGCCGAAAAACGACGGCCACATATTAAGGAAGTTAAGGCCGTAAAAACAATGCGCGATAACCAGCATATAGCCTGCAAAAGTAGTCGCGTTAGCTTTAACTTTGCTTATTCGCACTATTACGTTGCACGCAAGACCGCAAATTGCCACGTTAAACAGCGTGCTACCTAGTCCTGCAAGCGCAAAATAGTCGGTTACCAGCTTGGACGGCGAAACGAGAATGCGTACGAAGTTGCTCCAAAAATTCGTTTCGTCGGTTACGAAAACGGCTATGGGCGAAGCAATCAAAAAAGCTAGCGAAAGAAAGAGCATGTACGCAACGATTATTTTATGATTACGCCTGCCGCTTCCCATCTCGATAGTGGGCGGCGAAAGCGTTGAATTTTGGCGTATTGCATGCTGTTCCATGTTCGATTCCTTTGATTTTTAAAAATCTCGTTCTTTAGTTCGTCGACCTTGTCGGCACAACCTCGCCATTATACCACACAAACAAAAGCGAATCAACCTTTTTAATGCGAAAAGCAGACAATAAAAAAGAATTAAACGATGTTTTAAGCTTTTTTGTTTGTTTTAAGCAAAAAACGACGCAACCGCTTGACAAGAAAAGAAGAAACGTTTATAATTATCTAACACTATTAGGTATTTATGAGGGCGACGTGGACGACTTAAAGTTATATGACAAAATGAATCGAATAACTCAAACTAAAAACTGGCGTGATTTGGTAGGGCTAATCGACGACGGATACAGGGGAATTTACGTATTGTTGCGCCTTATTCACGAAAGTCAAACGGGGTTAACGGCAGGCGAACTTGCGAAAAAGGCGGGAGTATCTACCGCTCGGATTGCGAGCGCGCTTAACGCAATGGAGCGCAGGAAATACGTAATACGCCAAAAAGCTCGTTCCGACGCGCGTAAAGTCATCGTTTCGTTAACCGAAGAGGGCGTGGCGGCGCTTGACAAACGCAAAAGCGAAATAAGCGAAACGCTAATGCCGATGTTTCAAAATTTGACGGAAAACGAAACGGAAACGTTGTTTGCGCTTTTAGGGAAACTATTAAATTAATTATAAAGGAGATTTATTATGGAATTAACGGAGGCAATTAAAGTAAGACACTCGGTAAGGCAATACCTTGATAAGCCCATTAAGGACGAAATTCGCCAAGAGTTACAAACGCTTACCGGCGAATGCAACGAAAAAGGCGGATTAAATATTCAGCTTATTTGGGACGAACCCAAGGCGTTTGATTCGTTTATGGCTCGTTACGGCAAATTTTCGGGCGTAACAAACTACGTTGCGCTTATAGCCAAAAAAGGCTGCGACGAAAAAATAGGTTATTACGGCGAAAAAATCGTTTTGGCGGCTCAAGCGCTGGGACTAAACACTTGTTGGGTGGCAATGACGTACAAAAAGATAAAGTCGGCGTTTACGATTAATAAAGGCGAAAAGCTGTATTGCGTTCTTGCGCTCGGTTACGGCGAAACGCAAGGAGTGCCGCACAAAGTTAAGTCCATAAAAGAAGTATCTCGTGCCGAGAATGCGCCGCAATGGTTTATCGACGGCGTAAACGCCGCGTTGCTTGCGCCTACGGCAATGAATCAACAAAAATTCGTTTTTTCGTTTGGCGACATCGTTACCGCTACTACCAAAGCAGGCTTCTACAGCAAAATAGATTTGGGCATAGCAAAATATCACTTCGAGATCGGAGCAAAAAAACAAATCTTCGACCTATAGATTGAATAACAGACATAACTATTAAAAAACGTCCGCACGGTTAGTCGTGGCGGGCGTTTTTGATTGCGACGTTTCGCTTTAATTCGGCTTAGCAAAAAGGAAAGGGCGGGATGCGTATTTTAAAGCAGAAGAAGCTCGGACAGCCGCAGTTATTATTTGCATTGCAGTTGCTTTCCGTTTGGCAAGGATTTTTGTTTGCGTTGCATTCGCAATCGTCGCCGCTGACGGTGTATACTTTTGCACAACGTCCGCAGTTACAATTTTGTTGTCGTCCACCCAAGTTATTGCACTGTTCAAATCTGCTTGCGTCGCTATAGCCGCAATTTTCGTTAGAGTTATCAAGGTCTTCGTTTATGCAGCCGCAGTCGTTATTAAAGCCGTAGTTTTCGCATTTGCCGCAGCTGTAGTCGTAGTAGTTTTTCATAAATTCCTCCCGTTGGCTTTATACTATATGTTATGAAAAAAACTTAAAAGAAGTTAAAAAATTTAAAAATTTTCTTATTAATAATGATAATTATTATTGACAAGCAAAATTTTTTGTGGTATACTACGGTTACAAGGCTAGGGAAACCGCCTTGAAAAAAGAGAAGTAAAAAAATCAAGGAGAAAAGATATGAAAAAATTTGTTTGTAAAGTATGCGGATACGTTCACGAAGGCGACGAAGCACCCGAAAAGTGCCCCGTTTGCAACGCTCCCAAAGCTAAGTTCGAAGAGCAAAAGGGCGAAATGACCTGGGCGGCAGAACATTCGGTTGGCGTAACTAAGGGCGTAAGAGAAGATATTTTAAACGATCTTCGCGCTAATTTCAACGGCGAGTGCTGCGAAGTAGGTATGTACCTTGCAATGGCGCGCGTTGCTCATCGCGAAGGATATCCCGAAATCGGCTTGTATTGGGAAAAGGCTGCTTACGAAGAAGCAGAGCACGCAGCTAAGTTTGCAGAACTTTTGGGCGAAGTGGTAACTCCGTCTACCGAAGAGAACCTTCGTTTGCGTGTAGACGCCGAAAACGGTGCAACCATGGGCAAGACCGATCTTGCTAAGCGCGCAAAAGAGCTCGGACTTGACGCTATTCACGACACCGTACACGAGATGGCTCGCGACGAAGCTCGTCACGGCAGAGCGTTTGCAGGTCTTTTAAAGAGATATTTCGGCAAATAAAAGCCGCTTTTACACTAACAACCGCAAAGAATTTAAGTAACAAAAAAGGATAGCAATATTTGCTATCCTTTTGCTTTGCAAAATAACGATTAAAAAAGCATTAACGGACAAAAAGCCGATTCAAAAAATCAAATTGTTTGCGCTGTCCTAAAAAAAGCAGTGCAGCTGAACTAAAAAAATCAAATTAATCCCAATCGTTTGTTTATATCGTCAAAATCGGGGATGGACTCATCGTCGTTCCACTGTCCGGTGATTTCACCGACAAACATATCTGCCAATTCATTTCGCTTTCGTTCGGGGTAATCATATGTTTTATCACAACCGTTTTTGCTTAACGGATCTATCATATCAAGTTCCCATTCGGTTGCCAAATCGACGACGCTGTCTAAAATTTCGGCGTCTATCTGAGTATTTATATTAAGCTGATTTAAAGCATAATTTTTCATAAACAATATAGTGTTTTCGCTTAGTCTGAATTTCTTGATTTGTAGTTGCTCTTTTTTTTGTTGTTAAAACACATAACGTTCATCTCCTAAAAATTTCTGTAGGCATGTTTTTTACCTTTCGCGTTGTTGTAATACGTTTTAATAGTCTTTACTTTATTGTCAAAACAACGTCAATGTTTGACATTAGCAAAAAGTTAATGCGGCAAAGTGCAGTCAAAGAAAAGTTGATTTAAGAAATTTAGATTGTTTTCGTTGTCCAAAACGATATCTGTTAATAAATCATAAATATTCAATAATTCTTTGTCGATGACTTCGCCATCTTCTTGCGCCGATACTAATTCCGATACTTTGGCATCTAACGCTTCGATAAAGCTACCTGGCTCGTCAGCTGTTAAAAATTTATTGATTTTTAATTCGTGCAATAGCTTTTTTGCTTCTGTTTTTGCTCTTTGAGTAAATTTGTTTTTTTGAATTTCGCTTAACATACTTCTTTTTTTCTCCTTTTTTGTCTATATTTACTAAATCAAATTCTCGGATTTCTTTATTGCTTACATGTCGGCAAGTTATTACATTATTGTTTTTTGGGTTTATAGATGTTGTAATTCTTTTTCCTATGCGGTTATATGACGGTCGGTTTTCGTTGGACATTTTAATTTTGGTTACGCCATTGGGTTTAGTAAACAAATTGTCCAATACGTCTACTTTATTAATTTTTCGAGTTTTGTCAACAATGCGATTTTGAGCGTGTTTTGTAATAGTGTATTTTCCGACTCTAACATATTTTGTGTTTTCCTTTGCCATTTCTTTTCTCGGCTTAAATAAAAAGCCAATTATGCTCATATAATATCACCTCCTTTGTTTATTTGTCAAGGTAATCGGCGTTTTGCCTTGCAAATATATTATATCAAAAAGAAAACGGCATTTCAACAATATTATGTCTACCTTGTTGGCTATTGTTCGGTAGACAATATAGCATAAAATTTGCGCATTTTATTGACATTTAGGTAGACATGTTGTATAATGTAGAAAAAGGAGCATAAAGAATGACAGATAAAATTAAGATAAAAGTTTCTTTATTTGTCGCCGACATTTTAGAAAACGACGCGTTGCGTTTCGGATTTACAAAGAACGAAAAATCGAATAAAAACGCTTTGATCAATAAACTTATACCGACTCTTGTAGAAGTTAGAAAAACCAGGCGAAATTCAATAGAGAGTATTCTAAAAAACGAATATTGTCGTGAGGATGCCGAAAACATATATAATGCGGTAAACACTGTTATCGATAAGGTATATTTTAACGATACTCAACTCAATGTTTTGGAAGAATACATTTGGATTAGACCTTCAAAAGAAACGGTGGCGGTATACGACGAAATACAAACGAGCGAAACACATATAACGGGACAAGAAATATCGGTATACATAAGAGGTCTTTTAAACGAATATTCTCGTTTTCCGCAATATAAAAGAGAAATGCTTGTGTTCGATAAAGAACTCGATGTTTTTAGCGATGCTTGTAATACGAGAAACATACTGCATTTTAGAAACGCCGAAACGGGTAAAAGATATAAAGTATTTGCCTTTTATTGGTGTTACGGTTATTTGTATGATCAAACTAACTATTGCGTAATATATAATATCAACGAAAAAAAGATAGAATCCATTCCGTTATGTTTAATACAAGATATTTATACAATAAAGCAAAAATATAAACCAAGTGAAAAGCTAATAGAGCTATTACAAAATTATGCGTATGATTGCGATTTTGAAAAGGAAATAGCAGTGGAGGAAGAAAAGTATGTTTTTTAATAAAGAAAAGAAGAGAAGTAGCTTTGTAAAAGCCAAAACGCCCGAAGCGCGCAAAAGACAAAAGCAGGCAATAGCATCGTATTATGCAAAAAACAAGCCGAGCAAAAAGGACAAATAAAAAAATTCGCAACCAAACGTGTTGTGAATTTTTAATAGTTCGTTATCCTTTTGCTTTGCAAAATAACGACTAAAAAGTATTAGCGGACAAAAAGCCGATTCAAAAAATCTAAATGTTTGCGCTGTCCTAAACGACTTCCGTTAATATTTTTTTACAATTCAAGATTTGACGTGTTTTACGTTTCGGAGTTTGAGACAAGCGATAGTAAGTCCTCGTCGATATCATCGCCCGCTTCTTGTGCTTCTAAAAGCAGAACGTCGAGATTGTCGGCAATATAATCGACTATTTCGTCGACATTATCTTCGGT
Source organism: uncultured Lachnospiraceae bacterium (assembly GCA_964516925.1). Taxonomy (GTDB): domain Bacteria; phylum Bacillota; class Clostridia; order Christensenellales; family Pumilibacteraceae; genus CAG-552. The sequence continues at coordinate 10,582 of CAZEXL010000009.1, read as the reverse complement.
TATACTCGTATATCCAAGTCTGCCTAAAACATATTTTTCAACTAGGTCTTTAGTTTTTTTTGTTAAGCTCATTGTTTTAACCTCTCATAACTTTCTTATAGGGTTTGTTTGCAATCCATAATTAATAGTGGATGCGGCTAGACGGCGATATACGCTATAAGCGACAGAGCCTGAATAAAGAAGCCGACGTATTTTACGAAATATAAAGGTTGGTTTGTGGGGGCTTTTATACAAAAAGAATCGCCGTCGCGGAACAAATTGAAGCAATCGATTATGTTGCTTAGCTTGTCGTGATAGTCGTCTAAATTTACGTCCTTTTCTTCCAAGTATTTTACCGTTAAGCCGCAATCGCCGATAATCGGTCTGCCTTTTTCGTCCTCGTTTATGCGAAGCGCTACGCTGTCGCGACTGCCGACAAAGAAGAAGGGGAGCCCCAAAATAACGAAATCGTTGCTAAGGCGAACGATCGAATCGCCGTAATGCTCTTTTAATGCGTTAATCCACTTTTCCATAAAAATCTCCTTTGCGGTATTATAGCACGTTTTTAGGTCTAGTGTAAACCGAATGAGCGTCGGGCAACAAAAAAACGAGTTCCGTTGTTAAGAACTCGTTTTTCGTTTAAGGTCATTTATTTGCTCAGCTTGTAAGCGTTGTAAACTCCGGCGGCCATTGCGCTTATAAGCATATATGCGCCTACGCTTACCGTCGTTTTAACCGAAGCAAGCGAGCCTAGATCGATCGAACCGAATTTGTCTGCCGCAATAAATGCGAAGATAATCGTAACGAGCGCAAACAAAACGGCAACCACGCTAACGATCTTTTCGATAAAGTTGAACTTAATTCCTACTATCGAAAGGACTCTGAACGCGAGAATTCCCGCGCTTGCGATAACGGTAAGGAAGTAAGCAAGGCAAAGCATAAAGCCCACAAAGCCGTTTTCTTCGCTTGCTTTAAGCGAAATTAAAGCATTTGCGCCAAACGAAAAATCGGAAGAAGCTTCGCCGTTGAAAAGTGCCTTAATTGCGTCCGCGCCGCTTATCGGCGTGTAGCTTTCCGCCGTTAAGATTGAGCTGGACGTTGTGGTAAACAAAGGCATAAACAGCGTGCAGATTGCAAGAATGCTGAGCGCCATAATGATTATCGAAACGATAAAGTTAGTTTGTTTTTTTGATTTTCTTTTTCCCATAATAGTTCTCCTTTTAGTTATAAAACGTTCGCCGCTTCAAAACGAGCAAAGCTCGTCGGCTCGGCAACGCCGTTATGGGCAAGATTATACATAAACCTTAATGTGATGTCAACGAAAAACGACGTGTTTTTTTGTGAAATTTTTTATGCCGTAAAGCAATAATTTTATTTTTTTGTATAAAAAGTCGGACGGAAGTCTATAATTTTCGCGGAGGACGAAATGAAAAAAATAATAAAAACATACATAACGATAATTTTATTGGTGGTATTAAGCATATTTTCGTGCGGTTGCGATAATACTAAGCCCGTAAGCGAAAGGGAACTTTTGCGACTTCATATACGAGCGGACAGCAACGACGAGGCGGACCAAAGCGTAAAACTCAAAGTGCGCGACGACGTGGTAGCATACCTTAAGGCGACCAACGCCGACGTACAAACGTTTGACGAGGCGTATCAAAGAATATCTACACAACTTGCTACGCTGAAGCTCATTGCCGACGAAAGGCTTAAAAGCGAGGGAATGAATTATACGTCCGAAGTCAAGCTGACCAACGAATATTTTCCGACGAGAAGTTACGACGGAATAACGTTCGAAAGCGGCTATTACGACGCGCTTATAATAAACCTGGGCAGCGGCAAAGGGGATAATTGGTGGTGCGTTGTGTATCCGCCGCTATGCTATCTTGGCGCAAGCGACGATTTCGTATACAAGTCGAAGATAGTGGAGCTTATAAAAAAGCTGTTGTCCTAGCGGAGTAAAGCCGCCAAGCGACAACAACGCCTTTCGCAAAGCGGGAGGTGTTTTTTTGAAAAAGAAAATAACGGTAGTTTTTTTGGCGGCAATAATGCTTTTGTCCGGATTGACTTTCGCCAGGGGCGAGACGGTGTACGCCGCTAATATCACCAAGGGCGACACGACGGCAAATATAAAGGCGGTTCAAACGAGACTGCTAAGCTGGGGATATTACACAGGCAAAGCGGACGGGATATGGGGACCTAAAACTCTTGCCGCCGTAAAACTGTTTCAAAAGCGAAACGGACTTGTCGTGGACGGCATAGTGGGACCTGCCACCGAAGCGGCGATGGGACTTAATTTATCTTCGTCTAGTAGCGGCTCGGTAAGCAACGCTAATCTTAATTTGCTTGCGCGGTGCGTATACGCCGAGGCGCGCGGCGAGCCGTACATTGGTCAAGTTGCCGTAGCTGCGGTAGTGCTTAATCGCGTAAAGTCGTCGTCCTTCCCCAATACCATATCGGGGGTAATTTATCAGACGGGGGCGTTCACGTGCGTAAGCGACGGACAAATTAATCTTACGCCCAATCAAAGTGCGTACAACGCGGCGCGTGACGCACTTAACGGTTACGATCCGACGGGCGGATGTTTGTACTACTACAATCCGGCAACGGCGACAAGCAAGTGGATATGGTCGCTTAAAGTAACGCTTACCGTAGGCAACCACAGCTTTGCGCTGGGCAAATAGGAGGGTAACGATATGACTAAATCCAAAAAGGGAGTTTGCGCCGCTATCGTAAGCGCGGTAGTCGGGGCTGTCGTGCTTTTCGGTTGTTTAACGTACGGATTTATTTATGTCAAAAACGACAGAGCGGAAAATATGCTTAAGCTGGAAGGGTGCTACCAAAGCAGTTTATACGAACTTAGCGACGGCGTTTCGCAGCTAGAAAGCAATCTTTGCAAGATGATGGTAAGCGTTTCGGACACCAAAAGCGCGTTGCTTGCGGCGGAAAATTATCGTTGTGCGGTAAGCGCGCTTAACGGCTTAAGCGGATTGCCGTTCGATCGCGAAACCACCAGGGAAACGGCAAGATTTCTTAATCAAGTGGGCGATTGGAACGACAGTTTAAGCAAAGCCGTAAGCGGAGGCAAGGATATATCGGAATATCGCGCGCAAATAGAAGAGCTTTATACGCACGTAGCAAAGCTTAACGCGAAAGTAAGCGATATGATTGCTTTAATCGACGAGGAGCGATTGCTTATAAACAATGCCGATAAAGAAAAAATCGAATGGAATACAGGCGAAACCGACGTTCAGCCGTCGGCGGAATATCCGAGGCTTATTTACGACGGACCGTATTCGGACGCAGAGCAAAAGGATTCGTTCGAGTCGTTAAAAAATTTGACTACGGTAAGCGAAGAACAGGCAAGGAAAGTATTAAAAAACGCGCTTGAGGGAGTAAGCGACGTCGTTTCGTGCGGCAGACGATACGAGCCCGAATGTTATATGTTTACGGCAAAGCTAGGCGATAACGATCTTTACGCATGCGTTTCGGTGCGCGGCGGCAAAATATTATCGATAAACACCGATCGCACGGTAAACGTAGCTAGATTTAATCAAGAGGGCGTTACTAGGATAAGCAAAGAAATTGCAGGCAAGTTCGGGTACGATAATCTTACTTCCGTTTGGTACAACGAGGTGGACGGCGTTGCCACCGTTAATCTTGTGGACGAGACTCAGGGCGTTATATGCTATTGCGACCTTGTAAAAGTAAAGGTGGGACTGGACGGAACGTTTATCGGATTCGAGGCGACGGGGTATTGCAAGAGTCACAAGGATAGGCAGCTTAAGCCGACAATGAAGCTTTCCGCCGCGGCAGAGTGCGTATCCGACAGGTTGGATATAAGCAGTATTCGCCTTGCGGTTATTCCTAAGGACGGAGACGAGGTGCTTTGTTACGAAGTGGCGGGTAAGTACAAGGGACTAACGTATTTCGTGTATGTGGACGCAAACGACGGTAGCGAAGTGGATATTCTAAGGCTTACGTCACAAAGCGGACAAGGGCAAATGGTAACCTAGTTACTTTTCTTTAGGAAAGAAAAGTAACAAAAAGAAACTTAAGCAAATTCTAAGTTGCGAAAGAAGACAATAATAATCGTTTAAAAAAAGAACACAACCGTGTTCTTTTTTTAAAGGGCGAGGTCGCGTTTGCCAACGCAAACTCGCAATGACATAAGGCTATTTATAGTATTGTTTTACAAGATTTTCGACTCAATCACTATTACAAAACGTACTTGCAGTAATATTAATTATTCGTATGAACAAACTATTATAACATTTCCAACCATATGTCACCAACGAGGAGCGAAGCGACGCGGCAATCTCTACGTGTAACTGCGCACTCTCGGCACAATCAAGCGTATAAACTCCGCCATTCTGTCATTCTGAGCTTTTGCGAAGAATCTCGCGGAAGCGGTTACTTTTCTATCGGCAAGAAAGGTAAGTCGCGGAAGGAATGGCATATTTTACTCTGTTTGGACGTATATATAATCGACCAAAAGGAGTTTTTAATGAAGAAGATTTTAATCTGTTTGGCGACGATTGCGATAATCGCTCTGCCGCTGGTTGCCTGTTCGGACGAAAGCAACGACCTAACCACGTACACTATAAACGCCACGCTTGACGCCGAGCAAAAAATCGTTACCGCGCAAATGAGCGTGGACTATATAAACGACACGCAAAGCGAGCTAACAGAACTTGCGTTCCATTTATATGGTAACGCCTATCGCGAGGGCGGCGGACTTATTGCGCAAACCGAAATATCTTCGGCGTATCCCGGCGGCTTAAGCTACGGCTATATGAAAGTGAGCGAAGTAACCGACGAAAGCGGCAACGCACTCGAATACTCGGTGGACGACAACGACGTACTAAGCGTAACCGTACCTACGCTTATGCCCACTCAGCGCACAACCGTAAATATGCAATTCGAGCTTAAACTTGCCGAAATTCGTCATAGGCTGGGTTACTACAGCGGCAAATATAATCTAGGAAACTGGTATCCTATACTTTGTGCGTTTAAAAGCGGGCAGTGGAACAAGCACCCGTACTACTCAAACGGCGATCCGTTCGACAGCGTCGTGGCAAACTACGACGTTACGCTAATTTATCCGTCGTCGCTCGTTGCGGCGTCTACCGGCGGCGAGGGAGCAAACGGCGAACTTAAAACTAAAATAAAAAACGTAAGGGACTTTGCCGTTTGTATCGGCGACTATAAAGTATATCGATCCGAAACGGACGGAGTAAAAATAAATTGGTATACCGAGGGCAGCGACGACTATTCGGGCGTGGCGGCACTAGCCGTACAAACTTACGACGAGCTTTTCGGCAAATATGCGCTTGGAGAGCTTGCAGTCGTAAAAACCGCGTTTGTAAACGGCGGAATGGAGTATCCCGGACTGGTGTACGTAAGCGACGCTCTTAACGACGAGATGACCAAAGAAGTTATCGCGCACGAAACGGCGCATCAATGGTGGTATTCTGCCGTAGGTAACGATCAGGTAAACGAAGCGTGGCTTGACGAGGGGCTTACCGAATATTCTACGACGCTTTTTTATGAACGCAACCAAGACTTCGGCGTAAAAAAAGAGGACCGTATAGCCGATTCGCTTACCACGTACACGCTGTACTGCGAACTATATAAAAGTGACGGCGCGGCAACGGCAATGAACAAATGCGTGGGCGACTACGCAAGCAATATGGACTATACGTATATGACTTACGTAAAAGGACAGCTTTTGTTCGACTGCTTGCGAACGCTTATAGGCGACGACGCGTTTTTTAAGGGATTGCAATACTATTACGTCACTTACGCCGGAAGCGTGGCAAGTCAAGCCGAGCTTATAGGCGCATTCGAAAAGTTCACGTCCTATCCGCTTAGCGGCTACGTAAACAGCTGGGTGGACGGAAGCGCGCGGTTATACTCGGTAAATTAGTTATCCACAACGTTATCCACATTTGTGGAAGGAGCAAAATTTGTTTATTACCGTAAAAAAGAGAGTCGCATTGCTTCTCGTAATTGCGTTCGTTGCAGTCGTTTCGGTAGCGACGTTTGCAACCGCGCCTACAAATTCGTCGCTCGGCTACGGCAAAGTCGTCGTTATCGACGCGGGACACGGCGGCGAGGACGGCGGAGTGGTCGGAAGCACTACGGGCATAAAAGAGAGCGATATTAATCTTGCCATATCCAAAAAACTTAGGGACATATTGCAATCGGCAGGTTACCGTGTGGTTATGACTCGGTCTAATAACGACGGATTGTACGGAGCGGTTTCGTCCAACAAAAAACTTGCCGATATGAAAAAACGCAAAGAGATTATTTTGGACTGCGAACCTTCTATGGTGGTAAGTGTTCACCAAAATTATTATCCAAGCTCGTACGTAAGCGGCGCGCAGGTGTTCTACTCGCCTAGCGGCAAAGACGAAGACGCGGCGTCCGCCATGCAAAAAATTCTCAATCGCGAACTTGGCTGCTCTCGCAACGCGGCAAAGGGCGACTATTATATAGTGCAGTGTTCGCCGTATCCGTCCGTGCTTATCGAATGCGGATTTTTAAGCAATCCCGCCGAGGAAGCGTTGCTCGTGTCGGCAGAGTACCAACAAAAGGTGGCGTACGCCGTGTATGCGGCGATTAACTTCGTGTTGAACGAAACCGGACGTTAAAAAAGGCAAAAAAAAGAACCCGAATTTTCATTCGGGTTCTTTGTAGTTACTTTAATTATTAAAGAACGGTGGGCACTAAGAAGTACACAAGGAAGAGAGCAGAAACGATCATGGCAACTACCGAAACGTTGAATTTCGGTTTTTCGATTTCTACTACTACGCCGTCTTCGTTAACGGTGGTCTTATCTTTCTTAGCCGAGTAAATGATGATTTCTACTACGTACGAAATAAGCGACATAATCGTGTACGAAACGATACCGAAGCCGATGCCCTTGGTTATCGAATAGGAAAGAACCATGATTACGATAGTAAGGAATGCCGAAGTAGCGTTGATAGCGTCCGAGAAGTCGATGGACTTAACGTTGTTCTTCATCATAAGTACGCCTACGTAAATAAGAGCCGAAGCGGTTGCAGCCGAAGGAATGGTTGCAAATACGGGAAGCGCGAAGATTGCAAGGAAGAACATGCAAGCGGTGGTGAATGCGGTAAGACCGGTTCTGCCGCCTGCGCTTACGCCTGCGCCCGATTCTACGAAAGTAGTAACGGTGGACGTACCGAGGATTGCGCCTGCGCAAGTACCGATAGCGTCGCTCATCATTATTTGTCCGTAGTTGTGGGGTTTATTGTTTTCGTCCGAAAGGATTCTGTTGCCACCGCAAACGCCTACGATAGTTCCCATAGTGTCGAACATGTCGATCATGCACATCGTAATAATAAGCATGATGATCGTAAAGAGCGATCCCTCGGGGAAGCCGTCGGTAAATACCGAAGTAAACGAAGCGAATACGCTGTTTTCGCCAACGGTGAAGAAGTTAGCGAAGTTTTCCCAGAACTTCCAGGTTACGCCTGCCGTTTCGCCGGTAAGAGTGCCGAGATTGGTTACTCCGAGAGGAATACCAAGCACTGCTGCGCCGAGTATACCGATGATAACCGAACCCTTAACGTGAAGCTTATCGAGGATAGCGATAAGGAACAAGCCGAAGATACATACTGCAGCCGAAGCAACGCTAACGTCGAACTTGCTGAAGTTGATAAGGTCGGAAACGGTGTATTGGCTGCCGATGATGATGCCGGAATTCTGGAATCCGATGTATGCGATGAACAAGCCGATACCTACGCTGATTGCTCCGCGTACCGCAACGGGCATGCCGTCGAATACGAGTTCGCGGAAGGTCTTTCCGTTGATTTGAATAGTGGTTAAAAGCACGAAAACGATACCCGAAATAAGTACCATCATAAACGCTTGACCGATGGTGAAGTCGAAGCCGTACGAGAAAGCGCCCACTCCACCGCCGATTATCGAGCCGACCAACGAGTTAAGTCCCATACCGGAAGCTTGAGCAAGCGGCATTTTTGCAAGGAACGCCATCAAAAGCGTACCTATTATTGCGCCGAAAGCGGTTGCCATAAACAGCGACGACCACCTTGCATCCGCAACGCTTGCATACAAAATCTGGTTGGGGTTAACGGTTAAGATGTAGCACATTGCAAGGAACGTAACGATACCTGCAACGATTTCAGTCTTAACGCTGGTCTTTTTTTCTACCGGATCGAATCCGAGTAGTTTGCCAAAATTAGACATAAAACCTCCTAAACGCACGAATTGTGCAGAAAAATATGTTTTATTATACTACAAGCGCAAAGTTTTTCCAAACAATTTTCAACCGTTTCTCAAATTTTGTAGAATTTTTTTACTTTAACCAAGGTTAAAGTCGCGTTTTGTGATAGGTATTTGCAAAATAACTTGACATCGCTTCTTTGCCGTGCTATTATTCTGTCGAAAATTACAGGCAGGCGGCTTAAGCGCCGCTTCGGCAAAACGGAGAAAAAATATGTTAACGTTCGTACGACTTGCTCTTATCTATATAATAGGAGGTACGCTGGGATGGTGTACCGAGCTGATTTTCAGGCGCATAGTGCACAAAAGATGGATTAACCCCGGCTTTTTGGTGGGACCTAATTTACCGCTTTACGGAATAGGCGTGCTTGCGCTGTATCTTATATGTTCGATAGATTATTCGTTTATACGCGCGGTGTGGCTTAGATACGCCTTCGTAATAGCCGTAATAACCGTAATAATGACGGCTATCGAATACGTTACCGGGCTTATATTTATAAAAGGATTAAAGGTAAAACTTTGGGATTATTCAGATCGACTAGGCAACGTTCAAGGAATAATATGTCCGTTGTTTACGTTTTTGTGGGGACTTGCCGGCGCCGCATATTATATATTGTTGCATCCGTTCGTTACTTCCGCGGTTGCTTGGATAGGCGAAAATGCTTTGTATTCGTTTTTCTTGGGCGTATATTTCGGCATTATGGCGGTGGACGTAGGGTATTCTTTCCATATAGTAGCTAAACTTAGGAGCTGGGCAAACGAACACAAGCTTACCGTAAAGTACGAAGAATTAAAACTCGCCATTGCTCAGCGCGCGTCGCAGATCAGGCAAAAGCGAAGCTTTATGTTGTGGTTTAGGACTAAGGACGGGCTTAACGCCGAGCTAGACTTTTATAAGCTTAAAAGCGAATTGACTTCGGCGTTAAAAAACGCGCGTAAACGCAAAGGCGCGAATAAAGAAGGCGATAATGCCGAAAACGAGTAGCGCAAGCGCTTGGTCTAAGTCAAATAAGATGTAAAAACACAGCTAAATTAATAAATTTTGGCAAAAAACAGCCGCTAAACGCGTAAAAACGTTTGACAATTCGTTTGACAATGTAGTAGAATCGTTATTGCGCAAGTTACGCACTGCGCAATTGTCCTCTTTGGGCGATAAGCAAAAGGAGGCAATGCTATCTATATAAAAGGAGGTAGAGTAATAATGCCAACGATTAACCAGTTAATCCGTAAGGGAAGAGAGAAGGTTCAGTATAAGTCGCTTTCGCCTATACTCGAAAACAATCCTCAAAAGCGTGGCGTATGCCTTTCGGTAACCACGACCACCCCAAAAAAGCCTAACTCGGCTCTTAGAAAGATCGCCAGAGTAAGACTTGTTAACAAAATGGAAGGTACTGTTTATATTCCGGGAATCGGACACAATTTGCAGGAACACAGCGTCGTGCTTATTCGTGGTGGCAGAGTGAAGGATTTGCCCGGTGTGAGATATCACATCATTCGCGGCACGCTTGATACAGCAGGCGTTGCAAAGCGTAAGCAAGCTCGCTCGAAGTACGGTGCAAAACGCGCTAAATAATTTTGGGCGCATGCACGTTAAAAACAAAATACAAAAAGGAGGACAAACAATATGCCAAGAAGAAGCGGAGTTCCCAAGCGCAACGTATTGCCCGATCCTATCTATAACAGCAAGGTAATCACCAAGCTTACCAATCAGGTTATGGTAGACGGCAAAAAAGGTATTGCGCAATCAATAGTTTATGACGCTTTTGATATTATAAAAGAAAAGCTTAACACCGAGCCCATGGACATCTTTAATCAAGCTATGGAAAACGTTATGCCCGTGCTCGAAGTTAAGGCAAGACGCGTAGGCGGCTCGACCTATCAGGTTCCTATCGAAATCAGACCGGATCGTCGTCAGACGCTCGGAATTCGTTGGATCGTTTTCTTTGCTCGTAAGCGCAGCGAAAAGACCATGAAGGAGCGCCTTGCAGGTGAAATTATGGACGCATACAACAACACCGGTGCGGCTATAAAGAGAAAGGAAGAAATGCACAGAGCAGCCGAAGCAAACAAGGCTTTTGCTCATTACCGTTGGTAAGTTAGTCTCAGTTATACAAGGAGGATATTATGGCCAGAGAATACTCGTTGGAAAAAACAAGAAATATCGGTATAATGGCTCATATCGATGCCGGGAAGACTACAACAACGGAAAGAATACTTTTTTACACGGGCGTAAACTATAAAATAGGTGAAACGCATGACGGTTCGGCGACAATGGACTGGATGGATCAGGAGCAGGAGAGAGGTATAACGATTACCTCGGCGGCTA
>CAZEXL010000008.1:0-52961 GCA_964516925.1 uncultured Lachnospiraceae bacterium | reverse complement strand
TTGCTTTTTGCCCGCCTTTACCGTTGCGAAGAACGGAACCTTCATTAGTACCGCAATAAGCGCGATAACGAACGTGAATGCTGCGGCAAGAGCTAGTCCGTTGCTAAGTTCTTTGCCGAACCAAATTTGACTGTACGAATTTACGCCCGAATTTACGTTAAGCGTGCTGTCGAAAAATTCAATCGTGTTGGCTATGCTGGTAACGTCGTACATCTCGAAGCAATGATTGATTTTTTCGCGATGCACTATTCTGTACGTGCCGTCGCTCATATCGCCGTAGCCGTAGTCTACCGCAAGTTTGTCGTAGCCGTTGTTGCCACCGTTTACTTCGTTGATAAACTTAAGCGAAACGACTTCGAACGACGAAGAGTCCGTTTGATAACGGAACGCGCCTTCGTCGTAGTATGCGTACGACAAAGCGGCGTTGCAACGCAATTTTTTGTACTTAGAAGCCGACGAAGCCTTTATGTAACCCGAAATGTAAACCGATTTTATAACGCTCGTTTGATACGAACTTCCCGCCATATCGGCCGCAAGCGTACAAACGTTACCGCCGCCGGCAGAGTGACCTACCGCGCCGAAGCGATTTTTGTCGCAGAACTTAAAATCGTCGGTATTGTTGTACACGTATTGAACCAAATACTCTACGCCGTTAGCACCCGTAGTGGACGTTTCGGTAGTGCCGCCCTGTCCGCCGGGATCCATACAAAATACCACCATTCCGCGGCGAGAAAGCTCAATACAGTACTGCGACATGGTTGCCTTAGTACGCGTAAAACCGGGCAAAACGAACACCGTTGCCGCCGGTTCTTCTTCGCTTGCCGAAGACGGAACGTACATCGTTACCGAATACGACGTGTCGTTCGGCATAATAAATTCGGTACCGTTTATTTTACCGTCGCCGTACCACATTGTCATTTCTTGCGTAAGCGTAAAGTCCGAAACCTTAACCGAAAATCCGCTCGTTTCGAAACAGAACGCCGAGAAGCTGCAAGCGAATATCATAACTAACGCCACACACGCTACGATAAAGCTTTTTGCCTTGTAAAACGGCTTTTTTGTCGGTTCTTCCTTTTGCTTGTCGTCGTTAATATCTACTACGTTGCGGCGAATTACGACCAATTCGTCCTCGGTCTTTCTGAAGTACGCAACTGCGTTAAGAATAAACGCAGGAATGCTGACTATACTTAATATCCAACATATTAAAAATTTGGTTTGTTCGCTTTTTTCAAGCGTGACGCTTGTCATTCTTTCGCTTACAGCCTTTACTACGAATCCGTCGTATAAACTGATAAGCGCGATCACTGTGCACGCAATGAAAAAATAGTCGTTAAGCGCGTAGCAACATGCCGCGGCAATAAACCACAGCCCGCAAAACACGTATAAACACACCGAAGCGGCTTTCATTAACTTTTGTTTTAGATACATAATCCTCTCCTTTGCTATTTAAGCAGCTACGAACAAAGCTTGCGCCTCGGTAGTTTTTAGCCATTCGAACACGAACGAAGTAAGCAATTCGTCGCTGAGTCTGTGTATGCGACGATCGGTTTTGTCGCCCATCGCTACGTCGTTTATTACTTCTTTTTCGTTTAATCCGTCCGCCGCCTTCATTCCGAACATAACGTCAACCGTTCCGTCGGTAGTAATTGCGGTAACCAAATCTGCAACTTTTGCGTTATCGAAAGACTTTACGGTAAACGTTATTTTAGTAACGTCCAACCCCTTCGAAGTAAGATAGGTTTTTATTCCGTCTACTACTTCGTTTACTATAGTTTCGCTTAAGCCCGACTTAGAGCTGCTCCACCAACCGATTACGATTTCCGTTTCGATAGTCGGAGCAAGAGCCGCCTTTCCGTCGTTTGTTTGAAGCCAATCGAATACGAGATTAACGAGCGTCGTATCGGTGATACGAGTGACGTAACGGCTCTTTTCGCCCATCGTTATTCCGTCGACGTGTTCTACGTAGTCGGTATCCTTCGTCATACCGCCCGTCGTGCTTATGTTTTTACCCCAACCAAGCATTATATCCACGTTACCGTCGGTCTTGATTTTTCCGCAACTGTCAGCCACGCTGCCATCGTATGCGCGAAGTTCAAGCTCTATCGCACTAAGGTCATAACTTTGAGAAGTAAGATACGCTTTTAAGCTTTTTGTAAAATTATATATAATAATATCGTTTAGTCCGCTCGTGCTGGGCAAATCGTACCAAGCGATAGTAAGTCTGTTTTCGGTAGTAGGTTCGGTGGGCTCGGTAGGCTCCGTCGGTTCGCCGGGCTCGGTAGGATCAACGGGTTGAATCACTTCGCTACTGCCGTACTCGGTTTGAATCCAAACGAAAATCAATTTGCTTAAATCGGTGCTTGTAAGTCTTGCAACGTACCTTGCCTTAGAGGCGCCCGTAAGCGTAATCCCGCCTACGTTTTGCAAAAAGTCCGTGCCTTCGACAAGTCCGCCGGTGCCGGTAAGATTGCTTGTAGACGACCAACCTACCATAAGGTCCACGTCGCCGTCTTTTAGTATATCGGCGCAAGTAGTGCCGACGTCGCCGTCGTAACCGCGAATTACGATGTCCATGTTTGACGGCGTATAACCTTGCGTAGTAAGATAAGCGTTAAGCGCTTGGCTAAATCCGTCCATTATCGTTTGGTCCAGCCCCGAGTTTGAGGCTTTTTTGTACCAAGCAACGGTAAGATCGGCATAGTGAATGGGAACGAACGCCGCGTACAACGTAACAGACTGATTGTTACCCACCACGCAATCTTTTACGTCGTTGTAACGAATAAGTCCGCCGTAAGGCAAAATGTAACTTTCACCGTCGGCTTCCGTCCAATTTTCTTTTTTAGACCAGCCCTTAAAGGTATAACCGTCCTTTGTAGGTTCGATTATCACGGCGTTATTAAAGACGTCTACCGAAACGGTTTCGTAATAAACGCCGTCCACCTTAAGAACGACTTGCAGTTTTTCTTCGTTTTTACCGCTTTCACAACCTGTCAAAGCAAAAGCCAGACACGTTACGACGGCAATAAACAAAGCAATCCAACGTTTTTTCATAACTTCCTCCTTATGGTAAATCGCCGTTATAAGCGATTAGAGTACGACAGAATACGCAACGTTTTTAAGTTGCGTTGCAACGGATGGGTCCAAGGTTCCGACAAAAGTCGAATGGGACGGATTGATATTAAGTATGGTTGCCACGTGAACGCATGCGGACAAGAACGCCCCCGTATAAGACGGATGCTTTTTGTCGCTGTAATAAAGATTGTATTTATTATCCGCCGAATCGGAATTAAGCATATCGGGATATGAATTGTAAATTTCGGAAAAAGCCTTGCCTACGTTGCACACTAAAACGTTCATTTCGGTTGCCGCGTTTTGATATGCCGTACGCAAAGACTCTTCCATCTGCGGTATCGTTTGATTGCGCGAAGCCGCTTCGCTTTGGTATCCCCACGTTGCGTAAAGATATATATTGCAGTTTGACTGCGTTTCGTTTATTCTGCTTTGAAGTTTTTTTGCCGCCGCAAGAAAGGCGTCGTAATTATTAAGCGGACGAGTGCTTTGTTCTTGCAATACTATTGCGTCGTAGTCGTTGCTGGAAGTAAGCTTTTGCTCCACTTTTTTGCCGTATTCGTCGATAGGATCTGCAAACTTAGTAAGCGTCCACGAGCCTTGCGTAACCGATTCGACGACGACGCTCTTGCCTGCCGAAGCAGCTATTTGACCGAACAACGACGGCACGTCGCTGTAAAAAGTAAAACTGTTGCCAATGAATAAAACTTTCGTCGTCTTGACGAAAAGATCCCATACGGTCGGAACGCCGTCTACCATTCGCCAATGAGTGTTGCTTGTAGACGGTTTTTGCTCGGAATATACGTATACGTTGCCGTCGTACTCGACGCTGCCGAAAGCAAAAATCTTAACGCTTGCGCCGAATGCGTTTACTCCCATAGAAGTCAACGATTGAGGAACTATGGCTTGCGTAACGGCGCACTCGGCAAAGGCGTTAGCGCCTATTCGAGTAATTCCGTCGGCTATTTCCACGCTCTTTATTCGTCCCGATTTACCGTACCACGGAGCGTCTTTAGCGGAGGCAAAGTCCTTTACCGTTCCGTTGCCGCTTAGCCTTATCGTGAATCCGTATTTGCCATCGCTGACAAGGCTTGCCGTAACCGTACCGCTGCCCGACACGTCCCAAACCGTTTGTTCGCTTGAACATGCGGACGCAAAAATCGCAGTCGTCGCAACGGCGATAACGATGAGACTTACAAAAATTGCTTTTAGCTTTTTCATAATCGTACCCTTCCTACAAATATTGCTTTTTTTAGCGAACTTGCTTTACTACGAATACTTATGCTTGCCTATAAACTATTTAATTTTTGCTACGCCGGTTTTTATTGCCGCCTGAGCTACGGCTTGCGCCACCGAGTCGTGCGCGCGTTTGTCGTACGCAAACGGAAGAATATGTTCGGGGCTTAATTCTTCGGCAGAAACGCAGTTAGCGATTCCGCGCGAAGCTGCCATCATCATTTCGATATTTACGGTCGAAGCGCGTACGTCCAACGCTCCTCTGAACAATCCGGGGAACACGAGCACGTTGTTGATTTGATTGGGATGTTCGGACGAACCGGTGCCTACGATAAACGCGCCCGCTTCCTTTGCGTCAAGCGGATTGATTTCGGGCACGGGGTTTGCGCAAGTGAACAGAATGGGCTTTTGCGCCATGGACGCCACCATTTGCTTGGTTACGCAGTTTGCAACCGAAACACCGATAAACACGTCGGCGCCCCTCATTGCGTCGGCAAGCGTTCCTTTAAGGTGACTGCGGTTGGTGATTTTGGCAACTTCCTGCTGAGCGGGATTTATCGTCGTGTCGCCCTCGCAAATGATGCCGCGGCTTGCGCACAAAATAACGTCCTTTACGCCAAACGCCATCAAAAATTTGCCGATAGCGATCCCCGCCGCGCCCGCGCCGTTTATTACCACACGTATTTCGTCTATCTTCTTATCGGCAAGCTTAAGCGCGTTCAAAAGCGCAGCAGCCATAACGATCGCCGTTCCGTGCTGGTCGTCGTGGAATACGGGAATATCCAAGTCCTTTTTTAATCTCGTTTCTATTTCGAAACATCTGGGTGCGGATATGTCCTCGAGGTTGATTCCGCCGAACGAGCCTGCAAGAATTTCGATCGTTCTTATAATTTCTTCGGTATCTTTAGTACGCAAGCAGAGCGGAAAAGCGTCTACGCCGCCGTAAGCCTTAAACAATGCGCTTTTGCCTTCCATAACCGGCATTCCGGCTTCGGGACCGATATCGCCCAAGCCCAAAATAGCCGTTCCGTCGGTGATGACCGCAACGGTATTCCATCTGCGAGTAAGCGAAAAGCTTTTTTCTATGTCGTTGTGAATTGCCATACACGGCTCGGCTACGCCCGGAGTATATGCAAGCATAAGGCTTTCCTTGTCGCCTACGGGTACGCGAGCTACCGTCTCGATTTTGCCTTTCCATAAAGCGTGTCTTTTAAGCGATTCTTCTCTGTAGTTCATAACCAATGCCTCCTAAAGCCCGAAGATCCGTTATATTTTTAGATCTTTCGTTTTTCACTTTACATTGTAATACCAAAGTGGTATAATGTCAAATAATAATTGGATATACTATTCATATCAAAAACGCATAATCAGGAGACAAGAAAAATGAATTTTAATTACTACGAAGTCTTTTATGCCGTAGGCAAGCACAAAAACCTTACCAAAGCCGCTTTAGAGTTGTATTCCAGCCAGCCTGCGGTAACGAGAACGATACAGAATTTGGAAGCTCAGCTGGGTTGCAGGCTGTTCGTGCGAACGAAGTCGGGCGTAGAGTTTACGCACGAAGGACAAACGCTGTACGACTACGTAAGCGTTGCGTATATGAATCTTTTAAAGGGCGAGGACGAAATTCGCCACGCCGTAAGCGTAGAAACGGGCACGATTTATATAGGCGCGTCGGTGACGTCGTTGCACGAATTTTTGTTCGAGTTTTTGGAAACGTTTCAACGTATCCACCCCAAAATAAAATTAAAAATAACCACCGGATCAAACAACGGTACGGTGGAAAATCTTAAAAACGGCGTGGTAGACATAGCTTTCGTTTCTACTCCGTGCAATCTTACCAAAGAACTTCGCGCGGTTACGATAAAAAGCTTTAACGATATTCTGATTGCAGGCAGTCGCTTTAAACAATTAAAGGACAAGCCGCTGCAGCTGAGCGACTTGCAAAATTATCCGTTCGTTTGTTTGCAAAAGAATATGCAGCTGCGACAATTTTTGGACGGTGTGTTTGCGCAAAACAATTTGGTAATTACGCCGGAAATCGAAGCAGACGTGTCCGGACTTCTTACACCGATGATTAGTAAAAATCTGGGGCTGGGCTTCGTTCCGCAAGGGCTTGCGCAAGGCGCAATCGAACGAAACGAAGTATTTAAGGTTCCGCTTAACTACGAAATGCCCAAGCGAAAAATCTGTATGGTTGTAGATCCTCAGCGTCCGCGCACCACCGCCTCGCACGAAATGTTCCGCATGGTGCTATCCTCGCTCCCTAGCGCCGAAATCCAAAAGCAAGGTTAAGTCGTTTTATGAGAACGGCGGAATCTACGTAAACACTTCCCACGGGCGTTCCTACGTTGTTCAACCGTTTACCACAGATCACAGCTTGCCTCTTTGGATATCGTTTTTTAAAACAATATCATAATGCGCGCATTTTTTGTTGACAACAGAGCGGCAAAAGTGCTACATTAAGTTTGCAAAAAGAGTTCGCGTCTTTTTTGGGGTGCCGTTTGGCTGAGATTAAACCCTTTGAACCTGTCAAGGTAATGCTTGCGTAGGGAAATTTATTGTTTAAAGCAAAAAGTCCTACAAAAGCGTAGGACTTTTTTTCGCGGAAATTTGTCGTATAAGGAGAGTTTTTTATGACGTTTTTTGGCTTGTGCGCTACCGATATGACAGAAGTTACCGCAACCGTAATTTCCGTAGTTACAATCGTTATTTTGGCACTTGTAATAGTAATTCTGGCACTTGGCAACAAGAAAAAACGAGACACTCGAAGTCTCGCGTTTGCCGGCGTTTCGATTGCATTATCGTTTGCTTTGTCTTTCGTTAAGTTTAAGGTCAACGCTGCGGGCGGAAGCATTACGGTGGCAAGTATGTTGCCTATTATTCTTTATGCGTATTACTTCGGACCCATAAACGGCTTGATGGCAGGACTGATTCACGGCTTGTTACAGTTTATAGAATCACCGTACGTTATTTCGCCTTTGTCGTTCTTTTTGGATTATCCGCTTGCGTTTGCCGGTGTGGCGTTTGTAGGACTTATGGGCGTCGTTATGAAGAGTAAGCCTAAGCTTGCCTTGATTATCGGCACGGTGCTTGCGTACGTATGGAGATTTGCAATGCACTTTTGCTCGGGCTTTTTATTCTTTGCCGATATGTCGCCTGCCGCCGCTTGGCAAGCAAACTTTATTTATCAATGTTCGTACGTTCCGCTTGACGCCGCTATCTGCATAGTTCTGCTCGTTGCGCTTGTTTTAAGCCCGAAATTCCAATCGATTAAACGAATTATTTGCCGCAACGACAACTCGCAAAACGAAAACGACAAATAGCTTACCTTTCTTTAGAAAAGAAAGGTAAGCAACCTTCTACCGCCTTTAATCGTATTTATAGTATCATTTTGTAAAAGTTGCCGTGGTTATCTCGCTTTTGCGTTAAGTAATGGTCGGAGCGTTTGACTTCGGCTTTTTTGCTTTTCACGATAATACCGGCAACGCCTTTAAGACAAAAGTAAAGGAACCGCGTGTTCAAACGCGATTCCCTTTGGCGGAGAGAGAGGGATTCGAACCCTCGGTACCCGTAAGGGTACGCACGCTTTCCAAGCGTGTGCCTTCGACCACTCAACCATCTCTCCGTGCTCGATATTCGTTGCGCAACACATAAGCTGCGCTCACATGGTGTATTCTAGCATAATTGAAAAAAAAATGCAACTAAAAAACAGCCGCCTCAAGAATTTATTTGCAATAGAGGCGATTATTTAGCCGTTTATTGCTTACCGTGCGTAAAAACGCAAGAGCTTTTTTTGCTCTTGCGTTTTTGTTAGTTTACTTAAGCGACAACATATTGCCGTTTACGACGACTTCGTTTGACAACGACTCAAGCGCTGCTTCTAGGCGTTCGTTTATTGCGTCGCCCATTCGAGAAAAGCCGAGTTGCTGAACGAGCAAGCGGAACAGACCGCTCTTTTCGACACTTCCGTTTTGACGCAACACTTCTTTAATGCCTAGAGCTAGCTCCTCTATCGCAATATAAGCAATGCTCCTTATCTCGTCGGCGTCGTCACTAGGCACGCGAAGCAACGGGATTTCCTTGCCTTGCAAATACAAGAAACCGTTTTTACGTTGAATCCCAAGTCTTGAACAGTCTCGCATACGATCGTTAAATTCATCGCGCACGAAATTAGTAACCTTTGCTCGTCCGAACATGAACGCAAGTCGTTTTAGCAGCCATTCTTCGGATAAAGGAGCTTCAACGTCCAACATGGCTTTGCACACTCTGGCTACGTCGTAGTTGCACGACTTTAGCAGACGGAATTCGTCAGCCATAACGTACTTGGGAAACTCAAAGCGTTTTACTCTTGCTGCTTCTTCGAACGAAACATCAAACGTACTTTCGGCGTTTTGAATTGCAAATTCGGATTTTTCCATCGCGTTCCTAACGGCAATAAGCAATTTTTCTTTTTCGCTTTCTTTATTGCGGAACCAGTCGGTTGACCATATGCGATAAAATCTCCAACCCATGATTTCCAAAATTTCTTGTCGCAAACGGTCGCGGTCGCGCGCGTTTTTAGAAGAGTGATATACTTCTCCGTCGCACTCTACCGCAAGCACGTAGTCGGAGGTTGCAGAACGCTTAACGCCCAAGTCTACTTTAAAGGCAGAACGCCCTACTTGCATATCTACCTGATAACCGTTAGTGCGCAAGAACTCGCAAACTTCTTGCTCGAATTCCGAATCGTATTGTTCGAACGGATTTGAGTTTGCCGTTCGTCCGAAAGCCGTCTCGCCGTTTTCGGCGTAGTCAAGGTATTCGCGTAAAAGTTTTGCGCCGAGCGAATTGGTACGAGACAAATCGATGTCGCCGTAGTGCATAGACGAAACGAGCTGAACGTTGTATTTTGCTCGAGTTACCGCTACGTTAAGTCGTCTTTCGCCGCCCACACGATTTATAGGTCCGAAGTTAAGCAACAACTTGTCTTGCTCGTCTTTTCCGTACGCTACGCTGAATATTATCGTGTCGCGTTCGTCACCCTGAACCGTTTCCAAGTTTTTGACGAAGAACGGCTCTGCCTTGTCGGACTTGAAGAAAAATTCTTTGGTAGGATCTTGCAAGCGACGTTTGAATATCAATTTGTCTATAAGCGCTTGCTGAGATATGCTGAACGCTACGACACCCAAACTACGATGCGGATGCTCTTCGATATTTTTGAACACGAGATCGACTATGTACTCCGCTTCGATGCGATTGGTTTTGCTTTTGCGATCAAATACGCCGTCCACGTAAAAATAATCTACACCCGCTCCGCTTTCGTTCTTCTTTGCCGACGGGAAGGTAACGAGATCGTTTTCGTAAAAATTCTTATTGGAAAACGATATAAGCGGCTCGTATCTGCTGCGATAATGCCACTTAAGCCTTTTTTGCGGCAACGTGGTAGAACACAAATCGAGTATCGATTCGAAGTCGCAAACGTCCTCTTCCTCGTCGTCGTCCGACACAGCCATGGACGTAAAAAAGTTGCTGGGCGGCATTTGCTTAGAGTCGCCTACTACGATAAGTTGCTTGCCTCTGTAAATAGCGCCTATTGCGTCCTGCGGGAAAATTTGCGACGCTTCGTCGAATACTACCAGATCAAACTTCATGTTTTTGCTTAGGAACGTACTTACGCTTAGCGGCGACATTAAGAAGCACGGCTTAAGCGTTTGTACCAATTCGCCTATTTCGTCCATAAGCACGCGGATGTTCTTTTGCTTGCGCTTCTTTTCGCCCTCTCTTAGAAGCACCGATACTTGGCTGCCTTGCGCAACCATATCAAGGCTTGGGCGTTGAGCGGATAATCTTGCCTTGATCTTCGCTTTGTTTACCTCGAAATTGAGCTTATCCTTGTCCTTGAATTGCTTTACAGCCAGATCGTGCGGAATTCGGGACAGCGACAAAAGTATGGGGGATTCGTGTAGCGTAACGTCGATCCACTGCGAATAAAACGCCTTTTTGTACGTTTGCGTAAAGCAATTTTTGGGTATTTTTTGGGTGATGCAATAGTCCACGAACGGCAACAAGCCAAGCTTTGACATTGCGCGTAACAATTTGTTGAATTCGCACCAGTTGTCCAACTTGTCGACGTTGTCTAAGCAGCCCTGCAATTTTTTTAGAACTTCGGGAATGCCGGCAAGGCGAACGTTATACTCGCCTTCGTCAAAATTCGCAAAAACCTGTTCCTCGGCAAAACCGAATCGGTCTATCGACAAATTAAGAGCTTCGGATATTTCGATAAACGCTTCTTTGTTTGCGACAAACTCGTCATCGTTCATTTTGGTAAGTTTGCCTAACGAAAGCTTTGCCTCTTTTGCTTGTATCGCGACGTCCAATTCGTTTATAAGTTCTTTAAAATCGGTGTCTACTCCGTTGTACGCGTTGCCGAAGTAGTCGCTCGTTTGTTTTTCGTGTACGGTAAAATGCAAATTCTTGCTTTGGTAAATGCTAAGCGCTTCCGTAATCATGACGGCGTCGTCGTACTTTGGCTTTTTGCCGTCTTTTTTGCACTTTTTAATCTCCTTTACGATACGCTTGTATTCGCCGCTGAACGCTCTTTTTAAGCCGCCTACAAATAAGGTGGTAAGCTTTTTGTTGCAATCCTGACCGTTTAGTTCGTAAATTTTTTCGTCGCAAATTTCTTCCAAAATCTTTCTTTGGTCGATAATTTCAGCTGCCAATACGCTCATTGCCTTTACGTTTTCTTTTATTTTAGAAACGTTATTGCTTGCAAGAAGGCGCGGCGTGATAAACTCACTCTTTTTTAACGCGTCAAAAAGAGCTCGCATTGCATACGCTTGCTCGACGTTCTTTGCTTCTATGCCGAAAAGAGCGGCGGTTTTCGCATTCACGCCAAGCACGCCGGTGTAAAGCTGAACGGTGTTTTGCAAATTGTTTTTTAGCTTTAATACGGTTTGGTACGAACAATCGGTATTTTTGTAGCCGTACCAAAAATTATGGCGGTACGCATAGCCTATGGAGGGAATGTACTTTTCGAAACGATTGAGCTCGGCTTCCGCTTCGTCAAGATAATCTTCGTTCTTTTCGGTAACGTTTTCTATAATAAATTCTACGTCCGGATAGTCCCTGTACGCAGCCGCTGCTTCAAACATCTGATACAGCGTTTTGTTAATTCCGCTTCGGGGACGATGAAGCTCTACCGCATACTCGTCAAGCTCCTTTTGCAAACGCTTACGAGACTCCAGCTCGCGATCGGCGCGGTCGGACACGCTGCTTGGCGACAACCTGAGCGTTTTTACAAGATCGTTTATTACGTCTTTTTTGTTCGCCTTATGGCTGTGAAGCTCCAAACAGAATTCTTCCAGCCCTACTTTTTTAAGCTTGTCGTATACGACGTTAAGCGCGGCAAGCTTTTCGGATACGAACAACACCTTTTTGCCGTCGTATAAACTTTCTGCAATAATATTCGTAATCGTTTGGCTTTTGCCGGTACCCGGAGGACCTTGCAAAACGAAGCTCTTGCCTGCCCTAGCCATTTCTATCGCTTCGCTTTGGCTTGAATCGGCGTCAATGACGTTGTGCAAATCCAACGGATCTATTGCTTCGTCTTTGCTTGCGTCGTCTTTGTTGTTAGGAAGCGCCTGCCCGAGCAAAGCAAGAACGTTTTTGTTTTCCAAAACCACCGACGCGTTTTCCTTAAGGTCTTGGTACATATTGATTTTTAAAAACGAGAATATACCTATTTTGCATTCGCGAGCCACCGTCCACTTGCGCTTCGATATAAGTTTTTCAACCTTTACAAAGTACTCTTCGATGGGTTCGTCGTCGTATTCCGGAAGCTTTATGCCGAAATCGTTTTGCAGTTTGAACGCAAACGTAGGATTTACGATTATTTCGTCGTCGGTAACTTGCACGTAATACGGATCGAGCGACGACTCGTTTTCTATCGTTATGGGTACCAACAAAAGCGGCGCGTGCATTACGTACTGCGGATTGTCGCTTTCGATCCAATTAACGAAACCGAACGCCATATACGCGATATTAACACCGGTTTCTTCCACCGCCGTTTTTGCTTTTTTGCCTATGTTTTTAAGGGCGCGTATGGGATTAACGAACTGATTGAAAATAAGCATCTGTCCGTTCTTTTTTATTTTTCCGCCGTACGTACGCACGTACTCTTGCCTTGTTACGCGCTTTTCTTTAAGGTCTTTTTCGGTAATAACTACCAAATCGTCGTCATCGTCGGTTTTGGGATCAAATACCTCGAACGAACCGCCTGCGGTTGCCTTAGAAAACAAAACGTCTATTTTGGGCGCAACCACTTCGGCAGTTAGCAGTTTGGTCTCCTTAAAATTGATAAGGTTATTTCTTTTTCCGGTGTCGAGCAGCAGCTCGGACCATTTATTTAAATTTGCTACGTCCATTTTTATTCCTCGATTGTTTTATTAAGTTGGCTTATTTTATCTTTTCAAAATCAACTGCGCCGTGTTTGCAAAGCGGACAAACGAAATCGTCCGGCAGTTCGCCCTCGTAAACGTATCCGCAAATCTTGCATACGTAGCCTTTTTTCCCGTCCACGTTTGCCTTGGGTTTTACGTTTTCGTGATAGTAATTATACGTCATGCTTCGCTCGTCGTTTATAACTCTTGCTTCGATAACCGAACAAATAAACGTACCGTGCGTTTCCATGTCTACGTACTGTTCGACCTTTAACGACATAAACGAATTTATGTAACGAGGCAAAAATACCAAGCCGTTGTCCGAACGCATAAGCTCGTCGCCCTCGAACTTATCTACCGTTCTGCCGCTGGAAAATCCGAATTTTTCTATAAGCGAAAACGGAGCCGCTTCGGTAAGACAATTTACGTTCATTTTACCGGTCTGTTTTATTACGTGATGCGAATAGTTTTCTTTGTTTATAGTTACGGCTACGCGATTGGGCGAGCTGGTAAGCTGCGAAACGGTGTTTACAATAAGTCCGTTATCTTTTTTCCCGTCGTTCGAGGTTACGACGTACAAGCCGTAACCTATGTTGGAAAGTGCCTTAAAGTCGTTTTTGTTTGCTGTGGAATCTTGTTGCGCAAGATAGTCTTTGCAAAGCTCTTTTGCAAGTTCGTCTATTTGCGCGATAGAGTCGTCGCTGAGCGCGGACATAATCTTTACCGTAGTTTCGGCGTAGATAAGGTTTTTGCACTTTTCGAGCATTGACTTCATTACCTTTGCGGCAACGGGCGCCCAACTTCCGTTTTCTACAAACGCTACGGTTTTGTTGGAAAAATTACGCTCGACTAAGCTAGTTATAAACTCGCGCATAAACGGGAATATTTCGGCGTTGTACGTCGTAGTGGCGAACACTATTTTACTGTATCTGAACGCGTCTTCGACTGCTTCCGCCATATCGCAACGAGCAAGGTCGTTAAGTACTACCTTAGGGCAACCGCTTGCCGAGAGCTTTTCGGCAAGGAGCTGCGCCGCCTTTTTGGTGTTGCCGTATACCGAAGTATACGCAACGACTATGCCTTCGCTTTCGGGCTGATAGCTAGACCAAGTGGAATAAAGGTCTAGGTAGTATGCAAGATTATCGGCAAGAATCGGCCCGTGCAAAGGGCAAATCGTTTTTATGTCCAACAAAGCCGCCTTCTTTAAAACGTGTTGAACTTGCGTTCCGTACTTGCCGACTATGCCGAAATAGTATCGTCTAGCCTCGCAAGCCCATTCCTGTTCGACGTCCAATGCGCCGAACTTCCCGAAAGCGTCTGCCGAAAATAAAATTTTGTCCGTCGAATCGTACGTAAGCATTACTTCGGGCCAATGTACCATAGGCGCCAAGACAAACGTAAGATTATGCTTGCCGAGCGAAAGCGTGCTTCCCTCGCCTACGACGATTTGACGATCGGCAAAATCCGTGCCGAAAAAGTTTTTCATCATTGCAAACGCCTTAACGGAAGACACTATTTTTGCCTGCGGATAAGTTTTTGTAAAATTAATTATATTTGCCGAATGATCGGGCTCCATATGCTGAACTATCAGATAGTCGGGAGACGCGCCGCAAAGCGCGTTTTGAAGATTGTCCAACCATTCGTGCGTAAATCGCGCGTCCACCGTATCCACTACGGCTATTTTGTCGTCCAATATTACGTACGAGTTGTATGCCATTCCGTCAGGCACGACGTACTGCCCTTCGAATAAATCTATGTCGTGATCGTTAACGCCTACGTACTTAACGTCTTTAGCTATTTGCATAAGCAACCTCCTAAAATATGATATTCTTCGTTTGTAACAGTATATCACATAATTCCTTTTTTTTCAATGGTTTTTGTATCCAAGCGACGATTATTTTTGCGGTGTTTTTGGCTGCTAAAAACGACGTTAGTAAAAAGAAAATATATTAATAATGATTATTATTATTGACAACTTTGCTTTTTTATGATATAATAGACGAAGAAACTTAACGGAGACAAACAATGGCTGAAGAAAAAAAACTAAGATATTCTCGTCAACGCGAAATGATATACGACTATCTTGCGTCGACCAAATCGCACCCGTCCGCCGAAATGATATACGAAACGCTTAAACAAGAGGACGATTCGCTTAGTTTGGGAACGGTATACCGCAACCTTAAATTGCTGGAAAGTCTTGGAAAAGTGCGACGAGTGGCAAACTTTAACGATCACGAACGTTACGACGCTAATTGCCTAGACCACGTTCATTTTTTGTGCAGCGACTGCGGAAAAGTACTTGACGTAGACGAAATCGACGCCGTAGCAATAAGAAAAAATCTTTGCTTTAGCAAAAACTACGACGTTTCTTCGTTGTCGCTTACGCTTACCGGCGTTTGTCCGGATTGCCTGAATAAGAAAAACCGATAAGGGGGTATTATGCAATACGTACTTGTTACCGGTGCTTACGGAGGCATGGGCAAAGCGGTTATCGACGAATTGGTAAAAGAAGGTTTTGGCGTATTTGCGCTGGACAAAGCGGTCGGGTTGCCTAAAGAGAACGTTTTTCCCGTTCAATCCGACGTTACCGACGCAGTAAGCGTTGAAAACGCCTACAAAGCCGTAACCGAAGTGACGAACGAACTATACGCCGTAGTACATCTTGCCGGAACGTATACGCTGAATTCCTTAGTGGAAATATCCGAAAAAGATTTTACTAAAATTTTCGACGTAAACGTGTTCGGCGCGTACCGAATTAACAAAGTTTTTACGCCGCTTATCAAGCGAAACGGCCGAATAGTAATTACTACGAGCGAACTTGCTCCGTTAGATCCACTGCCTTTTACCGGCTTATACGCAATTACCAAAAGCGCTTTGGATAAATACGCTTTTTCGTTGGCAATGGAAATGCAATTACTGGACGTAAGCGTTTCGGTGTTGCGTCCGGGCGCGGTTGACACCGGAATGCTTGACGTATCCACTACCGCCCTTGACAGTTTTTGTAAAAACACGAAATTATACAAATGCAATGCTACAAAATTTAAAAACGTGGTTGACGGCGTGGAATCCAAAAAAATCGCTCCGCAAAAAATCGCAAAGAAAATCGCTAAAATTTTAAAGTCCAAACGCCCCAAAAGCGTATATTCGATAAACCGCAATCCTCTTTTAAGGTTGCTTAACGTCCTTCCGGTTCGCATACAAAGATGCGCTATAAGAAAAATATTAAAATAATAATATATGCGTTTACGCCGATATGAGCATACGAAAAGCGGCGACAGTTTTTTGTCGTCGCTTTTACTTTTATGAACATATGCACATAAGATCTTTTACGATTACTTACCTCGTCTTTCGTTGTACGAAGCGATAATTTCTTTATATTTTTTAAGCGCTTCGGCGGCAACCATCTCCCAGCTGCGGTACACCGAATTTAGCGCCTCCTCGCCCACCGACCTTAAAACGGACGGCGAAGCAATAACGTCCCTTATCTTTTGAGCAAACGCTTCGGGCGTTTCCTTTGCCAAAAAGCCGTTTACTCCGTCCGCAATGTTTTCCGCCGTGCAACTGCCCTCGATAAGCAATACCGGCAGCTTGTGAGCAGCCGCCTCGATGGGCACCAGCGAGCTAGTATCGAACGTTGACGGAAACAAAAACAAATCGCTGCGAAGATAATATCCTTGCAATAATTGGCGATCCGAAACCGAGCCGACGAAAATAAATTTATCGCTTAGCCCAAGCTCGTTAGTCATCGCCTTAAACTTGGCTTCGTCAAAACCGCTACCTACAATAAGCATCTTAAAGTCTTCGCCTGCGTCTTTTAGAATTTTAAGAGCGCGAGCCATAAGCTCCAGATTTTTATACATCGCTATGCGCCCGACGAAAATAAAAACGTTTTTTTGTCCGTAAAGATTGTGCGCGTCGTTTACCTTTTTTATTAGTTCGTCGGCATTAGAGGGATATTTTAGGTCGGTACCGTTGCGAACGACTTCTATTTCGCCCTCGTAACCGTATTCTCGAAGAACGCTGCAAGCCGCATTGTTTACGGTCCACACGCTGTCGGCGGCGGAATAAACCTTCATTATTCTGTGAAGCATATAATTGCAAAGCGTCTTGTTGCCTTTTAGCACTCTTGAAAAGTCGTCGTAGTATTTGGTGTGCAACGTAGCTACTACCGGAACTCCGTGCCTGCGGCCGTAATCTATTGCAAACGAGCCCATGCCAAACGGCGAATGCGTGTGCAAAATATCGAAGTTTTCTTCGTCCGTTCGCTTTTTAAACTTTGCGTCGCTTTTCGGCAAGGCGTTGCGATAATTTTCGGGAGCCCAGCCCGATTTGCAACGAAGCACCTCGAACGGCTGATTATCGACGTACGCCGCTTTTTTTGGTGCGGCAGCGGTAAGAAGTTTGCATTCCGTCCACTTATTAAGATTTTTGCTGTAGTTTGTTATTACGTTTACCGGTCCGTCTATCATCGGATAGTAAGTGTCTATAAGCTGCGCTATTTTTATATCTTTTTCCATAATCGTTAACCTATAATTTTTTCGGCGAGTTCCAATGCGTTTGCTACCGCCGCATCCATATTGATATACTTATAGCAAGCAAGTCTGCCCGCAAGATAAAGATTTTTTATGTTTTTAGCTAAATTTAAGTATTCTTCGAATTGTATCTGGTTTTCCGCTTTGGGAATGGGATAATACGGAACGTCGCCTTCGGAAAATTGTTTGCTGTATTCTTTTACGATAACCGTTTTGTCGCACGGCGAACAAGCAAACTTTGTGAATTCAGAAATTCTCGTATAATCCTCGGTGGTCGTGTAGTTTACGACGGCTGCCGGCTGAAAGGACGTTTGATCGTGTTTTTCAAAACGAAAATCTAGACTTCGGTATTTTAACGCGCCGAATTTGAAGCCGAACAGTTCTTCTATTCTGCCCGTATAAATAAGCACGCCGTCGAATTTGAAGCCGTCAAACAAAATCTTATCGCCGTTAAACGCTATCTTAGACACTGCGTTTACGTTAAGTTCGACGGTTATAAGCGGATGATTTGCCATAGCCGTTACCATTGCGGCAAATCCGTTTTTTGGCATATATTGATACGTGTCGGTAAAATATCTATCTTCGTACGAAACGTACACCGGAACCCTGTTCATTACCGTTTCGCCTAGCTCTTCGGGTTTAAAGCCCCATTGCTTAAGCGTGTACTTATAAAAAACGTTGTCGTACACGAACTGCGCGAATTTTCTTATTCTTTCGTCGGAATGTTGCTTAAGCGTAAGAATGGGGACTTTTTTGCCCATCCCTATTTCGGCTATAAGAACGTCTTTTATTAATTTTGCTTCGCTCGTTTCGTAAAGCTCGATAAGCGAAGTAAGATTGAACGGTATTGGTACGAACTTTTCGTTTATTTTACCAAGCACTTTATGCTCGTATTTGTTCCATTCGGTAAAGCGTGACAAAAAATCGAATACTTTTTTATCGCTAGTATGAAAAATATGCGGTCCGTACTTTTGAATACGAATTCCGTCGTTGTCGACGTAATCGAATACGTTGCCGCCAAGCTCGTTACGCTGTTCTATAACGAGCACTTTTTTCCCTTTTTCGGAAAGCGCTCTTGCTACCGTTAAGCCGCTTAAGCCGGCTCCGACCACGATTGCATCGTAACGATTGATGTTTTTTATCATAAGCACTCCTTTGTTTGTATTAATTAGCGGATTATCGCTTGCTTTTGGATTGAAAATATAGTAAACTCTTTTAAGAGGTGAATAACATTGATTAGCGACAGTTGGGATTTAATTTTAAACGACGAATTTCAAAAGCCTTATTTTAGTCAGCTTATGCAAAAGGTCGACGAAGAATATTCCGACCAAACCGTTTATCCGCCAAAAGATAAATTGTTTTCCGCATTAAAGTACGTTTCGTACGACGAAGTTAAAGTGGTTATACTAGGTCAAGATCCGTATCACGGCGCAGGTCAAGCAAACGGAATGGCGTTTGCGGTTAGCGACGGAATCCCGCTTCCGCCGTCGCTGGTGAATATATACAAGGAAATTACGGACGATATAGGCGCACAGCCAAACCAAAGCGGAACTCTTATCGGTTGGGCAAAGCAAGGCGTTTTGCTTCTTAACACCGTTTTGTCGGTACGAGCAGGCGCTCCGCTAAGCCACTCTAAGCTTGGTTGGCAAACGTTTACCGACAGCATAATAGCAAAGCTTAACCAACGCAAAACTCCCGTCGTATACATTTTGTGGGGAGCAGGCGCCATTGCTAAAAAAAGCATAATTTCGCCGCGCTCGTTCGTTATTACGTCGCCGCACCCTAGCCCGCTCTCGGCGTATCGCGGTTTTTTTGGTTCTAAACCGTTTTCTAAAGCTAACGCATATCTTGCTAAACTCGGCTTTACCCCGATAGATTGGACGGACACGGCAGGTAGCGATAAAGTCAGCTACTATTCGTCTTCCGCGCTGATACGTAAAGTTTAGCCGGTTGCCTGCACCGCAGAAAGCAGTATTTCCGCTATTACGGGCAAGCTTATGTAGTAAAAAGAAATTCGCCCTTGCTTGCGATAATCCACCATTCCGCTTGCTCGCAGTCTGCTAAGCTGATGCGACAGAGTGGTTTGATTAAGTCCGAGCAAAGCGGACATGTCGTTTACACACATAGAAGAAATGGACAGCGCAGACAATATTTTAAGTCTGGTACCGTCCGATAACATGTCAAAAAATAATGCAAGAGCTTTTAGGCTACCTTCGGCCGGAACGTAGCTTTTTACAAGCTCTTGCTTTCTTTTATCTATTAAAATCTCCATAACGAAATTATAACCGCCTTATATGCGCATATTTTAATATAAACGCACATTTTTGCGGTTATAAAGTCGAACTATCTTCTTTTGCACAAAATAACGATGTGACGGCTAGGTTCGTGACCTTCGCTTCTGGTTATTATCTGGTCGTTGGAGCTAAGCGCGGAATGAATTATCTTGCGCTCGGTGCTGTTCATGGGTTCCAACACGATCTTATGGCGAACCTTTATGCATTTTGCTGCCATTTTGTTGGCAAGAGCAATAAGGCTCTCCTTGCGTTTTTCGCGATAACCGTTGCAGTTTACCAAAACGTGATAGAATTTATCGCTTTCTCGATTGATAACGTACCCGGTAAGATATTCGAGCGAATCGAGCACTTCGCCGTGATAACCGATAAGCGAACTTGACGACGTAGTAAGATTAATGTGAAGCTCGCCGTCTTCGATTGACGTTTCCATGGTTGCCTCCACGCCCATCTTTGCAACGAGTTCGGTTACGAAGTCTTCCGCCTTTTTAGCTACTTCCACGGTAACCGGTTCGTAACGGCGTTCGCGTCTTTCAAACTTTTCGACGTTTTCCGCAGGCTTCTCTTCCTTAGCGACTTTGGGCTCGAAAGTTCTTTCTTTTTTCTCGCGGTATTCTTTCTTTTGTTCGCGCTTTTGCTCGAACTTACGTTCCTGACGCATCGGTTTTTCGTGCTTCTCTTTTATTGCCGATCCGCCGTTGTCCGCCTTCGTTTCCTTTACGGGCGAAGCAATTTCTTCGCCGCCCGGTACGGTAATCTTTACCTTTGCCTTACGAAACAAACCGCCGTTGTCAAGGATCTCGACCTCAACCTCTTCCAAACTTTTGTTAAGTTCCGCAAGTCCGCTACTGATTGCGTCCTTGACTTTTCTTCCTATCGAAATAATCTCGATCATTTCCTCTCTCCTATTTTTTATTAATCCTGTCGTTCGGATCCGAGCGACCGTATTTAATTATCTGCGTTTCTTTCTTTTTGTAGCTGCCGTCGGTGAGGTTTACTATAAACGTCGTAAGCAAGTTAATCAAAAGCGACATTATCGAGTTGGCTACCATGTACACCGTGAAGGCACTGGAGCTGGTAAGCGCAAACACCGCAAGCATTATCGGCATCATCCAAAGCATTATCTTCATCATGCCTGCGCCGCTTGCTTCGGTAATTTGTCCGGCTTTCTTTTGCTGACGTTGCGAAATAAACTGCGACAAAAGACTTAAGCCTACTACCAAAACCACCATTATAAGGTAGCCGTTGGTCTTGTAAAGTTCGTCCTCGCTTCTTACCTTTGCCGTTACTATATTGTACGTATCCTCTTTTACGAGGTCGTTGTAAAGCGTTTGATTGTTTTTGTATACTTCGCCGGGGTTTGCGTTTACGTCCTCGCTAAGGTATCCGTACGAACTCATAGACGACTTAAACGTGCTCCAATCGGGCAACGCGTCCGTCCAAGGAACGTCGGCAACCCACAAGCTCTTTATCCAAAGAAAGGGCGTGTGACTTTGTTCGTATGCCGAAACGGTTGCGTTTTGAGCTTTTGCTTGCATAAGCACGCTCATGGCAAGGGCGAAGTCTCCGTCTTGCTCGCTTATTAAGTTAACGCTTTTGCCGCCAAAATCGGCAACGAAGTCGGCGTACGTCTTGTTTAAATCGAGGTATTCCGTTTTGTAACGCATAAGCGTTTGAGCTGGGTTGTTTACCGTAACGGAAGCAAACTGACCGACCATTTCGCTAGAACCGACGTAGCTAGCAAGCGACTCTTCGCTGGCAAAAACGTCGCTAAGCCATGCGTCCATATCGTTAAAATCGACGCCGTCCGCGCTGAGCGAAAAATCTTCGTCGTTAGTGCGAACCACATAGTCGAACCCGGTTTGACTGTACGCCGTTACGTACGCGTCGTGCATTTCGACGTATTGCTTAAATTCCATGTACGCGCTTACAGATCTTAACGCCGAATAAAAGGTAATGAACAATACGAGCGTGATTATCATCGGAATGCACGCCGACATATAGCTAAAGCCCGCCTTCTTTTGAAGCTCCATCTGCTTTTGTTGCAACGCCTGCTTGTCTTCGCCGTATTGCTTTTGAAGCCTGTCCATTTGCGGCTTTAACGCCTCGGTAATGCGCTGATTTTTGCACATCTTGTATTTTTGATAAAAGTCTAGCGGCGACAATACGAGTTTAAGACAAACGACTAAAACTACGATACGCAAACCGTAGTTGCCGACAAATCCGAACACGTTGGTAATAAACCATTCCCAAAGTCCGGACGGCGCCGTTACGTCGACTGCTGACATCAAAAAAGCCATTTAATATCTCCTTTACGATTGACCGGCACGGGATCGTATCCCCCATCGCGATTGGGCGTGCAACGAAGCAATCTTTTAAGCCCGTACAACACGCCTTTAAGCCCGAAAGATCGTATACTTTCTAGCATATAGGTTGAACAACTCGGATGATAAATGCACACGTTAGGCATAAGCGGCGACACGCACTTCTTGTAAAAAATTATCGGAAACTCCAACAACCACCTAAAGCTAAGCAAATACGCAAGCTTACTACGCTTCTTCTTTTTCATGCTGTTCGCCTGCCAAAAGTCCTGCTTTTGTAAAAAGCGCGCGGACGTCGTTTTTTAGTTCGTCAAAATTCAACTCACCTGCGCGAAGTTTTGCCACAAGAACGATTTGATATTTCTTTAACGGCAAAAGTTCTTTTACTATTGCCCTCATTCTTCGCTTAAGCTTGTTGCGTACGTTTGCCTTGCCTAGTTTGTTGCTTACCGAAAATCCGACCTTTAACGACGTCGACTTAACATAAAATAGAGAAAACGCCGCCGAAGCCTTGTTCTCTCCTTTGCGATATACAAATCCGAACGAACCGTGTTTTGTCAGTCTATAATTCTTTTTAAGCATACCTTATACGGGCGTACTGCTAATACGCCCGTAAATAACGGTTTTAGTGAGAGCCGAGCGGCTTAGCTGCTATATGCTTGCGGCCCTTCTGTCTGCGACGAGCAAGCACTCTTCTGCCGCCCTGCGTCTTCATTCTCTGTCTGAATCCGTGCACCTTTGCGCGCGATCTCTTTTTGGGTTGATAAGTTCTTTTCATAAATACTTCCTCTCGTAAAAATATATTGAGCTAAAGTGTATTATATCGAATTTGCCTCGATAAGTCAACTATTTTTCGGCTCATATCGATATTGCACGAAAAAATATTATTCCGCCTGCTTTTTTACGGACAAATTCGGCTTAAAACGTTTAAGCCTTAGCGCGTTTAGCAGTACCGACACCGAGCTGAAACTCATTGCCGCCGCTCCTATCATGGGGCTTAAAAGCGGACCTCCAAACAAATACAGCAGTCCTGCCGCAACGGGTATGCCTACGCTGTTGTAGCCAAAAGCCCAAAACAGATTTTGCTTTATTATTCTGATCGTTCTTTTGCTGAGCTGAATGGCAACGCATACGTCTCGCAAATCGGACCGTACGAGTACTATATCGGCAGATTCCATGGCAACGTCCGTCCCGGAACCTATCGCCATGCCTACGTCGGCTGCGGCAAGTGCAGGCGCGTCGTTTATGCCGTCGCCCACCATTGCCACCGTGTTGCCTTGGCTTTGAAGCGACTTTATTACCTTTGATTTATCGCCGGGCAAGACCTCGGAAACAACCTCGTCTATACCCACCGACGCCGCGATTGCTCGCGCGGTTTTTTCGTTGTCGCCGGTAAGCATAACCACTTTTACGCCCGACGCTTTAAGCTTGGCTATCGCTTCTGCGCTGGTCTCTTTGACTACGTCGGCAACCGCTATTACGCCCGACAAAACTCCATTTATCGCAACGTACATAGGGGTTTTGCCCTGAGACGCAAACTCTTCGAATTTATTTTCGCCCTCGATCGCTACAGAGTTTTCCTGCATAAGCGCCGCATTGCCTATAAGAACGTCTAGGTCGTCTACGCGCGCGCTTACCCCTCGTCCGGTAAACGAAACGAACTTTTCGCACTTTAACGTTTCGCCGTAACTAGCGTGCGCGATTGCCTGAGCAAGCGGATGTTCGGATTTGCTTTCAGCAGCGGCAGCCAAAGACAGCAATCTTTTTTCGTCGATGTCTTTAAACGCAGTCACGTCGGTTACCGTCGGTTTACCTTGCGTTACCGTTCCCGTTTTGTCGAGTACTACCACGTTAACTTTGTGCGCCGTTTCAAGCGCCTCGCCGCTTTTTATAAGCACTCCGTTTTCGGCACCTTTGCCCGTTCCTACCATTATTGCGGTAGGAGTAGCCAATCCCAACGCGCACGGACAGGCGATTACGAGCACCGATACAAACACGGTAAGGGCAAATTCTACGTTAAAGCCCGTTCCTATAAGCCAAGCAAGTGCGGCAACGAGCGCAATAAGGCATACCGTCGGAACGAAAACTCCCGCCACCTTATCGGCTATTTTGGCAATAGGCGCCTTCGAGCCCTGTGCGTCCTCGACGAGCTTTATTATTTGCGCAAGCGTCGTATCTCCGCCTACTTTTTCCGCCTTGAATCGAATACTGCCGGTAGTGTTTATAGAAGCCGCAAAAACTTTATCGCCGCACTTTTTGCTTACGGGAATGCTTTCGCCGGTAAGCATACTTTCGTCTACAGCCGTTTCGCCTTCGATAACTATTCCGTCAACCGGAATTTTGCCGCCCGGCTTGACTATAACGACGTCTCCTACGCACACTTCGTTTATGCGAATTTCCTTTTCGGCGCCGTTAAACAAAACCGTTGCCGTTTTTGGCGCGAGTCCGATAAGTTTTTTTACTGCCGCACCTGTCTTTCCTTTTGAAACGGCTTCGAGCGATTTGCCCAAAAGTATAAGCGTTATGATTACCGCTACCGACTCGAAATATAAAGAATGAACCTTGCTTGCGTCGCCCAATGCAATAAGCACGGTGTTGTACGCGCTGTAAGCAAACGCCGCGCTAGTGCCTACCGCAATAAGCGAATCCATGTTGGGGCTTCGCTTAAACAGCAATTTGTATCCTACCGTATAAAACTTGTGCCCTATAATCATAGGCGGTATAACCAGCGCAAGTTGTACGAGCGCGTACGCAAGCGGCGCGGATTCCATAAGACGATCGAGCGCCGAACCGAACGGTACCGCAAACGGCAACATCGGCGCCATAGCCACGTACAAAAGCGGAACGGCAAAAACGGCGGACAAAATAAACTTCGTCCACATTACTTTAAGTTCCTGCTTCTTTTGTTGTTCTCGTTTTTCGGCAACCTCCGCTCCGTCCGTTTCCAAAACGGAATATCCCGCCTTTTCAACCGCCGCGCGAATATCCGAAATACGTAAAACCGACGAATCGTACGTTACGCTTGCCTTTTCGGTTGCAATATTTACAAAAGCCTTGTTTACGCCGTTAAGCGAAGCAATGGCTTTTTCTACCCTGCTTGCGCACGCGGCGCACGTCATTCCGCCTATCGGCAACGTGACGTCCGAAAATTTGACTTCTTCGTTGTTTTCCATAACGCCCTCCTACATTATGATAACACCGCAAACGCTTTTAGTCAACCGTTAGCCATCGCTAACTGAAAATATTTTTCATTTTGGGCAAAATAAAAAACCCACTGCGTTAGCAATGGGTTTTGAATATTATCTCTTGCTGAATTGCGGAGCCTTACGAGCCTTTTTAAGACCGTACTTTTTACGCTCTTTCATTCTGGGATCACGAGTGAGGAAGCCTGCCTTTTTAAGCGGAGCGCGGTATGCGCCGTCTGCCTCGCAAAGCGCTCTTGCAATACCGTGACGAATCGCGCCTGCCTGTCCGGAGGTGCCGCCGCCGCGAACGTTTACCATAACGTCAAACTTATCGCACGCCTCAACCAAAACGAGGGGCTGATTTACGATTTGCTTTAAGGTATCAAGACCGAAGTAGTTGTCGATCTCGCGCTTGTTGATAACGATTGCGCCGTTGCCGGGCAAAAGTCTTACTCTTGCAATCGCCTTCTTACGACGACCGGTGCCTAAATACTGAATCTTTTTCTTATTAACCGTCTTAGCCATAATTAGTTATACCTCTTTTTCTGAAGTTGTAAAACTTCGGGCTTTTGAGCCTCGTGCTCGTGCTTGCCGCCCTTGTATACACGGAGCTTTTTAAGCATCTGTCTGCCGAGTCTGTTTTTGGGAAGCATGCCCTTAACTGCCTCGTAAACTGCTTCGTCGCTCTTTTCTGCCATGTACTTGCTGTATTGAACTTCCTTCATTCCGCCCATGTAAAGAGTATGGTGTCTTTTATACTTCTTTTCGAGCTTTTTGCCGGTAAGCATTGCCTTGTCCGAATTGATTACGATTACGTAATCGCCGGTATCAACGTGCGGAGTGAAAATCGGCTTGTTTTTGCCGCGTAAAACTGCTGCAACCTGACTTGCAAGACGACCGAGAGGTTCGTTTGCCGCATCTACAACGTACCATTTACGCTGCTGGGCTGCAACTTTATCGTTTGCCATAAAAGTTTTCATTCTATGATTCTTCCTTATAAAATATTGTTGCATTTTAGCAATACCATTTCACGCTGGCAAACCAAAACGACTACTTTTTATCCGATAAAGTCCCCGTTTGCAGTGGGCTAGACCGCAACGCAAAACTCTACCTCATAAAAAGCTTTTACATTTTACAACAACTTTTAGTGTTTGTCAACTGTTTTTAGCCGATATTGCGGCTCATTTTGCCAATTTTTGCAAAGACACCCGACTTTTTCGCATCAAAAAAGGATAGTTTTTTGAAGTGAACCCCATTTTTGCTATCCTTTTTAAACTCGTTAAAGTTTCTTTTGCTTACCTTTGTAACTTAAGTCCTGCTCAAGTTTCTTTTGCCTACTTTTCTTTCCCTAAAGAAAAGCAGGACGCTTCCGCGAGATTCTTCGCCTTCGAAAATGGTCAAGTGATTTGGACACATTTTTAAATGACATAAGGTTTTAAGTGCGTAACCCAAAGTTTAGGTTTTTTCGCTTGCTTTTGTGACTTAGAATCTGTTTAGGTTTCTTTGGCTTACCTTTCTTCCCTAAAGAAAGGTAAGTTATTCCTCGTCATCGAGCTCTACCGACGGATCGTAAACGTCATCGTCGATTTTTACACCTACGAACTGCGTCCCTTCGTCGATTCTATCGAGATTAACGAACATAGCGTAGTCGCTAGCATAATCGTCGACGTCTCCGAACATCATTACGAAATTGCCTACGACGTCAAGTCCGAACGTCGGCTCGGTACACATGCCGCTAGCAATCGTAACCACCGTATTATTGGCAGCTTCTTCGAACGCATTCATATAATAGAATCCGCCCTCGCCGTCGCCGTAGTAAACGTTTGCACCCACGATATCGTAAATCTGGCTTATGCTTCCTCTGTGAACGGTAACCATCTCGGTTCCGTTATAAGTATATACGCCGTTGCTGTCGAAGCAAATCGAATACACTTGATTAGACAATCTGTCCGGTCTGAAGCAAATTATTTCGCTGTAGTCGGAAATATTTTCCACGTCAAGAGCAACGCCCGACTGGTGTCCCAAAATAGGGCTGTTTGCACCGTTAGCCGCTATGATTGCAGCCTCGTTTTTAAGATAGGCTTCCTTGTACGAAGGACTGTTTTCCATAAACTGCTCGTGCAAGTTGGTATACATAATAACGTTTCCGCCCACCAATGCGTCCTCGTAGAACAAGTAACCGCCGTCTACGCCCTTAAGCGTAATCGTGTTTCCGTTAGCGATAATTTCAGTACGCTCCTCGCCGCCGGGACGCATTGCAACGACGATATTACCCGATCTTATGCGATCGTTCTCGGTTATAGCGCGCGTGTAATAAATAAAGTCCTCAGCTTCGTTGGTTTCGATACCGTTATAATAAACGTCACGCACGGGGAACAAAACGGCACTTACGTCCGAAGCAATCTTACTTACGCTTTCTACCTTTTTGTCGCCGACCTTAACGGAGATTATATCGCTGCCGTCGTGCACCGTAAGATACACCTTGCCGTCCTGCTTGTAAAAAGCGTACTCGGACGAGCTGGTATCGTTAGCCGTCGTATAAAGTCTTAACGTTTCGGATCCGTCAAGTTTCGTGCGGAAGAACATCGTCTTTTCGGTTTCGAATTCGCCGCTGCGGTTCTGCTCGTTAGAAGGCGTTGCATAGTAAACGTACTCGTCGTAAATAAAGATACCGCCCTTGGAATATCCGCTGGTACCGATAGTTTTGGACGCGATACGATACGACACGGCAACGTCAACCTCTTCGGTAGTTTCGATCGGATCGTCTCCGTCGTAAATAATTTCGCCGTCTTCGTCCTTTTCGTAGCCCGTTACAACCGTCTTCTTTTCGGTAACGAAATCGTACTCCGTTTCCACGTTGTACGCGCTTTCGAAAGTTTTAAGTCCGTCTACACGTACGCCGAAAGCATTTACGTAATCAAAATCGACTTTCGTACCTGCGATTAGTTCTGCTCTGTAAAGTCCGCCCTTAACGACGTTCCCCCAATAGTTTTCCGATCCGTCGCTGTCTTCGTAACCGCGATAACCGTTGATATAATACACGTAATTGCCGTACTGAACCGCGCTTCCGCCGTTGCTTACAACGACGTAAGAGGTGTCCTGCTTGCCCTCGACCGTCGGATTTTTAAAAGTCTCTCCGCAAGCCGCCAAGGGTGCGCAAATCAAAAGCACCGCAATTATTGTCGCTAAAATTTTCTTTTTCATCGATGTAAAAACTCCAATGGTTATATTTTCAACCGTATTATTATACATTTTAGAAGTTAATTAGTCAAACCATTTTAGCAATAATTGTCAAGTTTTTATTTTTTTTTCATTTATAGCCGCTTTTATCGGTTTTTTAGCGTTTCTCCGGTCACTCCGTCCTGATACATCATCCAAAAACCGTCGCCCGTCGGCTTGTCGGGGCTTAGCGGCAACCACTTGGCGTAATCGCACATCGGTTCGGGCGGAACTGCCGAATAGCTAGCCGGAACGCCGTAGCAAATATAATCTTCGCCGAGCGCCCCGACTATGTAATATCGCCTTCCGTCGTAATTTATTTTTACGAACTTGCTGCCCGGAATAAGCCGTTCGGCTACGGTAAACCGTTCGTTGGACGAAAGCAGCTTTTGAATTTGCGCCGAACTTCTTTCGAAATACGTAGCTCGCCGTCCGACAGGCTTAGCCGCTTGAAAAGCGTCCGTTTTAAGCGAATTTAAAATATGCCTTTCTTGCGGATTTACGGCATTGTCCTTTTGCGTTTCGCTTTTTTGCTCGCTAAATTCGCAAACGCTTTCTTTAGTCGCCGCAACGCGTCGACCTTCGCCGGCGTCGAATTGCATACGCAACAAGAACTGCCGCTCTAACGAACACGGCAACGCGGGTTTTGACATATTTTCCGTTTTTTCCGGTTTACGGTTTTCGGTTTTGCCCGCTGCTTCGCCGTCGCTTTTAACTTCGCTTTCGTTAACTGCGCAGTTTTGCTTTTCGTCGTTCGTTGCCGCCTCCTGCCCGAATTTAACGTAAGCCGGGTAGTAATTTTTTTCGGCAAGTGCAAAATCGTTGTATCTAGGCGGAGCAATCTCCTTAAAGTAATCGACGGCGTTTCTACTCGTATCGCTGAACGTCACAAAATCCGCTTGACGCTTTATTGCTTCGCCGCGCGACTTTAACGCCGACATAATTTCGCTTTCGGACATTTTTTTTGCGCAATTACTGCCGTACATAACTACTTTATCGCTAACGAGCGCAACGTGAATTTCTGCGTAGTTTACTTCACCGAGCTCGAACGTAAAAACGCTTTTACCCTTTTCGACGCTTTTAACGAACATATCGCCCGATATTATTACCAGCTTACAGTCTGTAGTTAAGGCGTCGAACAAGTTAAGCTTGCCCCATACTCCGAATCCGTTTTTTTCGAGAATAAGCGTTGCGCGTCCCGCCTTTCCGTTTAGAATAACGAGCTTTTTTATAAACTGCATACGCACCTCCATAGCGGCATTATACCGTTATTTATATGTTGCAATATGCAAAATATTGCATTTTGACGACGCAAAAAGACGATTAAAACAACGACGGCTGGAAATTATATTCGCAACCGTCGACATTTTCGTTTTTAATTAATCTATATTCACTATTTCGTACTGCTCGCTGCCTAGCCCGAGCGATTCTGCCGTGTCCACAAGGTGTATCGCGTGTTTTTTTAGCATTCTGTTTACAAGCGACGCCTTGCCTTGATCGTCGGAATTCATTATCGTGTCGTAACAACATTTGTCGAGCGCAACGGGATCGAGCGAAGCAAACACGCCTATGTCCGCCATTTCGGGCTCGTGCGGATTCGAATCGCAATCGCAATCTATCGACAACCTGTTTGCCACGTTTATATACGCCATATTTTTAGAGCCGTAGTAAGCGATGACGCTTTGGCAAGCTTCTGCCATACTTTCCAAAAAGCCGTCCTGATCGTCGATGAGCTTCCACATCTCGTCGGGATCTTCCGTTCTGCCTACCGAATGAATCCACGCCTTGCCGTTGCGCGAAGCAACGCCTATGCTCATATTTTTAAGCGCACCGCCCATTCCGCCCATGGCGTGTCCCTTAAAATGCGACAACATAAGCATACTGTCATAGTTTGCCGCATGACTGCCCACCAAATTGTAGCCGCCAAGATGCTTTCCGCCGCTTACGGATATTTTAATCTCGCCCTCTTCGTCCATAACGTCGCACGGAGCAATGCTTGTAAAACCGTGATCCTTAATTGCTTGCCAATGCGAATTTACGTCAAAACGCTTGCCCCGATACGCCGTGCAACATTCTACGATCGTTCCGTTAAGCTTGTTTACCAACGGCTG
The DNA here is from genome assembly GCA_964516925.1 of uncultured Lachnospiraceae bacterium. Taxonomy (GTDB): domain Bacteria; phylum Bacillota; class Clostridia; order Christensenellales; family Pumilibacteraceae; genus CAG-552. Next base: position 22,574 of record CAZEXL010000008.1, on the reverse strand, counting down.
AATGTATTGCGGTTTTAGATAATTATGTCCGCCCGGTTCGCCGGTGGAAATCTTTACCGCAACCTTGCCTTTTAGCTCCCTGTTAAGCGCGGAATATGTTTTGAGCAATCCGTCGGGCGTTAAGTCTTTAGTAAAATAAACGATTGATTTTTGCATAAGCACTCCTTTTTGATCGCTTTTGCCGCAAGGCGACCTTTAAACCGTTTTCGAGCATATTATAACATCTAAAGGCGTTTTTTGCAAGCATATAAAACCGTTTTTAGTCAATTTGAGTTTAATCTAAAATCATTCCTTTACGTCCTAGCGAGCGTTGAATGAATTTTATAAATTCCACGACGGGAATTATCGTTATCGCAAGACCTATAGCGACGCAATACTCGGTGAGCGAAATTGCGGTAAAGCCGAACGCAGCGGAAAGCGGCGGAACGTACATAACGAGCGACGTTGCCAAAAACGAAGCCGCCGTAGAAAGCCAAATATATTTATTGTGCTTGCTTCGAAGCACCGACTTGTGGCGAGAACGCATATTGAACGAATGAAAAATTTCCGCCATCGAAAGCGCAAGAAACGCCATACTCGTTCCGTCCGGCGATTCGGCTATTTCCCATACTCCCGATTCGATATAATGCCCTATAAAGTACGCAAGAACGGTAATGGCGGCTACTATTGCGCCTTGAACAATTATGTCGAAAAGCATTCCGCCCGCAAAAATTCCGTCTTTACCGTTTCGCGGCGGACGCAACATAATATCGTCCTCCGCTTCTTCCATACCAAGCGCAAGCGCGGGAAAGGTGTCGGTTATAAGGTTTATCCAAAGCAAATGTACGGGTTGTAAAATAGTAAAGCCCATAAGCATTGCGGCAAAAATAGCAAGCACTTCGGACAGGTTGGAAGCAAGCAAAAATTGAATGGATTTTCGTATGTTGTCGTATATGCGTCTGCCCTCTTTTGCTGCCGATACGATGGTTGCGAAGTTATCGTCGGCAAGAACCATATCGGCAACGTTTTTGGTTACGTCCGTGCCGGTTATGCCCATTCCTATGCCTATGTCGGCGTTCTTTATGGACGGCGCGTCGTTTACTCCGTCGCCCGTCATGGCAACTACCATACCCCTTGCCTTCCACGCTTTTACTATTCGTACCTTGTGCTCGGGCTGAACGCGAGCGTACACCGAATATTTTTCGATATCCGCACTTAATTGTTTATCGTCTATTTCGTCCAAAGCGGCGCCCGTTATCGCCTCGTCCGAACACGAAATTATTCCCAGTTGCTTGGCTATTGCAACGGCTGTATCAAAATGATCGCCCGTTATCATAACGGCGCGTATGCCGGCGTGCTTACATTCTTCGATAGCAAGCTTTACTTCGGGACGAACGGGATCTATCATTCCGGTAAGCCCGATAAAGCACATGTCTTTTTCGAGTTCGCTCGCTTCGCACCGCGGCATAGCCGAATAACGTTTGGTAGCGCACGACAGCACTCGCAACGCCTTTGACGCCATCTCCTTGTTTTTCGCAAGCGCTTCGGCTTTCTTGCTTTGCGTAAACGGAACGACTTTCCCGTTTTCCAAAACGCGATCGCACTTTTTTATTACTTCGTCGGGAGCCCCCTTGGTAAACTGGACGTATTCGTTACCGTCACTATGAACGGTACTCATCATCTTTCTGTTAGAATCGAAGGGAGCTTCGCCTACTCGCCTATAAGCCGCCTTAAGCGCGACTTTGTTGTAACCGTGCTTAAACGCAAAATTTACGAGCGCGCATTCGGTAGGTTCGCCTTCCGCTTCGGACCCGCTAAGCTCGGCGTCGTTACAAAGCGCCATTGCCGTGCAAAGAGCTTCCTTATCGCCCGAAAATTCGACCACCGTCATTTTGTTTTGAGTAAGCGTTCCGGTTTTGTCCGAACAAATTACCTGCGTGCAACCAAGCGTTTCCACGGCGGTAAGCTTACGTATAACGGCGTTTCGTTTGCTCATGTTGGTTACGCCTATGCTAAGCACGATGGTAAACACCGCCGCAAGTCCTTCGGGAATGGCGGCAACGGCAAGCGAAACGGCAATCATAAACGTATCCAAAGTGGATTGAACGGTTACTTGGGGCGAGCGAATTATATCTATTACGAAAATTATTACGCAAATACCCAGCACTAAAACGCTGAGCAGTTTGCTTAGCTGATTAAGCTTTTTTTGAAGCGGCGTTTCGTTGTTTTCGGCTTGCGAAAGAGCGCCTGCGATTTTACCCATCTCTGTGTTCATGCCAGTATGCGTAACTACGATTTTTCCCCTGCCGTATACTACTGTGCTACCCATGTACGCCATGTTTTTGCGGTCGCCCAGCGGCACTTTGCCGTCCGATTTTATCGTTTTGTCGGTCTTGTTTACGGGCACCGACTCGCCCGTAAGCGCGGCTTCTTCTATTTTTAGCGAAGCGCATTCTATAATTCTGCCGTCGGCAGGCACGCTGTCGCCCGCTTCTAAAACGACTACGTCGCCCACGACCAGCTCTTCGCTTTTAACGACCGCGATTTTGCCGTCGCGCAACGTTTTGCTTGTAGCCGCCGTCATTTCGCTTAGCGCCGCTATCGCCTTTTCGGCTTTCGCTTCCTGAGCTACGCCAAGCACGGCGTTTATTATAACGACTGCCAAAATTATTATAACATCGGCAAAAGATTCGTTAGAATACCACGCCGTAACGCCCGAAACGACCGCCGCCGCTATTAGTATTATTATCATAGGATTGGCAAGTTCTTGTAAAAACTTTACTATAATCGGCGTTTTTTTGGCGCCGACAAGCTTGTTTTTGCCGTTAAGTTCCAGTCTTTTTACCGCTTCGACGCTAGTTAATCCGTTTGAAGTCGTTGCGTTTTGTTTAAGCACTTCGTCTGACGTTTTTTCGTACTCCATTTGATCCCTCCGTTAATTTGCGTTCGGTACGCATTTATGCGGGCTAATAAAAAAGCCCATATACGCTACCGTATATGAGTCTCATTCTTAATAGACAAGCCGAGCCTTGTCGCCGTCCTGACGACTTGTCGCACAAAGTGGAATTACTCCCTCAAAACACGTATATTATATCAATAAGAATATATGTTGTAAAGTGTTTTTATATACAACGAAGAAATTTTTTAATATATTTTTGCATATTCACTCTTTTTTGTCGATTAAAGATTGACAAATTTTTTTGCGTGTTTTATAATGCAACTATACGTAATAAACGTTTAAGACTTGGAGGTTTAAATGAGTAAACAACAACTTATGACGGGTAACGAAGCAGTCGCTCGCGGCGTATACGAAGCCGGCGTGCGCTTTGCCGCAGCTTATCCGGGAACGCCCAGCACGGAAATTTTGGAAAACATTTCCTCGTACAAAGAAGTTCTTGCGCAGTGGTCGCCCAACGAAAAAGTTGCTTTGGAAGCCGCTTACGGCGCTTCGCTTGGCGGAGCTCGTAGCTTTGCAAGCATGAAACACGTTGGCTTGAACGTAGCTGCCGATCCGTTCTTTACGATAGCTTACACGGGTGGCAACGCAGGTTTGGTAATCGTGACCGCAGACGAACCGGGACAACACTCGTCGCAAAACGAGCAGGATAATCGCAACTACGCTCGTCACGCAAAAGTTCCTATGCTAGAACCTGCCGATTCGGCTCAATGCAAAGCAATGACAAAATTCGCTTTTGATATGAGCGAAAAATACGAGACGCCCGTTCTTATAAGAATGACGACCAGAGTTTGTCACTCTAAGAGCCTCGTTGAACTCGAAGACAGAAAAGAAAAGGAAATCGTTCCTTACGTTAAAAACGCTAAAAAGTACGTTTGCGTTCCCGCTAACGCAATCGTTCGCAGAGGCGAAGTAGAAAAACGTTTGGACGCCCTTAAAGAATATTCCAACAACTGCGAATGGAACTACGTTGAAGATAACGGCAAAGACGTAGGCGTTATCGCAAGCGGCATGGCTATTAACTACGCTAAAGAAGTTTTCGGCAAAGACGTTAACTATCTTAACATCGGCTTTAGCTATCCCCTTCCGCTTAAGCTTATGGAATCCTTCCTTAAAAACCTTAAAAAGGTTTACGTTGTGGAAGAAAACGACGAATACATCGAGGACGCCGTTAAAATGGTGGGATACAAGCACATTTGCTACGGCAAATACGCTCCAAACGGAAGCAGATTCCTTCCCGCTTACGGCGAACTTATTTCGGACGTTATTCGCAAAGCGGTTAGAGGCGTAGAAGGTCACGTTGCTTCGTTCGACCGCTCTAAGGTTATCGGTCGTCCGCCCGCGCTTTGCGCAGGTTGCCCGCACAGAGGCTTCTTCTACGAACTTGGCAAACGCAAGAACTTGGTTGTTTCGGGCGATATTGGTTGCTACACCCTTGGTTTTGCTTCGCCGTACAACGCAATGGACTTCAACTGCTGCATGGGCGCATCGGTAAGCGGCGCTAACGGCATGCAAAAAGTACTTAATATGGTAGAAGGCAACGACAAACGCGTAGTCGGCGTTATCGGCGACTCCACCTTCTTCCACAGCGGTATGACGTCCCTTTTGGATATCGTTTACAACAAAGGTAACTGCATTACCGTTATACTCGACAACCGCATTACCGGTATGACCGGTCACCAACAAAACCCCGGCACCGGCTTTACCGCTCAGGGCGAGCCTACCGAGATTGTGGATATCGAAGGCATAGTAAAGGCTTTGGGTATTAAAAATATCCGCACGATCGACCCCAACGACCTTAAGGCAGTAAAAGACGCGCTCGACTGGGCAGTGGAACTTAAAGAACCCAGCGTTATCATAACTCGTTATCCGTGCGCGCTTAAGAAAATGAGCGTACACGACAAAAAGGAATGGCCGTCGATGTACAGCGACAAATGCGAAGTAGACGCCGAAAAGTGCATAGGCTGCAAAGCTTGCTTGCGTTCGGGCTGCCCCGCCGTTTCGTACAAGAACAAAAAAGCCGTTATCGACAAGACGATGTGCTTGGGTTGCAAAGTGTGCAAGCAGATATGCCCCGTAGGCGCAATTAAATAAGGAGGAATTTGATTATGACGAAAAACATTCTTCTCGTAGGTGTTGGCGGACAGGGTACCATTCTTGCAAGCAAGATACTCACCCTTGGTCTTCAAAAGGCAAACTACGACGTAAAAATGAGCGAAATTCACGGCATGAGCCAACGCGGCGGCTCGGTTACTTCGCATATAAGATATTCGGAAGATAAGGTTTACTCGCCCGTTATCGAGCACGGTCAAGCGGACGTTATCGTTGCTTTTGAAAAGATGGAAGCTTTGCGCTACCTTGATTACCTTAAAGAAAGCGGCAAGGTTTTCGTAAACGACTACGAAATCCCCGGTATGCCCATTACTTCGGGACAGGCAGAGTATCCGCAAGGAATTATCGAAGAGCTTAAAAAAGTCGCTTCCACCACCGTTATCGACGCAAATAAAGAAGCGGAAGCGATCGGCAGCTCTAAAGTTATGAATATGATTCTGCTCGGCACGATTATCGGCTCGATGAAGCTCGACCATATCGACTGGGATCAGATTCTTACCGAAAACGTTAAGCCGCAATTTATCGAACTTAACAAAGCCGCAATTCGCCACGGTATAGAACTTGCCAAATAATTTAGTTAAATCAATAACCCTCGTTCGTAACGAACGAGGGTTATTTTTTGTATTTTCGATTGGCTTATAGATTAAATCACTAGTTAAACTCCTTGGTAAGCGGTCGCTCGAAAAGCTCGGACAAAAGCTGCGAGCACGGCGCGCCGTCTATCATTTTATTAACCGCGTCGGTAAGCGGAACATCCACGCCTATACGCTTAGCAAGCGCGGAAACGGCGCGCGCAGTCATAACACCTTCGGCAAGTTTGTCGAATTTTTCGCCCTTTACGAACAATTCGCCCCATTTTCGATTGTGGCTGTGCTGCGAAAAAAGCGTCGCTTCGTAGTCGCCAAGATGGCATAGTCCGTACGCCGACAGCTCGTTGCCGCCTAGCGCGGCGATTAGCCTTGCGATTTCGCGACTGCCTCGAGCCATAAGAGCGCCTTTAAGCGCAGGCATGCCCATGCCGTCGGTTACTCCTGCTATTATACCCATAACGTTTTTGGTTGCCGCACCTATTTCGGTGCCGATAATATCGTTGCCGTGATAAAAACGAATGAGATTACTTTTGAAAACGCCTATAAGTTTGTCGGTAAGTTCGGGATTGTACGAATCTATTACCATGCAGCTCGGTCTGCCTTTGGTAAATTCCTGAATATGCCCCGGTCCTACCCATACGGCTACATTGTTTTTGTCTACGCCCGATTCGATCGCCACTTCGCTAAGCCTTTTGCCGGTAACGTTTTCGATACCTTTCATGCAAAGCACGAACGTTTTATCCTTGTAATCACACTGAGTTATCTGCTTAAAAAAGCCACGCAATCCCTGCGAATTTATGGATATGATGATTATATCTGCGCGTTCGACCGAATATTTAAGGTCACATGACAGCTCGATACCCGTTGGCAGCGTTACCCACTCGTTTTTGCCCGTTTCTTTAAGCACTTTGTAACTTGGCGAATCTTCGCGACCGAAACTTACGACGTCGTGTCCTATGTAGTTGTTATACCAAGCAAGAAACGAACCCCATCTGCCGCACCCTAAAACCGAAACCTTCATACAATCTCCTTATTTAGCGTCGCCTACTTATACATTGCTCCTACCACGTCGTCGCAAAACCTACGCGAGAGAAAACGAGAAAGAAACACGAACGCTTTGTATTTGCCGCCCACCGTATGCAGCGGGCTTACGCGCCTTTTTAGCGCAAGTTTTTTTACTAATTTTGCCACTTTGTCGGGACTCATGCCGCCTAGCTCGTCCTTTTCCATAACGGCAATGCTGTGGCTTTGATTTTCGTAAACCGAATTTTCTTCCGTTTTTATGCGGTTTTGCGTAAATCCTGTTTTTATATCGCCCGGCATTATCGCGCAAACGCTGACGTTAAACGGCTTTACTTCTGCTCGTAACGCCGACGTAAATGCGTTTATTGCTGATTTAGAGCACGAATAAAACGCTTGATACGGAATGGCAAACACCGCCGCAACCGACGAAGTGTTTATTATTCTTCCGCCGCCTTGCTTGCGCATGTACGGAAGCACTGCTTTCGAACAATTAACGGTACCCCAAAAGTTGACTTCCATTTGCCTTTTTGCAAGTTCGTCGGGCGTTGTTTCTATCGCCCCGGCTATGCCGAATCCGGCGTTGTTTACAAGCAAATCTATTCGTCCTTCGGTATCGAACACGTTTTTTACGGCACCGTTTACCGCTTCGACGTCGGCAACGTCGACCGAAACGAAGTTAGTTCCGCCCTCGCAATTGCGCCTGCTGAAGTTGTAAACCTTGTATCCTGCCTCTTCCAGCCTTTGCTTTTCGCATCTGCCTATTCCGCCCGACGCCCCGGTAACGATTGCAATCTTATTACTTGCCTTATTCATCGACGCGCAACACCTCCTTTATTATATCTGCCGCTTCGTTAAGAATTGGCTCGGTATGCGTCGCCATAAGACTTAGGCGCAACAAACATTCGTGCGCGGGCGTTGCCGGCGGCAACACGGGATTTACGTACACGCCGCGATTAAATAATTCTTTGTCGGCAACAAGCGTGTTCATAGGTTCGTACGTATAAACCGGAATTATGGGCGTAGTGCTTTCCTTTATCTTTATTCCACGCTTTTTTAGTTCGTTTTTTAAATGCGACGCAAGCGCGTTAAGCCTGTCCACACGCTCGGGCTCGCGTTTAAGCACCTCCAGCGCAGCCTTTGCCGCCGCGCACGCCGAAGGAGGAACGGAAGCCGAAAAGATAAACGGACGGGAGGAATGCTTTACGAAATCCGCCACTTCCTCTTTTGCCGCCATGTAGCCGCCAAGCGAAGCGAGCGACTTGGAAAAGGTGCCCATTATTATGTCCACTTCGCTTTCTAAGCCGAAATGACTTGCAGTGCCTCTGCCGCCCTTGCCAATAACGCCGAGTCCGTGCGCGTCGTCCACCATAAGTCTTGCGCCGTACTTGTTTTTAAGCCTTACGAGTTCGGGAAGATTGCACACGTCGCCGCTCATCGAAAACACGCCGTCGGTAACTATAAGTATTCCAGCCGAAGAGGGAACGGAAGCAAGCAATCTTTCCAGATCTGCCATGTCGCCGTGCTTATACCTTAGCATCTTTCCGCCCGAAAGCGCGCAACCGTCGTATATGCTAGCGTGGTTTTCGCGATCGCACAAAACGTAGTCGTGTCTGCCTACGATTGCCGAAATAATGCCTAAGTTTGACTGAAATCCCGTTGAAAACGTGATTACTCGCTCTGCGCCCAAAAACGAAGCAAGCTCGTCTTCCAGCTGTAAATGCAAATCGAGCGTTCCGTTTAGAAATCTAGAACCCGAACAACCCGTTCCGTACTTTTGAAGCGCTTTGGTTGCCGCCTCGACAACTTCGGGATGCGACGTCAGTCCCAGATAATTGTTAGAACCGAGCATGATTTTACGCTCGCCTTCCATAATAACCTCGGGACCTTGACGAGATTCCATACAATGAAAGTACGGATAAACGCCTTCGCGGCGTATCTCGTTTAAAGTTTGAATACCGTTACACTTATTAAAAAGATCCATACATTCTCCTATTTTTTTGTTTAGACGACGATTTGTCGTTTAAACACTATAAACGAAGAATGTTAAACGTTTATTAAGCGCTTTTTAAGAATACTATACCTTAGCTTAAAAGTCAAGTAATTTAATTGCTTTTTGCGACGTGCCGACTTGCCTTTTTGTTCATTTATTTATATCTTAGCCTTAAAACAATTGCAAATCTTGTTTTTTCGTGGTATAATGACTTTATTATTTTTGGGGAGTATAAACGTTATGACTAATGAAGAATACAATAAGCGAATCAAAAGAGTCGTAATTACCGCGGAGCAAATCAAGGAAGCTATTGCCAAAGCGGGCAAGCAAATAAGCGATTCTTACGACGGCAGACCTATCTTGTTAGTAAGCATTCTTAACGGTGCTTTCGTGTTCATGTCCGATCTTTGCAGAGCGGTTACCGTTCCGTGCGAAGTTGCCTTTATGAGAGTAAAGAGCTACTTTGGCGGCACGACCTCCTCCGGTTCGGTTCAAATTACCATGGACCTAGAGCAAGACCTGAGCAAGTACCACGTCGTTATCGTGGAAGATATTATCGACACCGGCAGAACTCTTAAAAGTATAGTAGAACTTCTTAAACAGCGTAACCCGATTTCGCTTAAAGTAGTTACCTTGCTCGACAAGCCCGAACGCAGAGTCGTTGACTTTAAGCCCGATATGGTTTTGTTTACCATTCCCGACTTCTTTGCAATAGGATACGGCTTGGATTGCGCCGAATACTTCCGCAACCTTCCGTACATAGCCGAATACAACAACTATTAAGATTTTACAGTAAACTCCCGACTTGCTTTTGCAAATCGGGAGTTTTTTAGTTTAATAAAATCTATTATTAGTCAAGCGGCGTATAATGCGAGTACGGCTTTTTAAAAAATCGTTTGCTTAAAACAAACCCTACTATACTCGTTATCGTGTCGGTTACGGGATACGTAAGCCAAAAATAGTTTAGCCCGAAACGCGAGAACAAAAACGCAAGAGGCACGAATAATACCACCGTTCTGATTACGGTAAGCACGGTGCTGCTTACGCTTTTGCCTACCGCCTGAAAAAACACGGGGTACGTAAGCGACGTAACGAGCGGAATAAAACTTAACCCTATTATGCGAAACGCCGTTTTCCTATACTTATTACCTGTTCGTCGCCCGAAAAGAATCTTAGCATCGGCTCCGGAATAATCAAAAAACACAACGTCCCCAAAAACATCAACGCCATACCGAAAACAATGGACACATTAAGCGTTTTTTTGCACCTTTCGATGTTTTTTGCGGCATAATTGTAGCTTATTATCGGCACTATGCACGTCTGCATCGCGCCCAGCGGAATAAAGAAAAACGTTTGCCATTTATAGTAAAGCCCGAGCACCGTTACCGCTGCGTCCGAAAAAGTTGCAAGTATCATATTTAATCCGAATATGTACAGCGTGTAGGCGGCTTGCATTAACATATTCGGCAAGCCGAGTTTGAGAATTCTTGCCGTGTAAAACGGAAGCTTTTTTACGTTTGGCGTACGAGCGTAAGCTTTTTTTACTACCACCAAAGCCGCCACTATCTGACCGGCTACGGTAGCTACGGCAGCGCCCGCTATCCCCATTTTCGGCAAGCCGAGCATCCCGAATATAAGCAACGGATCGAGTACTATATTCGTTACGGCTCCCGCAACCTGCGCTATCATAGGTCTTTTCATGTCGCCGCGGGCTTGCAATACTTTAGTCCATGCGCTCTCCAAGAACAAGCCGAAGCTGAAAACGCATGTTATTCTGCCGTACGTTATTACGTCGTCGATAACTTCTGCCGACGACGTTTGAAGCCGAGCGTACAGCGGCATAATGAAGTAACATATCGTGGCGAACAACGCCCACAAAACGATTGCAAGCGGCATGGCAACTCCGCCGTATTCGTTTGCTTTTTTGTCTTCACCGCCTCCGAGCGAAGCGGACATTGCCGTATTGATTCCCACGCCTGCTCCTACTGCAAGCGCTATCATAAGCAACTGCAAAGGATACACTATGGACAACGCCGTAAGTCCGCTGTCCGAAAATTTGCCTACGAACAAACTGTCTACTATGTTGTAAAGCGCTTGTATAAGCTGAGCAAGCATTACGGGCGGCGCAAGCTTAAACAATATTTTGCCTATCTTTTCCGTTCCGAAATAATCCACGCTTTCTTTTAGCGTTTTTTTGTTCATTACAGACATACGCTCTCCTTTTTACGCGTTGCGTTACGTACGCTCTCTTCTAGTCCCTAACGACCGACTCATTATACGACTTTACTGCGTTTAAGTCAAACGTAAAACGATTCGGCTCTTCTTTTTAGTAAAATAAAAAAACCGACGGCGTAACCAACGCGGTCGATTTTTGTTCGTATATTAAATTTAGTTATACGCCTTCTTCGGAAGATAGCTGCTGTTCAAACGCATCGAGTATAAGCAAATAGTTTTCGTTTTCTTCCAAATTGTCGCTTAGCATTGCGCCGGTGGTTTCGGATATCCACGAAGTGATGGGCACGCTGAGCTGCGATTCGTCCACTTGCTGCTGAATAAACGGAATAATTCCGGACAAATAACTTGCAAGCATAAGCAAAACGCAACCGTAAGCAAAGCCTCGAATCGCGCCCAAGGCAAGTCCGCCCAGCCTTTGCGGCAACTTTAAAACGTCCTTTTCTTTGCCTTTTTTCGCCTCTGCGGCTCTATTCTTTACTATTATAGATACGCCCATAACGATTATGCGAAGCACTATAAAGAATATCACGCCTACCAAAATTACGTACAAGTGATAGGTAAGTTCCAGCGCCAATACCTGCGCAACGTCTTGCACTGCGCTGTTAAGATACATAGGTTTGCACACGGCTTCTTGAATTATGGACGAAGCGAATTTTAGTAGTCCGTCCGCCTGCGAAGCTATGTTTTCTTTTATCGCAGCTTCCGATTGATCGGCTGCAAGCGCCGCCCTGATAGAGTCCATCGAAATGCCTTTTAGTCCGTCGGGCAAAATTTCGTAGATTTTTGCGAATATCGAATCGCTGCCGCTTACAAGCGCCTCTGCCGTACTAGCCGACAAGAACGCATTTGCAAGCGCTTTGGCACAAAGATACGACAAAACGAAACTTATAAACCAGCCAAAAAACGAAACGAAAGTTTTAAAAAGTCCGCAAATAAAGCCCAGAACGGTAAAAACGACAATAAACACTACAAAAATTATATCAAGTACCATTCGTTTTACCCTCCTTATGGTATTAATAAAGCTATACGCGTCCATAATTCGACTTATGAGAACGAAAATGAACGATTTTCCCGTTATTATGTGTATAGGCACCGACGCTGCCGGCGGCGACTGCCTAGGTCCGATAGTGGGCGAAATTCTTATCGCACGCAACCTGCCTGCCTACGTTTACGGCACGTTACTAAGCCCCATAACCGCGCTTAATCTTGAAACTTACTACTCGTTTATAAAAAACAATCATTCCGCAACGATTATTGCTGTAGACTCGTGCGTAGGTAAAAACGTAGGAAACGTATACCTTAGCGACGGAGGACTGTACCCCGGAGCCGCAAGCGGTAAAAATCTGCCTATCGTCGGCGACGTTAGCGTTACCGCAGTAACCAGTCGCTTTCCGCCCACCGATAAAAGATTTTTTTCAGTAAGACTCGGCTTTATATACTCGCTTGCCGTAAAAGTCGCGGATTTAGTGGAAAAATTTATCGCAAACAGCTGCCGAATAGATTAGCGATTTTCGACGCCTAGTCGATTATAAGCGATTTACCTTCCATTTCCTTGGGTACGGGCAATCCCATAAGAGTCAAAAGCGTGGGAGCAACGTCGCAAAGCGCACCGCTAGTAAGTTTTTTGCCTTTGACCTTTTCACCGACGATAACCAACGGAACTACGTTGGTAGTGTGCGCCGTCATGGGCTTTCCGTCGATTATCATACATTCGGCATTGCCATGATCCGCCGTTACTATAACGCTGCCGCCCGTTGATAAAACAGCTCTTACTACATAAATAAAGCACTCATCCACCGTTTGAACCGCTTTTATCGTAGCGTCCAAAACTCCGGTGTGCCCGACCATATCGCAATTGGCGTAATTCATAATCAAAAGGTCCGTTTTTCCAACGACACCTAACGCCTCGTGAGTAACTTCGTAAGCGCTCATTTCGGGCTTGAGGTCGTACGTTGCAACTTTGGGACTGGGAACCAGGATACGTTTTTCGCCATCGTTGGGCTTTTCGACGCCGCCATTGAAAAAGAACGTTACGTGCGCGTATTTTTCGGTTTCGGCAATGCGAGTTTGCATCAAGCCGTTTGCGGCAACGTATTCGCCTAGCGTGTTGCGTATATCCTTGGGTCCGAACGCCACGCGCATAGAAAGCGAAGCGTCGTATTGAGTCATTCCTACGTAAAACAAGTCGGGTTTTTTGCGATTAAACGCTTCGAACTCGTCGTCAAGAATAGCGTGAGAAAATTCTCTTACTCTGTCGGCACGGAAGTTGTACGAAACGTAACTGTCGCCGTCTTTCACGCCTTGATAATCGCCGATGACGCAAGGTAAAATAAACTCGTCGGTTACGCCGCCGTCATACGAATTTTGCACCGCTTCGACCGCGCTAGCAGCTTTTGAGCCGACACAATCAAAGATACATCGGTACGCCTTTTCCACTCTGTCCCAACGGTTGTCCCGATCCATGTAGTAAAATCTTCCTATAACCGTGGCTATTTTGCCGACGCCGATTTCTTTGCACTCTTGTTCGAGCGTTTTTATAAATCCGAGCCCGCTGTCCGGAGCGGAATCACGTCCGTCGGTAATGCAATGAACGTAAATTCTGTCCAGTCCTCTACGCTTGCAAAGCCTGATTAGAGCAAGCAGATGATTCATCGAACTGTGAACGCCGCCGTTGCCCAAAAGTCCCGCAATATGCAGGTACGTGCCCTTGCTTTTTGCGTTTTCGACAGCCGAAACGAGCTGCTCGTTTTCGTAAAAGTCGCCGTCCGATATTGCTTTGTCGATACGAGTGATATCCTGATAAACCACTCTGCCGGCGCCGAGATTAAGGTGCCCTACTTCGCTGTTGCCCATTTGACCTTGAGGCAAGCCGACGCTCAATCCCGACGCGTTAATATACGTATGCGGATATTTTTCGCAAAGCTTTTTAAAGTTTTGTACGCCCTCTTTAAGTATGGCGTTGCCTTCGTAGTCCTCGCCGTGTCCAAAGCCGTCTAAAATTATAAGAGCGTCCGTTTTTTTCATCCGTTTACTCCTAGTCGCAATTTACAATAACCGAAAAGTCCGCAGGCTTAAGACTTGCTCCGCCTATAAGTCCGCCGTCGATTTCGGGCATATTCAAAAGATTTTGAGCGTTTGCGGCGTTCATACTTCCGCCGTAAAGAATGGGAGCGTCAAAGCCGAGTCCTTCCGCTACCTTGCGGATAAAGCCAATCGTTTCGTTTGCCATTTCGGGAGTAGCCGTTTTGCCCGTTCCGATTGCCCATACCGGCTCGTATGCGATGATAAGGTCCTCGCTTATACCCTCAAGTCCTTTTTCGATCTGCGCCTTTAAAACTTCTTCGGTCTTACCGCCTTCGCGCTGCTCGAGCGTTTCGCCTACGCAAACGATAGGTTTAAGTCCGTTTTTAAGTGCCTGCTTGGTGCGCATATTTACGGTTTGATCGGTTTCACCGAAGTACGCTCTGCGTTCGCTGTGTCCGATGATTACATACTCTGCACCCACCTCTTTAAGCATATCGGCCGAGATTTCGCCAGTGAACGCGCCTTTGTCCGCCCACGCTACGTTTTGAGCGCCGACCTTAACGTTTGTGTCAAGCGCAAGCTTGTAAACTCTGTGTACGTCGGTAAACGGAACGCAAAGCACGATTTCGCTTTTTGCATTTTTGCAAAGCGGCAAAAAGTCGATCATAAACTGCTTTGCCTCTGCCTTAGACATGTTCATCTTCCAGTTTCCCGCAATAATTCTTCTTCGCATAATATACTCCTTTGGGCGTTAACGCCGTAAAATATTTTTTATTTGTTTGCTTATTTATTAAGCGTTTGTCTTATACGCTCGTACACTACGACTGCGGTTGCAACCGACGCGTTAAGCGAATTTACCTGACCGAACATGGGCAACGAAACCACTCCGTCGCAGTTGCTCTTGGTTCGTTTGCCTACGCCCTTACCTTCGCCGCCTACCACTATGGCTACGGCGCCCGTAAGATCCGTTTTGTACACCGATTCGCCGTCCATATCGGCGCAATATACCCAAACTCCCTGCTCTTTAAGCGCGTCTATCGTGTCGTTTACGTTGGTAACCTTAGCCACTTTTATGTGCGCGGACGCACCTGCGCTGACCTTTATTACCGTTTCGTTTACCGACACGGCTCGATGACGAGGAATTATCACTCCGTGCACTCCCGCACATTCGGCTACACGAAGTATGCTTCCCAGATTGTGCGGATCTTCCACCCCGTCCAAAATCAACAAAAACGGCGGCTCGTTCTTTTGCTTCGCGTATTCCAGAATATCTTCGAGCTCGCTGTACTTATAGTCGGTAATTTCGGCAATAAACCCTTGGTGACGTTTGGACACGCTTTCGCGGTCTAGCGCCGTCTTGTCTCGAAAAAAGATTTTTATATCTCTGCTTTTTGCTTCGTCTATTATCTTTTGCGCGCCCGCGTCTTTAAGCCCCTTTTCTACGAGCAATCTGTCGATAGTACTGCCCGCCTTGATCGCCTCGGATACGGCGTTTCTTCCTTCTATTTTCATTTTTTATACTCCATTACATTATTGTTTTTGTAAATACAGAACGCAAGCGGCAAAACGTCCTGCGCTTCCGCCTTGCAAACCAGCTCCCAGCCGCGCAAATTATCGAGATTTTCGAAATACGCATCTGCGTCGGCGTCGGCGTCCACCTTGGTTACGTACGCCGTGTCGCAATACGGCAACAGCTGTCTATACAAACTTGCTCCGCCTATAACGAATACGTCGTCGGCTTTATGCTTTTTAATTTCCGCAAAAAGCTCGTCCGTATCTTTTACCGTAACGCATCCGTCGTCGAATTGAGATTTGGTTAAAACGACGTTTACCCTGTCTTTAAGCGGACGCTTAGGGAGCGACAGATAGGTGTTTTTGCCCATAACCACCACCTTGCCGGTAGTAGTCTGCTTAAAAAACTTCATATCTTCTTTAAGCGAAAAAAGCAATTTATTATCTTTGCCTATTCCCCAATTTCTGCTTACCGCCACTATCAGATTCATACAGCCACCTCTATTTTTTCCCCTAGCGGAGTGTAATTATAATCTTTAAGCTCAAAATCGTCAAGCGTGAACTTGTAAAAATCGGTCACGTTTTCGTTCATTATAAATTTAGGCGCGTCGAACTGCTTGTTTTCAATAACCTTTTCGGCAATAGGCAAATGTCTGTCGTACAAGTGTGCATCGGCGATTACGTGCACCAGCTCGCCCGCTTTAAGTCCGCTTACCTGAGCCATCATATGTACCAATACGGCGTATTGAATTACGTTCCAATTGTTTGCGGTAAGCATATCTTGCGAACGCTGATTGAGTATCGCATTAAGCCTACCTTGCGTTACGTTAAACGTTACCGAATACGCACACGGATAAAGATTCATTTCGTTAAGGTCGGCGTGGCAATAAATATTGGTCATAATTCTTCGTGAAAGCGGATTGTGCTTTAAGTCGAACAAAACTCTGTCCACTTGATCGAACTCGCCTTCCTTATACTTGTGTTTTACTCCAAGCTGGTAACCGTACGCCTTGCCTATGCTGCCGCTTTCGTCAGCCCACGAATCCCATATATGACTGTGTAAATCGTGCACGTTGTTGCTCTTTTTTTGCCATATCCAAAGCAGTTCGTCCAAAGCGTTTTTGAAGTTCATTTTGCGAACGGTGATTATCGGGAACTCTTCGCTTAGGTCGTACCTGTTTACTATACAGAACTTTTTTACGGTATGAGCAGGCGTTCCGTCCGCCCAACGAGGCCGTACGTCGTAGTCCGTATCCCACACTCCGTTTTGAATAATGTCCTTTACGTTTTGTACAAAAATTTTATCTGCTTTGCTCATTGGCGTCTCCTATTTGCATACATATTTCAAGCAACTCCGCTAGTCGCTCTTTTTGCCCGGTAAGGTACAACGCGCCCAAAAGTCCTTCTAGTGCCGTCGCTTTTTTATACTCACGCATAGTTGCGTTTTTAGCCTTGTTGGTTACGTGAGCGTTGCGGCAGCGAGTCATTAACGCACTTTCGTCGTCCGAAAGCAATTGCTGTATCCCGTCGTGAATGACGGCTTGCCTTACCGCACTTACGCAAGCGTTGCTTCTGCGCATAAGCTCTTTGGTGGCAACGGTAGGATCGCTTCCGAGCTTTGCTCGCACGAAGAGCGTAAACACCGAATCGCCTACGTAAGCAAGCGTCGTGCATTTTATAGTGTCGACTTGCTTAAAGCTCATAGCCTACCCTAAACGCGAAAGACAGCTTTCCAGACGACGAAGCGATTCGTCTTTGCCGAGAAGTACTGCCATTTCTACGGCTCCGCCCGGCGTTGACTGCGCGCCGGTAAGCGCTATACGGTAAATCCAAAGCACCTGACCTTTTTTGTAACCCGCTTTTTCGCCGTAAGCGATAAGCGCGTCGTGAAGATTATCAAACGACTCCTTCGTAAGTTCGATAAGCGACGGAAGCATTGCTTTTGCAACCGAACAATCGGTCTTCCATTTGGCGTTGGTAAACAAATTAAGGTCAAAGCCGTCGAATTGAGTTAGAAATTCGGTAAGTTTGCCTATGTCGGTAAACACCTCTACTCTGGAATGAAGAAGAGTCGACAAAAATCTAAGATCCAATCCCTTAAGATAGTCGTATTGCTCGTAAAACTTAAGCGCATACGCGTGGAAGTCGTCTTCGCTGAGTTCTTTTACGTAAAGCGAATTTATGTACTTCATCTTTTGCTCGTCAAAAATGCTGGGCGAATGACTTACCCCCGACAAATCGAACTTGTCCACGAGTTCGCTTAGACTGAATTTTTCGGTATTGTCCTTGCTGCTCCAACCAAGCAATGCAATGTAGTTGACTATCGCTTCCTTTAGATAACCTTTTTTTATAAAGTCTTCGTAACTGGCGTCGCCGTAGCGCTTGCTGAGTTTGTGAGTTGCGTCGCGCATTATCGGTTGAAGGTGAATATAATGAGGACGCTCCCAGCCAAGCCCGTCGTACAAAAGATTGTACTTGGGCGTGCTTGAAAGATATTCCACTCCGCGGATTACGTAATTTATGCCCATAAGATGGTCGTCTACCACGTTTGCGAAGTTGTACGTAGGCATACCGTCGGATTTTATAAGAATATTATCCTCAAGCTCCTTGTTGTCTACGGTTATATCGCCAAAAACCATATCGGTGTACGTAGTGCTACCGCTTGACGGAATATTTTGTCTTATTACGTAGCTGTCGCCTCGCTTAAGACGCATTTCGACTTCCTCTTTGCTAAGCGAAGCGCAATGCTTGTCGTACTTGGTTGCGCCGCTTGCGTGCAGTTCTTCAAGTCGCTCCTTGGTGCAAAAACAGTAATACGCGCTGCCGTTTTCCACGAGTTGCTTTGCGTATTCGAGGTATGCGTTTTTGCGTTCGCTTTGAATATACGGACCGTAATTTCCGCCTACGTCCGGACCTTCGTCGTAAACGAGTCCGGCGTCTTTAAGCGTAGAATATATAATTTCTACCGAACCCGGAACGTAACGCTCGCGATCGGTATCCTCTATGCGTAAAATAAACTTTCCGCCGTTTTTCTTTGCGTACAAATACGCGTATAAAGCCGTCCTTAATCCGCCTATATGTAAATAACCCGTAGGCGACGGCGCAAATCTTGTTCTTACTTCTTCCATTTTTACTCCTTAAAGTCAGAGCGTAATCACTCTACGACTACATTATAAAGCAAAATTAAAAATAATGCAAGTTATATGGTTGCGTTTTGCAAATTTAGTTGCATTTGCTTTACGAATATGCCTTTACGAGCAATAAATATAAGCTACAATAGTTGACAAAATTCGCAAGACGGTATATAATGGTATTCGAATTAAAGAAAGGTAGGTTTTTATGTTAAAAGATTTAGCTGAAATTATCGCCATAAAAAGCGTTTTAAGCGACCCCGAAGAGGGCGCTCCGTTCGGACGCGGTTGCCGAGAAGCTCTTGATTGGTTCCTGGCTAAGGCCGAAGAATACGGCTTTAAAACCGGCAACTACGACGGATACTGCGGCTATGCGGAATACGGCGAAGGCAAAGAATGTGTAGGCGCTCTTTGTCACCTTGACGTTGTTCCTGCCGGCGACGGTTGGCAAACCGATCCGTTTACGCTTGTGGTAAAGGACGACACTCTTTTTGGCAGAGGCGTCGTAGACGACAAAGGCAGCGTCGTTATGTGTTTGCACGCTCTTAAGGAAATTAAAGAAAGCGCGATAAAACTTAACAAACGTATACGCATAATTGTCGGTTGCAACGAAGAACACGGCAGCGCGTGCATAAAGCACTACGTTAATCACGGTGAAATTCCGTCTATGAGTTTCGTGCCCGATTCTGACTTCCCCCTTATAAACAGCGAAAAAGGCATATTGCATCTTATGTATTCGTTGCCGCTCGACAACTTTTTTGCCAAAAACGTTGCGTTTATAAGCGGCGGCGAAAGCTACAACGTAGTGCCCGATCGTGCAAAAATCAGCATTTTTAAAGACAGCGATCTAGGCGGTAAATTTCTTGACGTTTGCAACGGCGAAATCAGCAACAAGCTGTTTACATCCTCGGCTGTAGTAGGCGGATTGCTTGCCGCAGGGTACCACATAGAGGACTTTTCGGTAATAGACGAAGGCGAAGTTATCACCGTAGAAACGCGCGGCGTTGCAGGTCACGCAATGGCGCCCGACAAAGCGGACAACGCTATTTGGAAGCTGTTTAAATTCCTTGCTTTGTTCACGTCCGGCAGCGAGCTCGTTTCGTTTATGAACGAATATATTTGCCGTAACGACGCTACCGAAGCGTTAGGCATTTATAAATGCGACGACGTAAGCGGCGACCTTACCATGAATATGGGTATAATAAAAGTGGACGACGACAGATTATATTTTTCGTTGGATATGCGTCTGCCGGTGTGCGCAACTCCCGAAGAAATCAAACGCCAGATTGCCGGCAAACTTCCGGGCAAAGCAAAAATCGAAGAAAAGAAATTTGCGCCCAACCTTTATATCGACAAAAACTCGCAGCTTGTTCAAACGTTGCTTAAAGTGTACGAGGATTGCACCGGCAAAGAACCGCACTGTCTTATTTGCGGCGGCGGCACGTACGCGCGCGAACTTCCGAACACCGTAGCGTTCGGTCCTGCTTTCGAAGGCACCGAAACAAACATTCACAACGTAGACGAGCGCGTACCCGTAAGCGAATTCTACAAGGCTGCCGAAATTTATAAAAAAGCCATGATAGAACTTGCAAAATAATTCGTGTTTATCTGTCGGAAAATACGGATAAACTAGTCAGGGAGGATTTATGAAACAACTAACCATAAACGATTTTGACGCCGAAACGGCAAGCGGTAAAGTTCTTGTGGACTTTTGGGCGCCTTGGTGCGGTCCGTGCAGAATGCTTGCGCCCGTTTTGGAAGAGCTTGACGCCGAGAATACCGGCGTTTCGATCTGTAAAGTAAACGTAGACGAACAACCCGATCTCGCAAAACGCTTCGGCGTTATGAGCATACCCACCCTTTTGCTTTTTAAGGACGGTAAACTCGCCGATAAGTCGGTAGGCCTTGTCGATTTGGATACGCTTAAAGAAT
Source organism: uncultured Lachnospiraceae bacterium (assembly GCA_964516925.1). Classification (GTDB taxonomy): domain Bacteria; phylum Bacillota; class Clostridia; order Christensenellales; family Pumilibacteraceae; genus CAG-552. The sequence goes on along the minus strand of CAZEXL010000008.1, from coordinate 2,090 downwards.
TTATAATCTAACGATTTACTAAAAACAAAAAAAGAGCTTCTTTACTAATGAAGTGAACCCCAAAAGTTAGACAAAACTTTTGGGGTTCATATCATTTACTAAGAAGCTCTTTTTTACTAAACCTTTGTTCTCTGTTCGGCTATTACTTTACCCAAACGACTATCGTTTTTCCATCCGTATCGTAATGCCAATAGTTGCCTTCTTTTTCCGCATTTTCGCCTTCAAACGGATTGCTTTCGCTGTAGTAATACCTTGTTCCCTCAGTGAGATTATCGTTATTTTTACCTATCATTATTGCACCCCATTCGCTTTCGCTTCCTTTGTAGTATACGCTTGTTAAGCTTTCACAGTACGAGAACGCACCCGCGCCAATGCTTCTTAGTCCTGCAGGAATGCAAACAGAATAACTGCGACCACCAATGTAGTCAAGCAAAATAAAGTAAAATGCCAGAGGATAAATGATTTTGCAATTATCGTTAATATCATAACAAATATATCCAGAAACTGCCTTTACTAACACAACATAATTATTGCTTTCATTCCCAAGATAATACATACCTTCGCTTTCTGTATAAACTAAACTGCTACAACCATCAAACGCTCCCGCCCCTATGCTGGTTATGTTGGTAGGAATTGATATTTTACTCAAGACGCTACAGTCATCAAAAGCGTACCCACAAATTATTTTACAGTACGTGTTTACTATACAAGACGTTATACTTGTTGACTTTGCCTGCACTAACACCATATATTTATTGTTTTCGTTACCAAGATAACATGCATTATCATATTCGTTATAGCTTAAGTTACTGCAATTAGAGAACGCACCTTCGCCTATGCTTGTTACGCTATCTGGAATTTTTATGCTTTTTAGTTTACTACATTTGGCGAACGCATAATTCCCTATGCTTGTTACATTGCTAGGCACTGTTACGTTTGTAAGACTACTGCAATTTTTAAACGTGCAATATTCGATGCTCGTTACGCTGTTACTTATGCTTATACTTGTTAAGTTAGTACAACCTTCGAACGCACTTCCTCCTATGCTTGTTACGCTATCTGGGATTGTGACTTTGCTCAAGTTACTGCAACCCCAGAAGGCATCCTCGCCTATGCTTGTTATTCCTTCCGCAATAGCAACTTCGGTAATTGATTGATTACTACTAAAAGCGCTGCTTTTTATGCTAACTATTGGCACACCGTTGTATGTATCGGCTATGCATATCTTACTTGATCTTCCATTATAGCCAATTATTTCCGCAAAAGAATTATCTGCCGAAATGCTATATTTCAATCCGTTTGTTGAAGCGACTATTTTGTCGCATTTTGTACACCAACCACTGTCGTCGACGACATGATTATACTCGCCATACTCTGCGTTACAGTCATCGCAAATTGCTTTTGCCGTACAAGTTGCTTCACCTCCATGACAAGGTTCGGTTATTTTATGTGTATCGTCGTTAGCGCACGTTTTGGTGTGAGTGCCGTTGCCGTTACTTACCCATGCTCCGTAAGAGTGCCCGAATGCCGTACCTTCGTCGGTTATCGTATGCGGCTTACCACAGCCGTGATCACATTTAGCCGTTTTCGTTCCGTCGCTCGTACACGTTGCGTCGCTATTGGATTCGTAGTTAGTAAACGAATGTCCTAATGCCGCTATTTCGCGTGTTTCCGTCTCGCCGCATTTTTCACACTCTCGGCTTTCTTTGCCTGCAGTCGTGCACGTTGCCTCCTTTGTGACCGTCCACTCACCGAAGGAATGTTCTTTACACACTTTTTCGCACGCCACAAAAGCACATATGCTCAGCATTAGCGATAAAAATACTATTAGGACTTTTTTCATTTTTTCTCCTTTATAAAACTGTTTTATCATTTGTTACATTATAACATATTACACGAGTTGCGTCAATAGCAATTTAAAAAAATTTGTTAATTTCTGTAAATTGTTTAGTTAATCTCATGCTGTTAAAAAGTAAGGTGCGCTAAATAACCGTTACGTCTTTCATTAACACATTAAGCAAATTCATATCTTTAGCTATAAATTGCATGCCGTACGCATTAAAACTATCTTCGTCCGGAACGTTTATGAC
>CAZEXL010000007.1:34424-67305 GCA_964516925.1 uncultured Lachnospiraceae bacterium | reverse complement strand
ATATTGCGACAACGGTTGCGGCGAAAAGGACACAATAACCGACGAAGGTACGGCAAAAGGGCATTCGTATTCGGAAGAATGGAGCCATGACGAAACATACCATTGGCAAGAAGCGACTTGCGGTCATGACACAAAACAAAGTTATGGCGAGCATACCGTTGACGACAGCGGCTGGTGTACGATATGCGATAGGTCGATATCCGCAACCAAAGGTGTATATTACGGGGTATCTTCGGATAATACGTACGCTTATGTAGAAGCATACCACGGTTTGTCAACAAAAGTAAGAATAGCGAGTTCTTACGAAGGGTTACCCGTAACTGCTATCGGTCTAGACGCTTTTAGAGATAAAAGTTCTATTACTTGCGTTGTTATTCCGTCTAGCGTAACAATCATAGAAGCATGTGCGTTCTATAATTGCAGTAGCTTAACAAGCGTAACAATCCCTTCTAGCGTAACAGCCATAGATTATATGACGTTCTATAATTGCAGTAGCTTAACAAGCGTAACAATCCCTTCTAGCGTAACAGCCATAGGGTATGAGGCGTTCCATAATTGCAGTAACTTAACAAGCATAACAATTCCCGACAGCGTAACAGGCATAGGGTTTAACGCATTTAGCGGATGCAATTCGCTACAAGAAATAACCATACCGTTTGTAGGAGCAAGAGCAAGCGTATCGTCAAGTGATACGGATCAATATCCGTTCGGATACATATTTGGTACTAGCAGTTATGAAGGCGGAACGAGCACAAAACAATATTATTACGGTGATTCAACAAGCTTACCGACTTATACGACTTATTATATCCCAAGCAGTTTAACAAAGGTAACGGTAACGGGCGGAAATATCCTTTACGGAGCGTTCTGGGATTGCAGTAGCTTAACAAGCATATCAATCCCTTCTAGCGTAACTAGCATAGGAGGATATGCGTTCCATAATTGCAGTAACTTAACAAGCGTATACTATGGTGGCACGATAGACGAGTGGGTACAAATATCTTTTTATAATGATCATGCCAATCCGTTATATTGTGCAAAGAATTTATATATAGACAACAAGAAAATAACGGAAGTAAATATAACAACTGCAACAAAGATAAACGATTATGCGTTCATTGATTGCAGTAGCTTGAGCAAAGTAACAATCGGTAATAGCGTAACAAGTATAGGGGATCGTGCGTTCATGTGGTGCAGTAGCTTAACAAGCATAGAAATCCCCGATAGCGTAACAAACATAGGAGATTATGCGTTTTATGGTTGCAGTAGCTTAACAAGCATAGAAATCCCGGACAGCGTAACAAGCATAAGCAGTCATGCGTTCTATAGGTGCAGTAGCTTAACAAGCGTGACAATACCTTCTAGCGTAACAAGCATAGGAGAATATGCGTTCTCTGAATGCAGTAGCTTAACAAGTATAACGATCTCCGACAGCGTAACAAGCATAGGAAAATATGCGTTCGAGGATTGCAGTAAGCTAACAAGCATAACAATTCCCGACAAAGTAACAAATATAGGAGAAGGGGCGTTTAGCGGTTGCAGTGGCTTAAAAGAAATAACAATACCGTTTGTCGGTGCAAAAGCAGGCGTAACGTCAAGCGATAAGTATCAATATCCGTTTGGATACATATTTGGTACTGGCAGTTATGAAGGCGGAACGGCAACAACACAATATTATTATGGCAGTTATACAAGTTCAACGACTTATACGACTTATTATATCCCAAGCAGTTTAACAAAGGTAACGGTAACAGGCGGATATATACCGTACGGAGCTTTCTATAATTGCAGTAGCTTAACTGAAGTTACAATCCTCTCTAGCGTAACAAGCATAGGAGGCTATGCATTTAGTGGTTGCAGTAGCTTAAAAGAAATAACAATACCGTTTGTAGGGGCAAAAGCAGGCGTGTCGTCTAGCGATACGTATCAATATCCGTTCGGATACATATTCGGTACTAGAAGTTATGAAGGCGGAATAGAAACATATCAATCTTACTACGGCGATTCAACAAGTTCAACGACTTCTTCTACTTATTATATCCCAAGCAGCTTAACAAAGGTAGCGGTAACGGGCGGTAATATTTTGTACGGCGCATTCAGGAATTGCGCGACGCTAACAAGCATTACTATAGGCGAAGACATAACGAGTATCGGCAATTACGCCTTTTACGGTTGCTCGGCGTTGACGGAAATTAATTATAATGCAACGCAATGTGCCGATTTAAGTTATAAAAACAATGCGTTTGTAGTAAGTTCGAGTTTTAAAGTAACCGTAGGTGCAAACGTAAAGAAAATTCCTGCATGTTTATTCTATTCGGCAGGAATAAGCAATCTGGAGTTCGTTGGCGAATCTGCTTGTGAGACTATAGGAGATTATGCATTCGAATATTGCAGTAGTTTAACGAGCATAGCGATCCCCGACAGTGTAACAAGCATAGGGTATGAGGCGTTCTATTATTGCAGTAAGTTAACAAGCATAACAATCCCTACTAGCGTAACAAGCATAGAAAGTTATGCGTTCTCTGGTTGCAGCAGTTTAACGAGTATACATGTAGACGAAAATAACGCCGATTATAGTAGCGTAGACGGTATATTGTATAATAAAGAAAAGACAATATTAGTACATGTACCTGCAGCGTTAAGTGGCTCAATAACAATCCCCTTTAGCGTAACCAGCATAGGAGATAGCGCGTTCGTGGGTTGCAGTAACTTAACTTATAATGAATACGATAACGCATGTTATTTAGGCAATAATGAAAATCCGTACGTAGTACTTGTAAAAGCAAAGTCAACAAGTATAACGTCTTGCACAATAAACGAAAAAACAAAGTTTATTCAAAACGGTGCGTTCTCTTCTTGCAGTAGCTTAACAAGCATAGAAATCCCCGACAGCGTAACAAGAATAGGAGGTAGCGCGTTCTCTAATTGCAGTAAGTTAACAAGCGTTAGCATAGGTAACAGCGTGACAAGCATAGGAAGTAGCGCGTTCTCTAATTGCAGTAAGTTAACAAGCGTTAGCATAGGTAACAGCGTAACAAGCATAGGAAATAGCGCTTTTTCTTCTTGCAGAGAATTAACAAGCGTAACGATTCCTAACAGTGTAATAAGCATAGAAGGATTTGCGTTCTATGGTTGCAGTAGCTTAACAAGCGTTAGCATAGGTAACAGCGTAACAAGCATAGGAATTCAGGCGTTCTCTAATTGCAGTAAGTTAACAAGCATAACAATACCTTCTAGCGTAACAAGCATAGGAGATTATGCGTTCGATGGTTGCAGTAAGTTAATCTATAATGAATACGATAACGCATGTTATTTAGGCAATAACGAAAATCCATATGTAGTACTTGTAAAAGCAAAGTCAAAGGATATATCTTCGTGTATAATAAATGAACATACTAAGGTTATTTATTATGGTGCGTTCTCTAATTGCAGTAGCCTAACAAGCATAACAATCCCCGATAGCGTAACGAGCATAGGAAGTTATGCGTTCTATAATTGCAGTAAGTTAACAAGCATAACGATACCTTCTAGCGTAACAAGCATAGGAAGTTATACGTTCTATAATTGCAGTAGCTTAACAAGCATAACAATACCTTCTAGCGTAACAAGCATAGGAGTTAATGCGTTCTCTTCTTGCAGTAGCTTAACAAGCGTATACTACGAAGGAAGCAAAAGTGAATGGAATGCAATTGCGATATATGGTGACATCACCTATCTTGCTTCCGTAACACGCTACTACTACAGCGAAACACAACCTACGACAAGCGGCAACTATTGGCATTACGATACCGACGGCAAAACGATACTTGCTTGGACAAAACAATAATAAATTAAGCTAAACAAAAAGTGCACTTCAAAACGAAGTGCCTTTTTTGTTTAAGGGCGAGGTGACGCATGTAAATGCGCCTAGTTGGCGGCAATGCTTCGTAGTTCTTTGTTCTACAATATTTTCTATTAAACTTCACAACGAAACATACTTAATAAATCGTTTGACAATTTTTCTAGCGTATGTTAGAATTAGGCAACCGACGTCGCCGTACGCAAAAAACGTACGGCTTGAATTATGTGGAAGGGTGGCGAAAGGAGACGGAAATATGAAAATAGAAATATCGGATAAATTTAACTACAAGAAACTATTAAAGTACACGTTGCCGTCGATAATAATGATGGTGTTTACGTCCGTTTACGGCGTAGTGGACGGATTTTTCGTATCCAATTATGTAGGCGATACGGCTTTTGCCGCCGTCAACTTTATTATACCGTTTACTATGATTTTGGGTAGCGTGGGCTTTATGCTCGGTACCGGCGGAAGCGCTCTTATAGGCAAGCTTTTGGGCGAAGGCGAAAAGGAGAAAGCAAATCAAACGTTCTCGTTTTTGGTATATTCTTCGATAGTAATAGGCGCGTTGCTCGTTTTGGTGGGCGTGTTTTGTATGCGTCCCGTGGCACGGCTTTTGGGCGCCGAAGGGCAGATGCTGGAAGATGCCGTTGTGTACGGCGACGTGCTCGTGTTCGCTATACCCGCGTACATACTTCAATACGAGTTTCAATGCTACTTCGCGACTTCCGGCAAGCCGACGCTAGGGCTTATAGTAACCGTTGCGGCAGGATTAACGAATATTTTCTTGGATTGGCTATTCGTGGGCGTGCTCGGTTGGGGGCTGATAGGCGCCGCCGTTGCTACCGATATCGGTCAGTGCGTAGGCGGAATTTTGCCGCTTTTCTATTTCTTTACTCGCAATACAAGCTCGCTTAGACTCGGCAGAGCCAAGTGGGACGGAATCGCACTGCTAAAAACTTGTACCAACGGCTCGTCCGAACTTATGTCCAATATCGCAATGTCGGTAGTAAGTATGCTTTACAACGCGCAGCTGCTTAAGTATTTCGGGCAGGACGGCGTTTCGGCGTACGGCGTGCTTATGTACGTAAATATGGTGTTTATTGCCATTTTCATAGGCTATTCGGTGGGTAGCGCGCCCATAATCAGCTACAACTACGGCGCGGGCGATACCGACCAGCTTAAAAGCTTAAGGCGCAAGAGTTTCGTTATTATCGCTACGGCGGCTGTTTTAATGTTCGGCTCGTCGTTTATACTTGCCAAGCCGCTTGCCACGATATTCGTAAGCTACAAGCCCGAACTTATGGACCTTACGCTTCACGCATTCGGAATCTTCTCGTTTTCGTTCTTGCTTTCGGGCTTTTCGATTTTCTCGTCGTCGTTCTTTACCGCGTTAAACGACGGACTTACCTCGGCGCTTATATCGTTCTTGCGAACGCTCGTGTTCCAAATAGCCGCAGTGCTTATTTTTCCGCTAATTTGGGACGTGGACGGAATATGGTGGTCTATCGTAGCCGCCGAGATCATGTCGGTGTGCGTATCGGTAGTCTTCCTTTTTGCAAAGAAAAAGAAATATAATTACTAAAAAGCGAATATAAATCAAATATTCCGTTTTTTACAAGGCGCATTTTGTTGAGATTTGCGTAAAAGTGTGATATAATAGTTACAATAAGAGCGGAAAGCGGCTCTGGCAAAAATTAAGGTTAACGGTAGGCAATGGAAAAGAAATTCGACACGTACGTGGATAATTTGAAATTCAGAGTTCTTCGCGAGGTTGCAAAGCAAGCTTTCGAAGGTTCTTTACTTTACAACGTGTTGGACATTCCGCGCATCATTCATCCAAGCAAAATTCCCACCATGCGTTGTTGCGTGTACAAAGAACGCGAAATTTTGTCTAAGCGCGTAAAGCTCGCAATGGGCGGTGACAGCACCAATCCCAACGTAATCGAAGTTATCGACGTTGCGTGTGACGAGTGCCCGGCGGCGGGCTACGAAGTTACGCCCTCGTGTCGCGGTTGCTTGGCGCACCGTTGCGAAAGCGTTTGCATGAAGGGCGCGATATCGTTCGATCAGGCGCACGTGGCGCACATCGACAAAAGCAAGTGCGTCGAATGCGGCAAATGCGCTTCCGTGTGTCCGTTTTCCGCAATAATAAACCACAAACGCCCGTGTCAGAACGCTTGCAAAGTTAAGGCGATCTCCATTAACGATCAAAACGTGGCTACCATAAACGGCGATAAATGCACGGCGTGCGGCGCATGCGTGTACCAGTGTCCGTTCGGCGCGATTATGGATAAGTCGTTTATTCTCGACGTTATCAATATGCTCAAAACCGTAAAAAAAGAGGGCGGCAAGTTGGTTGCGATTATCGCTCCTTCGGTGGCAAGCCAATTTTCGTACGCTACGGTAGGGCAGGTCGTAAGCGGGCTTAAGCGAGTCGGCTTTACCGATGTCGTCGAGGTTGCTCAGGGTGCCGACGTAGTTGCGTTATCCGAAGCCAAAGAGCTTTCGCAAAAAGGCTTTTTGATTTCGTCGTGTTGTCCGGCATTTGTAAAGCACGTAAAATACGAGTATCCCGAACTCAAAAAACACATTTCTCAAAATCTTTCGCCCATGGCGGTAACCGGCAAGCTGGTAAAGGAGCAAGATCCGCAGGCAAAAGTCGTGTTTATCGGGCCGTGTACCGCAAAAAAAGCGGAAATGCAACTGGAAGAAGTAAAACCGTACATAGATTCAGTGCTTACCTTCGAAGAACTTCAAGCGATATTCGACAGTCGCTCGATGGATATTACCTTCCTTGGCGAGGAAGTGCCCGACGATGCGTCTAAATACGGTCGTACTTTTGCAAGAAGCGGCGGACTAAGCAAGGCGGTGGCAAGGGCGCTTAGCGAACAAAATATTAATTTTGACCTTAAGCCGGTAATTTGCAACGGCATAGTCGAATGCAGAACCGCGCTTGTAAAAAAGACTAAAAACGCGCTTAAGGAAAACTTTATCGAAGGTATGGCGTGCGAAGGCGGCTGCATAGGCGGCGCAGGCTGTTTGTCGCACCTCGATAAAAACGCAAACAAGCTCGAGCATTTTGCCGACAGCGGCAAGGAATCCATGATAGCTGCGGCTAAAAAAGCTAACGACAAAGCGAACCACAATATGTAGTGGCGATAAAGGCCGTTTTAGTAAGCAAAAAAAATTTTCGAATCAAAAAAAGACAATTTTTAAGGCGACTTAATATTAGGTCGCTTTATTTTTTGCAAAAAAACGCTTTTTTCAGACTGTTTTATGTGAAAAAACACCAACTTTAATTTATTACGGATATACTATATATTGTGTATCCCTCAAAAAAATTCAACAAAATGTAGCGTAAAATCGTTGACAAGGCATATTATAATGTGATATAGTTTGTTCACTTCCGATTGCGGTTGAAAAACGTTTTTGTTTTTTTGGGTATGTTAGGTTTTTTGCGCGCTTACGGAAGGGTAATCGAACGGATAAGGAAGGTAAAGAAAATGTTTCAAGTAAGAAAGAGAGACGGCAAACTCGTAGAATTCGATTTGTCAAAGATCACGACGGCGCTTAGCAAAGCGTTTAATGCGAACAAGGTTAATTACACCGCCGATATGCTAAACACATTGGCGCTTAGGGTGTCGGCAGATTTTCAAAAGAAGATAGTCGACAACATTATAACCGTCGAAGACATTCAGGACAGCGCCGAAGTCGTACTTATACAAACCGGCTTCGTTGACGTTGCAAAAAGCTACATTCTTTACCGTAAACAGCGTGAAAAGGTGCGTAATATAGGCAACACGCTTGTGGACTACAAAAAGATAATCGACGACTACGTAAAGGTAAACGACTGGCGTGTTAAGGAAAATTCGACCGTTACTTATTCGGTAGGCGGACTTATTTTGTCCAACAGCGGAGCGGTTACCGCAAACTATTGGCTTTCGGAAATTTATGACGAAGAAATAGGTCAAGCGCACAAAAATGCCGATATTCACATTCACGACTTATCTATGCTTACCGGCTATTGCGCAGGTTGGTCGCTTCGTCAGCTTATAAAGGAAGGCTTGGGCGGCGTCCCCGGAAAGATTACCTCCTCGCCGGCAAGTCACCTTTCGACGCTTTGCAACCAGATGGTTAACTTCTTGGGCATAATGCAAAACGAATGGGCGGGCGCGCAGGCGTTCTCGTCGTTCGATACCTATCTTGCGCCGTTCGTAAAGGTGGACAACCTTAGTTACAAGGAAGTAAAACAGTGCATTCAGTCGTTTATTTACGGCGTAAACACTCCGTCGCGTTGGGGTACGCAGTCACCGTTTACCAATATTACGCTTGACTGGGTAGTGCCCAACGACCTTGCCGAAATGAACGCAATAGTAGGCGGCAAGGAAATGGACTTTAAGTACAAAGACTGCGTAGAAGAAATGAGAATGGTAAACAAGGCGTTTATCGAAATTATGATAGAGGGCGACGCAAACGGTCGCGGATTCCAATATCCCATTCCCACGTACTCTATTACTCGCGACTTCGACTGGTCGGAAACCGAAAACAACAAGCTTTTGTTTGAGATGACGGCTAAGTACGGAACTCCGTATTTTTCCAACTATATCAACAGCGATATGGAGCCTAGCGACGTGCGTTCGATGTGCTGCAGACTTCGACTCGATCTTCGCGAACTTCGCAAAAAGTCGGGCGGCTTCTGCGGTTCGGGCGAAAGCACCGGTTCTATCGGCGTAGTTACCATTAATATGCCGCGTATAGCTTATTTATCTAAGACCGAGGGCGAATTTTACGAGCGTCTTACCAAGATGTTGGATATATCCGCTCGTTCGCTTAAGGTAAAGCGCGATACGGTAACCAAGCTTATGAACGCAGGTTTGTATCCGTACACCAAACGTTACCTCGGTACGTTCGACAATCACTTCTCTACCATAGGACTGGTGGGTATGAACGAAGCATGTCTTAACGCAAATTGGATTCGCAAGGATATGACTCATCCCGAATCGCAACAGTTCACCAAAAACGTGCTTAACTTTATGCGTAACAAGCTTTCGGACTATCAGGAAATGTACGGCGATTTGTACAATCTCGAAGCGACTCCCGCCGAATCCACTTCGTTCCGTTTGGCTAAGCACGACAAAAAGCGTTATCCCGACATTATTACGGCAAGCGACAACGACAAAACGCCGTATTATACCAACAGCTCGCACCTTCCGGTAGGATATACCGAGGATATCTTTACGGCGCTCGATATTCAGGACGAACTTCAAACGCTTTACACGTCCGGTACGGTATTCCACGCGTTCCTCGGTCAAAAGCTGCCCGATTGGAAGGCTGCCGCAAATCTCGTTCGCAAGATTGCCGAAAACTACAAGCTTCCGTACTACACTATGTCGCCTACGTATTCCGTTTGCTCCGATCACGGCTACATTGCCGGTGAGGTTTACAAGTGCCCGACTTGCGGCAAGACCACCGAGGTTTACAGCCGCATAACCGGTTATTATCGTCCCGTACAAAACTGGAACGACGGCAAACGCGAAGAGTTCCGCGAACGCAAGGTGTACGATATCGATCACAGCAAGTTTACGCCCAAACAGGTCGAAGAACATTGCGAAAAACATTGTCATGCGCCCGAAGAGATAGTTAAGCCGATTTTGTTTACGCGCGAAAGTTGTCCTAACTGCAAAACGAGCAAGATGATGCTTGACAAAGCAGGCATAAAGTACGACGTTGTCGACGCCGAAAAGGACAAGGACAAGACGATAGAGTTCGGGATCAAAAAGGCACCCACGCTCGTGGTGCCCGTAGGCGACGAGTACGAGACGTACGACAACGCAAGCGAAATAAGAAGATATATAGAGAGCGTTAAATAATGTACGATATTATTATAATAGGCGCAGGCGCGGCGGGAATGACTGCCGCGCTATACGCGTTACGCAACGGAAAAAAAGTTTTATTGCTAGAAAGCGAAACGCTGGGCGGACAGATTGCTACGTCGCCTAGGCTTGAAAATTATCCGTCCGTAAAGGAGATAAGCGGCGAGCAGTTTGCCGATAATCTTTACGAGCAGATAGCCGCATTGGGTGCCGAGCTGGAAATAGAAAAGGTTGTGGATTTAAGCAAAAACGGCAACGTATTCACCGTTAAGACCGAGTACGGTTTTTACGAGGCAAAAGCCGTTATTGTGGCTACCGGGGTAAAATACAGGCACATAAAGACGAAGTCGGACAGCGAACGACTTACCGGCAGAGGAGTGTACTATTGCGCACTTTGCGACGGGCCGTTTTTTAAGGACAAGGAAGTTGCGGTAATCGGAAGCGGCAATTCCGCGCTTAAGTATGCGTCGCTTTTGGCGGAGTACTGCTCTAAAGTTTATATTTACACACGACGCGATACGTTTTCGGGATTCGATAATTTTTCGCAAATCGTGCTGTCTAAGCCTAATGTAGAATGGCGTCCCAACACAAGCATAGTGGATTTTGTAGGCGACAAAGAACTTACCGCCATAAAATATATCGACGCAAGCGGAAAAGAACGGACGCACGAAATAACGGGAGTGTTTGTTGCGATAGGACACGTGCCCGACAACAAGGCGTTTGCAGGACTTGCTAGGTTGGACGAAGCGGGCTATATCGTTGCCGGCGAAGATTGCAAGACAAGTACCGACGGATTGTTCGTTGCGGGCGATTGCAGAACTAAGGCGGTGCGCCAGGTGACTACGGCGTGCAGCGACGGCTCGATTGCCGCAACCAATGCGTGCTACTATTTGGACACTTACTTTTCTTTGGGAAAAGAAAAGTAACCAAAAGAAACTTAAACTAAATACTAAGTAACGAAAGTACGGTAAATAGCCGTACTTTTCTTTGGGAAAAGAAAGGTAAGCGAAAGAAACTTAAACTAAAAAGGGTAGTAAGTAAAAACTTGCTACTCTTTTTTTTGCACTCTGCAATTTGTCATCCTGAGCCGCAAAGGCGAAGGATCGCGCGGAAGCGAAACGGTTGTTAGCACTACAGTAACAGCAGAAAACAACCAAAACCATACATCACCAACGAGCATACGCAGTAAACGTGGCAATCTCTCCGTTAAGCGATTAACTCTTGGCGACATTAGAAGAATAATCGCTAAATCTAATTCCCGTAAAGTTCTTTGGGTTACCTTTCTTGCAAGAAAGGTAACCGCTTCCGCGGGATTCTTCGCAAAAGCTCAGAATGACATAAAAGGGTGTGTGCGTGCCTAATATCCGCGCAGTTTTGCGGACGGCACGAACGATTTTACCAAGGCAAGGTACTCGTTTGCCGTTTGCTCGTCTATTTCGCTAAGCCCGCTTGCTATGCAGGTGCCCGAATCTTTGAATTTTTGAAGTGCATAGGCTTTTGCGCCGGCAATCCATTTTGCAATGTCCGTTACGTCCTGCTTTGTATGGTAGCCGTTTATAAGCGTCGTGCGAAACTCGTAATCGACGGCATCGCTCAGCAAAAACTCCACGCTTTCTTCTACGTGGTCTAATCGGTACGAGGGCAGACCTACGGTTTCGGCGTAACGCTCTTTACTGTTTTTTACGTCCATTGCTACGTAGTCGCATAAGCCGCTGCCCACCAAGACTTTAAGCATGTCGGGATTCGTGCCGTTTGTATCCAGCTTAACGCTAAACCCAAGCGCTTTAAGCTTTGCCAAAAAATCGGGCAGGTCGGGTTGCAAAGTCGGCTCGCCGCCTGATACGCAAACGCCGTCAAGCACGTTTTTACGTCGAGTTAGGTAGTCGAAAACTTCCGTTTCGCTTAGCGGTGTAAGTTCGGTTACGCCCACTACAAGCGGCGAATTGTGGCAAAACGGACAGCGATAATTACACCCTGCCGTAAACAAGGTTGCTGCTACTTTGCCGTCGTAGTCAACGAGCGATAATTTTTCCATTCCGAAGATTTTCATAATGTTTGCTTCTTACTTTTTTTGCCATAAAAAAGTAAGCAAAAAAAATGATAGGGAAGTTTGCTAGCTTAGTACGTTTGATTTTGCCGAGAGGTAATCGCTTAACGGAGAGATTGCCACAGGGGTCCCTTCGCAATGAAGTAAGGATTGTTTTCTACTGTTACTGCGGTACTAACAACCGTTTCGCTTCCGCGCGATCCTTCGCTTACGCTCAGGATGACAGAATGGCTGAGCGTAATTATTATTAGTTTAGGTTTCTTTTGCTACTTTTGTTACTTAGTATTTAGTTTAAGTTTCTTTTGCCTACTTTTCTTTTCCTAAAGAAAAGTAGGTTTAAGTTTCTTTGGCTTACCTTTCTTTTCCAAAGAAAGGTAAGTTATTTCTTTAATTTATCCATACCTTTAAGCATCATTTGCGCAAGCTCGAATTTATCGTCGTAGGTAAGCGCAAGCTTAAAGCTGTTTTCGGCTTTGTCGAATTCCTTTTTGCCGAGGAACGCCAATCCTAGGTAGTATGCGATATAATTCTTGCGTTTTTTGCGCGGAGAGGGCAGAGCTTCTTGAGCCGCGATTATAATATCGTCGAAGATTTTCTCACGTTCTTTTTCGTCCGCCTGTCCGGCATAAGCAACCTTAGCCGCCATATTAAGCATAAAAATTTCCTCGTCGTCGGGGAATACGTCCAGCATTTTTTCGGTTCCGTTAATAACGTATTCGTTTTCGCCCAGCATAAGTCGACGTTGATATTTTTCCAGCTCGCGACTTATCCCCTTATCGTTTTTAACGTTTTTCCATTCGGTGTACTCCAAAAACCAATCTATAATAATAGGATCGGTTCCGCCGAGTACCATATCCTTAGTGCTCACGTAAATGCGATCGCTGTACTTGCTTTCCAAAACGTTTTTAAAATTCTGTTCGTTAAGCACCAACGCGCGCAACTTGTAGTAAATTTCTTCTTCGTGCGGAGCTCCCATACCGATAACGTACGGAAAGAAGATGTACCACATCGCCTTAAGTTCGTCGGTAACGCTACTTAAAGTAAGGAGCTTGTATACGAGTTCGTAAAGTGAATACTTCGTAGGCTCGATTGCGTCGTCGCCGCTAAGCAATCCGCACTCAACGCATTTACGCCACAAAAAGCCGCCTGCGTCGAACTTGATATCGCCGCCAACCGTAACGCCTCCGCCCTTAACGAACGTCGTTTCGTCCTTTTTAATATTGTCGAAAAACTCCTCGTTGCCTTTGTATTCGGGATGTTGATTCGGCTTAATCAAATAGCACGCTCTGTTTTTAAAAACGAGTTTGTCGGGCGCAGTCATTTCGCCGCTTTCAAACAGCAGTCCAAAACTGTAAATCGAAAACGTAAGATTGCGTTTAACTTGCGCGCTTTCGTCGCTTCGATCTATAGCGACGTAGCTAAGCGAAATAAGATATTTAAGTCCTTCTATTTTTTCTTCCATAAAATCCTCCGCATTTTTATAATTATAAACAATCCGAGCCGTTTTTGCAAGAAGAAACGCCTGTTTTTTGCAAATTCGTTCAGTTAAAAATAATTGCGATAGATTTGCTAAAGCGTATGCAAAAACTATGCAAATAATAAAAATCTATTTGAAAGAGCCTAAAATTTTTTTTATCCTTTTTTACACAATAGGCAAAATTCACTTTACTTTTGTGTGAAAAAGGCTTATACTAAACACGGATACTTGTACAGAGGAGGATTTTATGGCTAAAATTTTAATTGTTGACGACGAGGAAAATATCCGCAACGTACTTCGTGACTACGCAGAATTCGAAGGGCATACCGTTGTGGAAGCGGTAGACGGCATGAACGCCGTTATGCTTGCTCGCGAAAACGACTTTGACATTATCCTTATGGACATAATGATGCCTAAGCTCGACGGATTCTCGGCAGTTAAGGAAAT
The DNA here is from genome assembly GCA_964516925.1 of uncultured Lachnospiraceae bacterium. GTDB lineage: Bacteria > Bacillota > Clostridia > Christensenellales > Pumilibacteraceae > CAG-552. The sequence continues at coordinate 53,620 of CAZEXL010000007.1, read as the reverse complement.
CAAAAAGACCAAGGATATACCCGTTATCATGCTTTCGGCGCGCGTAGAGGAATACGACAAACTATTCGGCTTTGAAATCGGTATCGACGACTACGTAACCAAACCGTTCTCGCCCAAAGAAGTTATGGCTCGTATCACCGCTATACTTCGCAGAGGAAAGCATCACGGCAATCGCGTCGTTTCGGAAGGCTTGGAAATCGATATGGCCGGCCGCAATGTAATAGTGGACGGAAAGAAGGTTTTTATGACTCCGAAGGAGTACGAGCTCCTGTTTTACCTCGTAAATAATGCCGGAATCGCCATTTCTCGTGAAAAGTTGCTAAACGACGTATGGGGTTACGACTTTTATGGAGACGATCGCACTGTTGATACTCATATCAAAATGCTTCGCGCTTCCCTCGGACCTTACCGCAACAAGATAATCACCTTAAGGGGGCTTGGTTATAAAATCGAGATCTAACAAGAGGCTTATGCCTCTATCGCTAAAAACATGGCTGTATTTTGCTATAATGGCGGTTATAATGATGCTGCTGTTATGGTTATTTCAGTTCGTGTTTTTTAATGAGCTTTATTATCAGCGACAGGAAGAACACCTTAAAAGCGTAAGCGCCGAATTGCTTGCGCTTGATTATTCTAAGCCTAATAACTGGAGCGAGTTCGAACCTGCCGCCAAAGAACAAAACATAAACATCTACGTTTTTTGTTTTAATATCAACGATATAAAGCAAAGTGCGGACGGTATGTATACGTTGCCTTCTTCTGCGCAAATATCCGTTTATACTCCGTACTACACCAATAACGACGCAAAACTGAATACTATAAACTGGACGAATTCCAGACTCAGCGAATATTTGTCCAACCTTAGGGCGATGGACGAAAACAAAGAGTTTGCGTACTACGAGGATTCCGAATCCGAATCGCTTACAAAAACGCTTATTTACGGCGGAGAGCTTAAGGGTACGCCGAGCGCCAACTACAGATGGTACTTTTGTATGGTCGCTACGGTATCGACCAGCAACTACAACGCAACGCTTTTTCAAAACTTGCTTATAACGGCGTCGGTAGTTATATTCGTCGTTTCCATAGTTATGTCGTTACTGTTTTCAAGGCGGCTTTCCGATCCGATCAACCGTCTTGCGTTAACCGCGAACAAGCTTGCAAAGGGCAACTTCGACGTCGAATTCAAAGAGGGCTCGTGCGCCGAGGTAGAACAGCTTGCCGTTTCGCTTAACTACGCAAAAGAGGAACTTAGCAAAACCGACCAAATGCGCCGCGACTTTATCGCCAACGTAAGCCACGACTTGCGTACGCCGCTTACCATGATTCAGGCTTATGCCGAAATGGTCAGAGACCTGTCGGGCAACGTTCCCGAAAAGCGCACCAAGCATTGTCAGATAATCATCGACGAAACCAAGCGATTGTCGCTTCTGGTTGCCGATATAAACAACCTTAGCAAACTTCAGTCGGGCACCGATTCGTTTAACGTAAAACTTTTCGATATCAGCGAGCTGTGCGCGGCAGTCGTTCAACGCTTCGGTATAATGAGCGAAACGCAAGGCTACGTGTTTAAAGTCGATTGCACGCCCGGCGCATTGTGCTACGGCGACTATCAAAAGATAGAGCAGGTGCTGTATAACCTTATAGGCAACGCGCTTAATTATACCGGCGAGGACAAAAACGTAACCGTGCGTTGCGTGGACGCGGGTGACCGATACAAGGTGGAAATAACCGATACCGGCAAGGGAATAGCCCCCGAAGACATTCCCGCCGTATGGGATAGATACTACCGCATAAACCAAAAGAAGCGCAACGTCGTAGGTTCGGGACTTGGCTTAAATATAGTCAAAATTATTTTGGACGGACACAAAGCCGAGTACGGCATCGACAGCGAGCTAAATAAAGGCACGACGTTCTGGTTTAAATTAAAAAAGGAACAAAAAACAAACGAATAAACTAAATTCCGACAAGGCGTTACGCTTTGTCGGTTTTTCGTTTTTAAGCAAGTAAAGAATACTAAAACTTTAAAAACGCTTCCGCAAAAAAATATGCAAATAATTTTTATTTCCCCTTGTAAATATATTGCAATACGACAAAATATAGTATATAATGTAAGTGAACATTCACAGACGATAAAGGAGAAACGCAATGCGGACAAGTAATTCGGAAGCACACGACAAAAAGAAAGCATATATTATGGAGCACACCTTCGATTGTTACGCACAGTACGGGCTGGGCAACATAGGGATTCCGATGCTTGCAAGGGCTTGCGAAATGTCGGAAGCAAACTTTTACAGATATTTCGGTTCGCTCGACGAGCTTATCGTTCAAGCCACCGAACATTGTATGAGCAAGGTCGAGGACGACTTTATGTCGCTTGCACCGACCGATGCGGACGACCTGGAACGTTTTATTAACGAGGTGCCGCATTGGACGGCGGAGCATCACGGCAAAAAGTATCGCCTTATGTATCAAATCTACACCAACCCCAAATACCGAGAACACGGAAAAAAATTCTTTGAGGGCGTAAACAAGCGATATTCCGACTATGCCGACAGGTTGGCGGAGAAGATAGGCTTTCCTTCCGACGTATTGCGACCGATGATCTTCGTATTCGTTCGCGCTTGCGTGCATTACGCGCTTTACGAGGACGAGTTTTATTTAAACGAGCAATTGCGCTTTCTAAAACAAAGCATTGCGCTTTTTTACGAAAAGTATAAAAGCAAAGTAAAAAACGACGCGAACGCAAAAGCGTGAGGCTTTTTATAAAGCTGCGGCATATATTGCAAAAGAACGCTACTATCTAATTGAAAACGGTTTAAGCCGCTACAAAATAAAAAACAAAATTACTTTAAGGAGGTAATTTTATGAAAACCAAACGAAAGCTTATTGTTTCACTTGTAACTTTGACGTTGCTTCTTTGTTGTAGCTTGTTGTTCGTTGCTTGCAACGACGAAGTAAACAATTACACGGTTGCTTTTAAGGTGGACGGCAAAAATTACGATATCGTCCTTGTGGAAGAGGGCAAACCCGTAACGCTTCCTTCTGCGCCGCAAAAAGACGGATACGCTTTTGACGGTTGGTTTACCGACAAAGCTTGCATGCAAAGCTTTACCGCTTCCGCCGTGTCGCAAAGCATAGACTTGTACGCCAAATTTACGGCAAACGTCTATACTATCACTTACGAAGCGGACGGCGGAACGCATGACAACGTCACGTCGTTTACGGTGGAAGATAAAGTTATTCTTTCTTCGGCAACGAAAAGCGGTTACGCCTTCGAAGGCTGGTATATGGACGGCTATCGTATATCTTACATACCTAAAGGAACGGTTAACAACGTTACGTTGACTGCAAAATATATAAAAAACGGCTACACCGTTACGTACAAAGATTTATACGGCGCAGATAATCCTAATCCCGACGCTTTTTCGGTAGAAAGCGACGATATAGTATTGAAAGAACCGTACCTTTCGGGATACGAGTTTATTGGCTGGTACGACAACGAACAGGCGGAGGGCGATCCGATAACGGTGATACCTAAAGGCAGCGTAGGTGACGTTACTCTTTATGCAAAGTTCGAGCTTATCGTTTGCAACGTAACGTTTAGCGGAGTAGACGGAGTAGACAACGAATACAACGAAATCGATCCGACGTATTCGGCTCAAAAGAACTTTTATCTTTCCGACGTTTCTAAAGAAGGTTATACGTTTGACGGCTGGTACGATAGGTACGATATGAAAGTCGAGTATTTGCCGTTTGGCGATAATTATGACAACGTAACCCTAACGGCAAAATGGACGCCTATAACATACAGAATAGATTACGAAAATTGTAACGGCGCAGACAATTCGCAAAATCCCGTTTCGTTTACGTTTGGAAGCGGCGATCTTACGATAGGCGATCTTGAGGATACTATAGATTACGAATTCAAGGGCTGGTCGTTTATGAATTCTACGCCCGAAAAAGACTTTACCTTCGCTTCTTCTGCGGCGTTTGATGTAACCTTAGTTGCCGTATGGGAGCAAAAGCAAGAATATAAGGGGCTGGAATACTATATTTCGACGGATAAAAGCAAAGTAATTATTTCCGGTGTAACCGATACGACGCTTACTAGCGTAACCGTGCCCGACGAAACGAATACGGTGCTTAAAGGAGCTTTTAAGAATTTGACTTCGCTTAAGTCAATATCGCTTCCGTTTGTCGGCAAAGACAGAACGGTATCTTCCGATTCTACTTTAAGTTACTTATTTGACGGTAACGTTCCGTCGTCGCTTAAAACGGTTACGATAACGGGCGGCGAGACGATCGCCGGAAGGGCTTTTTACCAATGCCAATCTATCGAAAACGTAACGATTACGGGGGACGTAACGACCATAGGCAAAGAAGCTTTTTACGATTGCAACGCTTTGGAAATGCTCGATATTAAAGCAAACGTAACTTCGATTGCGGCAAACGCTTTTAGAAGTTGCGATAATTTATTGCAAGTCAAACTTCCCGCGTCTTTGACGGAAATAAAAAACTATGCGTTTCTGTATTGCAGCTCGCTTATCGAAGTGTACAATCCCAGTCAAGTAAATGTGGCTTACGATTCTTACAAAGACGGTGAGCTCGGTTATTATACGAAACATATATATACGTCGCTTGAAGAACCGAGTAAACTTTATTACGACGAGGACGGCAATTTGTTTTATAAATCGGATGACGGTTTGACGTTAATAAGTTATAAGTCGGATAATACCGAATACATTATTCCGTCGAACGTCGAAATCATTCACGACGCCGCCTTTAAGGGACGACAGAATTTAACGAGCGTTACCCTTTCTTCGAGCTTGAAAAAAATAGGCAACAATGCTTTTGAAAACTGCAATGCTATCGCTTCGCTTAATATAACCACCGACGGTCTTGTAGTGGGCGACAACGCGTTTAACGGGTCTACCGCGCTTACGGCACTAACGGTATCCGCTAAAAACGTTACGATAGGCAACAGCGCATTTAAGAATTGCGCTAATCTTGGGAATATAACTTTAACCGGTAAAGGCGTGAAGGTCGGCAACGAAGCGTTTTCGGGCTGCAAACAAAAAGCTTCGCTGGATATAACGGCGGAGGATTCCGAATTCGGTTCGGCTTTCCAAAACTGGAACGAATTGGAAACGCTTACTATAAGCGCGAAAAACTCTAAGTTTACCGATACGTTTAAGGGAACGTCCCTAAAAGAAGTAACGATAAGCGGTGACGGCGTTAATTTGGCGGCAAGAGTTTTCGAGGGTATAAGCACCCTTACAAAAGTTACTTTTACGGGTAACGGTATAGTGCTTGGCAACAACGATAGTTTCAAAAACTGCACGAGTTTAACCGACGTTTTGTTCCAAGGCACGGGTACCTCGATAGGCGGATACAGCTTTTATCATTGCACGGCGCTTGAAACGATAACGCTGGGTAGCGGTATCGAATCTATAGGCGAAGGCGCATTTGAAGGATGTTCGGCACTTAGCAGCGTAACGTTTAACGACGATTTGACTTCCATCGGCAACAAAGCGTTTTACGAATGCGTTAAGCTGAGCAAACTCGAATTTCCGACGTCGCTCGAACAAATCGGAAACGAGACGTTTAAGGGCTTGAACTTGCTTACCAAAATCACCTTCCCGCAGTCGCTTACAATCGGCGAAAAGACCTTTTTGGATTGTAGGCACTTAAGGGAAGTAAACTTTCTCGGTGCAATAAGCATCGGCAACGAAGCGTTTTCGGGCTGTATTCTTTCCGAGGTCGTTCTTCCCGCGGAAACGACTTACACAAGCTCCTCGCTAAAGAACTGTTGCAACGACAACGTGGCGTTTATATATTATTACGGGACGAGTGCTCAAATAAAGTCCGCTTCCGAGTTGGGATTGGGCGACGGTTCAAGGTTATATTATTACAACGAAAATCCCGAATACAACGCTAACAATTCCGCGTTTATCGAAGATTATTGGCATTTTACCGACGGCGGAAAAATCGAAACGGGCGATTCTAAAAAGGTCACTTTCAGTACGACTTACGGCAGGGCGCCTAACAGCGGTTCGAGCATCGATACCCTTTTTGACGGTAAAAAATCGGAAGACGGTCTTTATATCGTTCAAGTAAACTCAATTGCTTGGCAAGTCGTAATTACGGTATGGTTATCGCGCTCGGTTGCGCTTAAGTCGTTTACCATAACGACGGGGCGTGGAGCCGACTATTCAAACCGTGTGCCGCACGGCTTCAGAGTCCAAGGCGGCACTATGGACGGAGGTAGCGTAACGATTCTCGATAAGTACGGCGACAGCAGCGCTTTGCCTAAGGAAAACTATAAGTCGGTTAAGTTCGACGGACAGGCGGACGATTCGGTGTACTTAAATACTTTGTCGTTTACCTTCGCAATGCCTCAAAATCGCGATGATCAGAATAATATGGAGCTTGCCGAAATCGAACTCGAATTCTGGCCCGTCGGCTGGGACGACAGAACGATAACGCCTTTGTCGTACAAGGCAATCGACGGCGACGGCACTTTTATGTTCGTAACCAATAATAATAACGATACAACCTGGAACGTTTCTCGCGGAGAACTAATCCTCGAAAACGACGAAGCGATTGCGTTAGGTTCTTATTCGTTGGAATTTGGCGACGGAAATAAGAACCGCTTTTGGTCGATATACGGCAGCAATGACGACTATTATTTTAGCGGTGACGATAAGTGGACCGTTATTACGGAAATCTCTTGGGCTTACGGAAGTAATTTTTATTATTATTTACAAGATAACACTACAAAATATAAGTATTATAAGTTCTCTTTCACGAGCAATATGTCATTGAAAAAACTTAAAATCAGTAGCGAAACCAAAGCCGCAATAACATACGAGGCGGTAAAAGGTACGGCGGGAACAAAGGATTCGGAAGATTATGATAAAGTTACCGACGGCGATACGTCTACAAAGTGGTGTGTTAACGTGTCGAGCAATAAAAGGGTGGAAGTTATAATAAAAACGTCGATAAAAGCGATTTTGAAAGGCATTACCATTACGACCGCCAACGATACGGCTTCTTATCCCGAAAGAAATCCCATAAAGTTTAGTTTCGGGTATGCCGACACCGACGATTGCGTCAACGATTCGTTTGACAGTTGGACGCATTTACAACAATCGGAAATTTATTATAAACTGAATTTCGAGGCGGAAAACTATAAAAGTTATTCCTTCTCTACGAGCATGAATACCGAGGCGCATCAATATTATCGTTTTGAGTTTACCGCTCAAGACGAAGCGACGCTTATGCAGATTTCCGAAATAACTTTGGAATTCCAATACGCCAGCTGATTTTAATTCTTTATAAAATTGTGATTTGGTGACTACGGAACTCGGCGAATAAACGAGAACTTGCTCATTAAAACATAAAACGCGCAAAAGGCGACAGAACTTTGGTTCTGCCGCCTTTAATCATACTTGTATATTATTTTGTAAAGTTACTGTTTATCTCGTTTTTCGGATCAATTAATCCCCATCTAACAAGTCATATGTATCTAGTTCTTCGTCTGTATAGATTCATACTCACTTGTGACTTTTTTGGGCGTATAAGCTTATTTAGACTTGGTTAATTCTCTATATAACTTAACTTGCTGTAAACCATTACAACCTAATGAAGTAAAGAAGTTTTTGACGTACTTTGCCTATATGAAATACGAAAAAGACGAAGAAAAAAACGAGTTCTTTAACTTGTTCATAAATAGCGTTATTTTATACGACGATAAGGTTATTATTCTTTACATCTCAAATGACAGAGAAATAAAAAAGCTTTCTAACAAAACCTTTTGGGGTTCAAATTAGAAAGCTCTTGGCGGAGAAAGAGGGATTTGAACCCTCGCACCAGTTTTATCCAGTCTACTCCCTTAGCAGGGGAGCCCCTTGAGCCTCTTGGGTATTTCTCCTAGCCGTAATATATTAGCATAACGCGGCGTTGTTGTCAAGAAAAAAGCGGCGTAGATAAAAATTATTTAACGGAAATTTTTATTCGCGGGTACGGAACGATTGAGTTTTTAGTTGCGATATGCTAATATAATAAGGTATGTTAGACGTTTTGTTGGACGCAACGCTCGATTCGCTTAAAGTTTTGCCGTTTTTAATTCTTGTATACGTACTGATAGAAGTAATCGAGCATTCGGCGTCGTCGAAAATTTCATCTAAGCTTTTAAGGGGTAAGCTCAGTCCGCTTATAGGCGCGGGGGTGGGCGTGATTCCGCAATGCGGATTCAGCGTCGTTGCAACCAAGCTGTACACTAACGGCTCGATTGCCATGGGAACGCTGCTTGCGGTGTATCTTTCTACGTCAGACGAAGCTTTGGCAGTACTTTTAAGCGACTTTTCGGCTATTGACAAGTTGCCGCCGCTTATAATAATTAAGTTTTTGTACGCCGTAATCGTGGGTTACGTCGTTAACTTTTTTATGCGCAAGCGAGAACTTACCGCTTCGGACGAACACGTAAGCGCGGTGGGATGCCATCATCACGTAGTAGGGCACGACGACGAATGCGGCCACTGTTGCAAAGAAAATTGTCTGCACGACTGCGAGCATAAAAAGGCGCACCGCAAAAACGCGCTCAATCGCTTTTTGTGGCATCCGTTATGGCATGCGTTTATAACGTTTTTGTATATACTAGCCGTTAACTTCGTGCTTGGCACGATAATTTATTTTATCGGGCAGGACGCGCTTGCTTCGTTTATGGGCAAAATAGAGTTATTGCAACCCGTTTTGTCGGCTTTAATCGGACTTATACCCAACTGTGCAGCCAGCGTAGTAATTGCGCAGATGTACGCGGTCGGCACGCTTAGTCTTGGCGGTGCGCTTAGCGGTTTGTGCGCTTCTGCCGGGATAGGCGTTGCCATGCTTGTAAAAGAAAACAAAAACGCGAAAGATACGGCAATAATAATAGGTTTGCTGTTCGGGCTTTCGGTGTTGCTAGGCATGGGCGTAGCGCTAGTAACCGCGCTGATATAGGAAGCGTAGCGTTGCTAACGACTTGACAACCGAAGACGATTCGTTATACAATAACTAGGAAAAGAACGTTAAGGCGTAACGTTTGGTTCGCCTACAACTAAAGGGGAAGGATATGTCATCTCTTTATCGCAAATTCAGACCGAACGATTTTTCGTCGGTAATAGGGCAAAAGCACGTAACCGAAACGCTTATCAACCAGATCGAGTCGGGGCGAATAGGTCACGCGTATTTGTTCACCGGCAGTCGCGGCGTAGGCAAAACGACGTGCGCGCGTATTTTTGCAAGAGCAATAAACTGTCTTGCGCCCAAAAACGGTTCGCCGTGCGGCGAATGCGAGGTTTGCAAAGCGCTTAAGCAGCCAAATATGGACATATTGGAAATAGACGCGGCAAGCAACAACGGCGTGGACGACGCTCGCGAAATACGCGAAAAGGTTAATTATCCGCCGGTAAACGGCAAGTATAAGATTTATATAATCGACGAGGTACATATGCTTACGGGCAGTGCCTTTAACGCGCTGTTAAAAACACTGGAAGAGCCGCCTGCTCACGCCGTATTCATTCTTGCTACCACCGAAGCGCATAAGCTTCCCGCAACCATACTTTCGCGTTGTATGCGGTTTGATTTCAGACTCGTATCGGTGGACGAAATTGCCAAATTGCTTTGTTCGGTGTACGACGCCGAAAACAAAGAATACGACTTTGACGCGATTAGGTATATAGCTTCGGCGGCGGAAGGTTCGGTGCGCGACGCGCTTTCGATTGCCGATATGTGTTTGTCGCTTTCGGACGGCAAACTTACGTACGAGCACGTTTTAAACGCTTTGGGCGGCGTGGACAAAAGCAAAATACGAGCGCTGTTTAACGCCGTAAAAACGTCTAACGTCGGCGCTTGTTTCGAAGCGATAAACGAGCTTGCGTTAAGCGGCAAAAGCATGGGACTTATCGCCAAGGAGCTTACGCTTTACGCGCGTGATTTGTTGTTGCTTAGCGCGGCGCCTAAGCTAGTGGTGGAAACGGACGAACACGTCAAAATGATGAAGGAAGATTCGGACAAAACGACCACTCAGTTTTTAACGACCGTAATAACGATTTTTTCGGGCGTAGAACCCGAACTCAGATATTCCGTAAGCCCGCGCGTGGTTTTGGAAACGGCGTGTTTGCGAGCGTGCAAGCTTGCCGTAGCCGATCTTTCTGCAATCGAAGAACGCTTAAACAGATTGGAAAAGAGGGTGGCATCGGACGTAACGTACAAGCCGACAACCGAGCGACAAACGGTTGCGGCAACGAAGGTCGGCGACTTAAAGATGACGGCACCTATGGTGTGGGGTAAGGTTATAAGCTACTGTCGTCAAAACGAATCGACGAGAATTCAAACGCTTATCGGCAATCACTCCGACGTGGAGATTAAAGGCGCCGAGTTCATAGTTTGGTGCGGCGAGGATTATCTTGATTTTTGCAATTCGGCAACTATCGACGCGATAAACAGAGCGTTTGCCGCCGGCGGAATTCCGTACAGACTGAAAATAGACAAGCGAGCAGCGGCGGACAAAGACAAAGAGCTCGAACGCCTTAAAATGATGGTAGGCAAGGACGTTAAAGTAAACATAATTAAGTAATCGGTCGGCAATCGAAGCGTTGCCGATGCGATGATACAATATCTAAATAACGCAAATCGGAGGAACACAATTATGGCAAAGTACGGCGGCTTTGGCGGCGGCGGTATGAATATGCAGGCAATGATGAAGCAAGCGCAAAAGCTTCAGGAACAGATGGCGGCGGCTCAGGCAGAACTTGAGGACACCGAGCTTACGGGCGAAGCGGGTGGCGGCTTGGTTTCGGTTACTATCGACGGCAAAAAAAGATTGCAACGTTTGTCGATAAAACCCGAAGCGGTAGATCTAGACGATCTCGAAATGCTGGAGGACCTTATTCTTGCCGCGTACAACGAAGCGTTTGCCGCAGCCGAAGAACTCGAGGCAGAGCTTTTGCCGGCGGGCGTAAACGGATTAATGTAAAATGAAGCAACCTGCAAGTATAGTAAAACTAATAAACAAGTTTTCGTCGCTTCCGGGCGTAGGGCTAAAAACGGCTCAGCGATTTGCCTATTCGGTAATAGACATGTCCGACGAAGAGGTAAAAGACTTTTGCGACGCCATGCAAGCCGTAAAAGCGAACGTAAAGTTTTGCTCGCAATGCGGCAACTTTACCGAGGACGACGTATGCGAAATTTGCCGTAAACGCGACAAGTCGGTTATTTGCGTAGTGGCGTATCCTAAAGACGTGCTTGCGCTCGATAAGGGCGGATCGTTTAAGGGCGTGTATCACGTTTTGCACGGAACGATAAGTCCGCTTGACGGTCGAAGCGTCGACGATCTTAACGTAAAGAGTTTGCTAAAGCGGCTCGACGGCGTAAAAGAGGTTATAATGGCTACCAATCCCGACGTAGAAGGCGAAGCCACGGCAATGTATCTTAGTCATCTTATAAAGCCGCTGGGCGTAAAGGTTACTCGGCTTGCTCAGGGCATAAGCATAGGAAGCGACATAGAATACGCCGACGAAATAACGCTGGAACGCGCGCTTGACGGAAGGGTGGAAATTTAGTGTGACTAGAAACGATAGATTTATGAACAACGAAAATTACACCGTCGCTTTAGATTTTTTAAACGAAGATTACATGCTTAATGTGTCCATGATAGAGCCTATAAAAAACGGCACGGCGGACGTTCTTTGCGCGCAAAGCGATTGCGTTATGGTTAAGGACAAGGGCAGTAACGTATATATGTTGCAAACGTACGATCTTGACAAGGCGGACAAGCTGCTTTCGTCCGTTCCGCAAAACGCCGCGATAGTGGCGCACAATTCGGCACTTGCCGACTTCGTAATAGATAAGATGAACTTTTGCTGTAAAACGCCGTGTCGTCAGGGCGTGTACCTTAACGGGCCGTTTGCTTTCGACGATAAGGGACTGGAAATTCGTCTTATGTGCGTTGACGAAGTTAAGGAAGCTTGCCTTATGTACAGCTTTAAGGAAGATTCGGCAATTACGCACATAAAAAAAGGTTTGGTTTACGGCGCGTACGTCGGCGGCGAAGCGGTAGGCATGGTAGGGATGCACATTCAGGGCGCAATGGGATTGCTTGCCGTAAAAGAGAAGTATCGTCGTCGCGGCTACGGTGAAGCGCTGGAAGCGTTTATTATAAACGACGTGCTTTTAAAGGGAAAAGTTCCGTATTGCCAAATAGTAGAGGGCAACGATAAGTCGTTCGCGCTTCAAAGCAAAATGGGTATGCAAATTAGCAAAAATCAAATATTTTGGTTACATAAAGACTAAAGGACTAAAAAAAGCAAGAGTGGTGTAAAACTCTTGCTTTTTAGTAACTTTTTGCCACGGCAAAAAGAAAGGCGATCGAATAAAACTGCTGTGTTAAGACATACTGTAGTTATGATATGCAGTAAATGCGGCAAAGAAACGGACTTAAACGAGTGTTCGTATTGCGCCAAATGCGGAACGCACTATTGCAACGAATGTAATCCAAGTAGCTGTGAAATATGTTTTTCGCAACTAAAATACTACAGCTAGACGGGTTCGTTTGCGCTAAGGGCGGCTTTTTTGTATTCTTGAACTATAAGAGAGCGTAACATCTCGCGGGTTTCGGTATTAAGCGGATGAACGATGTCTTTAAATTCGCCGGACGGCATTTTCTTGCTGGGCATGGCGATAAAGTAGTCGGTGTCGCCCTGAATGACTTTAATGTCGTGCACGACGAAATAATCGTCGATGGTAATGGTTGCAACGGCTTTAAGCTTGGTGTCGTCGCGCTTTAAAAGCCTTATTCTTACTTCGGTGATGTTCATAAATGATCGTTCCTTTTGTATTATATTCACTATTATAACACGTTAAGAGCATATTGTAAAACGATTTTGCACACTTTTGCGAAAAAAATAAGAACTTTCTTGCCGATTTTTTCATATTATGGGTTTATGAGAACGCATTTTATAGGCATTAAGGGTATAAGTATGTGCTTTTTGGCGGAATTGTGCCGCAGTTACGGCAACGAGGTAAGCGGTTCGGACGTTTCGGACGGCGGGCACGACGCCAAAAACGTATTCGGAGCCGACGAGGTCGTTTACACTTCGGCAATAGACGAAAATAACGTAGAATACGCACAAGCAAAAAGATTGGGGTTACCGCTTGTTTCAAGAGCAGAGCTGCTTGGAAGGATATCTAAAAATTACGGTTCGGTCGTGGCGATATGCGGTACGCACGGCAAAACGACTACTACGGCAATGCTTGCATGCGCGCTGGAATATCTTAATCCCACGTGCCACGTAGGCGGAGCGATAGGAGGTAAAGTCGGGCGCATAGGCGGCAAAGAGCTGTTTATTACCGAAGCTTGCGAATACAAGGAAAATTTTCTGACGCTTTCGCCGGATATTGCCGTGGCGTTAAACGTCCAACTGGATCACGCCGATTATTACAAAACGTACGAAAATTTTTACGAAGCGTTTAATAAATTTACGCAAAAAAGCTCGGTAGCATTCGTTTGCGGCGACAACGAGGCAAGAACGCTTAGGGGCAAAAAGACGTTTACGTTCGGGCTTAACGACGAAAACGATTATCGCGCGATAATAACCGACCAAAAGGACGGCTACTATTCTTTTTCGGCTTACGATTTCGGACGTAAGTTTGCCGACGTAACGCTGGGCGTAAGGGGAGAACATAACGTTACAAACGCGCTAGCCGCACTTGCGGTTTGCCGCTTTTTGGGTGCCGAAACGTGCGGAATAGAAAAGTTTAAAGGTGTAGACAGGCGGTTTGAAAGTTTGGGCAAAATAAGCGGAATAGAATACGTAAGCGACTACGCCCATCATCCGAAAGAAATAGAATGTACGCTTACTCTTGCCAAGAAAATTTACAATCGCGTCCTCGTCGTTTTCGAACCGCACACCTATTCGCGAACGCAAAAGTTTCTTAAAGATTTCGTAAGGTCGCTTAGCCTAGCGGACGACGTGATAATATTACCTATTTATTCGGCTAGGGAACAGCCGATACCGCAAATAAATTCTTCGCTACTAGCTCGCGAAGGGCAGTTTAAAAAAGCCGATTGTTACTCAGCTGCCGACGACATGATAAGGCAAACCGAGGCAAATTTCGATTGCGTGATTTTTATGGGCGCGGGCACGATAGACCGCTTCGCTCGCTTTTACGTAAAAAGCAAAACGAAAAACGGCTAAATTTGCGTTTTGCAACCAAACGCAACCTATGCGCAACCAAACGCAACCTATGCGCAACCAAACGCAACCAGTGCGCAACCAAACGCAACCTATGCGCAACCAAACGCAACCTATGCGCAACCAAACGCAACCAAATGCAACTTGTGCGCAACCAAATGCAACCAATGCGCAACCAAATGCAACCAGAGCGCAACTAAATGCAACCGTGGGGTTGCGTCGCAATGTGAAATTATTTTTGGCGGGGTTTAAGCGAAGCGGGACTATTGACAATCACGTTCGCGTGTGGTATAATATAAAAAAACTATGGGAGAATGTATGCAACAATACGTATCGGTTATAGGCGGATCGCACGTAACGGTTTTGGGTACGTCGTTCGTTCGTAAAAGCGAAGACGAAAATCCGGGTGTCGTATCGCTTAGATTAGACGGCGAGGCTCGCAATCTAAGCGAACATCTTGCGCGCGGCGGGGTGGACGTAAAGTTAATAACGGCATTCGGTCGCGACGTATTTGCCGAAGGAATAAAGGCGACGTGCGATCATTTCGGAGTGGACTACAGTTATTCGCTTACGCTGGACGCTCCTACGTCCGCAGTAATAGAAATGAGGGACTCTAACGGCGAACTCTTGCGCGAGTTGAACGATTATCGTATTTTACGCAATATGGATATTAGTTTTTTTCAGTCCAGGCTAGGCGTTCTTAACGGCGCGGCGGCGTGTTACGTGGACGCAAAGTACGATTACGAAAAACTCGAATTTTTGTGCCAAAACGTAAAATGCCCTATTTTTGCAGATACGGTATCGGTAAAATCGTCGCTTAAGCTAAAGAATTTGCTAAAGTACGTTCATACCATAAAGCCAAACAAAGAGGAACTTGAAAATCTGGTAGGGTTTTCGCTTGTAAGCGAGAATAACTTTCACGCCGCAACCGATATTTTACTTAACGCCGGCGTAAAAAGCGTGTTCGTAACTTGTGGGAAGGACGGCGTGTGGTACAACGACGGCAACGAATTCGGGCACGTGGATGCGGGCAGCGCAATAGTCGTAAACAAAAGCGGAGTAGGCAGCGTATTCAACGCCGCGCTTATAAAAGGCTTTTTGCAAGGATTACCTATAAAAGAGCAAGCTTTAAGCGGCGTACGCAATTCAGCCGAATATATAAGCGGCGACAACGTAGCGTATTTATAAGTTTATAACAAAACGAAAACGGTCGAGCAATTAAGCTCGGCCGTTCTTTTTAGGCAATTACTTAACGTCAAAGACTTTGTTGCATACGCCTTCGGCAAAGTCTTTTTCGTGACTTACCAGCAATATTGCGCCCTTGTATGCGTTAAGAGCTTTTTTTAGGCTTGCTTTGGCTCGAACGTCCAAATGGTTGGTAGGTTCGTCCAATACGAGAAGATTGGACGGTTGATTCATAAGCACGGCAAGTTTAAGTCTGACTTGCTCGCCGCCGCTAAGCGTGTGAATGGGCTTAAGCGCAAGTTCGTTTTTAAGTCCCACTTTGGCAAGCAAGGCGCGCACGTCTTTTTGATTAAGGCGCGGAAATTTGTCGCTTAGGTATTGGGCGGGCAGAAGTTCGCTGTTTTCAAAGGTAAGGTCTTGCTCGATGTATGCGATTTTTACCGCCGGATGAAATCTGACCTTTCCGCTTATTTTTGCAAGTTTATAAAGTATCGTTTTTATAATGGTCGTTTTGCCTATGCCGTTGGTACCTCTAAGCCAAAGTCTGGTGTCGCTGCCCAGCGTTATCGAAAAAGGCGGCAAAATGGGTGAGCCGTAGCCTACCTCCAGCTTATCGACTACAAGCAGTTCCTTCGTGTTAAGGTCTACGTACGGAAAGTTGAACTCGGCGTCGTAAACGACGGTCGGTTTGCGTATGATTTCTATTTTGTCCAGCATTTTTTTGCGGCTGTTTGCCATACCCGCCGTGGCGGCACGGGCTTTGTTGCGTTCGATGTAGTCGGTCATTTTTTCTATTTCGCGCTGTTGTCTAGCGTACGCTTCTTCGTACTGCTTGGCGTTTTGTTCGCGCTGCACGACGAATTGCGAATAGTTGCCGCTGTATTTTTTAATTTCGCCGTTTTCGATATTAATAATGTTTTTGCACACCTTGTCCAAAAAGTCCATGTCGTGCGATATAACCAAAAACGCAGACTTCGTGCCGTTAAGAAACTCCTCCAGCCACGCAATATGTTCTACGTCCAAAAAGTTAGTGGGTTCGTCCAATAGCATAACGTCCGGTTTTGTAAGCAACAATTTTGCAAGCATAAGCTTTGCTCTGCCGCCGCCGCTAAGGTTGGATATCGGAGTGTCGTAGCCAAGCGCGGCAACGCCTAGACCGGAGGCGACCTTTTTTATAGTGGCGTCAAGCTCGAAAAAGCCTGCGTCGGTGAGGCGATCGAGAATGTTGTTTGCTTTTGTAATAAGTTTGTCCAGCTCGTCGGGGTCGGATTCTGCCATTTGCGCGTAGATGCTTTCCATCTTATAGTTCAAAACGTACATTTCGCTAAATGCGGCTCGCAGATATTCCATAACGGTAAGCGAGCGATCGATGTCGGCGTGCTGATCGAGGTAGCCCGTAGTAAGTCCGTTAAGCCACTTTACTTCGCCTTCGTCTTGAAGGACCTCGCCGGACAAGATTTTTATAAACGTTGATTTGCCTGCGCCGTTAAGTCCGACTATGCCCGAATGTTCGCCGCCCGAAACGCTTAGATTTGCTTTGTAAAAAAGTGTTTTGCTGTCGTACACGTGCGATAAGTTTTTTATTTCCAAAATGCTCATAGTTGCATTATAGCACGTTTTGTGTCAAAAAGCAAGACTTCGAGGTAATAAAGCGTTATCTAGTCTTCTTTAGTTGAATTATCCGTAAAAATATGATACAATAAGAGTATGAAAAGGTGTGGTAATTGTCCTAGGCAATGCGTAATCGATCAAGGCAAGAGCGGCTTTTGCGGCGTAAACGGACTTAAAGTAGCCAAAATAATGACTCATTATTACGAGGAGCCTATAATCAGCGGAACGAAGGGCAGCGGAGCGGTGTTCTTTTCGGGCTGTAATTTAAGGTGCTGTTTTTGTCAGAACCGCTCGATAAGTCACGAAGGCAAGGGCGAGTATTATTCCGAGGATCGTCTTGCCGACGAAATTTTAAAGCTTTCGAAAAGCGGCGTTCATAACGTAAATTTGGTTACGGCGGCGCATCTCGTGCCTTACGTGGCTTCCGTTTTGCGTAAAATAAAGCCTCGGCTTACCGTGCCGGTCGTGTACAACAGCAGTGGCTACGAAGGGGACTTAAGCGAACTTAACGGGTTGGTAGACGTGTATTTGCCTGACTTTAAGTATTTTTCGTCCGAGCTTGCGGCAAAATATTCGCTTGCGCCCGACTATCCCGAGGTGGCAAAAAAAACAATCGCCAAAATGATAGATCAAGTTGGCGACGTAGTTATAAAGGACGGAATTATTCAAAAAGGCGTTGTTGTACGTCACCTCGTTTTGCCGGGACAGCGCAAGGACAGTATAAATATAATAAGGTATATTGCCGAGCATTTTCACGGCGCATACGTAAGCATTATGAGTCAGTACACGCCTAAGTTCAATCGCGGCGCAAGCGAGCTTAACCGCACTGTAACGTCGTTCGAATACGACAGTGTAGTCGACGTAGCCGCGTCGCTGGGGCTAAAGGGCTTTATGCAGTATCGCGATTCGGCTTCCGACACATACACGCCTAGCTTTTAGCGTTGCGATTATTCAATTAACAAAAACGGACAATCCTAAAATTGTCCGTTTTTTTCTAGCGTATTTCGCTTACCGATTTTATCATTTGCGCGATTGCTTCTTTAACTTCGGCGGGTAGTTTGCGGTAGTTAAGCATCAGTTCTCTTTCGCTTTTAGTAAGCAACATTTGCTCGTCGTCCTCTTCAAAAAATTGAGAAAGCGTTATTCCCATAGTTTCACAAAGTTTTTCCAACGTTTGAATAGAGGGCGTCGTGCCTCTGGAAAAGGTGTTTGCAAGCGTAGATTGATTTATGCCGGACAATTCCGACAGACGGTATACGCTTAAATTTCGTTCTAGCCTTAATTCATTTAGTCTTTTTATAACGTTCATGGTGATTTTTAATATCGAAACTCCGATTTTTTTCATTATACTATAAAATTTAACTACATATATATCAGAATTTAGTTGACATTATAGTTAAATTATGCTACAATCTTCGCAATAAGTTCACTAGGAGGTACGTAAAAGTGAGTGAAGTTGATCAATCCGTATACGGTTTGGCTGAAAATGAAAAAATGATTAAGTCATGGACGTATGCAAAAACGAAGGGCAGCGTGGGCTCGGTACACGAATTGCTCGTTACCGACAAAAGAGTTATTGCATTAAGCAATTATCATTATTCTAATGGTAACAAAATAGTCCGAAACGAAATTCGTCGCGACAACGTGTCCAACATATCGGTATCTGCGGGCATTCAAAATTTTAAAGTGATAGCTATTATTTTATTGATTATCGCGCTTGGTTGCATAGGTATCGGTGCTGCCGCGCCTATGGTTGTATTTATAGTTATCGGAGCAGTTCTTGCGATAATCGGATTGGTTTTATTGTTTAAGAAGAATACTGCGCTTACGCTTGTTGTGTGCGGTAATTCGTGCGGGTACGGGTTGTCGGTGTATGCAAGTATGGGTTTGCAGCTTACCGAAAAGAAGAACAAAAAGCTTAAGGTAAAGGTTGACGCCGATACGGCAAAAGAAATCGTTACGCAGATCGGTGCGTTGCTTTTGGCTAACGATTAATTAGTTTTCCCCCCCCATATTAGTTGCGGTAAAACGCAACGACTTGGCGCGCTTTTAAGGGCAATTACCTTAAAAGCGCGTTTTTCTTACCTTCTTCACGGAAGAAAAGAAAGTGCCAATCAAGCGTACTATTGCCAAGCAAAACCCAATAAGGTAACGCTTCCGCGAGAT